>NZ_JBITJU010000031.1:0-93476 GCF_044460355.1 Kribbella sp. NPDC050124
CCACCGCAACGAAGTCAGCAGCATCCACGCCCCGATCCAACACGAAAACCCACGCAAAACAACGCAACCACGCCGACCTAACAAAGTACTACTAGCTGTCCCGCGCGGATCTCCGGGGCTAGCCTCGGCTGAGGGGTGATGGCATGGCGATCGTTGGGCAGGAGCCCGGGCTGCGGGGGCGGCGGGCGGAGTGTGCGCGGCTGGATCAGTTGGTCGCCGGCGTGCGCTCTGGTGAGGGGCAGGTGCTGGTCGTCCGTGGCGAGGCGGGCATCGGCAAGTCGGCCCTGCTCGAGTACCTGGTCGAACAGGCCGAAGGCTGCCGCGTCGCACGGGCGGCGGGGGTCGAGTCGGAGATGGAGATCCCGTATGCCGGTCTGCACCAGTTGTGCGCGCCGCTGTTGCCTCGCAACGACGATCTGCCGCGTCCACAGCGGGACGCGCTCGCGGTCGCGTTCGGGCGCGAGTTCGGCGGGCCACCGGATCGCTTCCTGGTCAGTGCGGCCATCTTGAGCCTGCTGTCGGCTGTGTCCGACAGCAGTCCGCTGCTATGCGTGATCGACGACGCGCAATGGCTGGATCAGGCGTCAGTTCAGACGCTGACGTTCGTCGGGCGGCGGCTGTTCGCCGACCGCATCGGCATGGTGTTCGCCGTACGTGAGCCCGTGACCGGGCCTGACTGGCGGGGTTTCCCGGAGCTGGCGGTCGAGGGCCTGGCCGATCACTATGCCGGCGACCTGCTCGATGCGGTGTTCCCCGGCCGGCTGGACGAGCGAGTTCGGGACCGGATCGTGTCGGAGACCAGAGGCAACCCCCTGGCCCTGATGGAACTCCCCCGCGGACTGACCGCGGGTGAGCTGGCGGGCGGCTTCGAGCGCCTGGACGCTCGGCCGCTGACGACTCAGATCGAGCACAACTTCGCCCGACGGCTGCAGGAGCTTCCGCCGGACACGCAGCAGTTGCTGGTGACTGCCGCCGCCGACCCGGTGGGCGACGTACCTCTCCTGCTGCGTGCGCTGAAGATCCTGGCCATCCCGGTGACCGCGGCCGGGCCCGCAGAAGCCGCCGGCCTGATCGACATCGGCGCGCGGGTCCGCTTCCGGCATCCGCTGGTGCGATCGGCGGCGTACCGGCTGGCGAACGTCGACGATCGCCGCCGAGCCCATCAGGCGCTCGCCGAGGCCACCGACCCGGAACGGGATCCCGACCGGCGGGCCTGGCATCGCGCGTACGGCGCCAGCGGTCCGGACGAGCACGTGGCCGCCGAACTCGTCGGTTCGGCCGAGCGGGCGCAACGCCGCGGCGGACACGCGGCCACGGCAGCATTCCTGCAACGGGCGACAGAACTCACACCGGACCCTGAGCAGCGCGCAAAACGGGCCTTGGAAGCTGCCCAAGCCACCCTCCGGGCAGGCGACTTCGAGACCGTGTCGCGGCTGCTCGCCATTGCCACCGAGGGACCGATGGACGCCGCCCATCAGGCTCGGGTGGATCTCGTCCGGGCGCAGGTCGCGTTCTTCTCCGGGCACAGCGTGAATGCTCCGGCGCTGCTCGTCGAGGCCGCTCGCCGGCTCGAGGCGCTCGAACTCGACCTCGCCCGTGACACCTACCTCGATGCGATCGCGGCCTGTCGGTTCCTTGGCCGGATGGCCGGAAGTACCGGACTGGCCGAGGTGTCCCGCGCCGCCCGGGCACTGCCGAAGCCGGACCTCAGTCGCAAGCGTGACCTTGTGCTGGAAGGCGCCGCGGCGTTGTTCACCGACGGATATCCGGCGGCGGTTGCGCCCACGAGGGCGGCAGTCGAGGCGTTCGCTCGTGAGCAAGGCCCGCCGGACGCGGACGACATGCGCTGGCTCGGGCATGCGTCGCTCCTGGCCATCAACCTTTGGGACGACGAGTACTGGGATGTGCTCACGGCGCGCAACGTCGGCATCGCCCGCGAGCGCGGGGAACTCAAGGAACTCCCGTACGCACTGCACCACCGGGTCATGCTCAACCTGTTCGCCGGGGAGATCTCCCTGGCCGCTGCGCTGGTCGCCGAGATCCAGACCATCAACGAGACGACCGGAGCATCGCTGGTCCCGTACGGCGCGGTTCGCCTGGCGGCCTGGCGTGGCGACTGGGACGAGGCGCGTGCGCTGATCAAGAGGAGCAAGGAGGAGGCCGAGATCCGCGGGGAAGGCCTCGGCGTGACGATCGCCCAGTTCGCGCATGCGGTGCTGCTGAACGGACTCACGCAGTACCAGGAGGCGTTGGTGTCGGCGCGCGACGCGACTGCCTACCCGATCGAGCTCAGCGTCGCGAGCTGGGCGCTGCCCGAGTTGGTCGAGTCGGCGGTGCGGAGTGGCCGGACGGACCTGGCGACCGAGGGGCTCGATCGGCTGCGTGTGATGACGCAAGCGTGTGGCACGGACTGGGGGCTCGGCGTGCTCGCCCGGTCGACGGCTCTGCTGACCACGGATCACTCAGCGGCGGAAGCGTCGTACCAGGAATCCATCGAGCGACTCGGCCGGACGCGGATGCGGATGGACCTCGCGCGGGCTCATTTGCTGTACGGCGAATCGCTTCGGCGCGAGGGTCGTCGCCAGGACGCCCGTGAGCAACTGCGTACGGCACACAAGATCTTCAGCACCTCCGGCGCCGACGCCTTCGCCGACCGCGCAGGCCGCGAACTGGCGGCCACCGGAGAACTGGTCGGCCGCCGCGCCGGCAACGCCCGCGACACCCTCACCGCACAGGAAGCCCACATCGCCGAACTGGCCGGCGCAGGCCTCACCAACGCCGAGATCGGCGCGCAAATGTTCCTCAGCCAGCACACCGTCGAATGGCACCTCCGCAAGATCTTCACCAAACTCGGTATCACCTCCCGCCGCCAGCTTCGCCCATAAACCGCAGGTGGGCTCAGCCGCGACGGTGCGAGGATGGCCGGATGACTGCGGCGTACGAAGGTGAGCGGGGCACGTACTTTGCCGAACGGGCCAGCGGAAGCATCTACAACGCCCACACCCAAACAACGCCGTTCTTCCTGACTGTCCGCGTCCTTCGTCGCTAAATGAGTAGTTCACCGCATGTGCCGTGCGTGTGCGGGCGACGACGATGTCACGCATGACGAAACCCATTCAGGCGTCGCAGACCGCGGCCTACTACGTCCAGGCCGTGCTGTCCTTCGCCATCTCGCTGATCGCCATGGTCGTCGCCCTCGTCTACCTACCGGCAGCCGGCTGGGTGCGCGCCTTCCTCGCCCTCGGCCTCCTGTACGTCGTCACCTCGACGATCACGCTCTCCAAAGTCATCCGCGACCGCCAGGAACTCTCCGAAGTCACCAACCGCGTAGACCAGGCCCGCCTCGACAAACTCCTCACCGAACACGACCCCTTCAAGGTCGAGACCTGACCCTCAAGGACACGTCTTCTGATACGCGCGACCCGCGAAGGATCGCTCCCATTCGGCCTGGGTCAGATTGCGGCCGGCCATCGCGCAAGCCTGCCCGAGGATGTGTCCGGTGCTGGTGTCCCAGTGATAGGCCTTCCCGTCGTACGACGGTATGGCGAGGACGTCACCGCCTCGGGTGAAGATCGGGGCCACCGGGACCGGGGTGGCCGCGCTGACGCTGAGCAGGCCATCCAGGGACTCGGCGTCCCAGAGGGTGACGGTTCCGTCCGCGGCGCCCGAGACTATGCGGCTACCGTCCGGGGAGAAGCGGACACTGACGACCTCGGACCTGTGACTGGTACTCGGAGCGACCTTGACCGCGCCGGACCTCGTGTCGATGGTGTAGACGCCTTCCGTGCCGGTGACGGCTATCAGCTGACCGTTGGGTGAGTAGGCGGCCGCGTTGACCCACGTCGGCAGGCCGCCTTCCCGGACGACCTCGCCTGTCGCTGCCCGGACGATGCGCCACACCATGGTGGCCCCGTCGTGCCCCTCCGAGAACAGCACTGCGGTTTTGCCGTCCGGGGACACCGCGGTGCAGCAGTCCAGGTACCAGTCCGCCGTCCGACCTGTCTGACGCAGATCGGAGTCGAGGTAGGAGGTGCCGTCGATGTTGCCGACGACGATCCGGCCGCTGCGGTCGACGTACGCGGCAGACAGCAGCCCCCTGAATGCCTTCCGCTGCACGACCGCACCGGTCCTGGCGTCGAGGACCACGAACGAGTTCAGGTCATTGACAATGAGGCGCTGTCCGTCGGAACGCCAGGACACAGGTGCATGCGACTGACCCTGCTGAAGCTCGAGACCGAGTCGCTGCGGCGGTGTCATCCTGCCGGTCGTACGGTCCGCGATACGCACCCAGGAGGTGCCTGCCTCGTTCCAGACGTAGGCGATCCGTTCTCCGTTGCCCGAGGCAAGCACGTGCAGATAGCGCCGCGCCGGGGCGACCTGGGTCCAGTGCAGGTACCGCTGCTTGCCGCCGAGATCGTAGGCACGCAGCAATCCCTGGTCGCCGGCCGTGTACAGCGTCTGTCCGTCGGGGCTGAAGGCGACGGCCCATGACACCTCCACGGTGCGCAACCGTTGCAGCGCGCGCCCTGTGGCGAGGTCCCAGATGGCGACCTCGCCGCCGTAGTGAGCCGTGGCCAACATCCTGCCGTCGGGCGAGAAGGCAGCGTCACGCGGTGGATCCGATGCACTGCGCAGCACCCGCACGGTCTTTCCGGTCCGCGCATCGACAACAGTCGTCGTGGTCCGCTCGTTCCGGATCGGTCCCGGGTGCAAGTAGGCCAGCAAGTCCCCCTTCTTGGAGATCTCGACGAGGGGCATACCGATGCTCATGGCGATCAACGGACCACCTTCGAGGTCTGGCCGTTCCCATTTCACGCGGCCGGTCGCGCCGTCTCGACGCGGGCTGCGTCCCAGCCATCCAGCTCCGTCAGTGGCCGGCCGCGCCACAACGTGAGCGCGTCGGCCAAGACCACGCCTGCACGCTCGGGTTCGTCCGCTGCCAGCAACTCGCGCGCCCGGACCACCGCGCGATCGAACCGCTGGGCGTCGATCTCATCGAGTGGTACGACGAGCCGGTAGCCGAGCGGCAGCGTCTCGATCGCATGGGTGCCGAGCACCTTGCGGAGCCGGACCACGCAGCCCTGCACGACTTTCGGCCACGACGGCGGCAGCTGCTCGCCCCACAACACGTCGGCGAGCTGCTCCGCGCTGACGACCTCCCCAGGGTGCACCGCCAGTGCTGCGACCACGACCCGGTCACGCCGCCCGAGGGCCTTCTGATCCCCCTCGATCGTGAGCGGGCCCAGTACGTCGATGCCCACTCTTCGACTGTCGGCCTCGTCGAGCGCGCCGTCAACGGCGCTGTTACCGCCGTGATACCGCGCTCAGGCGCCGTGATACCTGCGTGCGCGACAACGGAGAAGTCACCACCGAACAGGAGAAGGAATCATGAAGCTCACCGTCGCAGCCATCGCACTCGTCCCGTTCACCTTCGCGTTCGCCGACGTACCGGAGGTCGTGATTCCGCGGGACCCACAGCCGACCAACATGGTGGAGCCGTGGCCGGACGAAGGGGTCGGGTATCCGGGGTACGCCGACAGCGCCGCACCGCCGGCGGAGTCGATCAATCAAGCGTCTGCCCTCGACACCACATCGGTCGTCCTCGGCGCCCTCGGCGGAATCGCACTCGGCGGAGCCGCCCTCGGCATCACCCTCGTCGTCCAACGCCGCCACGACCCCCAAAGCGCCTAACGGCTTCGGCGGATCAGCGCGGCGCTTCGGAGCAGCGCCGTGAGCGGACCGATCGGAAGGGCGAAGCCGATCCAGAACGCGAGCTCGATCGGGAGCAGCGCGAAGGCGAGCACCGCGCCCCGACGCGTCCAGAGCAAGCAGCCGAGAACGACCTCGGCGACGCACACGGCCAGGAAGCCCACCAGCAGCGGCACGCCGGTCTCGAGACCGAGGGCTTCGAAGGGCCCGCCGCCGTACGTCGGGAAGCCGAGGAACGTCCACACCGTGCCGGACTCAGCCAGATGCCAGATCGCGTACAAGCACGGCAGACCGAAGCCGAAGCCCGGGAGCCAGGCGAGCACCGCGGCTGTTCTCCACACCGAACAAGTGTCAGAGACGGCGGCGGAGGTAGGCGATGGGGTCGAAGTGGGCGTTGTCGGTGAAGTTGACGAGTTCCCAGCCGACGGTTTCGAGGAACTCGACGGCGCTCAGCACCACGTCGAACGCCTGGTTGCCGAGGTGGCCCTCCGCGGTGAGGGCGATGTAGCGGAACGGGTAGCCGTCCAGGCGGACCTGACCGCTCAGGACGTGGTCCGCACGGAACACGCGCGGCGGGCGAGGCAGTTGCCCTGATGGCTGGGTCATGGAACAGAACCTTAGAGTGCGCCGGAGATGGCCTTCTTGCGGAGGTCGGAGCGGTACGCCTCGAGGGCGATCAGCTCGCCGAACATCCGGTTGTAGTCGTCGGCGCGGTCGATCGGGTTGGTGCGCTGGAGCTTGGACTTGAGGTCCTGGATCCGGCGGGCACAGGTCAGCTCCTGCAACCGCGCCAGCAGCGCCAACGCGTAGGCCGCGTCGGGCTCACGGCCCAGGCGCAACGGGTCCACGGCCAGCGCACCGACGACCGCCGCGGCGGGATCGTTGCCTACGGCATCGCGTACGGCGACCACCCACGCCTCACCGGGAGGCGCAGCGGACGGGCCACCCACCTTCGCCATCGCGGATCGTACGGCGGCCAGCCACGGGTGAGTGAAGTCGTGGTCGTCGAGCTCGTCGAACGCCATCCCCAGCAGCGCCGGGTGCTGCATCGCGACCTTCAGCACGTCCCACTCGATCACGAACCGCTGGTCCCGAGGCGACGGCACGTCCACACGCACTGGCGCGGGAGCCTCGGCTGCCTGCGCCCCACCCGGAGTCCGATCTGTAGCCGGAGCCGGCCTGGACGCGGCGCGATACACCTCCGTGCGGACCTGGTCGACCTCCATCCCGAGATGCCCGGCGAGCTCACGCGTGAACGCGTCCACCTTCGACCGGTCGCGAATGCTCACCACCAGCCGAGCCGCGTCGCGGAGCGCGTCGATCCGGGTGTCCGCACGGTCCAGGTCGTACTTCGACAGCACGTTCGAGAGCACGAACCGGTACAGCGGCACCCGCCGCCCGATCAGCTCCCGGACCGCCGCGTCACCCTTCTGCAAACGCAAGTCGCACGGATCCAGTCCATCCGGCTCCACCGCGACGTACGTCTGCGAGGCGAACGCCTGGTCGCCCGCGAACGCCTTCAGAGCCGCCCGCTGCCCAGCCTCGTCGCCGTCGAAGGTGAAGATCACCTCGCCGCGGAACTGGTCGTGGTCCAGCAGCAACTGCCGCAGCACCCGCGCGTGGTCGTCGCCGAACGACGTGCCGCAGGTCGCAACCGCGGTCTGCACGCCGGACAGGTGACAGGCCATCACGTCGGTGTAGCCCTCGACCACGACCGCCTGGCGGCCCTTGGCGATCTCGCGGCGGGCGAGGTCGACGCCGTACAGGACCTTGGACTTCTTGTAGATCGGGGTCTCGGGGGTGTTCAGGTACTTCGCTTCGATCCGGTCGTCGTCGAACAGCCGCCGGGCGCCGAACCCGATCACCTCCGACGTGGCGTCCCGGATCGGCCACATCAGCCGGCCGCGGAACCGGTCGTACAGCCCGCGCTGGCCCTCCGCCGACAGCCCGGACGCGACCAGCTCGGCGTTCGTGAACCCGCGACCGCGCAGGTGGTTGGTGAGCGCCTCACCGCCGCGCGGCGAGAACCCGACCCCGAAGTGCACCGCCGCGTCCTTGTCGAACCCGCGCTGGTCCAGGAACTGCCGCCCGAGCTTCGCGTCGGCCGCACCGAACAACTGCTCCACGTAATACTCGGCCGCGACCTTGTGCGCCTCGACCAGCCGTGGCCGCTGGTTCCCGGGACCGCGCTGCACCGGCAGTCCGGACTCGTCGTACCGGAGCTGGATCCCGACCTTCGCGGCCAGCGTCTCGACGGCCTCGTGGAAGGTGATCTGGTCGATCTTCTGGATGAAGTCGATGACGTCGCCGCCCTCTTGGCAGCCGAAGCAGTAGAAGAATCCGCGCGACGGGGTGACGTTGAACGAGGGCGACTTCTCGTCGTGGAACGGGCACAACCCCTTCAGGTTCCCGCCGCCGGCGTTCTTCAAGGTCACGTAGGAACCGACGATGTCGTCGATGCGGGCCCGCTCGCGCACCAGCGCGATGTCCTCGTCCTTGATCCTGCCTGCCACCCCGCGAGTCTACGATCATCACCAAGGATCCGTCCCCGCGGGACGGCGAACCGCACCGGGAAGCTCAGGTCAACGCCTCGTCGAGGAAGCGAGTGATCCGCCGCTCCCACTCGCCGGGATCGGTCCGGAGACCCGCTGTGTGGCCTGCCTGCGGGACGACCCATAGCCCGACAGTGCCGGGCGAGCCCGACCGGATGTAGCGGCCCGCGTGCTCCTCGTCCGGTATCGCACCGCCTGCGATGAGCAGCACCCGACGGGGAGCCGCCGCAAGAACCGCGGTCCGCAGCCCTATCGGCGCGTTCGCCGGCGTCAGGAGCGCGGTCGTCTGATAGGTCAGCCATTCAAGGCCTTCCTGCACGGTTCCCCGCCAGCCGTACTCGTCCGACATCCACGCACGATCCGCCGTGGTCCGGTTGGTCGCCCCCTCGGCGACCACCGCGCGGATCCGCGTGTCCGCAGCCGCCGCCCCGATCGCTTCCTCGCCTCCCATCGACAGACCGAGCACACCGATCCTGGAGCCGTCGACGTCGGGCCGCGTCTCCAAGTACGTCGCGGCGGCGCCGACGTCGAGGTCGCCGTACCAGCCGAAGTCCATCGCGCGACCCTCGCTCCGGCCGTGTCCGCGCGCGTCGAAGAGCAGGACGCCGTACCCGTGCCGAGCCAGTACGACGGCATGGTCGAGCACATCCGACCGGGTCGATCCGGCACCGTGCAGCACCACCACGGCCGCGCGGTTCGCGGACGGGATGTACCACCCCGACAAGGTGACGCCGTCCGCGGTGGCGAACTCCACCTCGGTGAACGCCAGGCCGCGGCTACCCGGTGTCTCCGCGCCGACGGCGGTGTGCGGAACATTCGTCGCCGCGACCGCCTGGCCGAGCGCCGTCAAGCTGATCAGCAGAACCGACAACAGCACCGGTACGGCGAGAACCCGCCACCAGCCGGGAACCGCGCGGACGAGGGAGATTCCACCAGCTCCGACCAGGACCAATCCGGTCGTCAAACAGACCATTCCGGCAATGGCGGTCGGACTGATTCCCGTCTTGGCCAGGTGGGGCAGACCGAGGCCGACACCCACCGCAGTCGCGACGCAGCCGGCCAGGAAGGCAACCGCGCGGACCGCGATGCCTGGCCCGGTGGTCCTGCCCGGCGGTGTGCGCGGACGCTGCTCGCGTGCAGGTGACTTCGTGCTCACAACTGCAACGCTAGGAACGCTCCAGCCTGCCGATCAGGGCCGGAGGTCCCGGATTCGCCGGGCCGTCAAGGCATCGGCTGCCGTGGGCCGGGCCGGAGGTCCCGGATTCGCCGGGCCGTCAAGGCATCGGCTGCCGTGGGCCGGGCCGGAGTCCGGCAAGATGGGCGTGTGCCGCGTACTCTTCGCCCTGGTCAACGGTCCGAGCTCTATGCAGTCGATGTCGCGAGTGGTGAGCGGCGGTTGGTGTTCAACTCGTCGACGGTCTTGTTCGAAGCACCCAACTGGACGCCGGGTGGTGAGTTGCTCGTCAACGGAGACGGGCGGCTGTTCCGGGTCCACGACGGCCTGACCGAGATCGACCTCGGTGGGGTGCCGTCGATCAACAACGATCATGTGCTGAGCCCGGACGGAGCGACGATCTTCGTGTCGGCGGACGACGGGCACCTGTACGCCGTACCGCTCGACGGTGGCGCTTCGCGCCGGGTGAGCAACGATCGCGGACCCGGGTTCCACCACTACCTGCACGGTGTCTCGCCGGACGGGCGGACGCTTGCGTACATCGGCCTGGAGCACGTGGACGGCCGCCGGATCACGAACGTGTGGACCATCCCGTCCGCCGGTGGCGCCGATGTCCAGGTGACGAACGACGAGTACGCCGACGACGGCTCGGAGTACAGCCCGGACGGGAAGTGGATCTACTTCAACTCCGAGCGGGCCGGGCACGCACAGCTGTTCCGGATCCCGGTGAGCAGCGGCGAGGCCGAGCAGCTCACGGTCGACGAGCGGGTCAACTGGTTCCCGCACCCGGCGCCGGACGGGTCGGCGATCGCCTACGTCAGCTTCCCGCCCGGCACCGAAGGGCATCCCGCGGATATCGAGGACGTGCGGCTTCGGTTGCTGTCGCCGCAGGGTGAGATCCGCGAGGTCGCGACGCTGTTCGGCGGCCAGGGCACGATGAACGTGCCGAGCTGGTCGCCGGACAGCAGCTCCTTCGCGTACGTCGAGTATCCGCTTTAGACGTCGGCCAGGTCGATCGAGGAGTCGGCGAGGCGCTCGGGGTCGAGCTGCTTGCCGGAGCGGATCAGGTCCTGGACGCCGTCGATCGCGCCCCAGGTGTTGACGTGCATCCCGGCCAGC
The DNA here is from genome assembly GCF_044460355.1 of Kribbella sp. NPDC050124. Classification (NCBI taxonomy): domain Bacteria; kingdom Bacillati; phylum Actinomycetota; class Actinomycetes; order Propionibacteriales; family Kribbellaceae; genus Kribbella; species Kribbella sp. NPDC050124. The sequence continues at coordinate 10,555 of NZ_JBITJU010000031.1, forward strand.
AGGCGCCGGTCGTCGCCGAGCCAGAAGGCCAGGTAGGCGCCCGAGGCCGGATCACCCCGCAGCACCACCTGGTACGACGTCCCGCGCGGCACGTCACCGGCGTACTCCATGCCCAGGTCGTACTGGTCGGTGAAGAAGAACGGGATCGCGTCGTGCGCGACCTCCTGGCCGAGGATCGCCTTGGCCGCGGACTTCCCGGTGTCCTTCGCGTTCTGCCAGTGCTCGACCCGGACCGGCCGGCCGAACAGCGGGTGTTCCCACCGGACCACGTCGCCGGCCGCGTACACGTCCTCCACCGAGGTCCGCAGGTCCGGCCCGGTCACGATGCCGGACCCGTTGTCCGGGGTGGCGACCTCGATCCCGGCCTCCGCTGCCAGCTCGGTGTTCGGCTGTACGCCGACGCCGACGATCACCAGCTCCGCCGGAATCACCTCACCATCGGAGGTCCGCACCCCGGTCACCTTGTCGGTGCCCTCGAATGCCTCGACTCCGGTGCCGAACTTCAGCGTCACACCGTGCAGCCGGTGCAGGTTGGCGAACAACTCGCCGACCTGCTCACCGAGTACGCCGGCCAGCGCCGTGGACTGCGGCTCGACCACGGTCACCTCACAGCCGCGCTCCCGCGCGGCCGACGCAGCCTCGAGGCCGATCCAGCCCGCGCCGACCACGACGACTCGCGGCTTGGCGGCGTACGCGTCGGTCAGAGCCTGTGATTCCTCGGCCGTCCGCAGGTAGCGGACGCCCGGCAGGTCGGCCCCTGGTACGTCGAGGCGCCGTACGCGACTGCCGGTTGCGATCAGGAGCTTGCTGTAGGACACCTGGGAGCCGTCGTCGAGGGTGACCGTGTGGGCCTTGGTGTCGATGCCGGTCACGGTCGTGCCGAGTCGCAGGTCGATGGTGTTGTCGTCGTACCACTGCTGGTCGTGCAGTTGCGCGACGTCGGTCTGGTCCTTGCCGAGCAGGACGCCCTTGGACAGCGGTGGTCGCTCGTACGGCAGCTTGGTTTCGCTGCCGATCAGGACGATGCCGCCGGTCCAGCCGTCGTTCCGGAGTTCCTCGGCAGCGGTCGCACCCGCGAGACTCGCGCCGACGATGACAATCTGCTCTGCATCGGTCATACCCAGACTCTAGTGGCCGGGGCCTTGTGGCGCTCGCGACGCAGGGCGTACCTTTTCGCAGGACATCATACGTCCTATGTCCTGCCAGGAGAGCCCATGCGCATGACCCTCTACGGTCGCCTCGCGGCCACCGTCCTGCTCGCCGCCGGCGCGCTGCTGCCATCCCTCACCGGCCCAGCGGCTGCCGCCGCACCAGACCCTGCGCCACTCCACGAAGACAATGCGCTGTTCGAGCAGAAGACCAACGGATACGCGTGTTTCCGCATCCCGGCGATCGTGCGGGCGGCCGACGGCACAGTGCTCGCGTTCGCCGAGGGCCGGGTGGCGGACTGCGGCGACGACGGCGACATCGACGTCGTACTGCGGAGATCGACCGACGGCGGCAAGACGTGGGGCCCGCTGCAGGTCGTCTCCGAAGGGAACGGGAGCACCCACGGCAACCCGGTGCCGATTGTCGACAATCGGACTGGCCGGATTGTCCTCGTGACGACCCACAACGGCGCGGCGCCCTGTCCGAACGGCTGCGACCGCGACCCGTACGTCCAGACCAGCGACGACTCCGGCGCGACCTGGACGGCGCCGCGGGAGATGACCGAGGGCAAGCTGCCGAGCTGGAACTTCTGGTACGCGACCGGACCCATGCACGGCATTCAGCTCCAACATGGTCAACATGCGGGTCGTCTGATTGTCGGCGCCAGCTTCGAGTCGTACGACGGCACCGGCGCGCACGTCTATGGCACGCACCTGCTCTACAGCGACGACTCCGGGCAGACCTGGCATATCGGCGCGACCACCTCACGCGACGACGGCACGGTGATCGCCCAGGAGGTGACCGTGGTCGAGCTGACCGACGGCAGGATCTACGCGTTGGCCCGGGAGCGCGGGACCGACCCGGGCAGCCGCGCGTACGCGGTCAGCAGCGACGGCGGCGCAACCTTCGACCGGCCGTTCCGGACTCTCCCCCGGCTCGTGATGCCCGACGTCCAGGGCTCGCTGCTGCGGTTCAGTGCCCGGAACGAAGGCGATCATCGCGACCGGATCCTGTTCTCCGCACCGGCACACCCGGCCGCGCGCGAGGTGATGACAATCCGATCGTCGTACGACGAAGCGCGCACGTGGGACACCTGGCAGCAGGGCAAGGTCTTCTACTGGGGTCCGACGGCGTACTCGGACCTGGTCCGGCTCGACGGCGACCAGGCGGGACTGCTCTACGAGGCCGGCGTCGCGACGCCGTACGAGTCGATCCGGTACGCGCGGTTCAACGAGGCCTACCTGGCGACGCCGAACGGCACTCCCCCGGGCATCCCCGGTCCGCCCGCACCGGGTCCGACGACGCCTGACCTCGGGCCGGCCGCCAACCCGGCGTATGTGCGTGGCGGGGCGACGGTTGCCGAGGGCAAGTTCGGCACCGGGCTCGCGCTGGACGGGGTCGACGATCGCGTCGAGGTGCCGTTCGACCGGTCGATCGACGTCGGTGCGGAGGACTTCACGATGACGGCGTGGATCAAGTACGGCGCGACCACCGGATCACACGCGATTCTCTGGGCCTTCCGCACCGGTTCGGGGACGACGCCACAGGTGTGGTTGCGGGCCGAACCGCAGAGCAACCGGATCCGTGCGCTGATGGCGGTCGACCGCTTCAACATCACGGTGCAGTCGGCGTCGGCGTACAACGACAACCAGTGGCACCACGTCGTCCTCCAACGCGCAGACGGCAAGCTCCGCCTGCTCGTCGACGGCACCGAGGTCAGCTCGGCGACCGCGCCGCCCGGATCGGTCACCGCCGGCCAGGAGTTCGGCATCCAGGGCATCCACGTTGGCCAGCGCGTCGACGGCGCCAACCGCTTCAACGGCACCGTAGACGAGGTCCGCGTCTACCGCCGAGCCCTCTCCCCCACCGAACTCGACCAGATCCGCCTCACCAACAAACCCATCCCAGCCCAACTGGGCCTCGACCTTCCGTTCACCTCAGTCGGCTGACGGGCCGACGAACTGAGCGTGCCAAGCCACGGCTGAAGGGTCGGTGAGGGATGCGACCTGGTCGACGACGACGCGCAGGCGGGCGTCGTCGTCGGCCGCCGCGGTGAAGTCGGCTTTGAAGGCGGTGTCGAGGTGGAAGGGGCCCGACTTCCAGAGGGCTTCTACCAGTTCGGTGAGGAGTTCGCGTTGGGAGGCTCGGCGGGCTTGGCGTTCCGGGGAGTTGAGGACGTGGAACATGCCGACGCCTTTGAGGAGGCCGATTTCGAGGCGGGTGCCGCCGGGGACGACGAGGTCGGCCTCGTAGCGGATCAGGCGGGAGCGGCCGAAGACCGCGTGGGTCGCCTGCTCGGCCGCCGTACAGAACCGGCCGATCAACTGACTGGTCAGGTCCTTCAACCCGCCGAGCGCCCGCCGGCTGTCGTCGAACGCGGCCCCTGGCCAGTACGGCAGGCTGGTCAGCCGCCGCCACCCCTCGTCGAGCTCCGCATCGGTTGCTTCAGGCAAGTACAGCTGCCGGACGATCTCCCAGTACGGCGCGCGCTCCGCATCCACCGCGGCCAGGTCGATGTGATGGGCAACGATCCCGTCCTCGACGTCGTGCACCGAGTACGCGACGTCGTCGGCGAAGTCCATCACCTGCGCCTCCAGGCAACGCCGCTCACCGACCCCTGGGCGCAACCACTCGAAGACGGCCAGATCGTCGTCGTACACCCCGAACTTGCGCTCCCCCGCGCGCCGGGCCCACGGGTACTTCGTCGCGGCGTCCAACGTGGCCCGGCTCAGGTTCAGCCCCACGCTCCGACCGTCCGCGTCGAACGTCTTCGACTCCAACCGAGTGAGTAGGCGCAGCGTCTGCGCGTTCCCCTCGAACCCGCCGATCTCGGCGGCGACCGCATCGAGCGCCCGCTCGCCGTTGTGCCCGAACGGCGGATGCCCGAGATCATGCGACAAACAGGCCGCGTCGACGATGTCCGGATCGCACCCGAGCGTCGAGGCCAGCTCTCGCCCGATCTGCGCGACCTCGAGACTGTGGGTCAGCCGGTTCCGGACGAAGTCGTCACTACCCGCCGTCACGACCTGCGTCTTCGCGGCCAGCCGGCGCAGCGCGGCACTGTGCAGCACGCGCGCACGGTCGCGAGCGAACGCGGTCCGCCCCGGTCGCTTGACCGGCTCCGGCACCCAGCGCTCTGCGTCATGCTCGTCGTACCACTCATGCTGCTTCCTCATCACAGCTCACAGTAGCCGTCACCACGGACAGTTTCGTGAACACCACAACAGGAAACCAGAAACAGAGCGAGGGTCAGGTCGAGTCCGCCGGACCCGCTCCGACGTCCCGATCATGACCGAGAGAGAGGAAGCAGTCATGAAGGACGCGACGACAACGAGCCTGCCTGCCATCGTCGACCGGGAGGCCTTCGAGGCCGAGATCGAGGAACTGCGGGTCCGCGAGAAGGCGCACACCCACGAAGGTGACGCGATCGCCGCGGCCCGGCGCCGGCTGCCGATGGTCGAAGTGGACGCGAGCACCCCGCTGATCGGCCCGAACGGACCGCTCACCCTCCTCGACGCGTTCGAAGGCCGCAAGCAGCTCCTCGCCTACTACTTCATGTGGAACCCCGGCCACCCCGCGGCCGAGCAGTGCCAGGGCTGCACCTGGTGCAGCACCCACGTCTCGGAGTTGTCCTACCTGCACTCCCGCGACATCACGTACGCCGTCTTCGCGCAGGGCCCGTACGACGAGAGCCGCCGCTATCACGACTTCATGGGCTGGACGATGCCGTGGTACTCCGCCGCCGACTCCCTCGACACCCTCCTGGTCGGCCGGGTCAAGAACAGCATGCATCTGGTGTCGTACGCCCGCGACGGCGATCGGGTGTTCGAGACCTGGTGGACGACGGTTCGTGGTGTCGAGGTGATGGACAACAGCTACTCGCTGATGGACCTCACCGTCTACGGCCGCCGCGAGACGCATGAGGACTCCCCCGCGGGCTGGCCGCAGGAATGGGAGCCGGGCGGCCTGATCACCAACGGGCGCCCGATCTCCCAGTGGTCCCGCCTCGAGGCCGGCCGCAACGACGACCTCACCGCAGACCACTAGGGCGGATGCAATAGCGGAGCCACACGACACCACCTTCGAAGACTTCGGTCCCCGCTGGTTCGAGGTCGAGTGCATGGCCATCGGACCAGCGGCGGCCGGAGCCGACGACGACCGGGTGGACGAGCAACGCGAGCTCGTCAACCAGGCCCACGTCGAAGAGCGCACGCAGCAACTCGCCGCCGGAGTCGACCCGCACGACCCGAGCGCCCCGGCGTCCGAGGATCTCCAGAGCCTCGACCAGATCCACCCGGTCGTAGCCGGTCACGAGTTCACGGGTCGCGCTGTCGGCCGGGCGGGCCGGCGTCTGGTCGGCGTACAGGGCGAGTACGTCGGACCAGTAGCCGAGCTGCCGTAGTCCCTCCCACGAGCGGACTCGCGCCCGGCTGTCCACGACCGCGAGCAGCGGACCGTCCGGCCGCGGCCCGGGATGCGGAGCGGACCGTACGGCGTCCTCTTGAGCCAGGATCGTGTCCGCGCCGGTCAGCGTCACGTCCTCCTGCCACAGCGTCGCGAGCGCGTAGAACCGCGCGAGATCCACGTCGAATCCCGACGTCATCCCGTCGAGCGAGACGGCCACCTGAGCCACCACATGAGGTCGCATGCCGCCCACGCTAGGTGAGGCCTCCGACACATCGAATCTTGCAGAGACTTCTCTGCAGAGATTACTCTGCAACTATGCGACGAATCGACGCCCGCAGCCTGCGCGGACTCGCTCACCCGCTCCGGATGAACATCCTGGAGGCCCTCGAGCTCGACGGCCCGGCCACGTCGACCACCCTGGCCGCGCGGCTGGGCGAGAACACCGGCACGATCAGCTGGCACCTGCGCCTGCTCGCCGAACACGGCTACATCGAGGAGGACGTCGAGCGCGGCACCAAACGCGAGCGCTGGTGGCGGATCCCGGGCCGGACCGTGCTGGACCCGGCCGAGTTCCGCGACGACCCCGAAACCAGCGGCGCGCTCGACGTCTACCTTCAGCACTTGGTCGAGCGGTACTTCGACCGCGTCCGGGCGTACGTCGACGAGAACTGGCCCGGCGAGTGGCAACACGCGGCGGCGCTGTCCGACTGGCGCGACCTCCGCCTCACACCGGAGCAGCTCACCGCACTCAACGAGGAGATCGGCGAGGTGATCGACCGCTACACCAAGGTCGCACCGGCCGGCGACAACGCGGAGCGGGTCATCGTCCAGCTCCAGTCGTTCCCGCGGCGGTCGGCCAACGACGAAGCGGACCGGTCATGAGCCTCCTTCGGCGGCATCGCGACTTCCGCCTGCTCTGGATCGGCGAGACCGTCAACCGATTCGGCAGCGCGACCTCGGCGGTGGCACTGCCTCTGGTCGCCATCTCACTGCTCGACGCCAGCACGTTCGAGGTCGGCGTACTCACCGCAGCCGCGTGGGCACCCTGGCTCCTGATCGGCCTCCCGGTCGGCGCCTGGGTCGACCAAAACCACCGCCGCCCCCTCCTTCTCGGCAGCTCCGCGGCATCCTTCCTGCTGCTGGCTACGCTGCCCGTTGCGGCCTGGCTCGGCGTACTCACGATCCACCTGCTCCTGGCGGTCGCCCTCCTCACAGGCGCAGCAGCCGTCCTCTTCCAGACCGCCTACACCGCCTACCTGCCGACCCTCCTCGACCCGGCCGACCATGCCGCGGGCAACGCGAAACTGCACGGCAGCGCATCGGCCGCACAACTGGCGGGCATGGGCGGCGGCGGCCTCGTCGTCCAGTACGCCGGACCAGCCAACGCCATCCTGGTCGACGCCACCACGTTCCTGGTCGCGCTCGCCTGTCTGGCCGCGATCCGTTTCCGGGAGCGCCGTACGACGGAAGCCCGCCGAGCCGGCCTGATCCGGGAAGGGATCCAGCTGGTGGCGCGGGACGTGTGGCTGCGGACACTCACGATCTTCGGAGCGGTCTCGAACCTCGCGCTGATGGGCTACCAGGCCATCGTGGTTGTCTTCTTGGTCCGTGAGGCCGGGCTGTCCGCCGGCACGGTCGGCGCCCTGATCGCCGCGGCCACCAGCGGCGGCATCCTCGGCGCGTTCCTGGGCCGCCGCCTAGCTGCCCGCTTCGGCACCGCGCGGGCACTGCTGCTGTGCGAGCTCGGCCTGCCGACGCTCGCGCTGCTGATCCCGCTGAGCAGCGTGAGCCCGTGGCTCTACCTCGTCGGCGGCTTCGGCGTCAGCCTGGGCGTGGTCGGCGGCAACGTCATCAAGGCGACCTTCCAGCAGTCCTACTGCCCGCCGGAACTGCTCGGCCGACTGACCGCAACAGCCTCGTTCCTCAACTACGGAACGATCCCGCTCGGCGCCCTGCTCGGCGGAACGCTGGGCGAGCTACTCGGCCTCGGTCCGGCCCTGTGGATCACCACGGCGGGCGTCCCCTTGGCCGGCCTGGTCCTACTGTGTTCGCCGATGCGGGGACGACGCGATCTACCGACCTACCAGGGTGCCGTCGTGCCTGGCGTGAGGACCGATTCCAACCGGGAGCAGATGGCCTGACGAGCCTGGTCGTAGGCCGCGAAATCACCCTGCAGCAGCGACGCGAAGTTGGCGGCCTCGTAGTACGCGTTCAGCTCGAAGGCCAGCTGCTTCGGGTCGGCGGCGAGCTCGCCGCGCTCGACCGCCTCGCGGACGGTCGTCTCCATCAGCTCCATCCACTCGTAGTGGACGGTGAGCAGCGACTCGTGCACTGCCCCGGTGCGACCGGCGAACTCGTGCGAGACCTTCTGGAAGAAGCAGCCACCGGGGAACACCCGGCGCCGTGAGTACTCGAGCCAGTGATCGCTGACCGACCAGACCCGCCCGAGTCCGGGCTCCACCTCGAACGCCGGCGTCACTACGTGGTCGGCGTAGATCCGCCGGGCGGCCCGGATGGTCGCGAGCTGCAACTCCTCCTTCGACCCGAAGTGCGCGAACAGCCCGCTCTTGCTGATCCCCAGCTCGGTCGCCAGCCGCCCGATCGACAGCCCCTCGAGCCCGTCGACCGACGCGATGTCGACCGACCGGCGCAGCACCGCCCGCCGGGTCTGATCACCCCGCACCAACCGTCCGTCGACCTTCTCCACGAGTCCCGATCCTAGGTCCTGGTTGACGTCACTGCCGTGACAAACTAATAATACGACCGTTCGTATAGTTTGTCAGGGATCGAGGAGCGCCATGAAGAATCTGTTCAGGATCGGATTGTCGACAATCGGCAGGTTGTCGCCCTGGCTGGCGGGGCGGCTGGCCTTCGAGCTGTGGCGCCGGCCGCTGATGCGCGGGAAGGTCCGCGAGTCCGAGCAGGCGATCCACGCCGCCGCGCGGGTCGAGATCGTCGATGGCGTGGTCACGTACGCGTGGGGTGACGGGCAGCGCCCGGTGCTGCTCGTACACGGCTGGCGCTCACGCGCATCGCGGTACGCCGGCTTCGTCCAGCGGCTGCTCGACCTCGGCTACAGCCCGGTCTCGTACGACGCTCCCGGGCACGGCGACTCGGCCGGCCCGATCGTCTCGATCCTCGGCCACCAGCGGATCATGCGTGACCTGGAGGATCGCCACGGCCCGTTCGACGGCGTGATCGCGCACTCGCTCGGCGTCCCCTTCGCGCTGTACGCCGTCCGCGAGGGGATCGCCGCCCGGCGACTGGTGATGATCAGCGGCGTCGCCGAGTTCGGATACCTGGCCGACACGTTCTGCCGCGAGCTCGGGCTGGGGCCGACGATCAACAGGACGCTACGGCGGTCGATCGAGCGCAAGTACTTCGACGGCGACGACCGGATCTGGACGAGGTTCTCGGTGTCGACCGGCAAGGCGGAGCTCCTGGTGATCCACAACGACGAGGACGACGTCGTGGATCCGGGCCAGGCCCCGATTCTGCTGCGCGCCTACGGACCGCACGCGCACTTCCTGCCGACGACCGGCCTCGGTCACCGCCGGATCATGATCGACCCGGAGGTCATCACCGAGACCGTCGCCTTCCTGCAGGACTCCGATGACCCGTCAGATGTCGCGGAACGTCTCGATCTGGGCGCCTAGCGAGTTGAGCCGGGTGGCCAGGTCCTCGTAGCCGCGGTTGATCACGTAGACGCTGCGCAGCACCGAGGTGCCCTTCGCGGCCATCATCGCGATCAGCGTGACCACGGCCGGGCGGAGCGCCGGCGGGCACATGATCTCGGCACCGGAGAAGTGCGTCGGGCCCTCGACCATCACTCGGTGCGGGTCGAGCAGCTTGACCCGGCCGCCGAGTTTGTTCAGGTCGGTCAGGTAGATCGCCCGGTTCTCGTAGACCCAGTCGTGGATCAGCGTCTGCCCGGTCGCGGTCGCCGCGATCACCGCGAAGAACGGCAGGTTGTCGATGTTCAGGCCGGGGAACGGCATCGGGTGGATCTTGTCGATCGGCGCGTGCAGCCGCGACGGCCGGGTGGTCAGGTCGACCAGCCGGGTCCGGCCGTTCTCGGCCAGGTACTCCGCGCTGCGGCTGTAGTCGAGGCCCATCTCCTCCAGCAGCGCCAGCTCGATCTCCAGGAACTCGATCGGCGCGCGCTTGATGGTGATCTCCGACCCGGTCACGATCGCCGCGGTGAGCAGGCTCATCGCCTCGATCGGGTCCTCCGACGGCGCGTAGTCGACGTCCACGTCGATCTCGGCCATGCCGTGCACCGTCAGCGTCGTGGTCCCGATGCCGTCGATCTTCACGCCGAGCAGGTCGAGGTAGAAGCACAGGTCCTGGACCATGTAGTTCGAGCTCGCGTTCCGGATCACGGTGACGCCGTCGTACCGGGCCGCGGCCATGATCGCGTTCTCGGTCACGGTGTCGCCGCGCTCGGTCAGCACGATCGGCTTGCCCGGCGTCACCGCCCGGTTCACCATCGCGTGGTACTCGCCGCCGGTCGCCTTCACGTCCAGGCCGAACGGCCGCAGCGCCGCCATGTGCGGCTCGACCGTCCGGGTGCCGAGGTCGCAGCCACCGGCGTACGGGAGCTGGAAGGTGTCCTCGCGGTGCAGCAGCGGGCCGAGGAACATGATGATGGAACGGGTACGGCGGGCCGCCTCGGCATCCATCGCGGCCAGGTCGAGATGGGCCGGCGGGACGATCTCGAGGTCGCCGGCGTCGTTCAGCCAGGTGGTCCGGACACCGATCGAGTTGAGCACCTCGAGCAGCCGGTTGACCTCCTCGATCCGGGCGACCTTGCGCAGCGTGGTGCGGCCCTTGTTCAGCAGGCTGGCGCACAGCAGCGCGACGCCGGCGTTCTTGCTGGACTTGACGTCGATCGAGCCGGACAGCCGCCGGCCACCGGCCACACGCAGGTGGACCGGGCCGCCGCCGAGAGAGACAATTTCGGAGTCGAGTGCCTCGCCGATCCGGGCGAGCATCTCCAGGGTGAGGTTCTGATGACCCTTCTCGATCCTGTTCACCGCACTCTGGCTGGTGTTCAGTACGTCGGCGAGTTGTGCCTGTGTCCACCCGCGGTGCTTGCGGGCGTCCCGGATGAGATTGCCGATCCGGCTCAGGTAGTCATCAGTCATGCGCGGGACCTTATCTCACATGTGAGATACCCCAGCACCGACCCGCCGTGCCCAGCGTAGCCAATGTCACGTCGCCCCGATCACCGCCCCCTCGGCCCCTGACCGCATAGCAAAGTCTCGCCCTCTACAGACTGTCGAGACTCCCGCCGCCTAGAGTTACCCCAACTCCCGCCGCCACCCGGAGAGGACCCTGCAGATGGCCGACGACACCTCCGCCGCGGTGGTGAACGAGTTCGAGGCGGAGTCATGGCCGCTGGAGGCAGCCGCCGACAGCCTGCACCAGGTGATCGACGGGTTCCACAACGGCGACACCCGGCCGCTCGTCATCGGTGACGGCGACCAGCCGGTGCTGGTGGTGCTCGCGATCGCCGACCTGGCCGACTTCCGGGCCCGGATCGCGGAACTGCTCGCGAACCCGGTCGATGCCGGCTGGCTGCGCTACTACCTGCAGTCGAACTTCGACATGAGTTCCGAGCGGCTGGTCGAGCTGCTCGGAGTCGACACCGACCACGGCCTGTCCTCGCTGGCAAGCCAGGTCAACGTCGAGCAGGCCGCCGTACTGATGCCTGATCATCTGCGCCGGACCGAAGCCGGTGGGAACCCGCTGATGCTGATCGGCGACGGGATGATGGCGAGTGCGGCGCTGCTCGCCTTCCCGGCGTTCCAGGTGCTGCTCGCGATGGAGAGCGAAGGCAAGGTCGACGACGACTCCTGCGTGCACGACGACGAGGAGAAGCCGACCACTCCGCTGGAGGTGTTGGCCGAGCGACTCGGACCGGTGGCGACCCAGCTGGTCGCGCAGATCAATGCCGGCCGCGAGCCGGGCCTGCCGCGGTACGAGCTGCACTTCGAGGACGACCTGGTCGAGCACCTGCGCGACCTGGAGGCGCGGGCGGAGAAGGCGCCGGGCGGCGGTGCGTACGACGAGCTGAACGACCTGCTGCATCAGTTCGACCAGATGCGCAGCGGGCAGGTCGAGATCGAGGATGAGGAGGAGTCGGGCGAGGCGCCGTACCTGGACGCGACCGATCTCAAGGCGGCGCTGCCGCAGCTGCGGGACAACTTCCGCGGCGGCTCCGACGACCCGTACCTGATCGGCCTCGACGGCCGGCCGCTGGCCGGGCTGATCACCTTCGACCTCTACGAGGAACTGCAGAAGGTGTCGGTCGACCTCGACGGCACCGACGAGGCGCCGGTGCTGCCGCTGCCCGCGCCGCACTGGGAGCACGGACCCCGGATGCTGCCGTTCGACGCCGCCGTCGAGGTCTGCGAGGCGGTCATCGAGGACATCTCGAACGGCGAGGCCTCAATGATCTTCGTCGAAGACGAGGACGGCGACCCCGAACTCGTCCTCGCCCCGATCGTCTGGCTCTGGGCCTACGTCGACTACCTCAACCTCGAAGCCGCCGACGCCTAACCCCGGCCCTCCCCCGACCCTTGTCGCATTCGAGGGGATATCCGTTCGAATGCAGCCTTCTCCCCTGATAGAGGAGCAGAGAAGGCACAAGCCGCGGGGTTATCCGGCTCTTGTGTTGGATGTGTGGGTGCTGCGGGCACGTCGGGTCAGCGTGCAGCTCGACAGGTAGTGCACCGCGTGACGCCGTACACCCCGCAGACGGCCACGCTCAGGTGCACTACCCAGCCCCGGACACCACCTGTCCAACCGCCCCCTTGCCCGCTGCCGGCCCCAAGTGGTGTGACAGTCGCCGAGGGGCTGGGACAGGCGCCGGAGGGTTGGACAGTTGCCGGGAGTTGGACAGTTGCCGGGAGTTGGGCAGCTGGCGGGGGCTTGGACAGAAAGCCGTGGGCGGGGACCTGCTATTTCCTGTCCCCACCCACCAGACGGTGGTCAAGCCCCCGCCTTCCCCCGCCTTCTCCCCCCGCACCGGCCAGCATCCGGACAACCGGCCGCCCCGCCAGGATTCACGCGGTACCCCTCCAGCTCACACCCCACGGCTGAACGCGAGCCGATCGCGGCCGGCGGCTGCGGCTCGCGCGGCTGCGGCTCGCGGCTCCAGTTGCGGCTGGCGGGTTGTGGTGGTCGCTGGCGGGATGCAGAGCCTGTTGCAAAATGGATTTGGGCCTCTCTGTCCACACCAACACGCCGTGACTTTTCTGGCCGATGTAGCTGTCTCGCCCCACCCGGGTTGTAGTTTCGGGCCAGATCCGTGGCCTGTCCCCCACCGAGCTCGAGTGCGCGGTCATTGTGCAACAGGCTCTGCAACAGGGCAGCGGTGAAACAACCCGCCAACCAGCGGCTCCAGGACTGCTGGAGCGAGCCACGAACCCCGCGCGGCGACAGGCAGGACTGCTGGGGTAGGTCCACGAACCCCGCGCGGGGACAGGCAGGACTGCTGCGGCGAGCGCACTAACCCGCACGGGGACAGCAGGACTTCTGCGACCCACACATCCAACACAAGAGCCGGATATCCCCTCGAACGCGGCAGGGGCAGAAGGCGTCAGCTGAAGGGGAAGAGGGGCTGCCATTCGGCGAGGGTGGCGAGTTCGTAGACGTTGGCCGGGGTGTAGGGGTCCTTGGCGAGGATGTCGCGGAGCTCGGCCTCGTCGGCGACGTCGTACACGAGCAGTGCACCGGTCTGGTCGGTGAACGTGCCGGCGGCGACGAGCTTGCCGGCTTCCTTCAAGGAGTTGAGGTACTCGCGGTGCGCCGGACGGACCTCCAACCGGCGGTCGGTCTCGGCGAGGTCGAAGCGCAACTGCACGACGTAGAGGGCCATGCCGAAAACCCTACACGGCCTGCAATACAAGGGGTTTGGTGCGGAAAGGGCGCCACGAGCCGCCACAGCGGCTGGTTCAGGTCAGACCCGAAAGTCGACGGTGATCGCCCTTCCCGCCCGGATATTCTCACTGGTCGGCGAGCCCGGATGCAAGGGGTTCGTTAAGGAAATTACTGCAGACAGTTGAGTCACGTAACGCTTCGTGATCGAACCCCTGGCCGCGTCGATCCTGGCGCCAATGCAGTCGCACAGTCCGTCACGCCGCTTGATTGTCAAGGCCCGGCTCATGCCCGCAGACACGGGGCATGAGCCGGGAGCGATGCTGAATTTCAGTCGAGTGCCGAGCGACCCGCCTCGAGTCGCGCGACCGGGACCCGGAACGGCGAGCAGGACACGTAGTCCAGGCCGACCTCGTGGAAGAAGTGGATGCTGTCCGGGTCGCCGCCGTGCTCGCCGCAGATCCCGAGCTTGAGGTCGGACTTGGTGACCCGGCCACGCTCGGCTCCGGTCCGCACCAGCGCACCGACGCCTTCACGGTCGATCGACTCGAACGGCGACACCGCGAAGATGCCCTTCTCCAGGTAGCTGGAGAAGAACGCGCCCTCGACGTCGTCCCGGCTGAAGCCCCAGGTGGTCTGGGTCAGGTCGTTGGTGCCGAACGAGAAGAAGTCGGCCGCCTCGGCGATCTGGTCCGCGATCACCGCCGCCCGCGGCAGCTCGATCATGGTGCCGATCGGGATCGACCACTCGACGCCGATCTCGGCGAGCACGCCTTCCACCTCGTCGCGCGCCAGGTGCAGCTCCTGGACCGCGCCGACCAGCGGGATCATGATCTCCGGCCGCGGGTCCTTACCCTGCTCCCGCAGCTCGACAGCCGCGGATGCGATCGCCCTGACCTGCATCGCGAACAGGCCGGGGATGACCAGGCCGAGCCGGACCCCGCGCAGCCCGAGCATCGGGTTCTCCTCGTGCAGCCGCTCGACCGCGGTCAGCAGCGCGGCGTCATGCCCCGGCTCCTCACCCCGCTCGCGGGCCAGCGCGACCTTGACCGCCAGCTCCTCCATCGAGGGCAGGAACTCGTGCAGCGGCGGGTCGATCAGCCGGATCGTCACCGGCTGCCCGTCCATCGCGGCCAGCAGCTCGAGGAAGTCACCGCGCTGCAGCGGCTCGAGCTCGGCCAGCGCGGCCTCGCGGTCGGCGTCGTTGTCGGCCAGGATCAGCCGCTCCACCGACTCCCGCCGCTCCCCCAGGAACATGTGCTCGGTCCGGCACAACCCGATCCCCGCGGCCCCGAACCGCCGGGCCCGGGCCGCGTCGTCGGCAGTGTCCGCGTTGGTCCGTACGCCGAGGCGCCGTACCTGGTCCGCGTGGGTGATCAGCCGGTGTACCGAGGCCACCAGCTCGTCGCCGGCGTCCGGAGCCAGCGTGCCCTCGAAGTACTGCACGACCGGGGACGGGACGACCGGGACCTCACCGCGGAACACCTCGCCGGTGGTGCCGTCGATCGAGATCAGCTCGCCGGCCTCGATCACCGTGCCGTTCACCTTGATGGTGCCCTGGGCAACGTTCACGTCGAGCTCCTCGGCGCCGCAGACGCAGGTCTTGCCCATGCCGCGGGCGACCACGGCCGCGTGCGAGGTCTTGCCGCCGCGGCTGGTCAGGATGCCCTGCGCCGCGATCATGCCGTGCAGGTCGTCCGGGTTGGTCTCGCGCCGGACCAGGATCACCTTCTCGCCGCTCTCGGCCGCCTCGACCGCCGCGGCCGAGGTGAACACCACCTTGCCCGAGGCCGCACCCGGCGACGCGCCGATCGCCTTGGTGATCCGCTCCTTGTCCGCGTCCGCGTCGAACCGCGGGAACATCAGCTGCGCCAACTGGGCGCCCGTCACCCGCTTCAGCGCCTCGTCGGTGTCGATCACGCCCTCGTCGACCAGGCTGGTCGCGATCCGGAACGCGGCCGCCGCGGTCCGCTTGCCGACCCGGGTCTGCAGCATCCACAGCTTGCCACGCTCGACGGTGAACTCGATGTCGCACAGGTCGCGGTAGTGCCCCTCGAGCTTGGCCATGATCGCCATCAGGTCGTCGTACGACGTCTTGTCGAGCTGCTCCAGGTCCGCGAGAGGGACGGTGTTGCGGATGCCGGCGACCACGTCCTCGCCCTGCGCGTTCTGCAGGTAGTCGCCGTACACACCGGGCTGGCCGGTGGCGGGGTCCCGGGTGAAGGCGACGCCGGTGCCGGAGTCCATGCCGAGGTTGCCGAACACCATCGAGCAGATGTTGACCGCCGTACCGAGGTCCGCGGGGATCCGTTCCTGGCGGCGGTAGAGGACCGCGCGCTCGGCGTTCCAGGAGCCGAAGACGGCTTCGATCGCCAGATCCATCTGGGTCCGCGGGTCCTGCGGGAACTCCCGGCCGGTGCGCTCGTGCACCGCCCGCTTGAAGGTCGCGACCAGCTCCTTCAGGTCGTCGGCCTCGAGGTCGAGATCGGTCCGGGCGCCCTTGGCCTCCTTGGCCGCGTCGAGCGCGTCCTCGAACACGTCGCCGTCCATCCCGAGCACGGTCTTGCCGAACATCTGGATCAGCCGCCGGTAGGCGTCCCAGGCGAACCGCGGGTTGGCCGACTGGTGTGCGAGTCCGTTCACCGAGTCGTCGTTCAGGCCGACGTTGAGAACCGTCTCCATCATGCCGGGCATCGACGCCGCCGCGCCGGACCGGACCGAGACCAGCAGCGGGTCGTCGGCCTGGCCGAGCTTCTTGCCCATCTTCTGCTGCAGCAGGTCGACGTGGTGGTCGATCTCCTCGGCCAGCTCCGACGGCACCGCACCGGTCGCCAGGTACGCCCGGCACGCGTCCGTGGTGATGGTGAAACCGGGTGGAACCGGCAGGCCGAGATTGGTCATCTCGGCCAGGTTCGCCCCCTTCCCGCCGAGCAGCTCCTTCATGTCCTTGTTGCCTTCGGCGAAGTCGTAGACGAGTTTCGGCACGATCACTCCCTGGGTTTCAGGTGGCGTTTCAGGCGCGGGGAGATGACCCGCTGGCCCATCGACTCCGGCGGCGGGGGCGTGTTTTCAGAGTAAGCCCAAAAACCAGTCCAGTTGAACACTGGTCTCACGATGTCGACGTGACCCTGCCCACAGGTCGAAGGCCGGAAAACCCTTCCCCTATTGACAACGCGAGACAGCCGGCGTGTTTGGCGAGGAATCGCAGGAGCTCGATCAAGAAGACGGGACCGCGGACATCTGATCAGATGTCCGCGGTCCCGAGAAGGTGTCCGAGCCTAGAGTTTCCGGCGGGTTCGCAGGTAGTCGCCGACTACGGCGGCACCTAGGCCGTCGAGGTCGGGGGCGAGGACGCGGCCGCCGCTGCGGCGGGCCATGAGGTCGACGAAGGCGTTGAGGCGGGGGTCTTCGCCGAGGCGGAAGACGGTCAGGGAGGCGCCGAGCTTCGCGAGTCGGTCGACCTCGAAGATCGTCTTGCGCAGGGTGGCCGGCTCGGGTGGGTAGGAGAACTCGGCCGTGCCGTCCGGCTCGAGGTGGGCGGTCGGCTCGCCGTCGGTCACCATCAGCACGACCGGCTGCGCGTCCGGGTGCCGACGCAGGTGACGGCCGGCCAGCAGCAGGGCGTGGTGCGCGTTCGTCCCCTGCTCCCAGGTGCCTTCCATCCCGATCAACTGCGGTAGCTCGACGACTCCGGCGTACCGGCCGAAGGTGATGAGCTGGAGCGCGTCGTTGCGGTACCGGGTCGAGATGAGTTGGTGCAGCGCGAGCGCCGTCCGCTTCATCGGCAGCCAACGGCCCTCCTGCACCATCGACCAGGAGGTGTCCACCAGCAACGCCACCGCGGCCCGGGCCCGGTGCTCGGTCTCGGCGATCTCCACGTCCGACACATCGAGCTTGACCGAGCCACTCCGTGAGGCAGTCCGCAGTACGGCGTTCCGCACCGTCCGCGGCACGTCCCACGGCTGGGTGTCCCCGAACTCCCACGGCCGACTCGACCCGCTCAGCTCACCGGCTGCACCGGCGTTCGCCGCGTCCCGTTCACCTGAGCCCCGAGCAGTCCGCAGTACGTCGGCCAACGCCGTCTGACCGAGTTGCCGCAAGGCCTTCGGCGACAACCGCAACGACCCGTCCGGCGCCCGCTCCAGCAACCCCTGGTCGCGGAGCTGCCGCTCGAGCTCGGTCAACCGTCGCGCGTCCACCGTCGCCTCGTCGCCGAGCTGCCGGGTGAGCGCCTCCAGGTCGATGTCCTCCAGCCGCGCACCCGGGTAGGACTGCGCGAGCTGCTCGGCCAACGCGTCCAGCTCGGCCAGATCCGACATCGCCCGCGCACCCTCGGCGAGCCCGAGTGGATCGTCACCACTCATCTGGTTCGAACCGCTCCAGTCCTCCCCCGGCCGCAGCGCCTGCAGCTGGGAATCCAGCTGCGCCAACTGCTGAGCGAGCTGCGGACTGCCGAACGCCTGCTGCGACAGCTCCATCAACTCGGCCCGCTGCTCGGGCGTCATCGAGTTGAGCATCCGCTGGGCCGCGGCCGCCCGCTGCGCGAGTACGTCGATCAGCTCGTCGACGTTCCGCGGATTCTCCGGGAAGAACTCGCCGTGCTTGGCCATGAACTCGTCGAACAGCTGCGGGACGTCCGGCCGGCCCTGCGCGTGCGCGGCGAGCAAGGCGTTCAGGTCGGTCAGCATCTCGTTGATCCGGGCAACGTCCTCGGGCGTGGTCTGCTGCAGCGCCTCCTTCATGCCCTCGAACCGCGACCCGAGCAGCTCCTTGCCGAGCAACTCCCGGATCTGCTCGTACTTCTGCCGCGCCTCCGACGACTCCCACTCGTAGGTGGCGAGCTCCCGTACGGCGGCCGCCGTACCGGAGGGAAGCGCGTCGAGCTCGGCCTCCTTGAATCGGGCGTCGTCGGACGGGTTCGGGAACAGCTCCCGCCGCTCGGCCTCGAGCGCCTCGTCGAGCAACCGCTGGACGTCGCGCAACATGCCGTCGAGGTTGTGCCGCCGCTGGATCTCGCGGCGGCGCTCCCACAACCGGCGGGTGAGGTCGTCCAGGCCCTGCGTGCTCCGGGTGCCGCGCCGGAGCATCTCCTCCAGCGCGGACCGCGGCGACGAGCCGTTCATCACGTCGCGGCCGATCTCGTCCAGCGCGTCGCGCAGGTCCACCGGCGCGGCGAGCGGATCCGGGCCGTCATGCCACGGCCCGTACGACCAGCCCTCTGGAATCGACGCGGTCACGATCAGGCCCCGTACACCGTGGTGTCGTTGTCGGCGTCTTTGGCCAGCCGTTTCGACAGGTACAGCGCCTCCAGGGCGAGCTCGACCGCGGCCGCGATCCGGCCGGGCGACTCGTCCGGGTCCACGCCGGCGCGGGCGGCGACGTCGTGCAGCACTGGTAGCTCGGGCAACGCCGCGAGCACGTCCCGGCCCGGCACCCGTTCACCCGTCGTCACTAAGTTGCCGTCGGCAACAGCGTGGGCCAGCGGACTGAGGTCGAGACCGGCGAACCGCTCCCGCGCTGTGTCGGCCACCGAGCGACGCAGCAGGTACTCGAGTAGCTCGATCTCGCGTCCTTCCTCACCGGGCTCGAACTCGAGCTTGCCCCGCAGTACGGCGGGCACTGCCTCGAGGTCGACCGGACGCGCGACCGCCGGCTCCTCACCGGTGATCGCACTACGGCGCAACGCGGCCGCGGCGATCGTCTCGGCCGCGGCCACCGCGAACCGGGCGGACACACCCGACCGCTGGTCGATCGCGTTCGACTCCCGCAGGTGCCGGACGAACCGGGCCAGCACCTCCAGCAGCGGCTCGCCGACCTCGGCGGTGAACTCGGCCTCCTGCCGGATCACGTCCACCTCGGCGTCGATGTCGAGCGGGTAGTGGGTCCGGACCTCGGCCCCGAACCGGTCCTTCAGCGGGGTGATGATCCGGCCCCGGTTGGTGTAGTCCTCCGGGTTGGCCGTTGCCACCAGCAACACGTCGAGCGGCAGCCGCAGCGTGTACCCACGGACCTGGATGTCGCGCTCCTCCATCACGTTCAGCAGCGCGACCTGGATCCGCTCGGCCAGGTCCGGCAGCTCGTTGATCGCGACGATCCCGCGGTGCGACCGCGGGACCAGGCCGTAATGGATGGTCTCCGGATCACCGAGGCTGCGTCCCTCGGCCACCTTCACCGGATCCACGTCGCCGATCAGGTCACCGACCGAGGTGTCCGGCGTGGCCAGCTTCTCCGCGTACCTGAGGTCGCGATGCAGCCACGCGACCGGAAGCGCGGCCCCGAGCTCGGCGGCCCGTCGCTTCGACTCCGGCGTGATCGGGTCGAGCGGGTGCTCGGGCAGCTCCGCCCCCTCGATCACCGGGGTCCACTCGTCCAGCAGGCCCACCAGGGTGCGCAGCAGCCGGGTCTTGCCCTGGCCACGCTCACCCAGCAGTACGACGTCATGCCCGGCGAGCAGGGCGCGTTCGAGTTGCGGAATCACCGTCCGGGTGAATCCGACGATCCCGGGCCAGGGGTCACGTCCGGCCCGGAGTTCCTTCAGCAGATTGTCACGGAGTTCGGCCTTGATCGACCGTGGGAGATACCCGGCGGCCCGGAGGTCACCGGCCTGACGGGGAAGTTCAGCAGGTGCACTAGTCACCCTGATGACGTTAGCTCGGTCACCCCAAATCGCACCCCGTTTATCTCAGCGCCTGGGCGTGACTCGCCCCGAGGTGAAGACGTGCGTGGGGGTGAAGGTGACGGGGACCCAGGGATGGGTTGGGGACTCCCGGGTGACGAAGTGGTCGCCGTCGGCGGGCTCCGTCGGTCGCAGTTCGTACTCGTGCACCGGATCCTCGGCGAACATCAGCCGGTCCCCCGTGGCCTGGTAGATCATCACCAGCTGGTTCTCCCGCCGTACGACATCCAGCCGGACGCTGGCGCGTTCGAACCGACCGACGTGGCGATCGTCGATCGGTTCGTCGATCGGCTGCGGCGGCTCCGGGTGAGCGACGCCGGTGTACTGGCTGAAGACCTCGGTCGCGAGCGGCTCGAACAGGCTCGTGCCGTTGCCGGAGTTGGTCAACAGGCACATCACGAGCCGGGCCGCGGGGTCGATTCGCAGGAACGCGAGCTGGGAGATCGTCGAACCGTCGTGGCCGAACAACGTGCGACCGTCCCAGTCGTAGATCCGCCAGGCCAGACCGAGGTTGCTGAACCCGCCGATGCCCCTCGCGAACGGGACCTGCGGCTCGTGCATCGCGGTGTACCGGTCGTCGGTCAGATGCATCCGGGCGAACTCGAGCAGGTCGCCCGCACTCTGCGTGATCAGCCCGGCCGGTCCGATGCTGCGCGGAAGCTGCCACGTTTTGACCGGTGACCCGTCGGTCAGGAGGTGCCCGAGGGCCGCCCGGTGCAGGATCGCCTCCTCCGGCAGCGTGACCGTGTGTGTCAGCCCGAGTGGTTCGATCAGGCGGGCTGTGAGCGACTCGTCCCAGGTCCGGCCGTCGAGGACCTCGATGATCCGGCCGAGCAGCACGAATCCGGCGTTGCAGTAGGAGTACGCCGTACCGGGCTCGAACAGGCTGTCCACGTCGCGGAGCAGGTCGACGTACTTCGCCAGGCAGTCGTCACCGCGGCCGGTGTCGGTGAAGACGTCGCCGTCGATCCCGCTGGTGTGGGTGAGCAGGTGCCGGACCGTGACCCGCGGGTCGATCGGTGCCTCAGGCAACAGCTTGACCACCTGGTCGTCCAGCGACAGCCGGTCCTCGGCGGCCAGCTGGACGATCATCGTCGCGGTCCACGGCTTGCTGACCGACCCGATCTGGAACACCGAGTCCGCGGTCGTCTCGACCCCGGTCGCCGCGTTCAGCACGCCGTACGGCGCGATCGTCGTCTCACCGTCGTGCCAGATCCCGAGCACCGCCCCGGGAACCTCTGCCGCCTCCGCCAACTCCCGCAACCGCCCAGCCCAGTCAGCCATGCGGCCAACCTACGTCAGCCGGAGTCGGCCCGATCGACAGGAGGTACTCCGCCTGTCGTGCCGTGGCCGAGCGTGTCCGAGGCGTCCGCCCCGGCCCGTAGGCCCACTACCTCCCGTCCTTCGGTACCGTGCCCCCGTGCAACCTCTCCCGGATCTGATCGACGACAGCTTGCGGGTGCTGTTCTGCGGCATCAATCCCGGCCTGATGTCTGCGGAGACCGGGCACCATTTCGCCCGGCCCGGCAACAGGTTCTGGCCGGCGCTGCACCTGAGCGGGTTCACGCCTTGGCAGCTCGCGCCCGCCGAGCAGGGTGCGCTGCTGACCCACCGGCTCGGGATCACGAACGTCGTCGACCGTCCGTCCGCGCGGGCCGACGAGTTGACCCGCGCGGAGTACGTCGCCGGCGGGGAGAACCTGGTCGCCAAGGTCCTCCGCCACCAGCCGGAGTGGCTTGCCGTCGTCGGAGTCACGGCGTACCGGGACGCCTTCGGCGAGCGTACGGCGAAGATCGGCAAGCAGGACCGCCTGATCGGCGACACCCGGGTGTGGATCCTGCCGAACCCGAGTGGCCTGAACGCTCACTACACGCTGCCCAAGCTCGCGGCCGCCTTCGCGGAGCTCGAGCGGGTCAGTTGAGCGCCGTACGCAGGGTGGAGATCGCCAGGTTGATGGCCGCGTTGGCGGCGTAGGTGTCGCGGAGCGCGTCCAGCATGACGAAGTCGTGGATGATCGCGGCGAACCGTACGGCGGTCGTCGGGACACCGGCCTCGAGCAGCTTGGCGGCGTACGCCTCACCCTCGTCGCGCAGCACGTCGGCCTCACCGGTGATCACCAGCGCCGGCGGCAGGCCGGTCAACTGCTCGGTGCTGGCGCGCAGCGGGGACGCGGTGATCTGGTTCCGCTCCTGCTCATCGGTCGTGTACTGGTCCCAGAACCACTGCATGCCCTCGCGCATCAGGAAGTAGCCCTCGGCGAACTGCTTGTAGGAGTCGGTGTCGAACGACGCGTCGGTCACCGGGTAGAACAGCACCTGCTGGACGAACTTCACGTCGCCACGTTCCTTGGCCAGCAGCGTGACCGCGGCGGTCATGTTGCCGCCGACCGAGTCGCCCGCGATCGCGAGCCGGCTCGGGTCCAGGCCGTGCTCCTTGCCGGAGGCGAGGATCCAGCGCGCGACCGCGTAGTTCTGCTCGAGCGCGTGCGGGTAGCGGACCTCGGGCGACAGGTCGTACTCCGGGAAGACGACGGCCGCGCCGGCGCCGACGGCGAGCTCGCGGACCAGGCGGTCGTGGGTGTGGGCGTTGCCGAACACCCAGCCGGCGCCGTGGATGTAGAGGATGACGGGCAGCATGCCGGTCGCGCCCTCGGGCCTGACGATCCGGGCCTTGGTGCCGTCGGCCGCGGTCACCCACTCCTCGTCGACCTCGAGCTTCGGGTAGTCGGTGGTCTGCACCTCGTCGACCAGCTTGCGGCCTTCCTCGGGCGCGACCTGGAACAGGAACGGGGGCTTGGCGGTCGCGTCGGCGAAGGCCTGGGCAGCGGGTTCGAGCACGGTCATCTTGGTCTCCTTCAGAGTGGAGAACGGGCGTTCTCCGCGATGTCATGTACTCTAGGAGAACGATGGTTCTCCGCGCAAGGTGGCGCGGATCACTCGGAGGTTGGTGGATGGCGATCGACACGGCGACCGCGCAGCAGCAGGTGCTGGACGCGGCGGACGAGTTGTTCTACGAGCGCGGCGTACAAGCGGTCGGGATGGACGCGATCCGGACCGCGTCTGGGGTCTCGCTGAAACGGCTCTACCAGCTCTTTCCGTCCAAGGACGCCCTGATCGAGGCCTACCTGGACCGCCGCGACGCGCTGTGGAAGTCGATGCTCGCCCAGCACGTCGACGCGGCGACCGATCCACGGGACCGGATCCTGGCCGTGTTCGACTTCCTGGACGAGTGGTTCCGGCAGCGGGACTACCGCGGCTGCGCGTTCATCAACTCCTTCGGTGAGCTCGGCACGGTCTCACCCCGAGTCGCGGAGCTCGCTCTCGAGCACAAGGAGGGCTTCCGCCGGGCCCTGACCCAGCTATCGAAAGCGGCCGACGCCCCCGACCCGGAGCGCCTCGCCGACCACCTCATACTGCTCAGCGAGGGCGCCATCACCCGCTCCGCCATCTCCGGCTCCCCCGACCCCGCCAGTCGGGCCCGCGAGGCCGCCGTACTCCTCCTCGACGCCACCCTGCCGCGCTGATTGACACCCGCGCTCGGCAGGATTGGGCGCATGCGTGCGAGTGACCTACTGCAGTCGATCGACGGGCTCTCGTACGGGCAGCGGGTGCGGTATGTCGCGGACCGGGCGCGGGAGCTGAGCGGTCTGCTCGACGAGCTGGGTCGGGGTGACGCGTTCGAGCGGGTGGTCGGCATCCAGATCGCTGAGGTCGTGCGGGACACGCCGTACGTCACCCGAATGCTCCGCGCCCCCGAGCCGGCCGTGCAGTCCCGCGCACTGGCGGCGGTCTGGCGTGGTGTGCCGGTGTCGGACGACGACCTCCGGATCCTGTACGACGACGCACCCGCGGCACTGCGGTCGCGGTTGGTGGCTCTGGTGCGGCGCACGCGTCGAGAGCACCTCG
The DNA here is from genome assembly GCF_044460355.1 of Kribbella sp. NPDC050124. NCBI lineage: Bacteria > Bacillati > Actinomycetota > Actinomycetes > Propionibacteriales > Kribbellaceae > Kribbella > Kribbella sp. NPDC050124. The sequence continues at coordinate 34,576 of NZ_JBITJU010000031.1, forward strand.
CCAATCGGCTGATCGACGAGCACCGGGCTCGGTGGGGTGACGTGGCCGCGGTCGGGCTGCTGGAAGCCACCTCGCCTGCGACCGCGGCACGTTTGCTGCCCGAGCTGGCGTATTGCGTGACACCGGCCGGTTGGCGTGGTCTGGCCAGGCGGCATCCCGACGAGGTGCTCGCGTTCGCGGAACGCACGTTGCCTGCTGGTGAGGACCGGGACGAGTGGTGGGACGCGGTCGGGCACGGCGTCACCGCGGCACTGAAGCACGACCCGGATGCGGTGCTGGCACTGATCAAGCGGGCAATCCCGGCGCATGAGCTGCCGGTCGCCGTACTCGACATCCTCGGGCGCCTTGCCGACCATGACCCGGCCGCTGTGCTCGCTCTGCTGCTTGCGCCGGATCGGCAGGGCGTCGTCCGGCGGGCGCTCACTCCCGGGTTCCGTCGGCGGTTGCACCGCTACTCGGATGACGAGCTGGCTGCGCTCGGCCGACTGGTCTGGCCGGACCTGGCCGGGTTGCTGGCCGACCTGGCGCCGTCCCGTCGTACGACGATCTTCGAAGCGGTCACGAAGGACGTGGAGCTCGGGCAGGCTGTGCTCGGCGACGATCTGCTCCAGGTGCTGCCGCATCGGGTGCGCGTCGACCAGGCGCGCCGGATGCTGGAGCTGCCGGCCATCCGCGAGGACGACTCGCTGCGTCGTGGCATCAGTAGTTATCTGCCCTACGAGGAAGCGTTCGCCCTGCTCGAGCCCGAGGTCCGCGCTCCGGATGCGGGTGTGCGGTCGGCGGTGTATCGGTCGATTGTCCGGTCGGCTGGCCACTCGCGGGATCCTGAGCTCGTCGTACGGGCGCTTGGCTGGGCTGCGGGCCGGGTTCGGAACGACAAGGACCCCGTGCGTTGCAGTCTCCTGCAGGCCGCTGCGGACGTGCCGCCGACACTGCTCACGGATCCGCTGACGGGCCCACTGGAGACGCTGCTCACCGACGCGCTGAACGCGCGCGACACGTCGTAGGCGACCCGGCGCGCGCTCACCAGTCTGGCCGAGCATGCCGCCGTACAAGGTGCCCTCGGCAACCGGTCCGCCTTGCTGGACTGGGGCTTGCAGGGTCATGCCCGGCTGACCGAGAACCGCGGGCGGATCGATCTGGACCGGTTGGTCGACAATCTGCCGCGCGGCCGGGAGACGGCCGTGTACGACGCTTTGCGGCCGGCGATCGAGGCCGCTGCGAAGCGGGACGAGTACATGCTTGCGTTCACGGTGGCCGCGGCGTTGGGTAAGCGTGGTTGGTCGCTGGAGCATTTGCATGGGGTGCTGGAGCAGGCGGTCTGGTCGGACAACGAGTCCACTGCCGACCTGGCCTGCAGGTACTGGCTCGATCCGCTGCGGACCCGGTCCAAGCGGCTCCGGCAGATCATTGACCGCGACGTCACGTTGGCTCGCTTCCACCCGGTGTGGTGGCTCGTCACTGAGATTTACACCGACCTGCTCGACCCAGTGCTCGCTGCTGCAGACCGTATCCGGCGCTTCGATCGCAGCAGCACGTCGTGGCAGGTGCCTGACTATGCGCTGCGCACGTGGTTGCCGCGCCAGCAGGCCCGGTACGGCGAACTGCTCGTCGAGGCGGCTCGGGACGCCCGGATGCATGAGTGGTACCGGGCGCTGGCGGTGCGGTCGCTCGGTCGGGTGCCGGGGGCTGCTCTGGACGAGTTCCTCGGCAGTGACGAGGTGCTGTTGCAGGAGGCTGCGCTCGCGGGGCTGGCCTGGTCCGCTCGGCCTGACCTTGCGCTGCCGGTGCTGCTCTCGCATGCGGGTGACGACCGCGCTCGGGTTGCTGTGTACGCAGCGGCGCGGGCTGCACGGTACGTGCGGCCGAGTCTGTTGCCTGGCCTGCTGCAGCCCGTGCTCGTGGGGTCCGGCGCGAAGATCACGTCGCGGAAGGCGGCGGTGCGACTGCTGGGCGAGCTGCGTGCACCAGGCGCGGGCGCCGTACTGACTGAGGCTTGGGCGCCTGCTCATCGGGACGTGCGGGCCGCCATCGCCAGCACGATGTCGCAGTACCTGCTGTATGACCCGGCCGCTTGGGCTGTGCTGGAGCAGGCGGTGCATGACTCCGCGGCTACGGCGGTGGTGCTGACTGAGCGGCGGGCGTACGACGTACCGCTGGTCTATCGGGCGCGGTATGCGGATCTGTTGATCGCGGTGACGACCAGGAGCGAGCCGGATGTCGTCGGGCCTGCACTGCTCGCGTTGCGGCAGTGGGCGGGGTACAACAGTGCGGCCGCTCGGGTGTGCGCGGATTTCATCAGTGACCTCTCCATCCGCAGCCGGATCTGGAGCGATGCCCTTGCGTCGCTGGTGTCCATCGTCGCCACGAACCCGTCAGACGGCCTCGATGAACTGCTCGACGCCGTCCGCCTCCTCGTAAGGCTGGAAGCCGCTCCCGATCTCCCCGACGCAACCCCCGACCGGGACCACCCAGCCCGCCAACGCCTCACCCGGCTGGTCAACCAGCTGACAACGCACCTGGCCAACCGTTCGGCCGCCGTCCGCCAACACCTCAAGCAGGTCGCCGCCGAGCTGACCGACCCCGACTTCCTCCACCTCTACCTGCAACTGCAGATCACCTCCCTGCAGCCCGACCAACTCCCCCAGGAACTCGCAGCCCTACAGCGCACGATTGTCAACAATCCAATCGCCGCATTGTCAGCAGCCGACCTCCTTTACCACCGCCTCTCCACCACCGAACCAACCTGGACCCCGCAGGAACTCCTCCCCACAGCCGAGTCCCTGGTGACGCCCGCCGACGGTCGGTCCGCCGACGACCAGCCGCCGGACGCGGCCTCAGGCCTCCTGGCCCACGCCCTCCTGCGCGCCGCTGGCCCCCGCACCGGCTGGCCAACCGAGTGGCGCATCCTCTTGATTGCCCTCCGCAACCACCCGGCCCCTGCCGTCCGCCACCAGGCCCTCACCCTGACCACCGCCCCCGAGCACTGACCGTGGAGGGTTTTGCAGCAGACCCTGGCGGGTTTTACCCCGTATGCGCAGGAAAACCCTCCAACATCTCGCCGACGCCGACGCCGACGCTAGCGCTCGCTCGTCTGGTTTTCGGCGGCTTCCTTCGCGCGTTTGCGGCGTTTGCCTTCGTGCATTGCGGCTACTCGGGCGACGGGGATGGCGCGGCCTTCCTCGAGTAGGTCTTCGGGGAGGGTTTGGGGTGCGGGGAGCTGGTCGGCCCAGCGGTCGGCGTCGCCCAGCAGGTCTGGTGCGGTGCGGACGGTGAAGTCTCGCGGCGTGACCCGGTCGAGGTCGTCCCAGCCGACCGGGAACGACACCGGCGTACCAGGCCTGACCCGTGGGCTGTAGGCCGCGACCACCGTCGCACCGCCCGACCGGGTCGAGTCGACGAACACCTTCCCGTGCCGGTCCTCCTTGATGTACGCCGTCGTCGCGACCTCCGGGTCGACCCGCTCGGCCCGCGCGGCGATCGCCCGGGTCGCGGCCGCCGCGTCCTCGATCGACACCGACTCGTCGATCGGCACGAAGACGTGCACCCCCTTGGCCCCGCTCGTCTTGACCGCCCCGGCCAGCCCGGAGTCGGTCAGCGCCTGCCGGACCAGGAACGCCGCCTGAACGGCCATCGCGAACGTCTCCCCCTCCGGCGGATCCAGGTCCAGCACGAGATGCGTCGCCCGATCCCAGCGCTCGGCACGCATCAGCGTCGGGTGGTACTCGACCGCCCGCTGGTTGGCGAACCACAGCAGCGTCCGCCGGTCGTCGCACAACGCGTACGACACCTGCCGCTTGGACGCCTCCGCCCAGACCGAGACCGTCTTCACCCACTCGGGCGTGTACTTCGGCACGTTCTTCTGCATGAAGGCCGGCTGCCCCGGCCGGATCCGGATCACCGACAACGGCCGCTCCCGCAACTCCGGCAGGATCCGCTGGTGCACGGCGTCCAGGTAGTCGACCAGATCCCGCTTGGTCGCGTCCGCACCGTCGAACAACGGCTGATCCAGGTTGGTCAGCTCAACCCCGTCACGCGTCTCGTCCGGCTTCCTCGCCATCCCCAGAGCGTACTCGCGACGGGTCCTCGCGACCGGTGCCGAGCAGCCGAAGAAGCACCTCGAGAACCACACCATCCTCGCCCGGCTCGATCGTCTGCGGGTTCAGCGCGATCTCGTCCTCCCGGACCCCGATCGTGCCGACCGCGATCCGCGGGTCCCCGTCCCACAGCGCCGCCACCAATCCGTCCCGCGTCCATCCGGAGGTTGTCGACAATCGGACAACCGCACGCGAGTGCGGCTGCCCCGCCTCACTCGGGTATCCCCGTCCGACCTCCACCCCGGGCACCGCGCGCAAGCCTTCGATCCACCGCGCGACCATCTGCTCGTATCCCTCGAGCAGCGCGTCCTCATCCTGTTCCAGCATCCACTCGACCGCCGCGAGCAGGCCCAGCAACTCCTCCTTGCCGACCTTCATCCCGCGCCCGATCTCCTGGTACGGCGACGCATGCGCCCGGCACCGCTCGACAATCCACCGCCGCCCGAGCACCAGCCCACTCGACTGTGGTCCCCGCAGCCCCTTGCCCCCACTGAAGATCACCGCATCCGCGCCGATCTCTTCAGTGAATCGCCACAGCGAAGCCACCGGCGGAACCTGCGCGGCCGCATCCACGATCACCGGCACGCCGTACGACGCCGCGACCTCGACAACCGGCTCGACCGGCAACGCCCCGGTCGCGTAGTGAGCTCCGGCGAACCAGAGGACACACGCGGGCCGACGGGACAGCGCATCACGCAACTCGCCGGCGGACGGACCGATCTCCACGATCCGCGCTCCGGTGAGGCGAGCCGAGTAGTCGTAGCCGTTGCGCTGACTCGCGAACATCACCACCTCGGAGTCCACCGGGAACGCCTGCCCAGGCTCGCCGACACATGCCGCTACCGTCAGCGTGATCCCGGCCGCGGCACCAGACGTCACATACGCAGCCTCATTCCGGGTCAGCGCCGCCAGCCGCTCGCCGACCCGGGTGTGCAACTCGTGCAGGTCGACGAAGTGCGCGGCCGCCTCGGCCATCGCCTTCACCGCCGGCGGCGCCATCAACGAACCGCCCAACGCGGTCAGCGTCGCCGACGCGTTGATCACCGGCCGCACCCCGAGCGGATTACCCATGCGTGACGAACCTCGACATCGCCGGTACGCCGGACAACTCCGCCAGCCACGCATCGAGGAAGTCGTTGTCCGTCCCGTCCTGATGCGTCAACTGGTAGACGGTCGCCGCCGGGAAGGCCTCGGCCAGCGGCGCCGCCCACGTCGGATTGTCGACAGCCAACACTGTGCGTCCCCGGACCGCCGACGCGTGCCGGACCGGATCGAAGTACGACAACGTCCGCTCGACGACCTCCGGCGACGAACCTGCGCGCAGGTGATCGTTCAGCTCCTCCAGCGGATACAACGACGACATCAACCGCGCCTCGAGTGCCCGGTAGAACAGCAACTCCGCCACCCGTACGGCGCTGAACCCGGGCCGCCGCGCAGCCGTCAGCACCGCCAGCTCGTCCCCGCTCACCGCGACCCGCGCCGGATCCACCTCCGCGAGCCCCAGCAGGAACTCGGCCGCCCGCAGACAGTCCGCCGCGATCCCGCGGTAGATGTATGACGCCGGGTCGTCGATGCCCATCGTCAACAATCCCGGGTACGCCGCCGAGAACCCCTCGTCGGCCAGCCGCTGACCACGGTGCATCAGGCCGAAGACGACGTACCGGCTCCGGTCGTTCGGATGCGGGACGTGGTTGACGCTCCCGTAGCGCGGGGTCTGCAGCAGCGCGGGGAACGGCCCGTCACCGGTCGGGATGCTGAGGTGGCCGAAGACGCGGTACGGCCCGGTGCTGGTGAGTCGCACGGTGTAACTGGTCGCCTCCTTGGTCGTCCGCGCCGGCACCAGATCGAGGACCGGACGGGACGGAATCGCGTCCAGTTCGGCGTCGACCGCAGTCCAGTAGCCGTCGAAGTCCATGAGAGTCACCGTCCCGGCTTCAGGTGGTCGGCAAGGAAGTCCTCGACGATCCGCATCACGCCCGGCAGCCCGGCGTGGTGGGCGCAGTGCGGGAACGTGTGCAGCGTCTTCTCGCAGGTCAACGCCCGATGCAGCGCGAACCCGGTCTCCGGCGGGCACACGTCGTCCTCCAGCCCGAGATACAGCAACGCCGGCGCCGTCACCTGCGCCGCGAAGTTCAGCCCGTCGTAGTACGCGACCGTCTCCCGCACCCGGTCCACATCCTTCGGATGCACCCGCAGGTACTCGTTGATCTCCTCGTACGGGTACGACCGGGTCAGCGTCGGCGCCGTCATGATCCCGCACAGGTACGGCGCCCCGGCCGCGACGCACGCGATCGCTTCGGATCGCAAAGCAGCCGTGGAGATCCCGAGCCCACCGCCCTGACTCGACCCCTGCAGGCCGATCCGCTGATCGTCGACCTCGGGACGACGGAGCAGCACGTCGACCGCCCGCACCACGTCGAGGTAGAACCCGCGATACCCGTAGGTGTTGTGGTCGACGATGTTGTGCGTCAGCAACCCCGGATACCCCGGGTTGAACACGCTGTTCGACCGGAGCTTCCCCCGCGGCGCCACGGCCAGCGCGGCATACCCGAGCTCGGACCACTCCTTCGGGATCGTCGGCTCGGAGATGTACCCGGGGATCGTGATCAAGGCCGGGTACGGCGCAGACCCGCCCCGCGGCACGGTGTACCAGCCCGCCACCCGCAGACCGCCGTAGCTGGTGTACCGCAGGTCGTAGACAATCACCTTCTCCGTGGACAGCGACGGCATCTCGGTCAGCGAAGGATCCAGCGGGTACGACGCACAGTCCGCTAGGCCGGCCGCCCAGAAGTCGTCGAAATCAGCCGGCCGCTCGACCTCGACGGTCGCGTTCTGAGGGTCTCTCAAGAGCATTCCTCTCGATTCGGGTGCTTACACGGCCTGGGGTGCGTGCAGAGCGGCGCCGTCGGAGGCGGTGAACAAGTGCAGTCGCTCCGGGTTGAAGCCGACGTACACCGTGCTGTCGTGCCCGAGCCGGAACGGAACCGGGACCCGGGCCTTGATCAGCTCGCCGTCGATCCGCACCGTGACCAGCACATCCGGCCCGAGCGGCTCGGAGACGAAGACCTTGCCGGGCCGATAGCCGGGCAAGGGCTCCGGCGACAGCGACACGTCCTCCGGCCGGACCCCGAGGACGACCGCGGGGTCGTCCGGCAGCGCGCCGTACAACTGGATCTCCTGGCTGATCGCGCTGCTCCGGAACGAACGTTTGCCGTCGGCATCGACCAGCTCACCGGTGACGAAGTTCATCGGCGGCGACCCCATGAACGATGCGACGAACCGGTTCGCCGGGCGCTCGTAGATCTCCTCCGGGGTCGCGCACTGCTGGACGACGCCGTCGCGCATCACCGCGATCCGGTCCGACATCGTCATCGCCTCGACCTGGTCGTGCGTGACGTAGATGAAGGTCCGGGCGACGTCGACGTGCAGCCGCTTGATCTCGGCCCGCATCAGCACCCGCAGCTGCGCGTCCAGGTTCGACAGCGGCTCGTCGAGCAGGTACGCGCCGGCGTCGCGGACGATCGCCCGCCCGAGCGCGACCCGTTGCCGCTGGCCGCCGGACAGCTCGCGCGGCTTGCGGTCCAGCAGGTCCTCGATGTCCAGCGTGCGGGCCGCCTGCTGGACCTGCTCGGCGATCGTTGCCTTCGGCACCCGCATCATCCTGAGCGCGAAGCCGATGTTCTGCCGGACCGTCTTGTGCGGGTAGAGCGCGTAGCTCTGGAACACCATCGCGACGTCCCGCTTGTTCGCCGGCAGCCAGCTGACCGGCTTGCCGTCGAAGAAGATGTTGCCCTCGGTGGCCCGCTCCAGGCCGCAGATCATCCGCAGCGTGGTGGACTTCCCGCAGCCGGACGGGCCGACCAGGGTGAGGAACTCCTGATCCTGGATGGTCAGGTTCAGGTCGTTCACGGCGACCTTGCCGCCGAACGACTTGGTCACGCCTTCGAGTTGTACCTCTGCCATCTGTCAGCCCTTCACGGATCCGGCGGCCATGCCCTGGACCAGCTTGCGCTGGAAGAGCAGGGCCAGTACCAGGGGTGGGACGACCGCGAGCACACCGGCCGCGGCCATCACGGTGAACTGGGTGTTGAAGTCGGTGGCGAAGTTCGCCGCTACCACCGGGATCGTCTTGGCGGCCTTGGTGCTGGTCAGGAACAGCGCGAACATGAACTCGTTCCACGCGGTCATGAACGCGAAGACCGCGGCGGCAACCAGGCCGGGCGCGGCCACCGGCAGGAACACCGACCACATGGTCCGGAACCAGCCGCACCGGTCGACCCGGGCCGCCTCCTCCAGTTCGCGCGGCACCGACCGGAAGAAGTCCTTCAGGATCCAGATCGTGATCGGCAGCGCGAACGTGGTGTACGACAGGATCAGCGCCAGGTAGGTGTCCAGCAGCCCGAACGACCGCATCAGCAGGTAGAACGGGATGATGATCGCGATCCCCGGCACCATCCGGGTGAGCAGGTAGAGCACCAGCAGCACCTGGCTGCCGCGGAACTTCAGTCGGCTGAACGAGTACGCCGCGAACGTCGCCAGCGCGAGGTTCAGCACCGCCGTCGCGGTGGCCACGATCAGGCTGTTCCGCAACGAGTACGGCGTCTCCTCGATCGCCCGCCCACCGACCAGGGCCTGCGCCTCGGTCGGCTTGACGAAGCCGAGGTAGTTCTCCAGCGTCGGGCTGGTCGGGATCCAGTGCGGCGGCACCGAGATCGCGTCCACCTCGTGCATGAAGCTCATCGCGACAATCCAGTAGAACGGCAGCACCAGGTACAGCGCGAACCCGATCGCCAGCACGTACAACACAATCTTCTTCCACGGAACCCGGTACCGGAGCGGAGCTTTCACAACAGAACGCGTTCGGGTCGTCGGTGACTTTGGTGTCGCGATGGTGGTCGTCGTCATCGGACCGGTCGCCAAGATCGCTCGCCCCTCCGGCTGGGCAGAAACCCCGACTCCCTCCCTTCACGGTGATTGCCAAACTGTCGGCGGTGGCTGGTTGGATACGTGCCGTGTCCCGATATCGCTTGTATCCGTCGCCGGCGCAGGCCGCTGGGCTGCTGACGCAGTGCGGGCATGCGCGCTATGTGTGGAATCTTGCCCTCGAGCAGTGGTCGATGTGGAAGCGCGACAAGGGCGCCACACCGGGATACGTCGAGCAAGCCCGGCAGCTGACTGAAGCGCGCGCCGCGTTCGACTGGTTGCGCGGTGGGTCGCAAACCGTGCAGCAGCAGGCGTTGCGCGACTTCGATCAAGCGCGGCGAAACTTCGGCGCCGGCAGCCACGGCCGCCCGCGCTGGCGGAAAGCAGGCCGGCGCGAGGGGTTCCGGATCGTTGGCCCCCAGGCAGGTCGTGTTGAGCGATTGAGTCGCAAGTGGGCGAGAGTAAATGTCCCCAAGGTCGGGTGGGTGCGACTCCGCGTCACCCGCAGACCGCCCGATGCGAGGTCGTACCGAGTCACCCGGGACAGTGCGGGCCGCTGGCACATAGCCTTCGCCGTCGTACCGGAGCCGATCCCTCCGCCTGGCACCGGTCGGGTCGTCGGCGTCGATCGCGGTCTGAGCGTGGCCGCCGCACTCTCCACCGGGGAACTGCTCGACTGCCCAGGACTGTCCGAGTTCGAACACCGGCGACTGGGGCAGCTTCAGCGGCGACTCGCCAGAGCACAGCGCGGCTCGAACCGTCGGCAGCGAGTCAAGGCCGCCATCGCGAAACTGCACGCCAGAGCAGCGGATCGGCGCAAGGACTGGGTCGAGAAGACGTCCACCGACCTTGCCCGCCGATTCGACATGATCCGCGTCGAAGACCTCCGCATCCCGCAGTTGACCAGACGGCCGAGGCCGAAGCCGGACCCCGCGAAGAAGGGTGGCTACCTGCCGAACCAGCGACACGCCAAGGCCGCGCTCAACCGAGGCATCCTGGCCGCGGGCTGGGGCTTGCTCGCGCAACGGCTCGAGCACAAAGCTGTAGGCCGAGTCGAACGGGTCAACCCTGCGTACACCAGTCAGACCTGTTCGCTGTGCGGGCATTGCGCACCCGGAAATCGCAAGAACCAAGCGTTCCGCTGCCAGTCCTGCGGGCACAGTGACCACGCCGACGTGAATGCCGCTGTCAACATCGCCGCCGGACGGGCGGTCAGTGCGCGCCGAGACAGGCCTGGAGCGCTGTCTGTGAAGCGTGAACCTCAACTCACTACCTCCGCGTAGCCGAGTGGGAATCCTCGCCATTCAGGGCGGGGAGGACGTCAAACCTCGAAGTTTCCCTTCCGGTAGAGGAGGCCGATGTAGCCGACGGAGATCAGCAGTGTGATCGCGGTGATCACCCAGGCGTAGGCGGAGCCGAGGCCGAAGTCGGTGAAGGTGAGCACGGTCTGCACGTCGAGCAGGGCGATGGTGGTGGTCGCGTCCCCCGGACCGCCACCGGTCAGCACGTAGATCGTGTCGAAGGCCCGGAACGCGTTCATCGTCTCGAGGATCAGCACGATCAGCAGTGGATGCAGCAACCACGGCACCGTGACCTGGGCGAACCGCTGGAACGCCCCGGCCCGGTCGACGGTGGCGGCGTCGTACAACTCCGATGGGATTGTCGACAATCCGGCGAGCAGAATGATGACCGAGAACGGCAAGGTGTTCCACACCTGGGCGAGCGCGGTGAACAGGAACGCGCCGGTCCCGGACGTCAGCCAGGCGTGGTAGCTGTCGATCAGCCCGAGCTGGGTGAGCAACCCGTTCAGCGCACCGGTCTTCGCGTCGAAGATGGTCCGCCACATCAGCCCGTTCACCACCCCCGGCATTGCCCAGGGCAACAAGGCCAGGCTGAGCAGCAACCCGCGGCCGCGGAACCGCTCGTTCAGCACCAGCGCCAGGATCAGCGCGAGTACGACGGTCAGCCCGAGCACCACCAGGACGAACAGTGCGGACACCTTGAGCGCGGACAGGAACGCCTGGTCCGACAGCAGCGCCTTGTAGTTGTCGAACCCGATGAACTTCTTCGCCCGCGGGCGTTTCAGGTTGTTGCGCTGCAGGCTGACCCAGAACGAGTAGATGATCGGGTAGGCGACCAGCAGGGCGATCACGATCATGGCCGGCGCGTTCAGCGCCCAGGCCTTGGCGCTGTCGTCCAGCGGCCGTCGTTCGGCGAGGACACTCATCCTCAGTTGTACTTCTTCTTCAGGGTGTCGACCGTCTGGGCCAGGCTGCCGACCGCCGCGGACGGCTGGGTCTGGTTACTCAGCACGCCCTGCACGACCTTGTGCATCTCGGTCTCGAACTCGGTGTACCAGGGCACGCCGAGCACGTTGCGGGGCTTGGCGATCTCGGCCAGCTGGGCGTAGACGGCCGGGTCGGCGAACTTCTTCAGCGACGCGACGATCTCCGGGTCGGTCGCCATCGACTTGTAGGCGAAGCCGAGGCCGCGCTCGAGGAACCAGTACCGCGCGGTGTACGGCTTCTTGTCCGCGTCCAGCCCGCCGAGGTAGGTGAGCAGCTTGAACGCGTTGTCCTTGACCTCGGTGTCCTTGGCCAGCCCGTACAGCCGGGTGTTGCTGACGGTGCCGTGCACCTGGCCGTCCAGGCTCGGGACGAGCGCCATCTTGATCTTGCCGGCCGCCTTCGACTTGGCCGGGTCGTTGTAGTCGCGGTTCGCGTACCGGGCGCCGATCGTATAGGCGTACCGGGCGGCCTTCATCGCGTTGTCGATCGGGACCGGCAGCAGCTGCAGGCAGGCCGGGTCGATCACCTTCGACTTGTTCGCTGCCTGCTGCAACCAGGCGAAGACGTCCTTCACCACGGTGTCGGAGGTGTTCATCACCGCGTTCTGCTGGTCGTCGAACATGTTGCCGCCACTGGCGAACACCAGCGCCCAGACCCAGGACCACCAGGTGTCGGACAGCTGCGCGGGCACGCCGATCGGGTACTCGAGCAGGCCGGCGTTCTTGATCTTCAGCGCCTGCGCCTCCAGCTCCTCGAGGCTGGCCGGCGGCTTGGTGATCCCGGCCTTGGCCAGGATCTCGGAGTTGTACGTCAGCGAGTTCGCGTCGGTGTAGTACGGCAGGCCGTACCGTTTGCCCTGGTACGTCATCGCGGTCGCGTTGCCCGGGTAGATCGCGTCGTACACCTCGTCGACCCCTGGCATCCCGTCCAGCGGCTGCAGGTAGTCGCCCTCGACCCAGGCCGCGAGCGAGTCGTCGTACACGTAGAGCGCGTCGGGCCCGCCGCCACCGGTGAACTCGGCGACGACCTTCTGGACGTACTGCGCACTCGTGATCGGGGTGTAGTCGACCTTGATGCTGTTCTGCTGGCTGAACCGGTCGAGGTTCTTCTGGACCAGGGCTGCCTCGTAGTCCCAGCCCTCGAACTTCACGGTGCCGTCGCCGGCGCCACCGCCGGAGGAGTCGTCGTTGGAGCAGGCGGAGAGCAGTGTTGACGCGCTGGGCAGGGCGATGCCGAGGCCGGCGAGCTTCAGGACCTGGCGGCGGTTGAGCTCCATGGTTTTCCCTTCAATGCTTGGGAGATGCGAAGCCGGTACAGACGCGTTGGGCGTCCTTTCGGGTGGTGCTGAGCAGTGCCTTCGACGCTCACCAGGCCCCCAGCGTCGAGAGTGCGGATCAGCCGGCGCCCGCTCTGATCCGTGATGCCGAGATGGTCGGCGAGCTCGCCGGGCGAGATCGCGCGACCCTGCAGTTCGTGGTCCAGCGCCGCGAGCCGGGAGACCGTGGCGGCGCTGAGGCCGACGTTCTTCGCGAGCTGTTCCACCTCGTCCCCGTGCTCGCGGTAGGAGTAGCTGAGCGGCGCCTCCCGCACCGGCCCCATCGGGCCGATGATCACGCCGCTGTCCTCGATCAGGTACGCGCACGGCTCGTCCTCGACCTCCGCGCGCTTGGCGGCCTGCTCCGCGAGCAGCACGCAGTTGCGGGCGGACACGCCGACGCCGAACCCGGCCGACACCTGGACACCGAGCGCGGTGGCAGCTTCGGCCAGTGCCGGTACGGCGACCCAGTTGCGGGTCACGCGTTCGAACAACGCCTTGTGGGCGAACACGACGACACCCCGCGGCCCCCGGTCCTCGATCCACGCACCGGCGAACTCGGGGGTGTTGAGCAGCAGGTTCATCAGGCCGACCCGGGCCCGCTCCTCGTCGGCCGAGCGCGCGATCAGGAACACCCCGGCCGCGAACCGCTGCGCGCTCGCCCGCTCCGACTCGATCCGCAACGCCAGCTCGTGCAGCTCGGTCCGGATCGTGGCCGGCACCGGCATCCCGCTCATGATCGGGATCTCGTCGCGCAACTGCTCCCGGACGGCGGCCCGCACGCTGATCACGTAGCTGCGGTCACCGAACCGGTGGAACGCCGTCCGGTGGAAGTCGACGATGTCCTCGACGCTCTGGGTCGGTGCGTAGGGCAAGCAGTCGATCGCGTCCTGGTCGAGCTCGAGCGCGGTGGCCACCGCCTCGACCGCCTCGGCCGGGAACGTGTCGATGCTGACCGGGGTACGCCCCCAACCGCGTTCCTGCGCACGGTAGAGGGCCAGGGTCAGGTCCAGCGCGGACGACCTGATCACGCCGACCGGTAGGCCGGGTGGCAGGAGCTCGCGGCTGGCCGTGTACGGAACCGGTCCGGCCAGGAAGCCGTCGACGCGCGTGCTGGCGAGGAACTCGGCGACCTTGTCGCGGATCTCCTCCTCGTGGTCGTAGCTGACCCATTCCAGGTCGACGCCACCGAGCGTGCTGGCCGCCTCCCGGAACAGCACCCGGTGGGTCGAGTGGGTCACGACCCCGATCACAATCGCCACGGCACCCCTTTACGAACTAGGTTCGGAAGTGACTCGTAAATCCGATGCGGACAAAGGTGACGCGCATCGAGGGGTCAGGTCAAGGGCTCAGCGCAAAACAAATCCGCCGGAAACACGCTCGTCACGCGGGCGGCCCGGCCTCAGCCGGCCGGATGTGCGGGTGTCGCCGGGGCGACCCAGGAGGCGAGCAGGTCGAGGGCTTGAGCCGTCGGGGAGCCGGGCTCGGCGGCGTACAGGGTCAGCGTCAGGCCGGGATCGGAGATCATGTCGACGCTCTCGTAGGCGAGCTCGAGGTCGCCGACGTCGTGGTGGTGGAAGTGCTTGGTGCCGGCGCCGTGCTGACGGACGTTGTGAGCACTCCAGAGGCGACGGAAGACCTCGCTACGGGTGGACAACTCACCGACCAGGTCGTGGAGCTCCTTGTCGTGCGGGTCGCGGCCGGCTTCGGTGCGCAGGATGGCGACGCAGGTGTCGGCCGCGGTGTCCCAGTCCGGGTAGAAGTCGCGGGCGGCGTCGAGATCGAGGAAGGTGAACCTGGCGAAGTTCGGCGGCGCACCGGCCGCGGACTGGTACACCGCTTCGTGCATCGCCCGTCCGAGGTGGTTGCAGGCCAGGAGATCCATCCGGCCGTTGCGGACGATCGCCGGCGCGGTGAACTTGTCGAGCACCCATTGCAGACTCGGTCGCGGGGTCCAACGCTTGCCGGCGCGGCGGCGTGGACGCATGCCGGCGCTGGTGCCATCGGCCGCGTGGGCCAGGTGGAACAGGTGCGCCCGTTCGGCGTCGTCGAGCTGCAGCGCCCGGGCGATCGCGTCCAGCACGGACGCGGAGACACCACCGAGCGCACCGCGTTCGAGCTTCGAGTAATACTCGACGCTCACCCCGGCGAGCGCCGCCACCTCGACCCGGCGCAGTCCCGGCACCCGGCGAGAGCCCACGTCCGGCAGCCCCGCCTGCTGCGGGGTCACCTTGGCTCGGCGCGAGACCAGGAACTCGCGGACCTCGGCACGATTGTCCATAGCAACGACGGTACGACGTACTCCGGCCGGCTGGGATGCACTGTCAGTACACCTCACGACAGAGACTCCCTCAGCGCGGTGAGGTCAGGTTGCCTGGAATCGGCAAGCCCCACCTGATCCAAGGAGAGTTCCACCCATGCGTGGTGTCGTCCTGTACGCACCCGGCGACGTCCGGGTCGAGGACCGGCCCGAGCCGGCCATCCTGCAACCGACGGACGCGATCATCCGGCTGTCGGCGACCTGCATCTGCGGTTCCGACCTGTGGCCGTACCGCGGCGCGGACACGTTCGACGAGCCGATGCCGATGGGTCACGAGTACGCCGGAATCGTCGAGGAAGTCGGCTCCGCCGTGACCACGGTCAAGCCCGGCCAGTTCGTGGTCGGATCGTTCTTCGCCTCGGACAACACCTGCGAGATCTGCCGGTCCGGGTACCAGACGTCCTGCGTCAACCGGGAGATCCTGGGCACCTCGGGCGCCGCGCAGTCGCAACGGATGCGGGTCCCGCTGGCCGACGGGACGCTGGTCGCGACCCCGGAGGTCCCGGACGCCGACCTGGTGCCGGACTTCCTGGCGGCTTCCGACGTACTCGGGACGGGCTGGTTCGCGGCCGTCGCCGCTCAGGTCGGTCCGGGGAAGACGGTCGCGATCGTGGGTGACGGCGCGGTCGGGCTGCTCGGGGTGCTGGCTGCTCAGCAGTTGGGTGCCGAGCGGATCATCGCGATGAGCCGGCACGCGGACCGGCAGAAGCTGGCGCTGGAGTTCGGCGCCACCGACATCGTCACCGAACGCGGTGCCGCCGGGGTCGAACAGATCAAGGCGCTCACCAACGGGCTGGGCGCGCACTCGGTGATCGAGGCGGTCGGCACCCAGGAGTCGATGCACCAGGCGATCGGTTCGACCCGGCCGGGCGGTCACGTCGGGTACGTCGGCGTCACCCACGACGTGACCCTGAACGGCGACGAACTGTTCTTCTCCCACGTGCACCTGCACGGCGGACCGGCCCCGGTGCGCCAGTACCTGCCGGACCTGATGGACCGGATCTCCAACCGCGTCATCCGCCCCGGCCGGGTCTTCGATCTCGAGCTCCCGCTCGACGATGCGGCCGCCGGCTACCAGGCCATGGACACTCGCAAGGCCATCAAGGTCCTGCTCCGCCCGTGACCACTTCGTTGGCGACTCCACCTGGTGTGCGGCGCGAGGCTCGCCTGACAGCGGGGCTGGTGGCGACCGTGGTGTTCTTGACCGCGATCGCACCGCTGGCCACGGACATGTATGTGCCGGCGTTTCCTCAGGTCGCCGGTGAGCTGAGCACTACGGCGACCCAGGTCCAGCTGACGCTGACGACGTTCTTCGTCGGGATGGCGGTCGGACAGCTGGTCGGCGGGCCGGTCTCGGATCAACGAGGCCGCCGTCGGCCATTGCTCGCGGCGATCCTCGCGATGACCGTCGCCTCGATCGTTTGCGCCCTCACCCCCACCATCGGCGTGATGACCGTGGCGCGGTTCGTCCAAGGTTTCGCCGGCGGCTGGGCGATGGTCATCGGCCGCGCCGTCATCGTCGACCTCGCCCGCGGCGCCCAACTGGTCCGCGTTCTCAACCTCATCGCCGCCGTCGGCGGCATCGCTCCGATCGTCGGTCCGCTGCTCGGCGCCGCCATCCTGCAACTGTCACATTGGCGCGTTTCGTTCTGGGCTGTCGCCGCCCTCGGTGTCGCCATGATCCTGGCGGTCCTGGTCGCCGTACCCGAGTCACTCCCACCTGAGCGCCGCCACGGTGGCGGGCTGCGCAACTTCCGCGCCGCAGGCCGGGTCGTCCTCGGCAACCGCGAGTACGTCGGCTACGTCATCGTCGCCGGATCGGCCATGGGCGCCCTCTTCGCGTACGTCGCCACGTCGGCCTTCGTCCTGCAGTCCATGAACGGCCTGTCTCCGGTCTCCTACTCGATCGACTTCGCCGCCAACGCCGGTGGCATGACCCTCGCCGCCCTCGCCGCGGCCCGGCTCGCCGGACGCGTCTCCACGCGCAAGGTCATCCTCACCGGCCAACTCGCCGCCCTCTCCGCAGGTCTCGCGATGCTGATCGGCGCGTTGTGGTTCGACACCCCACTGGGCCTGGCGATGATCTGCTTCTTCGTCCTGATGACCGCCCAGGGCCTGATCATTCCGAACGGCGGTGCGCTCGCGTCGGCCGCCGTACCGGATCATCCCGGTACTGGATCCGCTGTCCAAGGCTTCGTCCAATGGGTCGCGGCCGGCACGATCGCGCCCATCGCCGGTCTCGGCGGCGAGCACACCGCCGTACCCATGGCCACGTTGATGATCGCCGGTGCCGCCACCTCGATCATCGGGCTCCTGGTCGTCGCGAGGCGCCGATCGCACCAGGTGTCGGCGTAGTGAGCGCACTCCTCGCGGCCGTCATCGGCTTCTTCGTCATCACGCTGGATGCGGTCATCGTCAACGTCGCCTTGCCGCCGATCCAGGCCGACCTCGGCGGCGGAATCAGCGGCCTGCAATGGGTGGTGGACGGCTACACCTTGATGTTCGCGGCCCTGCTGCTGTCCGCCGGATCTATCTCGGACCGGATCGGCGCACGCCGCTCATTCGCCGTCGGCGTCGGGGTGTTCGTGATTGCATCCACAGCGTGCGGCCTTGCGCCGACGATGCCTGCCTTGGTGGCGGCACGATTCCTGCAGGGCGCTGCGGCTGCGGTGATGATGCCGGCGTCACTGAGTCTGATCCGCCACGCCTACGGCGATTCAGCGCAGCGGGCGCGCGCCATCGGTGTCTGGGCGATGGGCGGGGCCGTCGCCTCGGTGTCCGGTCCGGTCATCGGTGGTTTGCTCAGCGAAATCTCCTGGCGACTGATCTTCTTCGTCAACCTCCCGATCGGCATCGCAGCGCTCGTGCTGCTCGCCCGTACGGACGCTTCGCCTCGGCATCACGTGCCGTTCGACTGGATGGGTCAACTCAGCGTGGTGCCGGCGATGGGCGCCCTCACGTACGGCGTGATCGAGGTCGGCGCCGCCGGGATCACTTCGCCTCACGTACTGGCGGCCTTCGCGATAGCGGCCGTCGCAACCGCGACCTTCGTCGTCGCTCAGTGCCGCGGCGTCCACGCGATGGTTCCGCCGGCAGTCGTCAAGGACCGCACCGTTGCCGTCACCATGCTCGTCGGCTTCACCTTCATGGTCGGCTACTACGGGCTGCCCTTCGTCATGAGCTTGTATCTGCAGCAAGAGCGTGGTCTCACCGCGCTCGCGACCGGCGCGACGTTCTTGCCGATGATGATCAGTGGAGCACTGCTCACGCCTTGTGCAGCACGGATCGTCGAGCGCGCGGGTCCCCGGGCAGTCATCGTGACCGGGCTGGCGACGATGTCCGCCGGCCTGCTCATCCTCGGTGTCACGGCCGATTCGGCGCCGACGCCGGCGCTGGCAGCGCTCATGGTGCTGATCGGTCTCGCCGGACCACTCATCATCCCGCCGGCCACCGCCGTACTGCTCGATCACGTCCCACCAACCCAGGCCGGCGTTGCCACCGGCATCTTTCACACCAGCCGCCAACTCGGCGGCGCCCTCGCGGTGGCCGTCTTCGGAGCCCTTCTCACCGACCGCGAGTCCTTTCTCGCCGGACTTCACACCAGCCTGCTGATCGCCGCCGTACTGGCAGCGATCACGACCGCGGCGGCGAACCTTCTCCCTGCCCCTGAAGAAGAGGAACTGATCAAACATGACGACAAAGCTCAAGAGCGCTCGACTTCCGGTGGTGGTCCTGCTCGCGCTTGCCCTGCTGGGGCTCGCGCCTCCGTTCGTCCAGCAGAGCGTGGCTGATCGCGGTGCCGGCGCGCTGATCGGTGCGTGGCGCATGACCTCCTTGGAGACCGGTGCCGAAGGCAACCTTCAGCCGGTGCCGTACTCCGGTCAGATCGTGTTCACCAAGGCGGGCACGATGTCCGTGCAGGCACTCAACCCCGATGCCGACGCCGCGGACACGCCGTACACGCTGAACGGGTACGAAGCCTTCTACGGGACCTTCGAGGTCGACCGCCCGGCCGGGACGTTCGACGTGACCGTCGAGTCCTCACTGGTCCGCGACCTCATCGGACAGCGCCTGACCCGGGTCTTCGAGGTCACGGGCGACAAGCTCGTCCTCACGCCACCCGACCCGTCCGAAGGCTGGCGCGTCACCTACGAACGCGTGTGACCGGAGGGGCCCCGCTTTCGTCAGCGGGGCCTCAGTCGTTGAGCCAGTGGTGGATTGCGTTCGGGAGGTCGCCTACTACCTGTCCGAGGTTCTGCTCGACTCCGGTGGGGGTTTGCAGGCCGTGGTCGAAGAGGTAGCGGATGCGGGCTGCGTTCTCCGGGCGGCGTGACGTACGGAAGAACGCGGTCAGTCCGGGGGCGAACTCGTCGTCCGGTGGCAGCGATGCCAAGTCCAGCAAGGCCTTGGTGTCGGCGACCGCAGTCTTGTCGAAGCCGCCGATGCGCCGGGCGAACCCGTCGACGAACGCGTCCAGCTCGGCGTCGGGCAGCACACGATTGACGTAGCCGTACCGTTCGGCCAAGTCAGCGGGGATGTCGTCGGCGCCGAGCAGGATCTCCGCCGCCCTCCCCCGTCCGACCAGCCGGGCGAGCCGAGCCATCGACCCACCGCCCGGCACCGTGCCCACGCCGACCTCGAAGTGCCCGAGGACCGCCTTGTCACCGGCGAACCGCACGTCGGTCGCCAGCGCGAACTCGCTGCCCGCCCCACGGACACGGCCCCGGATAGCGCAGATCGTCACCGCCGGCGCCTTGCTCAGCCGGATCAGACCGTCGAGGAACGGGTGCAGGCCGGTCGGGCCGGGCGGCATCGCCGCCAGCCGGGCGCGATCGGCGCGCAGATCCCAGTGCGCCATGAAGTACTCGGGATTGGCGCTGCCGAAGACCACCACGGTCAGCGCCGGCGCCTCCTCGATCCGGCTGACCAGGCCGGCCAACTCCTCGACCGATTCCGCGTCCAGCAGGTTGACCGGCCCGTTGCAGAACGTCACCCTCCAGTACGACGGTGACACCTCGTCGACGACGAACTGCGTCCGAGCCTCCGCGACCACTGCCTCGCCTCTCACGATGCCTCCTCAATCACTCCGCGCCGCCCGCCGGCAGCGAAGCTCAATCGGTTCCCCCACGGCTCCTGTGTCCACCCTCCAACCCTGCAGTCGCGCTCGCACCCGTCGAAACCCCTGGTCGCCGGGGTCAGCCGGTGAAGTGTGCGTAGGTCTTGTACTCCTGGAACTCCTCCAATCCCCGCAGACCGTTGAGCCGGCCGATCCCGCTCTGCTTGAAACCGCCCTCCTCGAACTCGTCGGTCACCACGGCCCAGGTGTTGGTCCAGACCGTGCCGACCCGTAGCCGGCGCCCGACTCTCCGCGGCCGATCGACGTCGCGGGTCCAGACGGACGCGACCAGGCCGTACCGTCCGCCGGGGCGATCGACTTGGTCTCGTGCGCCGACCCCACCAGCCGTCCGTCGATGAACTGCAGCGCGTTCAGGACGCCTCCCGACCGCCGAACACCGAACCGAAGCCCGCCCGCCACGACGGATACGCGAAGACCAATCCCAGCTCCGCCTTGACCTTCGCATTGCTTGCTGCAGGCAACTGACTGCCGTAGTACACGCTCTGGATCCCGAACCGTTCGGCGGCCTCCTGCTCGGATATCCGGTCCGGCGCCGGACCGCCCAGGATCCCGGCCAGGTACGGCAACCACTCCGCCTGAGGCGCAGGCTCGTCGTCGAGGATGTTGTAGACCCCAGGCGCTCCGGCGCTCACCGCCCGTACCGTGGCCCAGGCCGCGTCGTCGACGTGGACGAACGGGTAGTAGCCGGCTCCGGTGCCGACGATCGGCATCGTGCCCGCCTCGACCGCCTTCGCGATGTCCCCGCCAGGTCCGATCGCCGTGTGGTCGCCGTACAGGAAGCCGTAGCGAAGGACGACGCCGTCGACGCCCGGGGTGTCCAGCACCATCTCTTCGGCCGCGATGTTCGCCTGAATGTGGCTCCCGATCGGTCCGGGAGCGTCCAGGTACGGCGGTGCGGTCTCGTCGGTCGGCCCCGATCCGGGCCGGGTCATGAAGCTCGCGCTCTGGGCGACCACCCGGTGAGCGCCGGCGTCATGCGCTGCACTCATCAGCACCTTCGTGCCCTCACTCCGCAGGCGGTTGGTGATCGTCAGCCACTTGCCGTAGTCGTTCGACGGCACCGAGAGCGCGGTCATCAGGTTGACCACGACGTCCGGCTCGGCATCGAGAACCGCCTGCCGCACGGATGCGTCGTCGAGCCCATCCATGAGGACTGCGGTCGCCCCGAGTTTCTCCGCGATCCGGAGGTTGTCGGGTCGCTGCGTGCTGGCCACGACGTGGTGACCTTGACCGGCCAGGGCTTCGACGACCGGCCGGCCTACAACCCCCGTGCCCCCTGCGACGAAAACGCGCATCGTCATCTCCTCTGCCGTCATGAGTCTCTCCGTAACGGCAGGGTGGCCCGGGTACGGCGATCTTCGCGCCCGCACGAGTCCCTGGTCTGGTCGTCAGTCGTCCCAGTGCCGCTGCTCCCGCCAGGGGTCGCCGTACTCGTGGTAGCCGATCTGTTCCCAGAACCCCAGTTCGTCGCGCTCTTGCACGCGCAGGCCGCGCAGCCACTTGGCGCTCTTCCAGAAGTAGAGATGCGGGACGAGCAGCCGCGCCGGACCACCATGCTCGAGGGCGAGCGGCCGGTCCTCGTACTCGAAGGCCACCCAAGCCTTGCCGCCGAGCAGGTCCTGGAGCGGGAGGTTGGTGGTGTACCCGCCGTACGACGACGCGACCAGGAAGTCACCCGGGAGGTTCACATCCGCGAGCAGCGCGTCGACCGGGACGCCGGTCCAGGTCGTGTCGAGCTTGCTCCACCTGGTCACGCAGTGGAGGTTCACCGTGATCTGGACGGCGTCGAGGGACTGGAACTCGTCCCAGTTCCAACTCCGCACGACACCGTCGGCGCCGCTGATCTCCAGCCGCCACTGGTCGAGTGGCACGCGTGGCGTCGGTCCCGCGGAGAACACCGGGAACTCGTGGGTGACGTACTGGCCCGGCGGTAGGTCGCTGTACCTGGCGCTGCGATTCACACCGACTCCGTCGTCCCGAGTGCGTCGCGCAGGTGCCTGCGCGCGTTGATCCCGAGCTTCGCGAACACCTTGCGCATGTGCCATTCCACGGTGCGGGGGCTGATGAACAGCTCGGCGCCGATCTCCGGATTGGACAATCCCTGGGTCGCCAGACGGGCGATGTGCAGCTCCTGCGCGGTCAGGTCGAGTCGCGTGGCGAGAGTCCGCTTCCGCGGCGTCTCACCGGTTGCCGCCAGCTCGTGGCGGGCTCGCTCGGCGAAGCCATCCATGCCCATGGCGGTCAACGCGTCATGGGCGGCACGCAGCTGCGACCGCGACTCGACTCGCCTGTTCTCCCGCCGCAACCACTCACCATAGAGCAGTCGCGCCCGAGCCAGCTCCGCCCGTACGGCGGTACGCTCGAGCCGGTCGGTCGCCTCCCGGTAGAGGTCTTCGGCGTGCGTCCCGTCGTACAGCTGGGCTTCGGACCGCGCCGCTACGCCGAGCGCCCAATCGGTGCCACTCGCCTGTGTCAGCTCGTACAGCTGCTCGAACGCCGCGACCGCCGTAGCGCGATCACCGGCCCGCACTGCAGCCTCGATGAGCTCAACCAGTCCCCAGTTCGACACCCCCAGCTCCGCTGGGAACGCAGCTGCCTCGCGAGCAGCGGCCATGGCCTCCGGGTAGCGCCCGAGCGCGTTGCACACCATCGCTCGAGCCCAGTTCGTCAGCGAGACACCGACGCCCTCCCCGCGAGCGGTCACCTCACGGAGTGCGGCCGCGATCAGCGGGAAAGCGTGTTCTTCCCGGCCGCGGAAGGCCGCCAGCCCGATGGCGCCGTACGGCGAGAAGCTGGTCTCGGCGGCCTCGGTGACCACCCGGATCTCCTCGACCAGGTCGGCGGCTGTGGCCAACTCACCGGTGAACAGGTCGACGAACACGCGCGCGTTCAACGCCAGCGGGAGCGCACTGAGCGCTCCGGCTTCGCGGGTGATCGTCAGGTGCCGGCGAGTCAGCCGATCCCAGGCGCGTTCGTCCCAGAGGTCGGATGCCACGACCGCCGCAAGCCACATGAACCGGACGCCCTCTTCCAGCGAGACCTGGTCGCTGTCGAAGACCTCTGTCGCTCGTCTGAGCAGCGGTGCGGCCGCCGGGTAGCTCTCGGCGAACAACACCGACACTCCATGCAAGAGCAGATCCTCGCGACGCAGCCGCGCGGCCGAGGACGGGGCGCTGCGCGCTGCCTGCGCTACCTCCGACGGCCCCGGACCGGACGCCAAGCGCCCAGCGAACAGAGCTGCGGTGAGCGCGTCCAGGTAGCTGTCGAGAGCACGCTCGGCGTCCAGCGGTTCCATCCTTTGGGCGGCAGCCAAGAGCTGTGGCAGCGCCTCGTTCCCATGGCGCGACGCGAAGGCGACCTGCGCACGCAGTACGTCGATACGAGCACGCTGCAGGTCTCCGAGCGGTCCGTGCTCGGCGACTGCGAGCAGGTTCAGCGACGCTTCGTACGTGCCTGCGTGCAACATCGACTCGGCTGCGCTGAGCTGACGCTCGGCCCGGGCGGACGCATTGGGTGTCAACAGGGCCGCCTGCTCCAGGAATGCGGCTGCCGCGGCAAGCCCGCCCTGCGACAGCGCGCGGTCGGCGCAGTGCTCGAGTTCTGCGGCGACGACTTCGTCGGGGCCCGCGGCCGCATGCGCGCGGTGCCAGGCGCGCCGGTCCGGGTCCAGGGCGGGATCCGTCACTTCCGCGAGTGCCCCGTGTACGGCTTGTCGCTCCGGCACTGTCGCGAACCGGTAGGCCACCGACCGAATCATCGGATGCCGGAACCGAACCGTGTCCCGCAGTTCGATCAGTCCGGCCTGCTGCGCCGGTACGGCGGCATCGGTGCCGACACCGATCAGAGCCGTCGCACGCCACAGCAGGTGAATGTCGCCGAGGGGCTCGGCGGCCGCGGTAAGCAGCAGCCGACGCGACTCAACCGGCAACGCCTCCAACTGCCGGCGGATGACCTCCTCCATCCGACTCGTCAGCGTCCGCGGCTGCGCGGGCTGAGCACCGAAGGTCAGCTCGGCCGTCGTCCACCAGCGCGGCAGTTCCAGCAGCGCGAGCGGGTTCCCGTGCGCCTCCGCCAGGATCCGCCGACGAACCCGATCGTCCACCGGACCGATCAGAGCCGACTCGAGCAGCGCCTCCGCCTCGTCGTCGGGCAATCCACGCAGCGTCAGGTACGGGAGACCCTCCCAGCTCTCCTGATTCCGGTCCGGCCGGAGTCCGAAGACCAGCACGACCGCCTCGGCCTCCAGCCGGCGGGCAACGAAGGTGAGCGCCTCGGTCGAGGCTCGGTCCAGCCACTGCGCGTCGTCGACGAGGCAGACCAGCGGTTCGTCGCCGGCAGCCTCCGACAACAGCGTCAACACGGCGAGTCCGATCAGGAAACGCTCCGGTGGGCTCCCGGCCGTCAACCCGAACGCGATGCTGAGCGCGTTCGCCTGTGGGGCGGGCAACCTCGACACCCCGTCGAGCAACGGTTCGCACAACTGGTGCAGACCGGCGAAGGCGAGCTCCATCTGCGATTCGACGCCGGACACGCGCAGTGTCCGTGTGCCCCGAGCAGAGTCCGCGACGAAGTCGAGCAGCGCGGTCTTCCCGATCCCGGGTTCACCATGGACGACCAGCACCGCGCTGCGGCCCGATCGGGCCGCAGTGACCAGGCCCGCCAGCGTCTCGCACTCGGTGCGCCGGCCACGCAGACCCGGCCACGGACTGGTGGGTCCCGGCGACACGTCTCCTCCAAGCGACTTCCACCCACGTTCCCATCCAGAGATCGAGCGGGCAACGGTCCAGGGGCCCGGCGACCATTGCAAGAACCCGGGAAGTCGACGGGCGCAAGCAGGCCCACCCCGACGGCAGGGTCGGAAGACTACGTGGACCTCTACAACCGGGATCGGAGCGTACTGCGCGCCACCTTCGGGCTGTACCGCGCGTGGGACGAGACCGTGAACCAGAACATGGACCGCAAGCAGGCGCCGAAGCAGATGCTCGCGGCGCTGGACTCGTTCCTGGCGTCCTACCGCTGATCGGCTGGTAACCGCCAACCCATTGCCGGACCTGAGCGACGGTGGAAAGGTGGACGGAACCGCCCCTCCTTCCCCTCACCGGGACCGCCACTGTCCGGGACGGTTTTCCATGGCGAGTTGGCCAGGCTTGCGTGGGCGCGTCAACGAGTGCGAAACGATGCGCCGGCTCGTCGCGAGTGCACGAGCCGGCCAGAGCCAAGTGCTCGTCCTGCGTGGCGAGGCCGGGATCGGCAAGACCGCGCTGCTCCAGTTCCTGCTCGACGACGTCACCGACTGCCGAGTGATCCGGGCAGCCGGTGTGCAGTCCGAGATGGAGCTTCCGTACGCGAGCCTGCATCAACTCTGCACCCCCTTCCTCGACCGGCTGGACGGCCTGGCTGCTCCGCAGCGTGACGCGTTGGCCGCCACCTTCGGCTTGCAAACAGGCACCCAGCCGAACCCGTTCGTGGTCGGTCTGGGCGCGCTGACCCTCCTGAGCGCCGTGGCGGACGAACAACCACTCCTCTGTGTCATCGACGACGCCCAGTGGCTCGACCAGGCATCCGCCCAGACCCTCGAATTCGTTGCCCGCCGACTCCGGGCCGAACGGATCGCAATGGTCTTCGCGGTCCGCACATCGGACGACGTGGCGAAGCTGACCGGACTGCCGGACCTGACGTTGCGCGGCCTGACGGGCGCCGAGGCGGCTGCGCTGCTCGAGTCGGCGATGTCCGTCGCACTCGACCCACAAGTACGGGACCGGGTCCTGGCCGAGGCCCACGGCAATCCGCTCGCGCTGCTCGAGCTTCCCCGGCAGCTGTCCGCCACCGAGCTCGCGCTCGGGTCCGTCGACGAACCGGCCGGCGACGCGACCGTTGTCAGCCGCCTGGAGGAAGGCTTCCAGCGCCAACTACAAGCGCTTCCCCAGGAGTCCCGCCAGCTGTGCCTGCTGGCTGCCGCCGAACCGGCTGGTGACATCGACCTGCTCCGCCGGGCCGCTCACCGGATGGGCATCGAGACCATGGCGACAGCCGACACAGCGGGTCTGCTCGAGCTGCGCCACCGGGTGGAGTTCCGGCATCCGCTGATCCGGTCGACCGCCTACCGGATGTCGACCACGGACGAACGCCGTACCGCTCATGAAGCGCTCGCGGCGGCGACGGACCCGGACGAGACCCCGGATCTCCGCGCCTGGCACCGGGCGCGGGCAGCGGCCGAACCCGACGAAACCGTGGCCGCCGAGCTCGATCAATCGGCCGACCGCGCACTCGGCCGCGGCGGAGTCGCGGCCGCCGCCGCCTTCCTCGAAGCGGCTGCCTCCCTGACGCCCGAACCGGCCCGCCGGGCGCAACGCTCCCTGACTGCAGCTCAGGCGAAGGCGACCGCCGGCGCCTTCGAGGATGCGTTGACCCTGCTCGCGTCCGCTCAGGCCGGGCCGTTGTCCGAGGCGGAAGGCGCGCTGGTGCAGCTCCAACTCGCCCAGATCGCGCATTACTCCGAGCATGGCAACAAGGGGTTGCCGCTCCTTCTTGCCGCCGCCCGCCGGCTGGAGTCGACCAACCCGAAACTAGCCCGGGAGACCTACCTGGACGCGCTCGCCGCAGCCATGTTCGCCGGCAGACTCGTCTCCGGCTCAGACATCGGGATGCAGCAGGTAGCGGAGGCGATGCGGGAGCTGCAGGTGCCGTCGACGCCGACCAAGTCGGACCTGCTGCTGCAAGGGATCGCCGTGCTCTACACCGACGGGTACGCGGCAGCTGCAGCTGGGTTGCTCGACACCGTTCAGTCGTTCGGGCGCGACGAGCTGACGATGGACGAGGCGGTGCGCTTCGCCTGGCTGGCCGCGTGCGTCGCCACGGACCTGTTGGACGACCTCAACTGGGGCATCACGACTCAGCGCCACCTCGACGCGATCCGGGCCATCGGCGCCCTCGCCGTGCTGCCGGTGGCGATCAACAGCCGGATCATCTACGACCTCTACAGCGGCGACCTCGGCGAGGCAGAGGCGCTCGTCGCGGAAGCCGAATGGGTCGCCGAGGTCACTGGCGGCCAGAACGCGATGATCCCGTACGGCGAGGTGAGCCTGAACGCGATCCGGGGCCGGGCGGGCGTGGCCGAGCCCCAGTTCAAGCGGATCCACGACGACATCACCGTGCGCGGCGAGGGCGTCGGCCTGAACATGATCAGCTGGTTCCAGGCGATCATGTGCAACAGCCTCGGCCGGTACGACGAAGCCCTCGAGGCAGCGCGGACCGGGGCCGCCTCGCCTCTCGAGCTCGGACCACCCAAATGGGCACTGGCCGAGCTCGTCGAGGCCGGGGTCCGCAGCGGGAACACCGCCGAGGCCGCGGCCGCACTCGAACAGCTCGCGACCTTCGCGGAAGCGAGCGGGACCGAGGCTGCGCTCGGCGTGCTCGCGGGGCGCAACGCCCTGCTGCGGACCGGGAGCGCAGCAGAGGACTGCTACCGGGAAGAGATCGAGCGGCTCGAACGCACCACGCTGCGCGTCGAGCACGCACGAGCCCTCCTCCGGTACGGCGAGTGGCTGCGGCGCGAGGATCGCCGTACCGATGCACGCGCACAACTCCGGACGGCGTACGAGAACCTGGCGGCGATGGGAATCGATGGGTTCGCCGAACGCGCCCGCAAGGAACTCAGAGCGACCGGCGAGACCGTCAGCCGCCGCAGCACCGAGAGTCCCGGAGACCTCAGCACCCAGGAAGCGCACATCGCCAGACTCGTGGCGGACGGCCTCACGAACAACGAGATCGGCGCGGCCCTCTTCCTGAGCCCGCGCACCGTCGAGTGGCACCTCCGCAAGGTCTTCACCAAACTCGGCGTCACCACCCGCCGCCAACTCCGCCAGTCATCCACCACCCGAAGCACGTGACGGACCAGGGATTGTCGCCGGTGCGAAGGTGACGGGGGTCGAGCCAGGCTGAAACGCCCGTACCATCCTCGACCCCCGGAGGCAGATCATCATGACGACCGCGACAGCCGAACTGACCGGCGAGTACACGATCGACACCGCACACAGCAGGGTCGGGTTCGTCGCCCGGCACGCGATGGTCACCAAGGTGCGCGGCGCGTTCGACGAGTGGCAGGGGACCGCGCACATCGACGGCGAGAACCCGGACAAGTCCTGGGCGCGGGTGACGATCCAGGCCAAGAGCATCGACACCCGCAACAGCCAGCGCGACGAACACCTGCGCAGCAACGACTTCCTGGCCATGGACGACCACCCGGAGATCACGTTCTACTCCCTGTCCGTCGAGGTGACCGGCGACAGCACCTACCGGATGACCGGGAACCTGACCATCGGCGCGGTGACCAAAGCGATCGCCGTCGACTTCACCTACACCGGTACGGCGGTCGACCCGTTCGGCAACCGCCGGGTCGGTCTCGAAGGAACGGCCGTGATCAACCGCAGGGACTTCGGCATCACCTGGAACGCTGTCCTGGAGGGCGGCGGCCTGCTCGTCTCCGAGAAGATCGCCCTGGAGATCGAGGTCTCCGCGATCAAGAACGCCTGACCATGACCGTCACCAAGGCCCGTGTCGCAGCGCCGGACGCCCAGACGAACTCCTCCAGCGCGTTGCCGATCGCGCTGTTCTCGATTCCCCTCGGTTTGGCGGGCCTCGGTGGCGAGTGGAACGCGGCGAGGCGGTTGCTCGGGGCTTCCGCCGTACCGGCCGCTGTCGCCTATGCGGCGGCAGCGGCCGTCTGGGCGGCATTCACGATCACCTATGTCGTCGGTGCGATCCGGCAGCGGCCAGGGCGACTCGGGGTGGATCTACGCCATCCGCTCTTCGGTCCACTCACCGCGTACATTCCGGTGATCGCGATCCTGCTGACCGCGTACTACGCGGCCGACCTCGGCGCTTCCGCCCGGTGGCTCTGCTACGCCGCGGTGGCGGCGCTGGCGGTCAACGCCGCCGCACTGGTGGCCCATTGGCTCAGCGCACCGCTGGATCAGGACGCGCTGCACCCCGGGTACTTCCTCCCGGTCGTCGCCGGCCCGTTCATCGCAAGCATCGGACTGGCAAGCGTCGGCGACCGATCCCCGGCGATCGCGGTCTTCGGCGTCGGCATCTACTTCTGGTTGCTGCTCGGCGCCGTGATCACGGGCCGGCTGTTCTTCGGCTCGCCGCTGCCCCAGCCGTTCCGGCCGGTGCTGTCGATCCTGCTGTCGCCACCAGGCACCGCAAGCCTTGCCTGGTTCGCGATCACCGGCGGGCAGATCGATCAACTCCAAGGAGCGATCGGCGCGATCACGTTGTTCACGCTGCTGATCCAGCTGTTCTTCCTGCCTGACTACCTGCGTCTTCCCTTCAGCTCCCAGCACTGGGTGTTCACCTTCCCGCTCGCCGTCCTGGGCAACATCGCGATCCGGTGGGCGGCCGGGGTGGACTTCGCCGGGTGGAAGGCGGTTGCCTGGACCGCACTCGGTATCTCCACGCTGGCCATCCTCGCGATCCTCGGCGGCACCCTCCGAGACACGACCAGGTGGCTCCGGCGTACCTGGTGAGCACGTCACCGTACTTGGTGAGCACGTCAAGACGCCCGACGGTGTGGCCGTCGGGCGTCTGCTTGTTGGCGTCAGCGCAGGGATCGGAAGGCTGCGCGCACCTCGGTGGTGAAGAGCTCCGGCTCCTCCCAGGCGGCGAAGTGCCCGCCCTTGTCGACCTCGTTGAAGTAGGCGAGGCCCGGGTAGACCGTCTCGGCCCAGCTCCGCGGAGCGGCCCAGATCTCGCCGGGGAACGTCGAGAAGCCGACCGGAACCTGCACCGGCGGCGGGGCGTGGCCGGCCGCGGCGTGCAGGAACTGCCCGAACTCCCAGTACCAGCGGGCGGCCGATGCGCCGGTGCCCGTCAGCCAGTAGAGGGTGATGTTGTCGACGATGGTCTCCCGGGTGAGGTTGCCGACCGGCTGCCGATCGACGAACGCGCGGGCGATCTTGTAGTAGCTGTCCGTGTCGTGGTCGAGCATCCAGGCCGCCAGCCCGACGGGTGAGTCGAGCAGGGAGTAGCCGATCGTCTGCGGACGGGTGGACTGCTCCAGGAAGTAGCCGAAGCCGTCCGTCGTGAACGTCTTGAGTGCGGCGTGCGCCGAACGTTCCTGCTCGGTCTCCGCCGGCAGCAGGTCGACGATGCCCAACGCCGTCGCCAGCAGGTTGACGTGGATCCCGATCAGCCCGGCGGCCCCCTGGCGACCCATCGCATCGGTGACAGCAGCGCCCACGTCGCCACCCTGAGCCACGTAGCGCGTGTACCCGAGGCGGTTCATCAGCTTCGCCCACGCCTGCGCGATCGGGCCGTTCTCCCACCCGAGTTCGGCCGGCTCACTCGAGAAGCCGTAGCCGGGCAACGACGGGAGTACGACGTGGAACGCGTCGTCGGCGCTGCCGCCGTACGCGGTCGGGTCGGTGAGCGGACCGATGGTGTCGAGCAACTCGATCACCGAGCCCGGCCAACCGTGCGTCATGATCATCGGCAACGCGTTCTCGTGCGGCGACCTGACGTGGATGAAGTGGATCTGGACCCCGTCGATCTCGGTCGTGAACTGCGGCAACCCGTTCAGCCTGGCCTCGCACCTGCGCCAGTCGTACTCACTCGTCCAGTACCGAGCCAGCTCCTGCAGCACCGCCTGCTGCACACCCTGCGACCGGTCCTTGACCAGCTCCCGACTCGGCCAGCGCGTCGCCAGGACCCGCCGCCGCAAGTCCTCGAGCTGCTCCTGAGGAACCCCAACCTCAAACGACCGAACCCCGGCCGCCGCATCGACAGTAGTACTCATAACGCCTCCTAGGACCACCAATCTCTGACCCCACGAGCCTCCTCCCCACCCCCGTCACCTCGCGCCCGTCACAATCCCTGGTCCACCCCAGTGCCGGCTCCCGGGATTCGCCTCGGACGCCATCCAGGCGAAACTTCGCGAAGCCGGGGAGCACCCCCATACCTTGTCGTGGTCAGGATCGCAGCGCGGGCAGTCCAGCTGCGACCGCTGCGAGAAGACGTTTCATGGTTCGCATAAAGGGTGGGCGTGCGGCGGCCAGGTCGGGGTCTTGTGCGTAGACCTCGGCCAAGGTGGGTGGCGGATTGGCGGCGGGGAAGAGGACGCCCGCGAGGCCGGTGGCGGCTGTGACGAGTTCGAAGCCCTCGCTGTCGGTCAGGGACGGGTTCGCCCTTGCCACCGCGGTGCCGAGTTCGCCGATGACGGTCACCATGACGTGTTTGTAATCATGGGCGGCCGGAACCGAGACGTTGTGTTCCAGACTGGTGGACGCATGGCTGAGTAGGTCGCAGAACAGCGGTCGCGCCTCGAGCGTTTCGGCCAGTGTGTCCACGACGTCGTCGCCGGCGTCCAGTCGCCGGAGGACCTCGTCGCGCCAGTCGCGCCAGCATTCGCCGGTCAGTTCGAGGTAGATCTCCTCGCGGGTGCCGAAGTAGCGAACGACGTTCGACTTGGCCAGTCCGACGGCCGCGGCGACGCCGCCCAGACTGACGTTGCTCACGCCGGAGTCGACGGCCAGCTGCCGCGCCGCGGTCAGGATGGCGTCGCGGCGCTGCTGCTTGTGTTCTGGCCGTCTGGCCCGGAGGAACTCGGACATCGTCCGGTCATCCTACCCGACTTAACAGAACACCGTTCCCTTGTTTAGGAGACGGTGTTCTGTTAACTTAAGGAACCGTTGTTCTGTTAACGGACCCCCCGAACCTTCGGGTGAAGAGATTGGTACAGACATGGCCGAGACCCGCCTTCTGCTCCGCAACGGTTACGTCATCGACACCGAGCCCGAGCCGGCCGCGCGGTCCGGCACGGACGTCCTGATCGAGGGAGACCGGATCGTCGCGGTGGGTCCCGGGCTCCCGGCGGACGGCGCTACCGTGATCGACGCCACCGACCGGATCGTGCTGCCGGGCTTCGTGGACACCCACCGGCATCTGTGGGAGACGGCGCTGCGCGCCGGGGCCGCGGACATGGACCTGGGCGCGTACATGGGTGTGGTTCTGGGGCAGTACGCGCCACGGTTCCGTGCGCAAGACGTGTACGCCGCGACTCTGGCCGGCGCGCTGGAGGCCCTGGATGCCGGCGTCACCACCTTGATCGACTACTCGCACGCGCTGCACACCCCCGAGCACGCCGACGCGGCCGTAGATGGCCTCGAGGCGGCCGGGCTGCGTGCGGTGTTCGGCTACGGCTTGCCCGTCACCGGCGGCGGGGACCACGACGACGTACGCCGGATCCGCGCCCGCCGCCTGGCCTACGACGAGGCGCTGGTCACCATGGCGCTGGCGCCGGGCGGGCCGTCGTTCACACCGATCGAGCAGGTGATCGCCGACTGGCGGCTGGCCGACGAGCTAAGCCTGCGCCCGACGATTCACGTCAGCGCCGGCCCGGTCGCCACCCGGCCGATCTCCCTCCTGCGCGAGCACGGCCTGCTGCGTGCGAACACCCTGTACGTGCACGGGAACTCACTCGACGACGACGAACTGAAGTTGATCGCGGCGTCCGGTGGCACCGGCTCGGTCACGCCTGCCTCGGAGGCGCAGATGGGGGTCGGCGCGCCCGTGGCCGGCCGGCTGCGCCGCGCCGGCGTCATCACCGGCCTCGGTGCGGACGCGGTCGCCTCGCTGCCCGGCGACATGTTCGCCGTGATGCGGGCCGCGCTGCTCGCCAGCCAGATCGCCGACACCCCGCCCCTGACCGCACCCGACGTCCTGAAGATGGCCACCCTCGACGGCGCCGCCGCGCTGGGTCTGGCCGACCGGATCGGTTCGCTGCGCCCCGGAAAGCAGGCCGACATCATCCTGCTGCGCGTCGATGACCTCAACATGCTCACCGCCGAACGCGACCCGATCGCAGCCGTGGTCACGGCCGCGAACCCCGGCAACGTCGAAACCGTCCTCGTGGGCGGAGAGGTCGTCAAGGCCGCCGGCCGCCTCGTGCACGGCGACCTCGCCCAGGCCGCCCAGGCCCTGCGCTCCACCGCCGCCGCCGTCAACGCTCGCTAACCAGATCTAGTAAGGAGAACCGTCATGCGTGCACTGCACGTCCCTGCCGCCGGAGCGCCGCCCGAGCTCGGCGACCTGCCGATCCCGCAGGTGGCACCCGGCCAGGTCCTGATCAAGGTGAAGGCCGCCGGGCTCAACCCGTTCGACAACGCCATCGCTGCGGGCATCATGGCGGACCGGGTGCCGCACGAGTACCCGTTGGTTCTGGGCCGGGACGCCGCCGGCGTCGTGGCCGCTGTCGGCGAGGGCGTCGACCACGTCAAGCCGGGCGACGAGGTGTTCGGCCACGTGCTCTTCGCCCCGCCGGTCCAAGCCGGCACCCTCGCCGAGTACGCACTGTTGCCTGCGGCAACCGTCGTGGTCAAGCCGGCCGGGTTGGACTTCGCCGCCGCGGCCGCGCTGCCCCTGGCCGCGGCTGCCGCCGCCGCGGCGGTCGACCACGTCGACCCGCAGCCGGGCCAGGTCGCGCTGGTCAACGGTGCCACCGGCGGGGTCGGCCGATACGTGGTGCAAATGCTGGCCGCCCGCGGTGTCACCGTCGTCGCCACCGGCACGGAGGCCGACGCCGTCCCGCTGGTCGCGCTGGGCGCCACGACCGTGGTCGACTACACCACCGGGTCCGTCGCCAACCGGGTCAGAGCCACCTACCCCGACGGCGTCGACGCACTGATCAACCTCGTCGGCAATACCCCCGCCGAGATCCCCCTCGATGCCGTCCGCAAAGACGGCACAGTCGCCACCACCACGATGGTCCCCGACGCCGACATATTCGCCGCCGCCGGGCTCACCGGCGCCACCGTGTTTGCCCATCCGGTCCGCGAGACCACCGCGCCGCTCGCCGAGCAAGCCGCCGCCGGTGCCCTGAGCATCGACGTGCACACCGTGCTCCGCCTGGAGCGGGCCACCGAGGGCCTGGCCACCCTCGCCGCCGGCAACGCTCGCGGCAAGATCGTCGTCACTGTCGGCGACTGAGAATCCCTGAATTCCACATCGAACAGAAGGAGTCATGTCATGGCAGGACGTTTGGCCGGCAGAACCGCCGTCGTAACGGGTGGCGCCGCCGGAATCGGCCGCACGATCGCGCAGAAGCTGGCCGAGGAAGGCGCCGACATCGCGGTTGTCGACGTCAACCGCGCGATGGAAACCGAGCTGCTCGTCAAGGCCAATGGCCGACGGTTCTTCAGTGCCGCGGGCGACATCTCCGACCCGGGCTCGGTGAAGGCCTTCGCCGATCGAGTCCATGGTGAGCTGGGCGACGTCGACATCGTCGTGAACAATGCGGCCATCGCCATGGTCCCCGACTTCGAGGACACCTCGTTCGAGCAATGGACGCAGCTGTTCTCGGTCAACGTCAACGGTCCGTTCCTGATCACGAAGGCGTTCCTGGAGGACCTGAAGAAGTCGGCACATGGCCGAGTGATCAACATGTCCTCGTCCAGCTACTGGGAGGCCCCGGCGAGGTTCGTCGGCTATGTCTCCACCAAGGGCGCCATCAACGGCTTCACCCACGCATTGGCGACGGACCTGGCCAGGTACGACGTGACGGTCAACGCCCTGGCCCCGAGCGTCGTCCGTACTCCCACGACTCTGCGCGAACTCCCGGAGGAGGCCTTCGCGATGTATGTGCAGATGCAGAACCTGAAACGAGAGCAGACCCCCGAGGACGTCGCCAACCTCGTCACTTTCCTCGCCTCGGACGACGCCTCGTTCATCACCGGCCAGGTCCACCTCGTCGACGGTGGCCTGCGGCGTCACTGACACCGCCTGGCTGTCCCGACCGTCCCGCGGCGCCGCCGGGCAGGATGCGATCGTTTCCGCCCTCGGCCGGAGCACATCCATCCGCGCCGAGAAACTCTTCGGCAGAGCCACATCGGCAGTCGTCGCCGCAGCCAACGAGATCGGCGTCTCCCGGCTGATCTGGCTGTCATCGTTCGGCGTCGGCGAAACCTTCATCTGGTCGAGTACGGCGCAGAAGCCGGCGTACAGCACGTCCCTGCGGTCCATCTACGCCGACAACAAGATGTCCGAAGAGGAGATCCGCTCCAGCGGGCTGGACTGGACCGTGGTCTACCCGACCCAGCTGAGCAACGGCCCGCCAAGAGCACGTTCCAGGCCGCCGACTGACATCAGCCGGATCAGGACGCCCAGTCACACGGGCCCCTTCTCGGACGGCGAGATGGTCGCCAAGTGCAGGCTTGGCGGAAGCGGACCAGTTCAGGCGAGGTGGAATGTACCTCGCGCGAAGTCGTAGCTGAGGGTGATGAAGTGCCAGATCGTGTCGCATTCGGCCTCGTCCCGCGGGCCGTAGATCATGACGATGACGGGTGGATATCCGAGTCCTACGATCGGGTGCAGTTCGGCCCAGCCCTGACGGATGGCTTCAGCCGCCGTTTCCTCGGGCAGGGTCAGATGCAGGCTGCCGTCGCCCGGGCCGTGCAGGTGTGCGAATTCGGTTCCGCCGGTCGGGACGAAGGCGGTCTGGGGTCCATGAGCGACCCGTGGATCGAGATGGAGTGCGCGGGTGTCCGGCAGCGATATCCCGCTGGGCCCAGGGCTGACGTCCGGTAAGCCGATCATGCGGGCCCAGAGTGTTTCCTGGAGTGCGATCGGCGCGATCTGGTCGAGTTGCTGGTGCGGGGTGCGCGGGAAGGTGTGTGGGCGTTCACCGGGCCGCTGGGCAATGGTGGATGGCATGGCTGTTCCTCGGAGAGATGGTGGGTCAGTCAGGTGCCGCACGCTGAGGCCGCTGCGCGATCCGGCCCGAACGGACGTCACCGGATCGCGGCGGCTGGACCCCCTATCCGGCCACGCCGATCTGGGTCATGACGTCCTGGTCGTCCCAGAGGACGTACTCGGTCAGCATCTGTTCGTTCTGCCACCGAGCGATGGTGGTGAAGAACGTCATGAACGACTTGTTGGTGGGTTCGATCACCGTGCCGTCAGGGAGTGTCATCGGCCGAGTGAACGTTCCGCTCATCCTCCCGATGGCAACTGTCCACTCGCCCTGGCCGAACTGGATGTCGTAGGGATCGTTGTGGACGCGCAAGTCGGGGAAAATGGCGATGATGGCTTCCATGTCGGCTCGGTGCGGGGCACGGCCGACGGTGGTGGGCCGGCCGATGTAGTTCACGACGACATCCTCGTGGTGACCGTGGTCGAGGAAGTCGTCGTAGTCGCGGCGGTTGAACGCGTCGTCGGCACCCTTCATCAGGCGGAGCAGGTGGGCGACCGACTCGGTCGGCTCGCCGGTGCCGGTGCCGCGATCGAAGCCCTGGACGTCTGTCACGGACGGAGTTGGATCGGTGTTCTGCGGGTGTTCGGTGGTGCTCATCGTCGGGCCAACCTTCTGTTCGATTCGGTTCCTATTGGGCAGTTGCTACCCATTGGAGACTCACTTACTGTTGGTGAGTGTGATTCCACGGTAGAAACGGAGCGTTTGACGTGCAAGAACGCACTTCTTCGACAGCCACTCACCTGCGAGTGAGTGCCGACCGGCCGGTGACGCCGTCATCCGAAGACCCGCGCTGTGCGGTTCGTGTCGTCCTCGACCGGATCGCGGACAAGTGGACCGCGCTGGTCATCGCGCTCCTCGCCGACGGCGACCTCGGTTACATGCGACTACGCCGTGCCGCCACCGGCATCTCCGACAAGATGCTTGCCCAGACGCTGCAGGGCCTGGAGCGAGACGGCCTGGTGACCCGCACCGTGCACACGTCCAGGCCGATCCGCGTCACCTATGCACTGACCCCGCTGGGCCACACACTCGTCCCCGCGCTGGCCGCGCTCGTGGACTGGACACTGCAATATGGTCCCGAACTCGTCGCCAACCAGACTGCGTACGACGCGCGCCTCAGTGGCTGAAACCGCCGCAGGGACTCACCCGCGGCGCCGACACGCGGGGCGCGCTCGATCCGCTGCCGTGCAACGTGCGAACCAGGGCCGCCGCACTGGCCGAACCGGAGCCACGCCCGACCCGGTATCACTCGATGAACACCATTCAGTCGGTTCTGCGTTGGTCGACCGCGGCGCTGAGAAGGGTGGTGAGTTCTGTGGTGATGTGGTCGAGCGGCTTGGTGCTGCGCTGGGCGCGGCACATCGCGACGGCGCCCTCGGCGGCAGCGACGACCAGGGTGGCGAGGCGTTCGGCACGACTCCGGGCGACGCCGTGATGTCGCAGGGATTCGGCGAGTTGGGATGACCAGGTGGTGAATGCCGTGCCGGCGGCGGTGACTGCGGCAGGGCGTTCCTCGCCGACGGGCGTTTCCTCGATCGACACCGCCAGGACCGGGCACCCGGCCTGATAGTCGGTGCTGGTGATGACCTCGCGCCAGAGGGCGAGGAAGGCCCGGAGTCCTTCGACCGGCCCGATGCGCAGTTTCGCCGCAAGGATGCCCGCGACCGTGTCGCCGGCGTAACGGACCGCCTCGGCGGCGAGTTCATGCTTGCCCCCGGGGAAGTAGTGGTAGGTCGAGCCGAGCGGGGCGCCGGAGTGTTTGGCGACCTCACGGATGCTGGTGGCGTTGAGACCACGCCGGCGGATCATGTCGGCCGCACCGGCGACCAGTTGCTGGCGTGCGGATTGTTCCGTCATGCACACTCCTTGGCTATAACGCTCGTTATAGGATAACTTCTGTTGCGATTATAACGATCGTTATAGGAGTCGCTGTGCCCATGATCGAACTGACGGTTCCGTCCGGCGTGCTGACGGACGCAGGGCGGACCGGTGTACTGCGTGAGCTCGCCGCCGTCCTCCTGCGATGGGAGGGAGCCCCGGACTCGGACTTCTTCCGAGCTCAGGCGTGGAGTTACCTGCACGAGGTGCCGGTAGGGGCGCAGATCACCGCCGCGGACGAGGCACCGCGGTTTCGGGTCGACGTCACGGTTCCGCAGGGTGCGCTATCGGAGCGGCGCAAGGCCGGCCTGGTCGAGGACGTGACTGCGATCGTCCTGAAGACGGCTGGATTGACCGAGCACGACAACCTGCGGGTGTGGGTGCTGATCCACGAGCAGGCCGACGGAAGTTGGGGCGCCGGCGGCCGCATCGTTCGGTACGCCGACCTGGTCAAGCTTGCTGAGGGAACGGCGGCCGCGGATGCGTGAGCTGACCTATGTGGCTCGGCGGACGGTCGAGTGGCGGGAGGTGCCAGATCCTGTCCTGCACTCGGACGGTGACGCGATCGTCGCGCCGGTTGCGGCAACCCCGTGTGACGTCGACTCGGCGATTCTCGCCGGGCGTGGCCCGATCCCGCCACCGTTCGCCATCGGGCACGAGTGCGTCGCGCGGGTGTTCAACGTCGGTGACGCGGTCAGCCACGTGACGCCCGGTGATCTGGTGGTCGTGCCGTGGGCGGTCTCCTGCGGTGATTGCGCGCGGTGCCGCTCGGGCCTGCCGACACATTGCACGTCAGTGCCGCCCATGGCGATGTTCGGCGCCCCGATTGGTGGAGCCTGGGGTGGCCTGTTCTCCGATCTGGTCCGGGTTCCGTGGGCCGACGCGATGCTGGTGCCTTTGCCTGCGGGGCTGGATCCGGTCGCGATGGCGTCGGCCAGCGACAACTGGCCGCTGGCGTGGCGGCTGGTCGCGCCGCACGTGAAGGCGCGTCCAGAGGCGCGTGTGCTGGTCATCGCCGGCGGCAGCATCGGCCTGTACGTCTGCGACATAGCCCGTGCACTCGGCGCGGCCGACGTACTGTACGTCGATCCGGATCCGGCTCACCGCGCGATCGCGGAGACCTTTGGCGCCCGCACCGCCGACGCCATCGAGCCGATCCACCACGGCTTCGACCTCGCCGTGGAGGCCACCGGCCGGGTGGACCAACTCGCTGTCGCGCTGCGCTCGCTGGCGCCGGAAGGCTTCTGCGAAAGCGCCGGGAACCACTTCCGCCCTGCCGAGCTACCGCTGCTGGAGATGTACCTGACCGGCGTGACGATGCGCATCGCCCGGGACAACGTGCGCACCCACCTCCCGGATGCACTCGACCTCGCCGGATCCGGCCGCGTCGACCCAGGGCGGGTGGTCTCCCACGTGTTCGATTTGGAACAGTTGCCCGA
Organism: Kribbella sp. NPDC050124; assembly: GCF_044460355.1. Taxonomy (NCBI): domain Bacteria; kingdom Bacillati; phylum Actinomycetota; class Actinomycetes; order Propionibacteriales; family Kribbellaceae; genus Kribbella; species Kribbella sp. NPDC050124. Next base: position 73,718 of record NZ_JBITJU010000031.1, read on the forward strand.
CGTACTGCCGGAGCGGCACCTCAAGCCGGTGTTCGTCCGCGACGACGGCCGGAGTGCTGGATGACGGTTCGCGAGCTGCGGTTCGTACGCACCGGGAAGCTCGCCTGGCACGAGCGCCCCGAGCCGGAGCTACTCGAACCGGGCGACGCACTCGTCCGCCCATTCCTCGCCGGACGCTGTGACGGCGACACCCTGCCCATCCACCGCCCGGTGTCCCGCGCCCTGCAGGCCGGCATGGCCCTGCGCCTGGTCGACCCGGTCGTCGGAACCATCTGCGGCCCGGTGCCGTTTCGCGGACCGTTCGCCATCGGTCACGAATGCGTGGCCGAGATCGTCGCACTCGGCCCAGAGGTGACGACCCTGCGGATCGGGCAACGCGTCATCGTGCCGTGGGCGGTGTCGTGCGGCAGTTGCCCGCGATGCCGGCGCGGACTGACCGCAAAGTGCACCACAACCAGCGCTGGCGCCACGCTCGCCGCCTACGGATTCGGTGCAGCGTGCGGCCCTTGGGGCGGCATGATCACCGACATCTTCCGCGTTCCGTACGCGGAACACATGCTCGTCCCCGTACCGCCAGGTGTCCCATCGGCCCGAGCAGCCGCGGCGAGCGACAACCTCGCCGACGCGTGGCGCGCCGTCGTACCCGGCCTCGCAACCCGCCCCGCTGGCAGGGTTCTCGTCCTCGGCGGCGGCGCCCACAGCATCGGCCTCTATGCAGCTGGGCTCGCCGCCGCGCACGACGGCATCGTCGACTACCTCGACGACGACCCCGAACGCCGCTCGATCGCCGAGTCGCTCGGTGCCCGGGCACATCACAGCCGCCGGTCACTCACCGGATACGACGTCGTCGTCGAAGCCACGTCCCGCCCCGCAGGCCTCCGTCGTGCCGTCAGATCCCTCGGGCCCGGCGGCGTGGCTACCGCAGTCGGCTACTACCTGTCCACCGGAACCCGCGTGCCACTGATGCGCATGTACGCCACGGACGCCACCCTTCGCGTCGGCGTCTCCCACACCCGTACCGTCCTGCCTCAACTCCTCGCGTTCCTCGACCGCACCGGCTTCCCAGCCGAACGCGTCACCACCCTCACCGCGCCCTGGAACGACGCCCCCGAGGCCTACACGTCCAAGGCGACCAAACTCGTCCTCCGGCGCGACCCCGTCACGCCAGAGCTCGCGTCGTGATCAACCTCCACCACACCCACCTCATGGCCAGCGACATCGACGCCACCATCACGTTCTGGCGCGACGCCTTCGACGCCGAAGTCATTTACGACACCGACTTCGCCGGAGCTCGCATCGTCTTCCTCCGCATCGGCACCGGACGCATCCACGTCTACGACCAGCCACCCAAAGCGTCGGCCAAGGCACCGTCCACCACATCGGCATCCAAACCGACCAACTCGAGCAGCTCGTTCAACGCCTGCTGAAACTCGGCGTGTCAGTCACCGACATCAGCCGGCACCCGACCGCCGGCTACGCCATGGCCCAAGGCCCCGGCGAACTCCTCCTCGAAATCTTCCAACCCAACCCGCACGCCATCCCACCCGAACTCCACGACTGCTTCAACGGAGGCAATCCATGACCGTCATCACCGTCAACACAGCCAAAGACCGGCTGAGTCTCGAGCAGCGCCGCAGGTTGGCCGAGACCCTGACCGACGCCGTGCTCGTACCTGAGGTCGGCCAATACGCGCCAGCCGCACGACCCGGGTTCCAAGTGCACTTCGTGGAACGCGAACCCGACATGATGGCCATCGGCGGCCGCCTGCTCACCGACACCCAACCGCAACCCGACGTCATGCTCATCGACGTAGCTGTCATGGACGCAGACTGGCGCCAAGACGTCCGCACCGAGGTCATCGAACGGATCCTCGCCGCGATGGCCGACACCTGCGGACTCCCGAAGCCGTCACCGGCCTGGTGGGTCAACTTCCGGGTCATCGATGAAGGAAGCTGGGGTGCGAGCGGCAGCGTCCTCTCCATCCTCTCGCTCCTCGGCACCGGCGTATTCACAGACGAAAAGACCAAGGCAATCCACACAGCAATGGGCGTCTGAGCCCAGTCCGATCAGACCCATTGGCGCAAAACCGACGTTCTCAGTCGCCAGGCACGGTCGCCCGCGATCGAGGTGTGCGCGCCGCCGGAGGCGGCCGATAGGGCTGTCGCCGCAGAGCGGTGTCCTTGGGCGGTGTCTCGTAGTCACAGCTCAGCCGCCGACCACGGCCGCCGGTGATCTGGGTGCGCGCCGCCGGAGGTGGCCAATGGGACAGCCGCCGCGGAGCGGTGTCCTTTGGCGGTCTCGCGTACTTGCACCTATCTGGTTGGCGGGTGGCTCCGAAGGGATTGCGTCAGTTCTGTTGATGGGAGGAAGAGCATGAGTGACGCGACCCGGCGGGGGTTCTTGGTGTTTGCGGGTGCGGGAACCGCGGCGGCTGCGGTGGGGGCGGTGGCTGGAGCGAAGGTGCTGACGGGGACCAGCGCGGAAGGTGGCGTGCAGCAGTTGACTGCGGCGGACTTGGCGGGAGCCGAGTCGTTCGTGGTGCACGTGAAGGACGTCAGGTCGGGACGGATGGCGATCATGGTCGGGGAACGCGAAGTACTGGTGACCGATCGCGAGCTGGCCGGGCGGCTGGCCGGCGTGACGACGAAGTGATCGGGAGGAATTGTCATGTCTTCGCATCGTGAGGCACCGGAGATCTCGAAGGACCCGGTCGCCGACAACACCGACACCTACGCGTTCGTCAGCCCGGACCAGCCGGACACCGTGACGATCATCGCCAACTTCATCCCGTTCCAGCTCCCGTACGGCGGACCGAACTTCTACGAGTTCGGCGACGACGTGCTGTACCAGATCCACATCTCCAACCGCGGCACCGGCAAGGCCGACATCAGCTACCAGTTCCGCTTCGACGCCCGGATCCGGAACAAGAAGACGTTCCTGTACAACACCGGCCCGATCACCTCGCTGCGGGACTCGAACTGGAACCGGCCGCAGTTCTACTCGGTCACCCGGGTCGAGAACGGCAAGTCCCGGATCCTCGCCCGCGACCTGGCCGCTCCGCCGGTCAACGTCGGAGTCCGCAGCACGCCGAACTACGCCCGACTGGCCGCCAAGGCGGTCCACACGATCGGCCGCAACCGCAAGGTGTTCGCAGGCCAGCGAGCCGACGCGTTCTACGCCGACCTGGGCAGCATCTTCGATCTGGGCACGCTCCGCCCGTTCCAGATGGCGCACCTCATCCCGTCCGCTGCCGCAGTAGGTGTGAACGGGCTGCAGGGCTCCAACGTGCACACCATCGCGTTGCAGGTCCCGATCACGGACCTGACCCGGGACGGTCGCCGGCCGACCGACGTACTCGATGCGAAGTCCGTCATCGGGATCTACGCCAGCGCGAGCCGCCGGCAGTCCGCGATCATCGACGGCGAACGCGGCACCCGGATGTGGCACGGCCCCTACAAGCAGGTGTCGCGCCTGGCCAACCCGCTGTTCAACGAGGTGATCGTGCCGATGGCCGACAAGGACCGGTGGAACAGCCGGCCGCCGTCGGAGGACAAACGGTTCGCCAAGTACGTCGCCAGGCCCGAGCTCGGCGCATTGCTGCCGGTGCTCTACCCCGGCGTGTTCCCGAACCTGGCCGCCTACAACAAGGACCGCGCCGACCTCGCCGCGATCCTGCTGACCGGCATCCCGAAGGGCGTCGTCCCCGGCTTCCAGAACTTCACCGGTCCGGTCCAGGCCGACCTGCTGCGGCTGAACGTGGCCGTGCCGCCGTCCTCGTCGCCGAATCCGCTGGGTCTGGTGGCCGGTGACGCGGCCGGATTCCCCAACGGGCGCAGGCTGATCGACGATGTCGTCACGGTCGAACTGCGCGCGGTCGCCGGACTCACGATCCCGCTGGTCGACAAGTCGTACAAACCCGATGGAGCGGCCTCGGCGATCAAAGACGGTACGTCGAACACGAACCCGCCGCTGCTGGACCGGTTCCCGTACCTCGGCACCCCCGCGGGCGGCTACCAGTCCACGCCCGGCACGCCGGCCGCGTCATGACCGGCAACAACGCGGTGGAGAATCCCCATGCCGGCCAGGGTTCCTCGGTGCTGCTGGACATCGGCGGCGAGTACGGCGCTCTCGTCATCGACCTGCCGGCCGACCTCGAGGACGAGGAGATCGAGCTCCGCCCATCCGGAGGAGGTACGACGCACCACGAGAACGGGCACGACCATGGGCACGGACCCGGACATGGGCACGGACATGGACACGGACATGGGCACGGACATGGGCACGGACATGGACACGGGCATGGGCACGGACATGGACACGGGCATGGGCACGGAAATCACCTGCCGCACGTGGCGGTCGTGCCGCGGCCGGTAGCGGACGGAACGCTCGTGTACTCGGCCGTCTTCGACGCAGTCCCGGCCGGCACCTACGAGCTGTACGTCCGCCCACACGGCCCGGTCCAACTGACCGTCGACGTCCACGGCGGCCAGGTCACCGAGGCGACCTGGCCGTAACCCCCGAAACCAGCGTGCCCGCTGCCGAGAGATTGGCGGCAGCGGGCACGCTGTTCCAGTTCTACTTCGCGATGGTGTAGCGAATCGTGTCGTTGCGCAGGACCTCGCCCGACACCTTGACGATCCGCAAGGTGTGCGCGCCGTTCTTCGCCGAGGTGGTGAAGACCTGCTGCGCCGTGACCCGCGCATCGTTGTGCAGGTTCACCCTCTGAACGAGCTTGCCATCCAGGTAGACGTCGGCCTCGCCCTGATCCGGACCAAGCGCCGTGATCCACTGAACCCCGTTGCCCTGGAAGGCGAACTCGACCGCGGCGCCGTTCGCCGTTGCGAAGTGCACGTCGTCGCGGTAGTCACCACGGAACCTGAAGTCCAGCGCCGAACTGCCGACCGGCTGGGTCGCCAGGTACGCCGCCTTGATCGTCACGACGTTCCCGTCGACCGTGTAGTCGGTGCCCTTGACGAGATCCTGACCCGCCTTCGAGATCCCGGCCAACTCGCCCGGGTCGCGTCCGATCTGGACGCTGACGTCGGCCGGAGCGTTCTTGTCGAAGGTCGCGGTGTCCGGGTTCAGCAGGCTCTGCTGCCGGACGTTCAGCTTGTCCAGCAGCATGAACTGGCCGGACTTCTTCACGCCGCGGATCGTGTGCGTTCCGTTCGGCAGGTCCGAGATGCTGTACACGACCTGCTGCGCGCCGCGCCCGTCCGCCTGATAGGTACTCACGGTCTCCTTCAGCTGACCGTCGATGTAGATCTCGACGTCGCCCTGCGAGTTGTGCTTCTCGGTCACGTAGTCGACGCCGGTCCCGACGAAGCTGTACGAGAACGAGTCGCCGTTGGTCTCGGTGTACTGCACGTCGTCCTGATAGTCGCCGAGCCCGCGACCGGTGCTCCGGCTCCACGAGCCGGTGTAGACAATCTGCGAGTTGTCGTTGTTCAGCTCGATCGTCCGGGTGCCGATGTCACTGGTCGTCGCGGACGACTTCGCCGACGAGTCGGTCATCGCGACGGTCAACGGCTCGGACACCGCCGGCACCTCGCGGTTGGCGTTGCGCTGCCAGGCACCGTGGTACGTCACCCGCAGGTCGTCGTCGTTGACCTTGATCCCCGAGTTCTTCTGCGGTGTCACCTTCAGCAGGCGTACGCCGTGAACCGGAACATCCTTCGCAGTGAAGCCGGACGCGAACTGCCCCAGATCCTTGTGTGCCCACAGGTCCCGCACCTGCGCGGCGCCGTCCAGACCGAGATCCGCCCAGTTCACCGTCATGTCCGCGTCGGTCTGCCCGAGGTTGAACAAGGCAACGGTGTAGGTGTTGTCGGCGTTGAGCGAGAACCAGACCTGCCGGTTCGTCTTCGTCGACAGCGGCTGCGCCGGACGCCCGGCCTGGTTGACCGCGATCACCTCACGGTTCGTCAGCAGCTCGAGGCCGTACGAGTCGAGGTTCGTCATGTCGTTCCCGATGAACATCGGCGCCGCCGAGACCGCCCAGAGCGTTGCCGCCGTACGGCGTTCGTCGCGCGTCAGACCGTCCATCTGGCCGTTGCCGACGTTCAGGGAATCGAGGTCGTTCCAGCCACCGGGTCCGGCGTGCCGCCACCAGTCGGCAAGCTTCGGGAACAGCCGCGCGACGTTCTGCCAGGTGGTCAGCGCCTGCCCCGGGCAGTAGCACTCGACGTCCCAGTCGATCCGCCAGCCGTTCGCGTACTGCTTCCAGTAGTCGGCGTAGTTGATGTCGAGTGCCCAGGACAGCTCGAGCCAGATGCCGTGCTTGGCAAGGGCCTGCGACCACGCCTTCACGTCGTCACGGGCGTCCAGCGACAGGTCGCTGATCCCGGAGCCCGGCGTCACACTGTCGAACTTCAGGAAGTCGATACCCCAGGCGCCGTACAGGTCGGCGATCGAGTCGATGTACTTCTGCGCACAGGGCTTCGAGAAGTCGATCTTGAACCCGATCCCCCAGTAGTCCGCCTTCGTCAGCGGCTGGACGGGCAGGTCCCCGGTCCGGCACTCCGGGGCGCCGTACACGGGCAGGTTCGCGTCGATGAGTGACTTGCTGATGCCGGGGATGCCATACAGCCCGATCTTCTGGCCGTTGCCGTGGATGTGGTCGATCACGGCCTGCAGACCGTCCGGGTAGAGCGTGGTGCTCGGCACCGGGCGTCCGTACCCGTCGACGTCACCGTTCCAGCCGGCGTCGATGTTGATGTAGTCGTACCCGTACGGCTGCAGCTTCTCGTGCATCGCGTCGGACTGAGCCTTCAGCCGGTCCGCGGAGATCCAGCTCTGCCCGTTCCCCGAGTACACCTGCATGCTGTAACTACTCCAGCCCATGTAGGGCTTCAGCGCCTTCTCCCCCGCCGGCCCACCGGTGGCGCTCACCGTGGCGGTCGTCTCGCGCGGCACGGGTACGGCGGACGACGTCGCAGTCAAGCCGGCCGGAAGCAACCCGGCGACGGCAAGACCCACGAGCACACGCCGCAGTCCCCTGTTCCGTACGGATCTGGTCATGAGCGGTGACCTCTCTGATGTTCTGACCCTCGATCCGAAACCCGGATCCGATAGGATATTGGAACCTTTACTTAACCATGTCAAGATTCTGCCCCATCTACTTCAACCCACCGCCCCAACGTGCACGCGGCGCAGGTCAGTTCGCCGAGTTGTGGATTGCGGTTGCGGATCTGCTCGCCCGAGAACCGAAATCGACGACTCGGCGGCAACAGCCCTTGTCACCAGGAAGTCCGGGAGGGGTGTTGGCCACGCGTCGGAGGAGGAGCGCAGGAACGGATTCGTGCGCGGCGGATGGGCCTTGGGGAAGGGTGACGACGAGACCCACGCGTTCATCAAGCAGACCTACCAGCGCGCCGACGCGTTCCTGCTCGGCCGGCGGACCTACGAGGTGTTCGCCGAATCGTGGGGGACCTTGACCGAACAGGACGTCCCTGGCTGGGAGCCCGTCATGCGGGCGTTGAACGCACAGCCCAAGTACGTCGCATCGACCACACTCACCGATCCCGAGTGGTCCGGCACTACCGTCCTGTCCGGCGACCTCGCGACCGCCATCGCGGACCTGAAGGCCAAACCGGGAGGTGAGCTGCAAGTACATGGCAGCGGCGCCTTGACCCAGTGGTTGCTGGCGAACGACCTGGTCGACGAGATGACGCTGCTCGTCGTACCCGTGATTCTCGGCCAGGGCGCGCGGCTGTTCCCGCAGAACGGTCCGGACCTCGCGCTCGACCTGGTCGAGTCGCGCGTCGACTCGAAGGGCGTGACGATCCAGGTGTACCGGCCGGCCGGGCGCCCGCAGTACGCAGCGGCTTGAAGTCCCTGACCGCTACCACACAGTTTTGACACCACAGGAGATGATCCTCAGATGAAGTACCTGGTTTCCGTAATCGACGACAAGAGCAACCCCGGCAGCACGGACCGGCAGCCTGCGATCAGCGAGTTCAACGAACGACTCATCGCCGAGGGCTACTGGGTCTTCGCGGGCGGACTCGCAGACACCTCCGCGGCCACGGTCATCGACAACCGGGGCGAGCAGCCGGTCGTCAGCGACGGACCCTTCGTGGAGTCGAAGGAGTACCTCGCCGGCGTCTGGGTGTGGGAGGCCCCCGACCTGGACGTCGCCCTCAAACTCGCCACCGAGGCCTCAAAGGTCTGCGACCGCAAAATCGAGATACGCCCCTTCCAGTGAGCGCCGTTGAGGAGACGACCACCCGGGCTCACCACGACAAGTAGCCCCGGGCGGTCGCCGCCCTTCCCGCCCACCGTTCGATCCGCCGACCAGGACCACTCACGTGCACAGTCGGCGCGCCGCCGCAGGCGGCCAAAGATCAACCGCCGCGCAGCGGTGTCCTTTGTCAGCCGCCGGAGATGCCTATTTCGGCTTCGGCTAGGTCGGTGGTTAGGCCGTCGGTGTCGTCCAGCCAGCCCTGGGGTAGGACGACGTGGTCGCGGGGGCTGCCCTGGCGGCCGCGAGGGGCACCAAGTTCGGCGACTGGGAAGGGGACGGTGGGGTCCAACTGGGCGAGTAGGTCGTCGAGTTGGGATAGAGACTCGACCATGCCCAGGGTTGCGCGGAGTTCGCCACCGGCCGGGAAACCCTTGAGATACCAGGGGACGTGCTTGCGGAAGTCGCGCAGTCCGCGCTGCTCCCCCATCAGGTCCGCCAGCAACTCGCCATGCCGGCGCATCACGCGCGCGACCTCGCCGAGTGTCGGCAGGTTCAGCGCCTCACCACCAGCGAAGGCAACCGCGAGATCGCGGAACAACCACGGTCGGCCGAGACACCCGCGGCCGACGATCACGCCGGCGCAGCCCGTCTCCGCGACCATCCGCAGCGCGTCGCCCGCCTCCCAGATGTCCCCGTTGCCGAGCACCGGGATGCTGACGTGCCGCACGAGCTCTGCGATCGTGCTCCAGTCCGCCTGACCTGAGTACGCCTGCGCCGCCGTCCGCCCATGCAGCCCGATCGCCGCAGCCCCGGACTCCTCCGCGATCCGCCCGGCGTCGAGGTACGTCTGGTGCGCGTGGTCGATCCCGATCCGCGTCTTCATCGTGACGGGCACGCCGTACGGCGTCGCCGCATGCACAGCCGACTGCAGGATCGCCCCGAGCAGGTTGCGCTTCCACGGCAGCGCCGCGCCGCCGCCCTTGCGCGTCACCTTCGGGACCGGGCAGCCGAAGTTCAGGTCGATGTGCGCGACACCGTACTGGTCGCACAGGATCTGTACGGCGCGGCCGATGTAGACCGGGTCCACGCCGTACAACTGGACCGACCGGACCGTCTCGCGGTCGTCGAACGTCAGCATGTCCAGCGACTTCTGGTCGCCTTCGACGATGCCGCGCGACGTGATCATCTCGCAGACGTACAACCCGGCGCCCTGCTCGGCGCAGAGTCGCCGGTACGCCGCGTTCGTGATGCCGGCCATCGGCGCCAGCACCACGGGCGTGTCGATCGTGAGGTTGCCCAGCTTCAGCATGGTCAGGCTTTCGCCACCAGGACCTGCCCGTTGCCGGAGACCTGGGCCTTGTACGGCGCGACCGCGTTCGCCGTCGTGGTGACGTCACACGCGATCGGCTCACCGGAATGCTTGACCACGGCAACATCATCCATCGTGCAGGTCACCTTGGCCGCGCCGGGTGCGCTGCGCAGCACCGCGTCCACGACCTTCGGCTTGACGATCGCGACCGACTCGGAGGTGAACTTGTACGACGCGGAGTACGTCTTCGCGTCGACGACCAACGTGCCGGTGTACGGCTTCCCGGCGTACGTGACCGTGCAGGTCAGCTCGTGCTTGCCGGGCTGCTCGGCGTCCGCGATCCCCGGGCACTTCACCGTGGTGGCAGCGGCCTTGCCGGCCGCGATCTGCGCCTGCTTGGCGATCGCGAACTCGATCCGCTCAGCCAGCGGGGCGTCGTTCGCCGGCGCTCCAGTGACCTTCGGCGTCGGCCACGGCTTCGACGGGGTCGGCAGCGGCGTCAGCGACGGTGTCGAGGCAGTCGGGATCGGCGCGTTCGAGCTCCCCGGCGCGGACGGCGCCGGGGTGTTGCTCGCCGCCGGCTCGTCGTCCGAGCAAGCGGTGAGCCCGAACACCGCGACCGCGGACACGCCGAACACGGCCAGCCCGAAGCGCACGTTGTGACCCGACAGGAACCGCATCGTCAGCAACCGACCAGGTGCTGGGCGAGGTAGCCGGTGACCTCGGTGAGCGCGACGCGCTCCTGCTTCATCGAGTCGCGTTCGCGAATCGTCACTGCCTGGTCGTCGAGGGTGTCGAAGTCGACCGTGATGCAGTACGGCGTCCCGATCTCGTCCTGGCGGCGGTAGCGGCGGCCGATCGCGCCGGCGTCGTCGAAGTCGACGTTCCAGTTCTTCCGCAGCTCCTGCGCGAGCTCCTTGGCCTTCGGCGACAGGTCCGCGTTGCGGGACAGCGGCAGCACGGCTGCCTTGACCGGGGCGAGCCGCGGGTCGAACCGCAGCACGGTCCGCTTGTCCACGCCGCCCTTGGCGTTCGGCGCCTCGTCCTCGGTGTACGCGTCGAGCAGGAACGCGAGCACGTTGCGGGTCAGGCCGGCCGCGGGCTCGATCACGTACGGCGTCCAGCGCTCGCCCTTCTCCTGGTCGAAGTAGGACAGGTCGGCGCCGGAGTGCTTGGAGTGGGTCGACAGGTCGAAGTCGGTCCGGTTCGCGATGCCCTCGAGCTCGTCGAACTCCTTGCCGCCGAAGTTGAACCGGTACTCGATGTCGACGGTGCGCTTGGAGTAGTGGCTGAGCTTTTCCTGCGGGTGCTCGTAGTAGCGCAGGTTCTCCGGGTTCAGGCCGAGGTCGAGGTACCAGTCCCAGCGGGTCTTCAGCCAGTACTCGTGCCACTCCTCGTCCGAGCCCGGCGCGACGAAGAACTCCATCTCCATCTGCTCGAACTCGCGGGTCCGGAAGATGAAGTTGCCCGGGGTGATCTCGTTGCGGAAGCTCTTGCCGACCTGGGCGATGCCGAACGGCGGCTTCTTCCGGGCGGTGCCCATCACGTTCGCGAAATTCACGAAGATGCCCTGCGCGGTCTCCGGGCGCAGGTAGTGCAGGCCTTCCTCGGACTCGACCGGGCCGAGGTAGGTCTTCAGCAGGCCGTTGAACATCCGCGGCTCGGTGAACGTGCCCTTGTTCCCGCAGTTCGGGCAGGCGATCTCCGCGAGCTTGACGTCCTCGGGATCCTTGTTCTTACGCCGGGCGAAGTCCTCGCGCAGGTGGTCGTCGCGGAACCGCTTGTGACAGGACTGGCACTCGGTCAGCGGGTCGACGAACTCGGACAGGTGCCCGGACGCCTCCCACACCTTCGTCGGCAGGATCACCGAGGAGTCCAGGCCGACGACGTCGTCACGGCTGGTCACCATCGCCCGCCACCACTGGGTCCGGACGTTGTTCTTCAGCTCGACGCCCAGCGGTCCGTAGTCCCAGGCCGACTTGGTACCGCCGTAGATCTCGCCGCACGGGTAGACGAAGCCCCTCCGCTTGCTGAGGCTGACGACGGCATCGACGGTTTCCACGGGCACTTTTCGACTCCAGTGACGAACACAGTTGGCAGTACGGAAGGGTCCAGGCTATCGGTCCACCCGGGCCCTCGTCGCATCCGTGCTACGGAAGCAACTCGGCGAGGTCCTCGTACGCGGTGGGCTCGTCGATGGCCTGCGACAGCAGCGGCACCGCGGTCAGCTTCACCTCGTACGGTGACAGCGCGCGACGGTAGTTCCCGATGGAGTCCCACTCGAGGTTGAGCGCGATCAACTCCGGGTCGTCGACATTCCGCCCGGTCTGGGCCGCCACGAACCCCTTCTGCTTCCGCAGTACGTCGACCGCCGCCTCCAACCGCGACGCGAACTCCGCCTGCTCCCCCTCAACCACCCGGAACCTGATCACCACGAACACCCGCCCACCCTAATCACCCTTCACCCCCAACCAAACCACCCGGTGGGTGCAACACAGCCGCATCGGCCGATGGAGGAGTCCCGCGGAGTGCAGGAACAGCCGGGCAGCTGTCGCACAGGTGGGTTAGCGGCCGGTGGTGTGGGTTGGCCAGCCGGTTGGCGCGGGTCGGGTTCGGGGAGGGCGTGGGCCGGGTGGGGTGTGGAAGGTGGGGCGGATGGTTGAGGGGTGGCGAGTGGGTGGGGTGGTGAGGGCGTGTGGTGGGGCGTTGACGAGGGTCAGGGGGCGGGAGGAGGTCAGGGGTTGCTGGCCGGTCCAGGCGTGGGCGATGGCGCGTTTCGTGTCGAGTTCTGCTTGGCGGATTGCCTCGCTGCCGCCGGAGTTGGCTGGGCGGTCGCCGAATCTGTTCAGGCCGGGGTGGCGGTCGGACGGGTGGCGGTCCAGGCGGGCGCCGGTGTGGGCGTAGATGTTGTTGGGGCCGTGGCGGGGTCTCACGGCCAGCAACTCGCGGCGAGGCAGGTCGCCGGACTCAGCTGACGCGATCTCCCGGAAGACCAGGCGGTAGTCGGCTTTTCGCTCGGGATCAGATTGCACGTAACCGACCACGCAGTCCCGCAAGTCGCCCTTCCCAGGCTCGTATCCCAACGCGTGATGCCCGTCGGTAGCACCCGTGCTGAGTTGCTCGATCTGCCGCAGCACCTGCTGTCGCAGGAACACCTGGGTGGGGTCGCGCCGGGCGTCAGCCGCCAGCCGGCGCAGATCGTCGACGAACTTGTGAGTGAGCAGGAGTTCGTAGGTCGGCCGGCCGCTCACGAGTTGCCGGCTTCACGGCGAATCTCCTCCAGGTCCCGGACGGCCTCCGGGCCCATCAACGCGGCGATCTCGTCGACGTTCATCGGGCGGCTGGTGGGGAGGGGTTGGGTGGGGTAGGTGCGGGTGGTGGGGTCGTCGGGGGTGCCGGGTGGGGGGTTGTCGTCGCCTCGGAGGTGGCGGTATTGGGTGGTTGAGAGGAGGACGGCTTCGGGCTCGCCGGCGTCGCCCCAGACGATGGGGTCGAGGGTGTCGGTGCGGGCGGCGGCCACGGCGGCGAGCAGGCGTTCGGCAAGCTGGGCCGGCTCGAGGACCTCTGCGGCGACCGTGAACTTCGACTCGCCGCCGAGGTCTTCGAACTCGTCGTACGTCAGCAGGACCGCCTCGGGCACGCCGGCGCCGAAGCTGAAGGCATGCGTGCGCCCCGCGCGGAAGCGGGCCAGTACGGCGGGCAGGTCGGCGCGGATGTCGTCTACGGAGGGCAAACCGTTCATGCCCCAGAAGATATTGGTTTCCGCGCGAGCAGGTCCGAAGTTATCCACAGGTACGGCGGCCTGGAACAATGGGGAGATGAGTTCGTCGAGCAGTCAGCCGGTGAGTCCGCTGCGGCAGCGGATCACCAAGATCAGTTACCCGTACGTGGCCAAGCTGCACGGGATGCCCAAGCTCACGCTGCCCGCCATCACCCTGGTGCTGGCGCTGGCCGGAGTCTTCGCTCCGGTCGTTGTCGCCGTTCCCGCGCTGATCCTGCTCGCCCTGCTGCTGTCCTGGCTCGGCTTCCTGTCCTGGCCGGTCGTCGGCAACGGCGCCCGCTTCCTGCGGATCTTCTCGATCCTGGTCATCCTCCTCTTCGCGGTCTCCCGCATCGCCGGAGCCTGAGCCAGAGCCTGAGCCCAGCCGAGCACCTGACCAGTCGGCCTAGAGCTGAGCGAGCCCGAGCCCAACGAGGCGATCGCGCAACCACGACAGCTCGCGGGCGATCTTCTTCGCCAGGGCTTCAGGGGTACGCGGCTTGCGCGTCCATGTGTACGTCTCGGACTCGAGGTGATGGGTTAGCGGCTGACCACAACCGACCAGCCGGGTCAGGCAATCCTCCAGTACGGCGTTGGTGCTGCTCAGCGGATCCGGCTGCGAACAGTGCGCCGGCAGGTGAGCATGCATCCGCCAAGCCGCATGCCCCGACAACTGATACGCCAGATCCACATCGTCGACGCCAGGCCCGCACCACTCACGCACCTGACGCAGGTACTTCGGATCGCCGAGGTCGGCCAACCGCCGCCGGGCACCCATGTCGGACGGATCCACGAGCTGCGGAGCCGACGCGAGCTGCGCCTTCACGACGTCCACGCCCGCCCGCCACAACGTCTCGAAAGCATCGGCCGGTTCCTCGAACTGCACGGCCAGGTGACACGTGTCGAACCCCAGTCCGACCCGCGACGCACCGCCGTACGGGCTCGCATAGCGGCTCAGCCAGCCGGCCGCCTGCGGGATCATCTCCAGCACGCAGCCCGGCTCGGGTTCGACCGCGACCCGGATCTTGCGGCCGGTGCGCTGCTCGGTCCGCTCCAGGTGCCACTCGAGCCGCTCGAACGCCTTCTGCGCGGCCGCATCGCGCGACTTCGACCACGGCACCCGCCACGCGAGCGGGATGGTCGAGATCGATCCGTACGACGCGTCCCGCGGCATCAGGACGGCCAGGACGTCGACCAGGTCGAGGGTGTACCGGAGTCGCTCCGGCTCGGTCCAGTCCGGGCAGTACAGCTTGGTCCCGACGACCTTGTCCGTAGGAGCCGAGTGTGCGATCCCGTTGAGCGTGACGACTTCCAGTTGGTTGCGCTTGAGCGCGCGTCGCAGCTTGTTGATCGCGGCCGGCGAGTTGGCCAGCCGGTCGGCCAGCGGGCTCGCGAACCACAGCCCGACTCCGAGCAGCGGTACGCCGAGCTCCTGGCGCACCAGCGACGCACACCCGTCCAGCTCCGCGATCACTCCGTCGAGATCCTCGACCGGATGCACGGTCGAGCTGTAGCCCAGGTGGACGGTCGACCCGTCCCGATGCCGGAACCTCATCCGACCTCCTCACCCCGTCAGGCCACGGAAGGTACGCAGAGGCGGACTTTCCGTGACCTTTATACGCACTGTAAGAGTACGACGACTGGGTGTGAAGGCTTGGATCCCGTTTGTGACAAGGGTTTTAGGCGCCGAGGTGCTCCGGCTCGGTGGTGACCAGGTCGCGCGAACGGTCGGCCACCGCCATTGCCGCCAGAGCGGTCGTCAGCGGTACGGCGGCAATGATGCCGAGGCTCCCCACCAGGCCACGAACCACTTCCATCGCCACCATCTCGGTCGAGATGATGCTCCGACTGGGCAGGTCCTGAATGGCGAAGACGAGCAGCACCGGCAACGCGGCACCGGCGTACGCGAGGACAAGGGTGTTGACCACCGAGGCGACGTGCGTCCGGCCGATCCGGAGCCCGGCGCCGATCAACTCGCGCCGGCTTGCCGACGGATTCGCCGCGGACAACTCCCAGACGGCCGCCGCCTGCGTGACCGTCACGTCGTCGAGCACCCCCAACGCACCGATCACCATGCCGGCGACCAGCAGACCGGTCAGATCGATGTTCGGCGCCAACTGCTGGGCAGCCGACGCCCCCTCGGACGCCAGCCCGCTGAGCTGGCAGAACTTGGTGAAGAACCAGCCCAGCCCGACGGTCATCCCCAGCGCAGCGATCGTGCCGGACAGGGCTATCGAACTCTCCGCGTTGATCCCGTGCGTCAGGTACACCGCGATCGTCATGATGACCGCGCCCCCGACCACCGCGACCAGCAACGGGTTCGAGCCGCTGAGAATCGCGGGCAGGATGAACTGGGTCAGCATCACCGCAGTGACCGCGAGCGCGATCAGCGCCGCGAACCCACGCCAGCGCGACAGCGCCACCACCGCGATCGCGAAGAGCCCGGCCAACAGGAGCAGCGGCATGGTCCGGTCGTGGTCGACGTACACGTAGCGCCCGGCGATCGTCTTGGCGTCGGACTGGACACCGAGCATGACGGACTGGCCGACCTCGACCGGAATCGCGACCTGACCCGTCTTCGGGATCTGGACCGGCGCCAGTTGCCCCTTGTCCGGGCCGCTGGTCAGCTTGACCGTCGCCTCGTCACACTGGTCCTTCGCATCGGCGCACGCCTTGATCGACACGACCTCGCCACGGGCCGTCTCGGTCTGGTACGACGCGACCTTCACACCACTGCCGGGCCACAGCACGATCATCGCGATCACGGCGGCCGCGATCAGCGGGACTAGGACCGCGGCGACCACTATCCGGACGCGGCGCGCGACCACAGCGTCCGAATCCACCACCGAGGTGTCGACCACGTGATCGCCGTGCCCGTGACCATGCCCATGCCCATGACCTGCGGGAATGTCGAGTCTGCGGCTGCGGTTGGCCTTGTGGTCGGCTCGTCTGCGCCCGACGTTACGGCTGGCCATGGTCAACTCCCTGTTTTGACAACCAGTTCCAATTAAATGAAAATGATTGTCATGAGATCTAGTCTTCGTGCTGTCGTCGCCGGCGCCACCGCCCTGGCCGCCGCCCTCACCCTGGCCGGATGCGGCGGCGACTCGCCCGCCGGCTCCGGTGGCGGCAAGCTCGATGTCGTCACTTCGTTCTACCCGCTCGAGTTCATCGCCCGCACAGTGGGGGGCGACGCGGTGAACGTGACGACGCTGACCGCACCCGGTGTCGAGCCGCACGATCTGGAGCTCACCCCCAAGCAGGTCGGCGAGATCGCCGAGGCGAAGCTGGTCGTCTACGAGAAGGGCCTGCAGCCCGCGGTGGACGAGGCGATCGAGCAGAACGCGAAGGACGCCGGGTTCGACATCGCCCCGGCGGCCAAGCTGGAGAACACCGGCGCCGACTTCGAGGAGCACGAGGAAGGCGAGTCGCACGCCGAAGAGGACAGCCCCAGCGCCAAGCCGGCCGCGCACAGCGACGAGCCCCTGGACCCGCACTTCTGGCTGGACCCGGTCCGGTACGCCGGCGTGATCCAGGCGGTCACCGACAAGCTGGTCGAGGCCGACGGCGCCAACGCCGAGGGCTACCAGGCCCGCGCCAAGACGCTGCTCGGCGACGTTGGCAAGCTCGACTCCGAGTTCAAGACCGGCCTGGCGAACTGCGAGCTCAAGACCTTCGTGACGAGTCACCAGGCGTTCGCCTACCTCGCCAAGCGGTACGGTCTGACGATGGTCGGTATCGCCGGGTTCACCCCGGACGCGGAGCCGGCCCCGGCCCGGATCAAGGAGGTCCAGGACATCGTGAAGGCCCAGCACGTGACCACGATCTTCTACGAGGAGCTGGTCAGCCCGAAAGTGGCCGAGACGATCGCCCGGGACGTCGGCGTCAAGACCGCCGTACTGAGCCCGATCGAGGGGCTGTCGGACGCCAACTCGCAGGAGACCTACCTGACCCTGATGCGGGAGAACCTCCAGGAGCTCCGGAAGGCGAACAGCTGCGCGTGACACCTCCACACGACCCGTCGCAAGACGCTGCCAAGGCCGTCCAGGTCGCCGATCTCTCGGTCGACCTGGGCGGTCGCCTGGTGTTGCGGGGCGTCGATCTCCAGATCCGCCAGGGCGAGGTGGTCGCCGTACTCGGCACCAACGGCTCCGGCAAGTCCACGCTGATCCGGACCGTGGTGGGCCTGCTGCCCGCCGCTCGCGGTGAGGTCCGCCTGTTCGGTACTCCGGTGCCGCGCTTCCGGGAGTGGCGACGCGTCGGCTACGTCCCGCAGCGGATCACCGCGGCCGGCGGCGTACCGGCAACTGTGTATGAGGTGGTGTCGTCCGGGCTGCTGTCGAAGCGGCGATTGTTCACGCCTCTGCGCGCGGCGCAGAAGCAGGCGATTGATGAGGCGTTGCAGGTTGTGGACATGGCCGACCGGCGCAAGGATGCGGTCGCCGAGCTGTCCGGTGGGCAGCAGCAGCGGGTGCTGATCGCGCGGGCGCTGGTGTCCGATCCGGAGCTGCTGATCCTCGACGAGCCGACGGCCGGTGTCGATCTGGCCAGCCAGCAGATCTTCGCCGACGCGATCCGGGAGCGGGTCGCCCGCGGCACCACCGTGGTGATGGTCAGCCACGACCTCGGCCCGATGGACGCGCTGATCGACCGTTCCGTCGTGATGCGCCGCGGACGGATCGTGTACGACGGACCGCCGCACGCCTCGCAGACGCATGCACACGTCCACCACTCGCACGGTGGCGACGAACCCGGGTGGCTGTCGTGATGACCATCTTCCAGCTTGAGTTCATGCAGCGGGCGCTGATCGCCGGGCTGCTGACCGGGCTCTCCGCCCCCGCGATCGGGACCTACCTGGTGCAGCGCCGGCTGTCGCTGATGGGTGACGGCATCGGCCACATCGCGATCACCGGTGTCGCGCTGGGCCTGCTCACCGGCAGCGCACCGGTCCTCACTGCGATCATCGTGTCCATTGCCGGTGCCACGGCGATCGAGCTCGTCCGCGCTCGCGGCAAGGCCAGTGGCGATGTCGCGCTGGCGTTGCTCTTCTACGGCGGTATCGCGGGCGGCGTGCTGCTGATAGGCCTTGCTGGACAGGGCGCAGCCACGCTGAACACCTATCTGTTCGGCTCGCTGACCACGGTGTCCCCCACTGATCTGTACGTCGTCGTCGGGCTGGCTGTCGCCGTACTGGTCGTGGCGATCGGTCTAGGACCGCAGTTGTTTGCCGTGTGCCAGGACGAGGAGTTCGCCAGGGTCAGCGGGCTCCGGGTGCAGTTGCTGAACCTACTGATCGCTGTGATGGCCGCTGTCACGGTGACGGTGGCGATGCGGACAGTCGGGTTGCTGCTGGTCAGTGCGCTGATGGTGGTGCCGGTGGCAACTGCGCAGCAGATCACCCGGTCGTTCCGCAGTACGTTCGTCACTGCCTGCGTGATCGGCGTGCTCGCCTGCCTGGCCGGCATTGTCACGTCGTACAACGCGGACGTGGCTCCGGGCGCGACGATCGTCGTACTGGCGCTGGCTGGGTTCGTAGTGGCGGCCACGGTCGGGACTCTGATCCGGCGGCGGCAGGGTCGGAGCGCACCGCTCACCGACGAGGAGCCGGAGATCGGCGTTCCCGAGCCGGAGCCGCATGTGGTGAGCGCTGGGCACCCACACACGCACAACCCGCAGTGCGGCCACAAGAAGGTCGAGCACGGCGACCACGTGGACTACGTGCACGACGGGCACCTGCACGCGGCGCACGGCGACCATTGGGATGAGCACTAGTGCCCCACGGTGGAGATAGTTCGAGTGATTGCGGTGTCCAGGTGCGTGTATCGGGGTGCTGGAGGAGCGTCCTCGATGCGGAGCATCGTGGATGCTTCTCCAGTGCCGCGAGGTGCGTGCCTGGGCGCCGCAAGCGCCGAAGTATCTCCGCCGTGGGGCACTCACTTGTTGACTTCTGAGAGAATTGGCGGGGTTACCGGGGAAATCACGGTGACGGAGTGACAGGAGGAACGGTGGCCATCGGAACACGCTCGACCCGTCAGCGCGCTGCGGTCGCGTCCGCGCTCGACAATCTCGACGACTTCCGGACCGCCCAGGAGATCCACCAGGAGCTCCGGTCCGCGGGTGAGGCCGTCGGCCTGACCACCGTCTACCGCACCCTGCAGGCGCTCGCCGACTCCCGCGAGGTCGACGTACTGCGCACCGCCGACGGCGAGACGGCGTACCGGCGCTGTTCCAAGGGCCACCACCACCACCTGGTCTGCCGCAACTGCGGCCGCACGGTCGAGGTCGAGGGACCGGCCGTGGAGCGCTGGGCGGACAAGGTCGCGGCCGAGCACGGGTACGCCGACATCAGCCACACCTTGGAGATCTTCGGCACCTGCAAGGAATGCCAGAACGCCTAACTCGTGGCTTAGCCTGAATCCGTGGAGCGGTCGCGGGTGAAAGGGGGTCGTGCGGCGGGGTGAACGTAGAAGTGCCTTCTGGGGCAGGAGAATCGGGAGTGTCGAGG
>NZ_JBITJU010000032.1:0-91890 GCF_044460355.1 Kribbella sp. NPDC050124
GGGCAGACCAGCAAAACACTCACGCCCCGACGCACCAGGCCACACCCAGAGCCGAATCAGACGCACCAGCACCTACCGCTCCACGGATCGAAGCTTATACGGACGATCGTCGAGGTGCGGACGGCCGACGGGCTGAGCGGATTGGCCGAGACCGCCGCGAGCGCCGCCGAGGTGATCTGCAAGCGCGTGCTGCCGGGGGTCCCTGCGAGCCGGCTGCTGGGCGGCGCGCCGCGGCCCTCGATACCGATGGCGGCTTACTTCTTCCGGTACGCGACGGACGAGCATGTCGCGATCGATACGCCGGAGGCCATGGGGGAGGAGCACGCGGCGGGTCTGGCTGCGACCCACGGCTTCGAGACGATCAAGCTCAAAGGCGGAGTGCTGGGACCGGCCGCCGAGGTTGCCGCGGTACGGGAGATCCGGCGCCGGCTGCCCGATGCCGGCTGCGGTTCGACCCGAACGCGGCGTGGACGCCGGCGACCGCGGCCGCCTACACGGTCGAGTTCGAGAAGATCGGGCTCGAGTACTACGAGGATCCGACGCCTGCCCAGGCCGGTATGGCGCAGCTTCGCAGCCGGACCCGGTTGCCGCTGGCCACGAACATGATCGTGGTCGACTTCGACGAGTTGCCGGGAGCAATCAGCCAAGGCAGTGTCGACGTCGTCCTGTCCGACCCGTGGTACTGGGGTGGCCCAAGTCGGACCCAGCTGCTCGCGGACATCTGCCACGTGTTCGGCCTGGGCATGGGGATGCACTCCGGCATCGAACTCGGGATCGGTATGGCGGTGATGGCGCACACCGGTGTCACGCTGCCGAACCTGACGCTCGCGGTCGATGCCCACTACCACCACTTGGTCGACGACGTCATCACCGGTCCGCGGCTGCTACCGGACGGGGACGGCAAGGTACGGCCGCCCGAAGGCGTGGGGTGGGGCGTCGAGCTCGACCGTGGGAAGGTCGAGACGTATCGAGAGCTGCATCGCAGTGGCAGGTTCGCGAACGTGTACGTCGAGGGCACCTCCGGCCATGGCCCGGATCCGTGGCGGCCCGACTGGCGGCCGGCGATGCCGTCGTGGTGAGTGGAGAGCTGTCCGGGCGCCGGGCGCTGGTGACCGGGAGTGGTCGCGGAATCGGTGCGGCGATCGCGCTGGCCCTGACGGATGCCGGAGCCGAGGTCATCACCCACGATCAGCCTTTCGCGCCGGATCCCCGGCTCAGTGACAGGCGCGCTTCGTCGCTGCCGACCTGCGGACGGCCGAGGGGCGGGAGACGCTGACCGCGGCAGTCGCCGACTCCGGCGCACTCGACATCCTGGTGAACAATGCCGGCGTCGAGTTCGCCGGCGGGGTCGGCGACCTTGCCGAATCCGGCCTGCGACAGATGCTGGAGGTCAATGCCGTCGCCCCGATCCTGCTGATGCAGGGCCTGTTGCCGTCGTTGCGGGCATCCCCGGCGGCGAGTGTGATCAACGTGACCTCGATCCATCAGGATGTCCCGGTGCGCGGGAATCTCGGCTACTGTGCGTCGAAGGCCGCGCTCGCGATGGCCTCGCGGACGGCGGCGCTGGAGCTGGGCCGCGACGGCATCCCTGTCAACAACCTCGCTCCTGGGGCGATCGAGACCGACCACAACCGGGACCTGATCGCCGCCGTCGGCCGGGGTCGGTTCGAGTCCTGGATCCCGGCCGGGCGCCTGGGAAGACCTGACGACGTCGCCGAGCTGGCGGTATTCCTGGCCGGCGACCGCTCCCGGTATGTCACCGGCACCACCTTCGTCTGCGATGACGGCTACACTGACCACCTCGTCAGGTATGACGACTGAACCGGCAGACATGCACCCAGCCGTGCAGACTGTGAAACTCCATCTGGAGCAGGAGCTTCACCAGCGGTGGACCCTTCGGCAGCTGTCGGACCGGGTTGGTCTCGCGCCGACGTACCTCGCTGAGCTGTTCGCGAAGCACGTAGGCAAGCCACCTCGCCGCTTGCTCAACGAGCGCCGCACCGAACGTCCACAGCAACTGCTGAAGGACAGCGGCCTGGCCGTCACCGCGTTGTCCGGCGCCCTCGGCTACAGCTCCAGCCAGCACTTCGCCAGGGTCTTCCGTCACTTCACCAGCAGCACTCCGACCGCGTTCCGTTCCTCGGACGCGAGCCGCTAGTCGGCGGCGACGCCGACGCCCATGAAGCGGTGTTGGAGGGCTAGGTCGGCCACGAAGTCGCTGGTCGGCATCGAGCAGGCGATGGTGCCCTTCTCCATGATGTGGGCCTTGTCGCCGACTGTGGCGGCGAAGTCGAGGTTCTGCTCGACCATGATCACGGTGATGCCGCGGTCCTGGTTGAGGCGTACGACGATGTCGCCGATCTCGGTGACGAGGGATGGTTGGATGCCTTCGGAGGGTTCGTCGAGGAGCAGGGTCTTCGGTTGGGTCATGAGGGCGCGGCCCAAAGCCAGGATCTGCTGCTGGCCGCCGCTGAGGCTGTCGCCTCGGTCGCGGAGTTTGGTGCGCAGCAGGGGCAGTTCGTCCAGGACGTCGTCGACGGCCTGCTGCACCCTCCGCAGGCCGGCTCCGTAGCCGCCGGCCTCGAGGTTGGCGCGGACGGTGAGGCTGCCAAAGATCTGCCGTCCTTGCGGCACGTACGCGAGCCCGCGCCGGCAGCGTTCGTGGGGCGCCAGCCGATCGACGGCGTGGCCGTTGAGTTCGATCCGGCCGCTCATCAGTGGGAGGTGCCCAACGATCGTCTTGAGCAGCGTCGACTTGCCGGCGCCGTTGCGCCCGAGAACCACCGATCGGCTTCCGGGAGTGATCGTCAGGTTCACGCCGTGCAGCGCCGGAGCCGAGGCATAGCCGCTGCGGACCTCATTGAGTACCAACACTCTGCGACCTCCCGAGGTAGATGTCGAGGACGCGTTCGTCCGCCTGCAGTTCGTCCATTGATCCGGTCGTCAGGATCGAACCCTGGTGGAACATCGTGACCGGTGCGTCGAGCATCCGGATGAAGTCCATGTCGTGTTCGACCACGATCACCAGGACCTGCCGGCCCAGGGCGCGCACCAGCTCGGCTGTTCGGGCGGTCTCGTCCCTGGTCATGCCGGCAGTCGGCTCGTCGAGAAGAACGACAGCGGGGTCGGAGGCGACGACCATGCCGATCTCCAGCCACTGCTTCTCGCCGTGGGAGAGCGAGCCTGCGGTCTGGGAGGTTCGGCCGGCAAGGTCCAGCCAGCGCAGGACCGTGGCCGCCCGGGCGTTCGCCCGGCCGACGTTCCGCGACTTGCCGTAGGCCGCGAGCCAGATGTTCTCGAACAGCGAGAGTTCGTCGTAGATGCTCGCCACCTGCAGCTTGATACCGAGGCCGTGGCGCGCGCGGCGGTCCGCCCGCCAGCGGGTGATGTCGTGGCCGGCGAACGCGATCTGTCCCTCGGACGGCGAGTACCGTCCAACGAGGAGGTTGAAG
Source organism: Kribbella sp. NPDC050124 (assembly GCF_044460355.1). Taxonomy (NCBI): domain Bacteria; kingdom Bacillati; phylum Actinomycetota; class Actinomycetes; order Propionibacteriales; family Kribbellaceae; genus Kribbella; species Kribbella sp. NPDC050124. Next base: position 3,453 of record NZ_JBITJU010000032.1, read on the forward strand.
AGCGTGGACTTCCCCGCGCCGTTCGAGCCCAGGAGGCAGTGGACACCGGGACTGCTGAACGTCATGTCGACCCCTTGCAGGGCGCGGACACCACCGAAGTGCTTCGCGAGGCCGGTCGCGGTCAGGACGTAGGTCGTCGCCGGGGCGTGTGCCTCGTGGGCCGCGAAGAGCGTGTCCTCGCTGGCTTCGGGCAGCGGCAGCGCCACCGGTGGGCGGCGCAGGACGGGGATCTTCGACGTGACGAAGGACACGATGGTCGGGAGCACGCCCGCGGGCAGCATCAGGACGACCACGATGAGCACGCCGCCGAGGACAAACGGGGTCGCCGTTCCGCCCTCGCCGCCCAGCCGGTCGGACAGTTGCTGGATCAGGATGACGCCGAGGAAGGCGCCGACGAGTGAGGACCGGCCGCCGACGAGGACCCAGATGGCGATCAGTGCGGCCTGGGACAGCCCGAAGATGACGGGGTTCACGAACAGGCCCCATGTCGCATAGACCACACCGCCGAGGCCGGCGACCGCGCCGCCGATCGAGAACGCGATCAGCTTGCACAGGCGGATGTCGAAGCCGAGCAGCATCGTTCGCGTCTCGTTGTTCTTCGTTGCCGTGAGCACGCGTCCGAACGGGGCTCGTAGCAAGGCCCGCAGTGCCACGACCAGCAGTACGGCGGCCGAGATGAAGATCACCGACATGGCAGGGACGCTTGGTATGACGGACGCGATGGTGATCGGGGGCAGGCCGACCATGCCGTTGTAGCCGCCCAGCAGCGCATCGCCGATGTGGTACTTCGACGACGACGTGCCGGCCATGACGGTGAGCAGGACCAGTGACGTCGCGAGGGTGATGGTCGCGACATACATCTCTCCGAGATCACCGTAGAACATGAAGTACCCCAGGACGGCGGCGAACACCGCGCTCACCACGGCTGCGACCAAAACCGCTGTCAGGGTCTCGCCGGTGCGGGGCAGCAGGTTCACGGCGACGACGCCGTAGCTGTAGGCGCCGATGCCGAACATCGCACTCTGGCCGAAGCTGAAGATCCCGCCCTTGCCCCAGACGAAGGCGAAACTCAGCGCCACCAAACCGAAGGCGACGTACTGCGTCCAGATCTGTGCCTGATATGCGGAGACCATCGGCATCAGTGCCGCTGCGACAAGTATGATCAGGCCCCCGAGGACACTGTCCCGTCCCAGCGGTGCGTTCAGCAGTCGTAGGATCACAGTTGCCTCCCGACTCGGCCGGAGATCCCCGTCGGCAGGAACCGCATGAGCACGATGGCAAGTACCAGCAGCGCCGCCGTACCGTAGAAGGCTGTCGAGGCATCGGACACGACTCTCTGGACGCTGCCCAGCAGACCGGATGCGGCGGCAGTCCCCGACACCACACCGGGACCGCCTAGCACCACGGTGACGAACGCTTGCGCGATGTAGCTGGCGCCCATGCTCGGCGCGACGGCGACCACTGGCGCGAGCAGCGCGCCGCCGACTCCCGCCAAGCCGGCGCCGACGGCGAAGTTGCCCATGTTGATTCGTGCCGAGTTGATGCCGATCGCCGAGGCCATCTCCGGATTCATGGCGACCGCCCGAGCCATGACGCCGAAGCGCGACCTGGCGTAGAGCAGGTACACCGCAACGACGAGGACGACCGCCGCGGCCATGATGACGAGGCTGTAGGTGGCGAACGAGTACTCGCCGACCCGGAAGCTGCCGAGCGGTGTCGGGATCCCCTCCGACGTCGTTCCCCAGATGAGGACCGCTGCCTGCACGAGGATCGGGCTGAGACCGAAGGTGGCGAGCATGGTCGCCTCGAGCCTGCCGTAGAGCCGGCGGATCAGAATGTGTTCCAGCAACGCGCCGAACGCCGCGACGATCAGTCCGGCGATAGCCATCGATACCCCCAGGGGCACCCCGGCGCGGGTCAGCGACACCGTGAGAAAGGCTCCGATCATCAGGAACTCGCCGTGCGCCATGTTGGTGACGCCCATCATTCCGAACACGACCGCCAGACCGAGCGAAATGATCGTCAGGAAGGCGATGGAGTAGCCGACCCCGAACAGCAGGTTCACGAGGTCGTCCGGGCCGACGCCGCTCACGGGACGAACGCCTTGTTGAGCGTCGGGTTCGCGATCAGATCGCACTTCTCCTGTTCGAAGCTGGGTGGAACCGCGGGCAAGGTCTTGAGAATGGTGAACCCGCCCTTGTCGTTGACCTTCGCGATCGAGATCGGCTGCGTGACGTGGTGCGAGGGGCCGTCCATGGTGACGGTGCCGCACGGCGTCTCGATGGTGATACCGGATTCGAGGGCCTCGACAACCCGGCCGTGGTCGGTGGACTTCACTTTTTCGACCGCGGCGGCCCAGAACTTCAGGACGTTGTACTGCATCATCTGGAGATCGGAGACCCCGGCATCGGCACCGAATTTCTGCTGCCAGGCGGTGACAAAGGCGGCGTTCGCCGGGTTCTCGAGTTCCTGGAGATACGGAGCGGCGACCAGCACACCCACGGATTCCGTCGGCGTGAGGATCTTCTGTTCGTCCGCCTCGCCGAAATTGCTGGAAACCAACGGGATCGAGGATTTCAGACCGGCCGCCGCGAAGGACCGGAAAAAGGCCAGGTGATTGCTCCCGACCATGAGCGTGAAGACGAAATCCGGCCGGGCGCGCTGGATCTTGCTGATGATCGAGCCGAAGTCACTGCTTTCGAGCGGGACGAAGTCCGAACCGAGGACCTCGCCGCCGGCCTCCTTGATGTACTTCTCCGTCCAGGTGGCCGAGATCTGCCCGTAGTTGTAGTCCGCCGCGACGATGTAGCCTTTCGATCCGAAGGTCTTCACGGCATGCGGAATCAGGACCTGCAATTGCTGTGAAGGCACCGGGCCGACGATGAACTCGTTCTTGTCGCACACCCCGCCCTCGTAGATGTTGCCGTAGAGGTAGAGCGCCTTGTTCCGGTTGAAGATCGGCCGGATCGCCTCGCGACTCGCGCTGGTGATTCCCGCGGTGACGACGTCCGGACGGTCCTTCTGGGCGAGTGTGTTGGCGTACTGCGTGTACTTGTCGACCGAGGACTGCGCATCGTAGGACTTCAGTGCCAGTTGCCGTCCGAGCAGACCGCCGGCGGCGTTGGTCTCGTCGACGAAGAACTGCACCGCGCGCTTCTTGGCCTGGCCCGCGACATTGAGGTTTCCGGTTTCGTCGAAGATCGTACCGATGGTGATCGGTCCATCTCCGCCGGCCCTTCCCGCCGCTGTACCGCACGCGGCGACCAGCGGTGCACCCGCGGTCGCCAGAAGTGACAGCCTGAGGACATTCCGGCGAGTCAGGGACAGTGATTTCGCGGCGCCAGCGCCGGCTCGAGGATGCATTTGTCGTCCTTCGGGAGTAGGAGCACGACCGCCGCATGACATGGGCGGTCGCTTCCGATTCGCCGAGACTAGGCCCGCGATCCCCGGGCGCGTATCCGTCAACCTACGGAGGGCATTGTTAACGTTGTGTTTCCGCCTGCGCAGCATTGTTCAGGCTCTCCGTCAGCTGACGGATGTGAACACCCGGCCGGGATCCTTACCGTGTGCCGATGACCTGCTCGCACAGTCAGCCATACTTCGCCACCGCCCGCCGGATCGTCGACGCGCTCGCTGCCGCCGGATCCCCACTTCCACCGGAGACGAACGAGCGTCTCGCCGTTCTCGCCGGGTGCGATGACCTGGACGAGGCGGAGGAACTGCTCGCGGAGCGGGTTGTCGTCGATGCGACCATCGACGCCCGCGGGTTCGCGACTCTGACCCGTGGTCCCGCGCCGCCGATCCTCGTAGAACGTGGGTGGCGGACCTTCCTGCTGCGCATAGCCAATCCGTACGCGATCACAGCCTCGCTGCACCTGGCGTCCAACCCGATCCCTGGCTTCCGCCAGGCGCCGGCTCCCGGCGAGTTCACCGAGGGCTTCGGCCTGGCGCAGATTCCGTGGAACCTCGACCGCCCGGACACGACCGGTTTGGTCCGGGACTCCTGGCTGCGGGTGGAGCTCGGCGACTCGGCGCCCCTATCGGGCCTCCCGATCGAATACCGCCTGCTGCACATCTACTCCAGCAGTGGCCACCCGCGCACCGCGACCATCGGTTTGTCGGCGGTCGCGGACACGATCGGCCTTCACACCGGAGACCAATGGGTGCAGCTCGACTTCGAGGTCGAGCGCTCGTACGACGTGAGCTTCGACGTACGCGACGAGCAGGGCCGCACCTGCGTCGCTTCCCTGGTCATCCGGGACGAGCAGGATCGCGTCTACCCGCCGCAGGCGATGCGGGTCGCTCCGGACATGCGGTTCCACCCGCAGATCTATCGGGGCCACGGTGAGACGGTGCGGCTGCCCGCCGGCTCGTACACGGTCCTGGCTCGAAGAGGACCGGAGTACGTGCCGGTAAGTACATCGGTCGAGGTCAACGGCCCGGGAGCGACGGTTATGATCCGGCTGGAGCGGTGGATCGACCCGGAAAGCCACGGCTGGTACTCCAGCGACCCGCATATCCATGCGGCCGGTTGCTCCCACTACCTGGTCCCCACCCAAGGGGTCCGTCCGGAATCGATGATTCGGCACGTCCGCGGCGAGGGCCTCGCACTCGGCGCCGTCCTCACCTGGGGCCCGGGCTACTACCACCAAAAGCAGTTCTTCACCGGTACGCCGATCAGTCCGGAGGCGACGCTGGAGCACCCGGGCATGCAGGCGGCGAACAACCAGGTCTTCACCACCGCCACGACCGAGCTCGATCAGTCGAGTGCGCTCCGCTACGACCTGGAGGTCTCCGGGTTCCCGTCCAGTCACCTCGGTCACGTGATGCTCCTCAATCTGACCGACCAGGATTACCCCGGTACGACGATGATCGACGACTGGCCGTCGTACACGCTGCCGATCACCAGGTGGGGCCGTGAACAAGGCGCCGTCGTCGGCTACGCCCACTGTGGATTCGGCCTGAACGTGGCGTCCATGGAACTGCCGAACTACGAGATGCCGCTCTTCAACAGCATCGGGACGAACGAGGCGATCGTGGACGTCACCCATGGCACGGTCGACTTCATCGCCGGTGCCGAGGCGCTGCCCTCGATGGAGCTGAACGCCTGGTACCACCTGCTCAACTGCGGCTTCCAGCTCGCCATGGTCGGCGAGACCGACTACCCCTGCATCTTCGACGAGCGTCCCGGCATCGGGAGGACCTACGTTGCGATGGACGTCCCGATGGACGGGGGCGACGGCTACCCGGCCTGGGTAGAGGGGCTCACATCAGGTCGGCTGTACTTCGGCGACGGTCGCACGCACTTCCTCGAGTTCACCGCAGCGCTGGACACCGGCACGGTCACGGTCTACGCGAGAGTAGCGGCCCGGCTGGAAGAGGAGATCACCGACGACGTACTGGCGATCCGCGAATCGCCGCCGTACGCACGGCCCGCGTGGCATCTCGAGCGTGCGCGTCTCGGGGATACGAGGACGGTTCCGCTCGAACTCGTGGTCAATGGCGCGACCATCGAGCGCCGGGAGATCACGGCGGACGGAACAGTGCAGGAGCGCGAGTTCTCCGTCCAGCTCGAGCAGTCCTCGTGGATCGCGCTGCGGATCCTGCCCAGCGGGCACACGCACCCGCAGTTCGTGCATCTCGACGGACGCCCGGTCCGTGCCTCGCGGCGCAGCGCGGAATGGTGCCGCGAAGCAGTCGATGTCCTCTGGGACGAGAAGATCCGGTTCATTCGTCCGGATGAGCGCGCCGACGCGGAGGCCGCGTTCGGCTTTGCGCGGCGACGGTACGACGAAATTGCGGCCGAATGCGAGGAAGGCTCCTGATGGACAGCTGTCACCTCCCCACCACCCAGGCCCTGATCCCCAGCGGTGTCACGCTCGCGGTGAATCCCGAGGCCCGCGTGTACGCGTCGCTCCACGAACCGACAGTCCGGCACACTCGGCCGGGCACGGTGTGTCACATCCCGGTGACGATCCAGAATCTCGGCTTGGTCACAGCGTCTGTGGAGGCGACCTTGATCGAACCCTGCGACGGCAGTGTCCGCCTGATCTGGAACACGCAACCACTGCTCGGCGACGAGACCGAGCTGCGTTCGCTCGGAGTCGTCACCCGGCGGGAAGGATTCACCGAGGTCACGGTAAGCTTCTGCCTGCCGCTGGAACTGCCGGACCTAGGTGGCCGAGACCGGGTGCGGCTCGTCCTGCACGGCAGTGGCTAGTGAGCGAGTCCGAGTTGCGTCGCGGCGACGGCTGCGGCGACGCGGTTGGTGACGCCGAGCTTGCGGAGGACGTTCTCCACGTGGGTCGCGACCGTCCGTGGCGAGATGTCCATGCCATTGGCGATTTCTGTGTTGGACTGGCCCTGCTGAAGTGCGGCGAGCACCTCGTGCTCCCGGGGCGACAGTCCGATGCTCTTCTGCCGATATCGGCCGACGACCTCGCGGGCGAACACCGGTCGCAGCTGGTTGAGCATCTCCCGGCATGTGTCGGTGAAGTCTTTCCGCGCGAAGTTCCCGATGCACGCCCCGACGATCCGGTACCGATCGTCCTGGAGCAGCAGCGTGAAGCCGTTGCGATACCCGGCCGGCTGGAGGACTTCGGCGGCCGTGTACGAATCCGAGAAGCCGGGTGTGTCCTCCCAGCCGAGAAGCCGCAGGGGATGCCGGAACTGCAGACCGAACTCCGGCATCCGGTCGATTCCGCTGACGAGGTGCTGCACGGTCTCGGGCGGGTAACCGTCGTTCACGATCACTTCGTCGTTGCCGCCGTCGACCGCGCGGCAGGTGACCATGACGGACTCGCAGTGGGCGATGGTCTTGGTGTACTCGAGGACCGCGTGCATGCGACTCGAGGTGTCGCCCGACGTCAGCCGTGCGACCAGTTCCGGTGTGAAGTCACGAATCACTGAGATCTTCCTCCAGTGATGACGGCAGGCCGCCGGATCCCGGCGCGGGCGGGACCGGGAGACGACCGCCGAGGAGCGTTCACCTGATGTGACGCTGTGCTGGAGAGTGGCACAGGTCCGTCCCCGGACGCAAGGGGCTCACTGGTGCAGGCGATCCAAGGCATCCTCGAGTTCGGCGCACGGATGCCAGATCGGCAGCCGGAGAAAATGCCGGAACGCGCCGTACGCCGAGAACGCCGGGCCGGGCACGATCCGGACGCCGCGCCGGCGCGCGCGCTCGACGAAGGCGACCGCGTCTTCGCCGGTGTCGATCCACAGCCCCGTGCCGCCGGCCGGACTGGTCCATTTCCATGCCGGACGCAACCGTCCCACCACCTGCTCGGCGGTCGCCAGGTGCTCCCGCAGACTCGACGCCCGTTGGCCACGGGCCTCCGCGGCCCGGGTGATTAGGTCCGCGGCGATGAGTTGCTCGAGCACCGCGGAGGCCAGGTCGACGGCCTTCTTCGCCTCGGTCAGCCTGGCGATAATCGGCGCGTCGCCACGGATCCAGCCGATCCGCAGACCACCCCAGAACAGCTTCGACGTGGTGCCGATGCTCAGCACCCGGCCCGACGGGCCGATACCCGCGAGAAACGGGCCCGTACGGCGGTCGGCGAGCATCAGGTCCGCGTTCGACCCGTCCTCGACGGTCAGCAGCCCCTGCCGGTCGGCGAGCGCGGCGAGTTCCCGGCGCGCGGTGGCCGGCATACTGACCCCGGTCGGGTTGTGGCCTGTGGGCTGGCAATAGAGCAGCCGGGGTCGCCGCGTCTTGAGTGTCCGGGCCAGGTGGGCGACATCCAGGCCGTCGGCGGTCATGGGAATCGTTGTCATCCGGGCTCCCACCGCGCTGAACGCCTCAAGGGCTCCGCGGTAGGTGGGATCCTCGACGATGACATCGTCGCCATGGCCGAGAAAGACCTGTGACACGAGCCAAACCGCCTGCTGGGAACCGGACGTGACGAGGATCTGTTGCTCGTCTGTCGGCAGGCCGTCCGCCGCGTAGCGGGCAGCGATGGCAGCGCGAAGGCGCGGTAGACCGCTGGGATGATAGCCGTCGGTGACGAGGTCTTTCGCAATCTCGTCCTGGTCCAGCCGGGCGATGGCCTCGCTGACCATCGGGAGGGCCGGCAGCGCGCCGCTGGAGAAGTCGAGGACCGGTGTGAAGTTCCTGGTGAACGACGCGAGCCGTCCGTCCAGTGACGCCGTGGGGTCGATGCCGTGCCTGCGGACCCGGGAGCCGGATCCTGGATAGGAGCGCAGATGCTCGCGGGACTCGAGGATCTCGTACGCCGCCGCGACCGTGCCACGCGCGACCCCGAGCGCGGTCGCCAGCTCACGCTGCGACGGTAGGACGGCGCCGTCGCGCAAGGCGCCGCTGGTGATCAGCTCGACGAGTGCCTCGGCCAAGCGGTCGCAGAGGTTGGTGCCGGTCTCGGTCCAGCTGCCCAGCAGGCGGCACAGCGTCGCGCTGTCCACTCGATCAAGCTTGCTTGCCACAGAGGCGCCCTCTTTCTTGGGCCAATCGCTGCGAAGTGGTCTAACGGCACTGTGGCGACGAAGGCCACAGTTGAAGCGCGTTACGACGACGTTACGACAGCGTAGACGCGAGGAGTGCGGCATGACCAGCACCGCGGGAACCCCCTCCGGGCAACGACGTTCGAAAGTGAGCAGAACTGTGCGAATCAACAGCAGGTCGAGGCGGCGACGTGCCGGGATCCTCGCGACCGTTGCCGGACTGACGGTCATCGTCGGTTGCACTGGGGCCAGTAGCAACAATGCCGCGAGCAGTGCTGACGGGGGCGGCGCGAAGTACGGTTACAAGAGCGGTGACGCGGGGCTGAAGGGGACGGACGCGACCACACTCGGCGCGATGTTCTCGGGGCTGAAGAAGCCCGAGAAGGAGCTTCGTTTCGGCGTGGTGCTCAAGACCCTGACCAACGAGTACTGGCAGGAAGTCGAGCGCGGCATGAAGGCTGCGGCGGAGAAGTACGGCATCGACCTCACGGTGCAGGCCGCGTCCGGCGAGGCCGCCCAGTCACAGCAACTCTCGATCGCTCAGACCATGATCGGACAGCCCTTCGACGTGTTCCTGGTGTCGCCGGAGTCGACGTCCAATCTCACGCCGGCGATCAAGCAGATGCAGGCCAAAGGCCTTCCGATCGTCAACGTCGAGGACGCGCGGGTCGACGCGACCACGTTCGTCGGGCCGGCCTCGCTGGTGGAAGGCGGCAAGGCAGGGGAGTACATCGCCACCCAGTTGCCGAACGGCGGCAAGGTCGCGCAGATCGAAGGGGCGGCCGGGTCGAACGCGGCGCAGCTGCGTACGCAGGGCTTCAAGGAGGCCGTCGCGAAAGCCGGCAACCTGAAGCTCGTGGCGAGTGTGCCTGGCGATTGGGACGCCAGCAAGGCGTACAACGCGGCCTCGTCGTTGCTCAAGGCAAATTCGGATCTGGCCGCGATCTACGCCAACAACGACACCATGGCGCTCGGTGTGGTGAAGGCCGTCGCCGACGCCGGACGGACCGGCAAGGTCATCGTGGTGGGCACCGACGGCGTCCCGTCCGCGATCAAGGCGATCGAGAAGGGCACCTTGAGTGCGAGCACGACACCGCAGCCGTACTCGCAGGGGTACTGGGCCGTGCAATGCGGGCTGGCGCTGGTCCAAGGGCAAGACGTCCCCGAGTTCGTCCTGACGTCCGCCGTCCTGGTCGACAAGAAGAACGTCGGCGAGATGTACACCGACGACGGCCTGCAGGCCGTCAATCCGAGCTGATCCCATGACTGCTTCCACCGCGACCGCCCCCTTCCTCGAGCTGGAGAACATCAGCAAGAGCTATCCCGGCGTCCAGGCACTCAACGGCGTCAACGTTTCGATCCGGACCGGAGAGATCCATGTGCTGGTCGGGGAGAACGGCGCAGGGAAGTCCACATTGCTGAAGACGATGTTCGGCCAGGTCATCCCGGACACCGGGACGATCCGGCTCGACGGCCGGCAGGTCGACCTGCACTCGCCCGCTGACGCGCTCGGCCACGGAATCGCCATGGTGCACCAGGAGCTGCACCTGATTCCGCAGATCAGTGCGATCAAGAACGTGATGCTGGGCCGGGAACAGTCCACCTTCGGTGTCGTCAACAGCGCCGATCGCGAACGACGGGCCCGCGAGGTACTGGACTGGCTGGGCTTCCACGGCGACCCGACGGCCTCCGTGGCCACGCTGGGCGTCGCTCAGCAGCAGATCGTCGAGCTGGCCCGCGCGCTGACGATCAACGCCAGGCTCATCATCTTCGACGAGCCGACCGCGACACTGAGTCAGCCGGAGACCCGGCGCCTGTTCCAGATCATGAAGACCCTCCGGGCCGAGGGGCGGGCGCTGGTGTTCGTGTCGCATCGGATGCCCGAGGTCTTCGAGCTCGGCGACCGGATGACCGTGCTGCGGGACGGCAAGGAGGTCCGCTCCTTGCCGATGGCAACGGATCTCACCGAGGCCGAGGTCATCTCCATGATGGTCGGCCGGGACCTGGACAAGGCGGCGGTTGCCCCGACGACCCGAACCGGAGCGGAACTGCTGCGCGTTCAAGGGCTGAGTCGTACCGGGGTCTTTCAGGATGTCTCCTTCACCGTGGCGGCCGGCGAGATCGTCGGCCTGGCCGGGATGGTGGGCGCCGGCCGGACCGAGGTGGCGCGCAGCATCGTCGGCGCGGATCCCCTGGACGCTGGAACCGTCACGATCAAAGGCCGTCCGCTCACTCAAGCGACGCCGAGGAAGGCGATCGACGCCGGGATCGCCTTCTTGCCGGAGGACCGCAAGGAGCAGGGGCTGGCGCTGGCGATGTCGATCGCGTCGAACGTCAGCCTGCCCCGTCCACCGGGTCGGTTCGGTGCGCTGAGCCGTCGCAGGCAGCGCGCACTCGCCGAGCGGCAGAAGTCCCGTGTCGCCCTGGCCGGCTCGGTGCTCCGCCCTGCCGGAGCACTGAGCGGGGGCAACCAGCAGAAGGTCGTCCTCGCCCGCTGGCTGACGACCGCGGCAGACATCTACATCTTCGACGAGCCGACGCGCGGTATCGACGTTGCGGCGAAGGGCGAGATCTACCGGTTGATGGACGAGTTGGTGGCGGCCGGTGCGGGCATCCTGATGATCTCGTCCGAGCTGCCCGAGGTGATCCGGATGAGCAGCCGCGTGCTGGTGATGCGGAAGGGGTCCGTCGTCGCCGAACTCACACGTGCCGAAGCGACCGAAGAAGCGATCGTGGCAGCCGCAAGCCTCGACCTGGAGACGAGAGCATCATGACCGAGCACAACACGCTGCAGGAAACGTCCGGCGCCGCAAGCCTGTCGATGCCCCGGCCGGAGTCAAGGACCGCGGACAAGCGGTCAGGGACCCAACGGTTCCGCCGGCTGGCTCCGATCCAGCGCCAGGCCGGGTTGCTCGTCGCCATCGTGCTGCTGGTGGCGATCTTCGCGAGTCAGACGTCGGCGTTCCTCACCTCGGACAACCTGATCAACATCCTTCTGCAGGGATCGGTCACCGCGATTCTCGCCATCGGCCAGATGTTCGTCATCATCACGTCCGGGATCGATCTGTCCATGGGCACGATGCTGGCGCTCGGGGCGATGATCACCGGGACACTGCTCGTGAGAGGTGTGCCGATCGCGGTGTGCGTGCTCGCGGGGATCGCGACCGGGAGCATCGCCGGGCTGATCAACGGGCTGATCATCACCCGGCTGCGGATCACGCCCTTCATCGTCACGCTGGGCACGATGAGCGTCTTCGGTGGTCTGGCGTTCCTGGTGACCAACGGCAAGATCCTCTACACGCTGCCCGGGCCGTTCCTCGACCTGCTGGCCGGGAAGATCGCCACGATCCCGATCCCGGTTGTCATCCTCTTCGTCACCGCGGTGCTCGCGGTCCTGCTGCTGGCCTACACCCGCTTCGGTGAGTACTGCGTCGCGATCGGCGGCAACCCCGAAGTCGCACGGTTGTCCGGCATCAACGTGTCGGCGTACCTGACCGGTGCGTACGTCCTGGCCGGGGCCCTGTCGGCGCTCGGCGGGATGATCCTGGTCGCGCGGCTGGGTGCGGCCGATCCGACTGTGGGCACGGACCTGGCGCTGCCGTCGATCGCCGCGGCGGTCATGGGTGGCGCCGCGTTGCGCGGTGGTGAGGGCAGCGTGTTCGGGGCGGTGACCGGCGCGATGCTGATCGCGGCGTTGCAAGCCGGTCTGACCTTGATCAACGTGCAGGCCTTCTACCAGCAGCTGGCACTGGGCTTCGTGATCATCGCCGCGCTCGCTCTGGACCGCCTGCAGCGACGCTCGCGAACCACCTGACCTGATTCTCCCCCTCGAAATGGACTTCTGAATGAACAGTGGCGACGACGTGGATGTGATCGTGCTCGGATCGGGCGGTGCCGCCTTGTGCGCGGCGCTGAGATCGGCACAGGCCGGGTTGCGCGTGCGAGTGCTCGAGCGGACGGAGTACCTCGGCGGGACGACAGCCGTCTCGGCCGGGATGCTGTGGATCCCGAACAACCACCACATGAAGGAGACCGAGATCTCCGACAGCCGCGAGGACGCCATCGAGTACCTGTCGGCCACCTCGGGCCCGCAGGCACCGCACGAGTTGATCGAGGCGTTCGTCGACAACGGACCGGAGATGGTGCGCTGGCTGGAGGAGTCCACGCCTGTCCGCCTGTACCCGATCGATCGGCCTGATTACCACTCCGAGTTCCCTGGAGCCAAGGAGGGCTCACGGGCCCTGGACAACCAACCGGTCGACGCCGACCAACTCGGCGACACAGCCGACCTGATCCGGCCCAGCCATTGGTACCCGGAGCCCTACACCTACGAGGAACGCCGCCGCGGCCTCGCCACCAAGGCGCTGATCGATGGCCGCCTCGAGAAGAACGTATGGTGCTTCGGCCGGGCTCTGGTCGGTGGACTGGTGAAGGCGTGTGCCGACGCCGGAGTCGACTTCGTCCTGCAACGCCGTGCGACCCGGCTGGTGAAGGAAGATGGCCGTGTGGTCGGTGTCGTCGCCGAAGCGGCGGAGGGTGGCACCCTCACGTACGGCGCGTCCCGTGCGGTGGTCGTGGGGACGGGCGGCTTCGAATGGAACGAGGAGCTCAAGAACCACTTCCTCAAGGGACCCGACCTCGGTCCCATGAGCCCGCCGTACAACGAAGGTGACGGCTTGCTCATGGGTATGGACGTCGGCGCCGCGGTGCGCAACATGACCGCCGGGGCATACCACGTCGCTTTCCAGATTCCTGGTGAGACGATCGAGGGCCGCCCCCGGACACGCTTCATCTCGGGCGAGCGGGCGCTTCCGGGATCGATCATCGTCAACTCCGCCGGCCGGCGCATCGTCGACGAGGCGGGCTCCTACAGCGACATGGCCGCCGCGTTCCAGGTGTTCGATCCCGACAGGTTCAGCTACCCGAACCTCACGAGTTTCATGGTCTTCGACGAACGGTTCCGGCGGAGCTACTCCTTCGCGACCCTGAAACCTGGCCAGGAAGCGACCCCGGACTGGGTGTACGCCGGCGCGACCCTGGAGGAACTCGCTGCCAAGGCCGGCATCGACGCGACCGGACTCGCCGAGCAGGTCGAGCGCTTCAACCGTTTCGCCGCCAACGGAGTCGACGAGGACTTCCATCGTGGCGAGTCCCGGCACGACCGGCACTACGGCGATGCGAAGCACGGCCCGAATCCCTGTCTCGGCGAACTGCGCCAGGCGCCGTTCTACGCCATCCCCGTGATCGTCGGCACGCTCGGTACCCGAGGCGGGCTGCAGACCGATGCCCGTGGCCGCGTGCTGGACAACTTCGGCACACCCATCGCCGGGCTGTACGCCTGCTCGAACGCCATGGCAGCGGCCACCGGCAGCGGCTACCCCGGCGCCGGCGGAACGTTGGGACCCAACCTGACCTCCGGCTATGTCGCCGGCGGCGACATCACCGCGGAAGAACGGAAACGACTGTGACCGACTACTCGATGCCCGATGGCGACGTGGTGGCGGTGCTGGCCACGCTGGACACGAAGGGCGAGGAGGTCGAGCATCTGCTCGGACTGCTCGCGGCTCGTGGCCTGCGGGGCTGGGTCGTCGACACCGGAGTTCTCGGCGAGCCGGCCGTACCGTCCGCGGTCTCGCGAAGGCAGGTCGCCGCTGCCGGCGGCGCCGAGTTGGACCGCCTGATCGCCGACCAGGATCCCGCGACCGCGCTGGCGGCGATGGCCGACGGCGCGCGGCAGGTCCTGCGCGACCTGCAGGCCTCAGGTCATCTGCGGGCAGCGGTCGGTATCACCGGGGGCAAGGGCGCCGCGCTCTTCGCCACGGCGACCGCCGATCTGCCCCTGACATCTCTGAAGATTCTCGTCGCCAGTGCGCGGGCCGAGGTCCTGGCCCGGATCGCCAGCACGTCGACAACCGTGGTCTTCCCGACGCTGGTCGACCTCATGGGGCTGAACGAGCTCACCCGTCAAGCACTGCATCGTGCCGCGGTGCTCGCCGGTAGTGGCGATCCCACCGACACGAGGACCTCGGGACCACGGACGGTCGCGGTCACGTCCTTCGGGGTGACGACAACGGCTGCGATGGCGTGCGTCACCGGCCTGCGGCAGCAGGGTGTGGAGACGCTCGTCTTTCCCGCCAACGGTGCCGGCGGCCGCCTGCTCGAACGCCTCATCGACGAGGGACAGATCGATGGCCTCATCGACCTGACCACCACCGAGCTGGCGGACGAGCTGCTCGGCGGTACGGCGAGCGCCGGCCCGGACCGCCTGTGTGCCGCCGGGCGTGCGGGCATCCCGCACTGGATCGCCCCCGGTGCGGCTGACATGGTGAACTTCGGCGCCCCCGACACGATCCCGGAGCGGTTCCGCGGCCGGAACTCGTACCGGCACAGCGAGTACACGACCCTCCTGCGGACATCACCCGACGAGAATCGGCAGATCGGCGAGCTGGTGGCCAAGCGCCTCAAGGGCGGCACCGGTACCCGGCGGGTGCACTGGACGGGCGGAGGGTTCTCCGACTACGACCGGCCCGGCGGCCCTTTCCACGATCCCGTCGCGGACCGCGCGTGGCTGGGCGGTGTCAAGAGCGATCTCGCCGCGGACGTGGAACTCGTGACCACGGACGAGCACATCAACGACCCGGGCGTCGCCGCCGGGGCCGTCGAGTGGATGGTGCAGGCGTTGGCAGCAACTACCTCCTGGGGGCACGCATGAAGAGGTTCATGCGCGCGGAGATCCTCGATGCTCTCGCAACGACGATCAGTCGGCGTGTTCCGGTCCTGGCGGCCGGCAGCAGCTGTGGCCTGGTCGCGAAGTGTGCAGCCCAGGCCGGTGCCGACCTGATCGTTGTCTACAGCACCGGCCGGTCCCGGCTGATGGGTCTGCCGACGAGCCGGATCGGCGACTCCAACGCCAGCACCCTCGAGATGGCCGAGGAGATCACGAACGTGGTGACCAGCGTGCCGGTCATCGGCGGCATCGAGGCCTGGGACCCGACCCGACTCGACCTCGAACGGCTGTTGGACCTGTTCGAGGCCGCGGGCTTCTCAGGAGTCATCAACTATCCGACCATTTCGACCATGGGCCGGCTGTGGCGGGACCGGCGCGAACGCGTCGGGCTCGGGTTCACCCGAGAGGTGGAGCTGATCGAGCTCGCGCGCGGCCGCAACCTGTTCACACTGTCGTACGTCGCGACTCCCGAGGACGCGGAGCGGATGGCGCAGGCCGGCGTCGACTGCCTCGTGCCGCATGTCGGTGCTACGGCGGGCGGGCTAGTCGGCCATGAGACGAACGAGACCAGGGAGAGTCAGATCGATGAGCTGGAGCGGATGATCTCTGCCGCCTCCGGCGTCCGGGACGACCTGATCTTCCTCGCGCACGGCGGCACGCTGGCTGAGCCGGCAGATCTCGATGCCGTGTACGCCCGAACGCGCTGCGTCGGCTTCGTCGGGGCCTCGAGCATCGAGCGGATCCCGATCGAACGGGCCGTGATGGATGTCGTCACGCAGTTCAAGGCCGCCCCGCCGCGCTGGGCGCAGGAGACGGAGCCGCCGTGGGTGCCGACCCGGTCCGCGGCCGGAGGAGGAGATTGGACGTGAAGGCAGCAGACCCCACCGACGGCTCGATCCTTGTGGTCGGTACGTCGAACCTCGACATCTCGCTCTACGTCGAGCACCTTCCCACCTCCGGCGAGACTGTGCTCGGCGATCTACGCACAGCCTGCGGCGGGAAGGCTGCCAACCAGGCGGTCGGCGCCGCGCGGCTGGGGGCCCGCGTCAATCTCGTCAGCCGCGTCGGCGAGGACGAGCACGGCCGCACGCTCCTGCGCGAGCTGTCCCGCGAAGGAGTCGGGGCCAAGCACGTGCGCGTCGTCGACAACGGAACGTCCGGCGTCGCGCTGATCATGGTCGACCGCGACGCGCAGACCGTCATCGGTGTGGCAGAAGGTGTCAACCGGTACATGAACGCCGGCGACCTCGACGAGATCCCGGAACTGCTCGATCCCGCCACACTGGTGGTGGCCGAGATGGGCGTGCCGTACGTCGTGATCCGCCGGCTCGCCGAGCTGCGGCTGCGGACCGGATTCACCTTCATCCTCAACCCGGCGCCCGTCAGTGCGCCGCTGAGCAACGACCTCTGGCGCGGTGTCGACATCGTCACGCCGAACGCCACCGAGGCCGAGGTTCTCACCGGTCTGTCCATCTCCGACGACCGTTCGGCGATCGCCGCGGCCGAGTGCCTCCGCAGCCTCGGGGCTCGGCTCGCGATCGTCACCCTCGGCGCGCATGGCGTCGCCTACGCCGGAGCTGCGGACAGCGGTGTCCGCCGGGCCTTTCCCGTGGTCCCGGTGGACACCACCGCCGCCAGCGACGCGTTCAACGCTGGGCTGGCCGCCGGTCTGCTGGCCGGCCGGGCAGACGTCGACGCTGTCGTCTACGGACAGGCGGTCGCGGCCCTCAGCGTCACCCGACGGGGAGCACAACCTTCGATGCCCACCGCGGCAGAGGTCGACGACTTCCTCACCTCCGATGCCGCCCTCAAGGAGTATGCATGACACACGAATTGTTCGACGTCACCGGCAAGGTGGTCATCGTCACGGGCGCCGCCGGAGGCATCGGCCGGGCGCTCGTCGAGGGCTTCGCCCGCGCGGGGGCCACGGTGATCGCGGCCGACCTCGCCGAGGACGCCGTCAAGGCCCTCGCCGACGAGGTGAGCTCCGCCGACGTTTCCGGCGTCGCCCTCGATGTGGCCGACCATGCACAGCTCGCCCAGGTCGTGAACGATGTCGTCGCGCAGCACGGCCGGATCGACGTGCTGGTCAACAACGCCGGTATCAAGTCCGGCCAGTCCATCCTGTCCGGGAGCAGCGACCGCTGGGACCGCACGCTCGACGTGAACGCCGGCTCCGTGCTCGCCCTGTCCCGGATCGTGGTGGAGAAGTCCATGCGGGAGCACGGCGGAGCCATCATCAACACCGGCTCGTCGCTGTCGTCGCGGGCCGCGGTGCTGAACTACCAGGCCGGTGGCGCGGACTACTGCTTCTCTAAGGCCATGGTGCACTCGATCACTCAACTGCTGGCGTACGAGACCGCGTCGTACGGGATCACCGTCAACGCGATCGCCCCCGGCATCGTCGACACGCCGATGCACGGACGGCCGAGCGCGGAGACCGAGGCGCGGCACGCCGGCAAGATCCCGCTGGGTCGTGTTGGGCAGCCCAACGACTTCGTCGGGCCCGCGCTGTTCCTGGCGAGTTCCGGCGCCGGCTACATCACCGGGCAGATCCTGCATGTCAACGGCGGCATGGTGATGGAGCCGTGACGCATCAGCCGACCCACAAGAACCGCCCGTGGCCCGACATCCACGCCCTCGTCCTCGACCTGGACGGAACGGTATATCGCGGAGACACTCCGATCCCCGGCGCCTTCGAGACGCTGGCTCGCTGTCGTACGAGCGGCGTCCCGGTCCGGTTCGTCACCAACAACTCCACCCAGTCCCGCGAGCAGTTCGCGGCGAAGCTGACGAGGATGGGGCATCCCACCGAACCCGGGCAGATCGTCAACACGGCGCACGCGACCGGACGCCTGCTGGCCGACCGTTACCCCGACGGTACGCCGGTGTACGTCGTGGGTGCCGCCGCGCTGTCGGAGGCGGTGACCGAAGCTGGTTTCTCCGTCTCCGACGAGAAGGCCGAGGTGGTGGTCGTCGGGCTGGATCGTGAGCTGACCTACGACAAGCTGCGGAACGCCGTACGACTGATTCTGGATGGCGCCGATTTCATCGCCACCAACCCGGACCGGCTGATCCCGCACGGAGCCGACCTGGATCCCGGCGCCGGCACCATCATGGCGGCAGTCCAGGCGGCCACCGAGCACATCGCCACGCCTGTCGTGGTGGGGAAGCCGGAGCCGACGCTCGTCTCCCTGGCCTTGCAGAGCCTCGGCACCAGTCCCGAGAACAGCGTCATGGTCGGCGACCAGTTACGCACCGACGTACAGGCTGGGCAGCGCGCCGGGTTGTTCTCGGTTCTGGTGACGACCGGCGTACCCGCGGGAGGAGCCACGTCCGTCGTGCCGGACCGAGTCATCGCCGATCTCACCGAGATTCCGGTCCCGTGAGCAGTCAAGGGGGAGTGCGCGACCTGGCCGGCAGGCTTCGTACGGCGATCGGCGCCGCGCGGGTGCTTACGGAGCGGTCGCAGGTTCGTACGTACGAGTGCGACGGCCTGACGAACTTCAAGGTCACGCCGGCAATCGTCGTGCTCGCGGAGAGCAGGGAGCACGTCATCGACTGTGTCCGGCTGTGTGCGGAGGCTGGGGTTCCGTTCGTCGCTCGTGGATCGGGAACCGGACTGTCTGGCGGCGCGCTGCCGCGGGCGGACGGGGTGCTGCTGGTGCTCTCGCGCCTGCGCAGCCTCGGCCCGGTGGATCCGGACAACGCACAGGTGACTGTCGAGCCAGGGGTCATCAACCTTTGGGTGACGCGCGACGCAGCGCCGTACGGATTGCTGTACGCGCCAGACCCGTCGTCTCAGCTAGTGTGCTCGATCGGCGGCAACGTCGCCGAGAACGCCGGTGGTGCGCACTGCCTGAAGTACGGCTTCACCGTGAACCACGTGCTCGGCGCCGAAGTCGTACTGCCCGACGGCGAAGTGGCGCATCTCGGTGGACGGGCGGCTGAGCACCCCGGGTACGACTTGCTCGGTGCCTTCATCGGCAGCGAGGGAACGCTCGGCGTGGCGACCGAGCTCACCTTGCGCCTCATCAGGGTGCCCGAGACGGTCCAGACCATGCTGGTTGGTTATCACTCCGTGGAGGATGCTGCCGGCACGGTCAGCGACATCATCGCAGCCGGGATCCTGCCCGCGGCGGTCGAGATGATGGACGCCCTGTCGATCGAGGCCGCGGAAGCCGCGGTCGCGTGCGGATATCCACAGGGCGCGACCGCCGTACTGGTCATCGAGCTCGACGGACCGCAGGTCGAGGTCGAGGCTCAGTTCCGGCAGGTCGAGGAGATCGCCGGGCGACGCGGTGCCTTCGAAATCCGCATCGCCGCCGACGACATCGAACGCGGCCTGATGTGGAAGGGCCGGAAGTCGGCCTTCGCCGCTGTCGGCCGGATCAGCCCGTCGTACTACGTCCAGGATGGCGTCATCCCCCGGACGAAGCTGCCCGAGGTTCTCGGGGAGATCGGACGCATGGCCGACGAAAAAGGTCTGCGCGTCGCGAACGTCTTCCATGCGGGCGACGGGAACTTGCACCCGCTTGTGCTCTTCGACGACGCGATCGACGGGCAGGCCCACGAGGCCGAAGAGCTCGCGGGGGACATTCTCGAGTTGTGCATCCAGTCCGGTGGGTCGATCACCGGCGAGCACGGGGTAGGCCAGGAAAAGAAGCTGAAGATGGCCAAGCAGTTCACGGCCGCGGATCTGGACACCATGCAACTGCTCCGCTGTGCCTTCGATCCCGACGGCATCGCCAACCCGGGCAAGGTCTTCCCCACGCCCCGGCTCTGCGGTGAGCGGCCAGGCCCGCGCACCGGCGAGCACCCTCTGCAGGCTGCCGGGCTGGGCGAGGTCTTCTGATGGCCCCTTCTGCAACGAATCGGCAGCCTCCGGACGACACAATCGCGGGCGTGGGTCCGCGCGGCGTGGCCCGGCCGAGGACGATCGGAGAGGTCGCGGAGCTGCTGAAGGCCGCGGCGGCCGACCAGCTCACCGTGGTACCGGTCGGCGGGCGCAGCAAGCTGACCTGGGCCGCGCCACCGGAATCCTGCGACCTGCTGCTCGACCTGAGCGGCTTGAACCGGCTCGTGGAGCACAGCGCGGGTGATCTCACTGTGGTGGCCGAAGCCGGGGTTCGGCTGGCTGATCTGCAGGCGCAACTGGGAGAGACCCGGCAGATGCTGGCGCTGGATCCTCCCGAGGCGTGCGCCACTCTGGGTGGGATCGTGAGCGCCAACGCCTCCGGCCCGCGGCGGCTGCGCTACGGCACGTGCCGTGACCTGTTGATCGGTATCTCCGTGGTCCTTGCGGACGGCACCATCGCTCACGCGGGCGGCAAGGTGGTCAAGAACGTCGCTGGATACGACCTCGGCAAGCTGTACATCGGGGCTCACGGGACGCTCGGGGTGGTGGTTTCCACCACCTGGCGCCTGCATCCCGTCGCGCCGGCTCGCCGCGTAGTCACGCTCGACCTCGACGACGCCGCATCGGCAGGGCCGCTGGTTGCGGCGCTGCGGCGATCGACGCTGACACCCGCGGCGGTCGAGCTCATCGGTCCTTCCGATGGAGCCGCGCGCCTTGTCGTAGTCTTCGAATCGATCGCAGAATCGGTCGCCGCGCAGGCGAACGCGGCGGTCGCACTGCTCGGGGGTGGCCTGACCTCGGACGAGCTGCCGGACGATTTCGGCTGTCGGCCGGGAACTGACGACGATGTGCTGCTGCGGCTGGCCTTCGTGCCCGCGGCGCTGGCCGACGTACTGGCAGCTTTGCCCGCGGGTACGGCGGTCGCGGCGCATGCGTGTAGCGGTGTCGCCTATGCCGCGGTGCCGTCCGCCGGCGCCGGGGATGTGTTGCCTGCGTTGCGCGCGGCCATCGCGCCGTACGACGGATCCGCGGTGCTCCTGCGGGCGCCGGCCGGTATTCGTGACCGGCTGGACCACTGGGGTCCGGTCGGTGACTCGCTCGAGCTGATGCGGCGGGTCAAGGAGAGGTTCGATCCTGACCGGCGACTGTCGCCGGGTCGCTTCGTTGGAGGGTTGTAGACGCATGACGGACTCTGACTGGAACCCTGTCCTGCTCGGTTTCCCGGGCACGCGGCAGGCGGTGTCGCCGGCGTTCGACGACCACCATCCTCCGGACGCGGCGCTCATCGGGGACTGCGTGCATTGCGGGTTCTGCTTGCCCGCTTGCCCGACGTACTCGCTGTGGGGCGAGGAGATGGACAGCCCGCGCGGCCGCATCTATCAGATGAAGGAGGCGCTCGAGGGCGAGCCGCTCGACGAATCGATGGTGCGGTCCTTCGACCAGTGCCTGGGCTGTATGGCGTGCGTGACCGCGTGTCCGTCGGGTGTGCAGTACGGCAAGCTGATCGACGCCACCCGGCCACAGATCGAGCGGCGCTATCGGCGGCCCTGGATGGACAGGCTGTACCGCGGCCTGATCTACCGGTTGTTCCCGTATCCGCGCCGGCTTCGTCTGGTCCGCGGTCCGTTGCGTGTGTACCAGGCGAGCCGGCTAGGCAGCCTGCTGGCCCGAACTGGGCTGCTAGCGAAGCTGCCCGCGCCACTGCAGGCGATGGAGTCGCTGGCGCCGAGGCTCGGACCGGCGCCGAGGTTGCCGGAACGGATTTCGGCAACCGGTGAACGCCGAGCCGTCGTCGGTCTGTTGGCGGGCTGCGTCCAGGGCTCGTTCTTCCCCGACGTCAACGCGGCGACCACCCGGATCCTGGCCGCCGAGGGCTGCGATGTCGTCGTACCCCGGCGGCAAGGGTGCTGCGGTGCCTTGTCCGCGCACGGCGGCCGCGAGGAACAAGCACTGGACTTCGCCCGGAAGACGATCGAGACCTTCGAACGAGCCGGCGTCGACGCCGTCATCGTCAACGCGGCAGGCTGCGGCTCCAACCTCAAGGAGTACGGCCATCAACTGCGCGACGACCCTGACTGGGCGGCGCGCGCTGAGGCGCTCGCCGCCAAGGTCCGCGACATCAGCGAGTTCCTCGCGGAGCTCGGCCCGGTCGCCGAACGGCACCCGCTCCCGATCTCGATCGCCTACCAGGACGCCTGCCATCTCGCTCACGCGCAAGGTATCCGCAGCCAGCCGCGCAGCCTGCTGAGCGCCATCCCCGGTGTGGAGATCCGCGAACTACCCGACCCCGGCATGTGCTGCGGCAGTGCCGGCACGTACAACATGCTCCAGCCCGAAGCCGCGCGCGAACTCGGCGAACGCAAGGCCGCCGCGGTCCTGGAGACAGGCGCCCAACTAATGGTCACCGCCAACCCAGGCTGCTGGATGCAAGTCGCCACAACGCTCGCCCGCATGGGCCACCGCATCCCCGTAGCCCACACCGCCCAAGTCCTCGATGCCACCATCCACGGCACCTCAGCCGACCAACTCCTGAACACCGCCATCAACGGCCCCGGCACGGCAATCCCGAGACTTACTCGCTGATCACCGGCGTCGGAGGGGTGAACGACGCATCTGCCGGGCATGGGCTGCTGGCGAGGCGGCGCAGGAGCCAGCCGCGGTCTGGCACAACCAGAGGCAGCTCCGGCCGGCCGGCCGCCCGCGCTGCCTTGGGCTTCGGCACACTTCTGCTCCTGAGCTGTGGAAGCGGCGGAGCGGCATATCGTCAGTGGATTGAGCCCAATTCTGGGACCGCCTCGAGCGCTATGGGTCCTCGCGGTTCTCTGTGTCTGCGGCCTTGTCGGCTTGTTGTCAGAGGCGCGGCAACCTCGAGCGGAGGCGGAGTGAACGCAAAACTGCTCATACCCTCCGGACCACGCAGGCGGGATGAAACCTGCAGCCCGCGCCGCGGCGTGCTCGCGTTGACCACGAGCTCTCGGCTGGCCCGCCGCCTACCTCGCATATTCTCTCGGCATGGGACTGAGTCAGGTGTTGACGTCGGCGGGACAGACGCGCTGGCTCGATGTCGGCTGTGGGGCCGACTTCTCGCCCGGATTCGAGTACCTGGACGTGTTGCCTGTCGGTGCGGTGCCTGAGGAACTGCGTGATCGTTATCACCGGGCTGATATCGCCAATCTGACCGATCACGCTGTCGGTGATCTTGGACAGTTCGACCTGGTTCGGATGCAGCACACGCTCGAGCACTTCGGGTTCGAGGACGGCCTCCGGGTGCTGCAGAACTGTGCCGACTTGCTGAGGCCGGGCGGATTGATCCTGATCTCTGTTCCGGACCTGCTCAGGCACATCCGGACGTACCTCAAGGACGACTACGTGAACATGCCTGGATTCAAGGAGTGGGCGCAGGCTCGGATCCCCGCCGATGCGCCGCCGAGCGCCTATTTCTCGGTCTTCACGCACAGCCTGACGTACGAGCCGCACAAGTGGTGCTACGACTTCGCCGGGCTTGCGCACCAACTCGGCCGATCGCATCGATTCACAGAGATCTCCAGGCTCGAGAGAACGGACCCGCTCGCGGAAGTGCCGTTCACCCACAACCGGCCCGAAGAGGATCTCTGTGTCCTCGCGCGCCGGAGCTAGTGGACCGGCCCGATGACTGCGTCACGGCCGGAGGTGATCGTCGTCGGGGCCGGCGCCTCAGGTTCGGCGCTCGCGGCGAGGCTTGCTGACGCTGGTGTGCGAGTGTTGCTGCTCGAGGCAGGAGCGGCGCCGCTGTCCGTTTCGACGTTTCCGCCCGAGCTTCTCTCCGCTGGATCGCTCCGCGGCGCGGATCCATCGCATCCGGCCACCTGGGCGTATCCGGCGACGCTGGCACCAGGGCGTGAGTACGTGGTGATCCGCGGCCGGGTCGCTGGTGGGTCGACGGCGACCAACGCGGCATACTTCGTGCGCGCCCGACGGGCCGATTTCGATCGGTGGTCACAGGTCGCACCCGAGTGGAGTTACGAGCAGTGCCTGCCGTTGATGCGGCGGCTCGAGACCGATCTGGACTTCGGCTCGTCACCGGTGCACGGGAACGACGGTCCGATGCCGGTGTCGAGGCCGGTCGCCGACCATCCGGTGACGTTGGCGTTCGAGTCCGCGGCCGAACAAGCGGGCTGGGCCAGGATCGGCGACAAGAACGGCGACGACGGACCTGGGGTCGGCCCGGTGCCCATGAACCAGCGCAACGGCGTCCGATGGAACGCGGCACTCGCTTACCTTGGACCACGCCACAACACCGGCCTGCTGACTGTACGCGGGGGGTGCCTGGTCACCCGCGTCGTCGCCCGGGGCGGGCGCGTGCGGGGTGTCCTTGCCCGTACGGACCGCGGTGAGGAGATGCTTGAGGCTGATGAGGTGGTGCTGTCGGCCGGCGCCTTCGGATCACCTCACTTGTTGATGCTCTCCGGCATCGGGCCCGCCGCGCACCTCGAGGCCGTCGGCGTCGAGGTGACAGTTGATTCTTCGGGGGTGGGATCAGCGTTCTCGGACCACCCGCAGGCGTCGCTGTCGTGGTGCCCCAGATATCCGCTGCCGTCGGGTGCGGCGACCGTGATGCAGTCCGTTCTGCACACGCCGGCTGCGGAGATCCTCCCTTTGCTGAAACCCGTGCCATACCTGCTGGCCGAGCGTGAGACGACGGACATGCTGGACGTTCTCGTGTCGATCACGCAGCCGCGGAGCCGAGGGCAGATCCGGCTGCGATCCACCGACCCGGCCGTTCCTCCCGAGATCGATTACGGCTATCTGCTAGCAGCCGACGATCGGCGGGCGATGCGCGACGCGGTCCGTGAAGCTGCAACCCTCCTGACCGCGTCGGCTTTCGGTGTGATCTCCACGGGGCTCACAGGTCTCGCGATCTCGGACCTGGACGACGACCGGTTGCTCGACGCTTGGATCAGAAGGCGATTGGGAACCAGCGTGCACGCGTGCGGTACTGCGCCACTCGGACCAGAAATCGGCCGGACCGCGGTCGTGAACGCGGCCGGGAGTGTGTACGGCGTGCAGGGTCTGCGTGTCGCCGACACTTCGATCCTGCCTGACGTACCGTCGCGTGGTCCGGCCGCGACCGCCGTCCTGATCGGCGAACGAGTCGCCGATCTCATGCTGCGCGGCTCATCGCCGTCGGCGTGAGCGCGGTAGGGTGGTACCGGTGTCGGTCAGGTAGGCCCGCAGTTCTGCCATTGCTTCGGCGAGTAGCGCTTGCAGAGACGTGCCCGGATGATCGAGCCAGCGTTCGTACGCCGTCAGCGCGAGCGCAAGGCTGATGTGCCCGATGGTCTGGGGGAGCAGGTCGCCCGGTCGCAGTCCGAGGCGTCGCGCGACGTACTCGGCGATCACCGCGCGCCACTCGGCGTACCTGAGCACCGAATGCGCCTGCAGCGCGGGCGTCTTGAGGATCAGGCGCATGCGTTCGGCATGCGGTGGCTGGGCGTCGTCCGGGAACTCGTTGAACCTGAGCACAGCCCTGTGCACGGCCTCGTGCAACGGGAGATCGGCAGGCATCTCGTCGAGGATCGTGCGGAAGTCCTCGAGTGTGCGGTCGAACTGCCCCCACGGAATGTCGTTCTTCGATTCGTAGTACCGGAACAGCGTGCGACGGCCGACACCGACGGCATCCGCGATCGCGGCCATCGTGGTGCCGTCGAACCCCCGCTCGGCGAACAACCCGAAGGCGGCCTGCTCGATCTCACCGTGCGTGGTCGCGACCGGGCGGCCGGGCGCCGGGCGACGGTCCTCGCTGATCGTCATCGCCATGAAATCTAGCAAATTCCCATCCGCCCTTCCTTTTTGGCGCAGAGTGCCATTAGTCTACCGGCGACCCCAGAGAGCCATCCCGAAGAGGAGCCGTGAGCATCATCGATTTCACGACAGCGGTCGAAGATCCCGACGACGTCGCCGACGAGGTCATCGAGGACGAAGGCTCGCTGACAGCAGAGACGTTGCTCGAGGAAATCTCGATCGACGGCATGTGCGGCGTCTACTGAGCGCTGGACACCGAGCCATGAATCCACGAGTCGAGGTGCGGTTGGATCAAGGCTTGCGGCTGTCGCCATCGGTGTCTCTGCGCCCGGAGCCGTTCGGCGCTTTGGCCTACCACTTCGGCAACCGCCGCCTGACCTTCCTCAAGCGGCGCGAGCTTCTGGATGTCGTACTGGCGTTGTCAGATCAGCCGGACGTGCGTTCCGCGCTGGTCGTAGCCGGCCTGCCGGAATCGCAATGGCCGGCCTACCTGGCCGCCCTGCAAGGGCTGGCCGATACGGAAATGCTTCGCCCCAGCAGCGTCGAGGAGGTACCGGTGTGAGCACCAGCGCCCGAGAGCGCCCGGCTTCTGGATCCCTGGTCGATCAGTTCGAGTACGGCTTGGACGCGCCCATCTGTCTCACCTGGGAGCTGACCTATGCATGCAACCTGGCCTGCGCTCACTGTCTGTCCTCGTCCGGTCGGCGGGATCCGCGTGAGCTGACCACGGCCCAGTGCGAGGCTGTGATGGACGAGTTGCAGCGGATGCAGGTCTTCTACGTCAACGTCGGTGGCGGCGAGCCAACGATCCGGCCGGACTTCTGGCATCTGCTCGAGTACGCGGTGAGTCATCAGGTCGGCGTGAAGTTCTCCACCAACGGCGTCCGGATCACCCGGGAGCGGGCCCGATTCCTCGCGCGCACCGACTATCTCGACGTACAGGTGTCGCTGGACGGTGCGACCGCCGAGGTCAACGACTACGTTCGCGGATCGGGGTCCTACGAGACTGCGACGACTGCGCTGGAGAATCTTGCCGCCGAGGGGTTCACCGATACCAAGTTGTCGGTCGTAGTCACCCGGCACAACGTCACGCAACTCGACGAGTTCAAGGCGCTGGCGGACAGGTACGGTGCGATACTGAGGCTCACCAGGTTGCGTCCGTCAGGGCGTGGTGCGGACGTCTGGGACGAGTTGCATCCACTCCCCGAGCAGCAGCGGATGCTGTACGACTGGCTGGTCGCGCACGGCGAGGACGTACTGACCGGTGACTCCTTCTTCCATCTCTCCGCGTACGGCGAAAGCCTGCCAGGGCTGAACCTCTGCGGCGCCGGTCGCGTCGTCTGCCTGATCGATCCCGTTGGCGACGTGTATGCCTGCCCGTTCGCGATCCACGAGAACTTCCTGGCCGGCAACGTGCTCGACGACGGCGGATTCCAGCGGGTCTGGCGATCCTCGGCCCTGTTTGCCGAGCTGCGTTCCCCCCAGAGTTCCGGTGCCTGCGGCAGCTGTCGTCATTTCGACGCGTGCCGCGGCGGATGCATGGCGGCAAAGTTCTTCACTGGTCTGCCGTTGGACGGCCCTGATCCTGAGTGTGTGCGGGGCTACGGCGAGACCGCCCTGGCCGGCGACCGGTCCGTCCCACGCCACCGGCAGGACCACTCGCGTCGTGCTCCCGGCCGGAACGACCCGGTGATGCTTCAGCTGAGCCGCCGGCGCCCTGACATCGTCGCAGCGCCGGTCTCTGCTTGCGCACAGAGCCCGCTCGCCGGCTTCCAGCCCTGAACACGTTTCCCGGAAGGTGCCCGATGTCCAAGAGATGGCCCAAGAACCCCTGGGCCCAGAACCCCTGGTTCGAGACGGTGGCGGTCGCCCAGCGGCGGGCCAAGAAACGATTGCCGTCCTCGGTGTACGGAGCGCTGCTGGCCGGCTCGGAGCGTGGACAGTCCTCCGGGGACAACCTGGGTGCGTTCGCCGAGCTGGGGTTCGCCCCGCGGGTCGCCGGTCCGCCCACAGACCGCTCGACGGCGACCAAGGTCCTGGGCCAAGAACTCTCGTTACCGGTGCTGATCTCGCCGACCGGTGTCCAGGCCGTGCACCCGGACGGCGAGGTAGCGGTCGCCCGCGCTGCCGCGGCGCGCGGCACCGCGATAGGGCTGAGTTCTTTCGCCAGCAAACCGATCGAGCAGGTCGTCGCCGCGAACCCCAAGACCCTCTTCCAGATCTACTGGATGGGGAGCCGCGAGGCGATGCTCGAGCGCATCGAGCGAGCCCGCGCCGCGGGTGCGATCGGTCTCATCGCCACCCTCGACTGGTCGTTCTCGACCGGTCGCGACTGGGGCAGCCCGGAGATCCCCGAGCGGATCGACGCGAGGTCCGCAGTGCGGTTCGCACCCCAGGTACTGCGCAAGCCTCGCTGGGCCCTGGACTTCGCCAAGGCCGGAAAGGTGCCCGACCTGACTGTGCCGAACCTCAGCACAACTGACGGCAAGGCACCGCCGTTCTTCGGCGCCTACTACGAATGGATGCAGACGCCCGCGCCGACCTGGGAGGACGTCGGCTGGCTCCGGGCACAGTGGGGCGGACCGTTCATGCTCAAGGGAGTCTGCCGCGTCGACGATGCGCGCCGGGCGGTCGATGCCGGCTTCAGCGCGATCTCGGTGTCCAACCACGGCGGCAACAACCTCGACGGTACACCTGCGGCAATCCGGATGCTCAAGCCGATCGCCGATGCCGTGGGAGGCGAGGTCGACGTCCTGCTCGACGGCGGGATCCGCCGTGGCTCCGACGTGGTCAAGGCGCTTGCGCTGGGTGCCCGCGCGGTGATGATCGGCCGCGCCTATCTGTGGGGCCTGGCCGCGAACGGCCAAGCGGGCGTGGAGAATGTCCTCGACATCCTGCGCGGAGGAATCGAATCCGCGCTGCTCGCGCTCCGCCTGCCGTCGGTTCAGGACCTGACCCCGGACGACCTGATCATTCCCGACGGCTTCCATCGCACGCTGGGGCGGCCGTCAGACGTACCGGGTCGATGACCGAACTGCCGAAAGGCTTCACCGTTCGCATCAGTGAACGAACTCGCGTGTACGACGCGGGCCGGACGCTTGTCGGTGGATCGCCGACGACAGTCGTGCACCTCAGCGCGGCGGCCGAGCGCTTGATCGAAGAGCGGCTGTTGACAGTCCGTGGCGCCCGGTCGAGTCGCCTCGCAGAGCGCCTCTTGGATCTCGACATGGCTGTCCCGGTCATCGATGAACTCCGGCCCGTCCCGGTTGGCTCCGTGACCATCGTCGTACCTGTCTTCGATCGTGCGGAGCAAGTCGATCGGCTGCTGCGCAGTGTTCCCGAAGGGATCGGGATCGTTCTCGTCGACGACTGCTCGCCCGATCCCGCTGCCATAGCTGCGGTGGCTACCGCTCACGGCGCCACCGTCGTACGGCATCGGGAGAACCGCGGCCCGGCGGCAGCCCGCAACACCGGCCTCGCGAAGGTCCAGACGCCGTTTGCCGCGTTCGTCGACAGCGACGTCGTCCTGACGCCGGAGACCGTGCCGACCCTGTTGCGGCACTTTCACGACCCTAAGGTCGCGCTCGCAGCACCCCGGATCCTGGGGCTGCACGATACCGGTCGGCCAAGCTGGATCACGCGCTACGAGAACGCCCGGTCGTCTCTCGATCTCGGCAATCATCCGGCTCTGGTCAAGCCGGGCGCACCAGTCGCCTGGGTCCCGAGTGCCTGTGTTGTTGTCAGAGTCGCCGCTCTCGGTGACGGATTCGACACCAGCCTGCGGGTGGCGGAGGACGTCGACCTCGTGTGGCGGCTCCATCACCGCGGCTGGCGGGTCCGCTATGAGCCGGCCGCATTCGTCCACCACGAACACCGTCCGGAGGTAGCGAGTTGGTGGGCTCGAAAGCAGTACTACGGCACCGGCGCTCATCACCTCGCCGTCCGGCACGGCAAACAGGTAGCTCCGGCGGTACTCTCGCCCTGGGCCGTCGTGCTCGTCGCAGCGATACTCGTGCAGCGCCGGTGGTCGCTTCCCGTCGCGGCGCTGATCTCGTTCCTGGTCTCCAGGCGAATCGCAGGCAAGGTTCAGCAGAGCCCGCAGGCCGGGCGCATCGGCTTGCGGCTAGCGGTTGAGGGAGCAGCGGCGGCACTGTCACAGACCAGCGCGTTGATGCTGCGTCATTGGTGGCCGTTGGCAATGGTCGGCGGTCTCTTCTCGTCCCGCCTCCGGCGAGCGGTCGTCGTCGCCGCTGCTGTCGACACCACCGTCGAGTACCTCCGAACCGACACAGACCTCGACCCCGTCCGGTTCGCAACGGCCCGGCGCCTCGACGATCTCGCCTATGGGACCGGAGTCTGGATGAGTGCCCTCAAACACCGATCGCTCACATCGCTACTCCCGAACCTCCGGCGATAGTGGGCACTCCTCACTCCCTGCGCGATGAGAGGCGTCAGCCGAGGTCCACGGAGAAGTACTGCGTCTCCTGGAACTCGTGGATGCCTTCGCGCGCGCCCTCGCGACCAATTCCGCTCTGTTTGAAGCCTCCGAAAGGTGCGGCGGGGTCGGACACAATGCCGCGGTTGATCCCGACCATGCCGGCCTCGATCTGCTCGGCGAGCCGGATCGCGTCCTGGAGCCGGCCGGCGTAGACGTAGGCGGCGAGGCCGAACTCGGTGTCATTGACCTGGGCGATCAGGTCTGTCTCATCGGTCCACTCGACGACCGGCGCCACCGGTCCGAAGATCTCCTCGGACAGGATCGAGGCACCCGGCCGGACGCCGGTCAGCAGGGTCGGCGGGAAGAAGTGCCCACCGTTCGGCGCCGTTGCCTGTGCGGCGATTCTCGCGCCCTCGAGGACGGCCTTGTCGACCAGGCCGCGGATGGTGGTGACCGCGCACTCGCTGATCAGCGGGCCGACCTGCGAGCTCGGGTCGGCACCGTGGCCCACGACGAGCGACTGGACGGCGGCGCCGAGCTTCCCGACGAACTCCGCGGCGACGTCGGCGTGGACATAGAACCGGTTCGCCGCGGTGCAGGCCTGGCCGCCGCCACGGAACTTCGCGACGAGCGCGCCGGCGACAGCGGCGCCGATGGCGGCGTCGGCGGTGACCACGAACGGGGCGTTGCCGCCAAGCTCCATGCTGGTGTTGAGCACCCGGTCGGCCGCCTGGTGGAGCAGATGGCGGCCTACGCCTGTCGAGCCGGTGAAGGAGACGGCGCGCACGCGCGGGTCCTCCAGCCACGCGTTCGCGACTGCCGCGGCATCCGTGGTCGGGACCAGATTGACGACGCCGTCGGGCGTGCCGGCCTGTTGCAGAATCCGTACGATGGCCAGTGCGGTCAGGGGGGTTTCGGCGGCGGGCTTGAGCACGACCGTGCAGCCGGCGGCCAGTGCCGGGGCGATCTTGCGGGTCGCCATAGCCGCAGGGAAGTTCCACGGCGTGACCAAGGCGGCGACGCCGACGGGGCGGTGGGTGACTAGGGTGCGCGTGCCGCTGGCCGGCGCGATCGCGTAGTCGCCGTCGGAGCGGACCGCCTCCTCGCCGTACCAGCGGAAGAACTCGGCGGCGTAGGCCACCTCGGCCCGGGCATCGGCCTGGGACTTTCCGTTCTCGGCGACGATCAGCGCGGTCAAGTCGTCGGTTGCCGCGATCATCAGGTCGTACGTTCGGCGTAGCACCTCGGCTCGGGTGCGCGGCGCGGCGGCGGCCCAGTCCGGGAAGGCAGCCGTGGCGGCGGCCACCGCAGCCCGGGCCTCGATCGCGCCGCCATCGGCGACCTCGGCAATCGTCGCGAGACTGGCCGGGTCTTGCACTGGGAACGTCTGCGCGGCACCGGTCGCACGACCGGCGATCCAGAGGCCGTGCTTCGGGTCGAGATCCGCGAGAACCTCGGCGATTTGGTTGGGGCCGGGCACAGGAGTCTCCGTCTCGGGTCGGTGTCGGATCAGGGGCCGGTCAGCTTCACCGGGCTTCTTCGAAGATCGCCTCGAGTTCGGTAAGCGCTTCGGTCAGCAGATGCCGCGGGATGCTGAGTGGCGGCAGGAAGCGGAGCACGTTGCTCCAGGTGCCGCAGGTCAGCACGACCAGGCCGCGGGCGTGCGCGGTCGCCGCGACCTTCGCGGTCAACTCGGCATCCGGCTCTGTCGTGCCGGGCTTGACCAGCTCGACCGCGATCATCGCGCCGCGTCCGCGAACGTCGCCGACCCGGTCGTCGCGGGCCTGCAGCGCGGTGAGCCGCTCGGTCATGGTCGCGCCGATCTCGTTCGCCCGCGCGAGCAGGCCGTCCTTTTCGATCCCGTCGATGACTGCCAGCGCGGCAGCGCAGGACAGCGGGTTGCCGCCGTATGTGCCACCGAGACCGCCGACGTGTGGGGCGTCCATGATTTCCGCGCGCCCGGTCACCGCTGCCAGCGGCAGGCCACCGGCGATGCCCTTGGCCGTCACGATCAGGTCGGGTACGACGCCCTCGTGCTCGCACGCGAACAGTGAGCCGGTCCGGGCGAACCCGGTCTGCACCTCGTCGGCGACGAACACCACGTCGTTCGCGCGGCACCATGCCGCCAAAGCCGGGAGGAAGCCCTCGGCCGGCACGACGAAGCCGCCCTCACCCTGGATCGGCTCGACGACGACGGCGGCGAGGTTGCCGGCGCCGACCTGCTTCTCGATCACATCGATCGCCCGCCGGGCAGCGGCGATCCCATCGAGCCCGTCGCGGAAGGGGTAGGACATTGGCGCCCGGTAGATTTCGGACGCGAACGGACCGAAACTGTGCTTGTACGGCATGTTCTTCGCGGTCAAGGCCATGGTCAGGTTCGTGCGGCCGTGGTAGGCGTGGTCGAACGCGACGACCGCCTGCTTGCCGGTGTGGGCCCGGGCAACCTTCACCGCGTTCTCGACGGCCTCGGCTCCGGAGTTGAAGAGGGCCGACCGCTTGTCGTAGTCGCCAGGAGTCAGTCTGCTGAGCTCCTCGGCGACCCGGACGTACCCGTCGTACGGCGTGACCATGAAGCAGGTGTGGGTGAAGGCACCGACCTGGGCGGATACCGCATCGGCGACTCGTGGGTTGCTGTTGCCGACGGTGGTCACCGCGATGCCAGAGCCGAGATCAATGAGCGAGTTGCCGTCGACGTCGACCACCACGCCGCCGCCCGCGGCCGTTACGTAGACGGGCAGTACCGTTCCGACCGCTCGGCTGACCGCGGCGTCCTTGCGGGCAGCCAACTTCCTTGAGGCCGGACCAGGGATGTCGGTCACCAGACGACGCTGCTGGCGCAGCTCAGGGCCTCCGCTGCTGGTTTCCCCGCGGACGGTCTCTGTGGTCATCGTTGTGCTCCTGGGTCGGGTTGCCGGTCGCGTTCCACGCTAGGCGCGCTTGGATCCTCAGGCGATGCGCATTCTGCACAATTTCGAAGCTCCTGTTGTGCAAGACTGATGTGGTGGTCACAGTTGCCAACTTGATGACCTGCTCCGAGCTGGGCCTCGGTGCGGTGTACATGCCCTCTGCTGACCTTCCGGTGCGTTGGGTGGCCACGAGCGAGTTGGCCGACCCCACGCCATACCTCGAGGGCGGTGAGGTGCTCCTCACGACAGGCCTGGAGACCGCGGACTGGCACGAGGAGTGGCGGCCGTACGTCGAGCGACTCGTATCGGCAGGCGTCGCCGCACTCGGCCTGGCCTCCGGGTTGACTCACCGGCGACCTCCACGGGAGCTGCTCGCGGCCTGCCGGGCGGCCGGGCTCAACCTGTTCAAGGTGCCGCGTCCGACGACCTTCGTCGCGATCTCCCGCACAGCAGCGGGGCTGCTGGATGCAGAGCGCGAGGGCGCGGCCCGGCGCTCGCTCGATGCGCAGCGGGCACTCACCCAGGCCGCGCTCGACGTCGAACCGCTGCCGGCACTGGTCTCCCGGCTGGCGCACCTCGTGGAAGGCGCGGCCGTTCTGGTCGACTGGGAGGGGGAGCCCATCGAGGGCCCGCACGGACCGCTGGGCACGGACCTCGATCTCGCGGCTGTGTGCGCCGAGGTGGTGCGGATCCGGCGTGGTGGGCTGCGGGCGGCGGCCAGTGCGGCGTCGCACGCCGGCACCACGCTGGTCCGGCCGGTGGGCGCTCGCGGCCGGCCCGAGGTGTGGCTTGCCGTGCTGGTCTCAAGCAGGCTCGATGATGTCGCGCGGCTTGCGGTCACGACGGCGGTGTCGCTGCTCAGCCTCGCCGTTGAAGGTCGACGGGAACAGCGTGCGGTCGGCCGGCGGCTCCGCCAGCGAGCAGTCGAGTTCCTGCTGTTCGACGATCCGCGCACGGCGCAGGTAGTGCTGAGCGCGACGGCACAGGCCGACCGCGCTCCGCGTCTGCCCCGCCAAGTCGCCGTCGTGCGGGCCCGGGGTCGGGCCGACGCTGTGGAGGACGCGTTGGGCGTCGCCGAGAACCGCAGGGTGCTGGCGGCCGTCGTCGACGGTGACCTGGTGGCTATGGCTACGCCCTCGGGCGCGGCAGCCTTCGCCGACGAGCTCTCGGCGCGCGGACTCGCAGGCGGCATCGGGCGCACCGTGCCGTTCGACGAGGTTTCGGCGAGCGACGTGACAGCTACGCACGCACTCGGCGCTACTGGTCCAGGCATCCCTGTCCGAGCGTGGGACGACCTGGCCCGAGGTGGGGTCGCGGGCTTGCTCGGCCCGGACCTGGCGGGTGCGTTCGCTCGCTCCTTCCTGGCACCGATTTCCGACGACCCGGTGCTCGTCGCCACGCTCGGCGCGTTTCTTCGGCGGCACGGCTCCCGCGGCGAGACTGCCGACGAGCTGAGCGTGCATCGCAATACGGTTCGCAACAGGGTCGAGCAGATCGAGACCCGGCTGGGCGCCTCGCTCGACAACCCGCAGGTGCGGGTCGACGCCTGGGTGGCACTCCAGATCATGGGCTCCGAGCCATAGCCCGGATCTGGACGAGTCCGCCCCCGGGGTGGGTAGGGGGCTTCGGCCTCAGCGCATGAGCGGCCCGCTCATCAGGGCAAGGAGCAGGAGCGCTCGGTTCTCGGCCACATCGAGGCTCAACCCGGTGAGCTCCTCGACTCGCGCGATCCGGGCCTTGAGCGTGTGCCGGTGCACGCCGAGGCTGCGGGCGGCGCTCTCCCAGGTGCCGTTGTGATGAAGGAAGGCTTCGAGCGTGGCGAGCAGGCCGGCGTCTCGTGGTCCGTCTGCTGCGCCCAATGCAGCCAGCGCGGGGCCGGCGACAGAATGGACCCGGGTACGCACCGCCTCGTCCGCCAGCACCGGCCCGAGGTTCACCTCGCTGAACCAGGCGACCGGGCGTCCCTCACGGAGCGCGGCGCCCGCCGCCAGCTGAGCGGGGCCAAGGCCTGATGCGATCGCAGCTTGGTCGAGGCGATGGCTCACGCCGTAGACGACGCGGACGACCTCTGCAGCGGTGACCGCCTCGGCCAGACCAGGGACCAGCAGCTTCGCGTCACGTGCCAGGAGGAGGATGGCCACGCCGCCGTTGGTGGACGCGACGACGTGCGGCCGCTTGGTGGGTTCGAGGTGGGCAGCGACGACCTGCTCGAGCTGCGTCCGACGGCTGTCGGTGGCCGCGAGGACCAGGACGACCTCGTCGCGCGGCTCGAAACCGAAGTGGTGGAGGTGCCGCTCCAGCCCGGTCGACCGCACACCTGCGTCGAGTAGCAGCGACAGGAGCGCGCCGCCGAGGTCGTGGTAAGCCTCGAGGAGCTCCGCGGGCCAGTCCAGCTGGAGGGTGATCAGACCGGCCGCCTGATTGAGCAACATCCGGTCGGTCGGGCTCGGCAGTGTGTGGTGCTGGACCGCCAGCCAGCCGCAGACGCCCGATCGCCCCTGGATCATCTGCAACTCGAGAATGCCGTCCTCGGTGTCGACGGCGACGGTTCCGGGTCGGGACGCGCGCGAAAGTCGGCGGTACTCCTTGCCGACCCGCTCGAGCAGTCGGCTGTTCGTCGTCGAGCTGGCCATCACGACGCCGTACTCGTCCATGACGACAGCATCGCCACGGAGCTCGCGTGCGAGCAGTGCGACGGCGCCAGGCAGTCCGCTGCGTACGGTGACGCGGGTGATGTCGCGCTGGATGGTGTGCACCCGCTGCAACGACGCTAACTCTGTGTCGGCCAGCTGCTGGGCGACAGCCTGGGTCAGCGCGATGAAGGCGGTGCCGATGGGGACCTCCAGAAGTGGCAGAGCGCGCGCCTCGCACGCGTCGACCACCGCGGCGGGGATCGCGTCGAAGCGCACACCCAGTCCGAAGCCGAGGCCGGCGACCCCAGCACCCGTCAGTCGGTGGACATACGCTCGCTGCTCGCGCGCGGCACGTGGAAGCTGCAGACCGGTGGTCAGCACCAGTTCGCCCCCGTTGAGCCACGGCGTCGGGTCGAGCACGTCGGTGGCGTGCGCCCACGACAGCGGCTCTTCGGTCGCACTTCCGGTCCGCAGGCGCAGGTCGAACTCTGCCCGGTCGAGCAGCCAGCGCAACGAGGTAATCCTGCACCTCCGTCAATCGACAGATCGGCGATCAAGAACACGATGAATTGGACAGTTCGTCCATCCACCGCTAACGGAGCCGAGCCTACTCTCGACGGCAGCCGGTGTGGTCTGCGCCATGTCGCACCGGCCTGGTCGCACACGAAGGAGGGTCCATGTCCGAGCTCCACCTGCAGAATTTCGTGGGCGGGGAGTACCTCGATGCACGCAGCGACGTCTGCTCCCCGCTGATCGACCCGTCGAGCGGTGAGCAGTACGGCGACGCGCCGGTTTCGGGCGTCGAGGACATCGATCTCGCCTACGCGAGCGCTGCCCGGGCCTTCGAGACCTGGCGTTCGACGACGCCGGCCCAGCGGCAGGAGGCGCTGCTCGGCATTGCCGACGCGATCGCGGCCCGCGCTGACGAACTGGTGGAGGCGGAAAGCCGCAACACCGGCAAGGTGGTCGCTGCCACGCGGTCCGAGGAGATGCCGCCGATGGTCGACCAGCTTCGCTTCTTCGCCGGTGCTGCGCGCGTACTGGAGGGACGCTCGGCGGGCGAGTACTTGCCTGGGCACACCTCGTGGATCCGCCGCGAGCCGGTCGGCGTGATCGGGCAGGTTGCGCCCTGGAACTACCCGATGATGATGGCGGTCTGGAAGTTCGCGCCGGCGATCGCGGCAGGCAATACCGTCGTCCTCAAACCGAGCGACACGACTCCGCACACCGCCCTGCTGCTCGCCGAGATCGCCGACGAGTTCTTGCCTGCGGGTGTGCTCAATGTCGTCTGCGGCGACCGCACGACCGGCCAGGCGGTGGTCGCCCACCCGACGCCGCAGATGGTGTCGATCACCGGTTCGGTCGGGGCCGGCATGCAGGTCGCGAGGGCCGCCGCCGACGACGTCAAGCGGGTCCACCTCGAGCTCGGAGGCAAAGCGCCTGTCGTGGTCTTCGCGGACGCCGACGTCGAGGCCGCAGCCGAGGGCATCGCCATGGCGGGCTACTTCAACGCCGGCCAGGACTGCACCGCCGCCACGCGTGTGCTGGTGGCTCCGGAGATCCACGACGATTTCGTCGCTGCGCTCAGCAACCTGGCCGCGACCATGCGGACGTCGTACGACGGTGGCCGGCACGACGACGATGCGCTGGTGCCGCCCGTCAACAACGCCGGCCAGTTCGAGCGCGTGCTCGGCTTCATCGAGCGGCTGCCGGCGCACGCCGAGGTGACCGCGGGTGGCAACCGCCAGGGCGTGCGTGGGTACTACATCGAGCCGACCGTCGTCACCGGCCTCCAGCAGCCCGACGAGATGATCCGCAGCGAGGTGTTCGGTCCTGTCATCACGGTGCAGACCTTCATCGACGAGGCGGAGGCCGTTGCCAAGGCCAACGATGTGCCGTACGCGCTGGCCTCCTCGGTCTGGACCCGCGACTTCGGGCGCGCGATCCGGATGTCGAACCGCCTCGACTTCGGGTGTGTGTGGATCAACACCCACATCCCGCTCGTCGCCGAGATGCCGCACGGCGGCTTCAAGCACTCCGGGTACGGCAAGGACCTGTCGATGTACGGCCTGGAGGACTACACGCGGATCAAACATGTCATGGCGAACATCGAGGCCTGATGACGACCCCCGCCTCGATGCCGACTCCTCTCCAGGGACCGACGGAACGGATCTGATCGACATGAGCATCGTCAACGACACCCACGCGGCCTTGCAGGCGGCAGCGCGCGACCATCTCTGGATGCACTTCACCCGCCACTCGACGTACTTGGACCAGGACGTGCCGGTCATCGTGCGGGGCGAGGGCGCCTATGTCTACGACACGCGCGGCCGTCGCTATCTGGACGCTCTGGGCGGCCTCTTCGTGAACCAGTTGGGCCACGGTCGCGCTGACCTCGTCGAGGCGGCGGCGAAGCAGGCCTCCCGGTTGGCGTTCTTCCCGTTGTGGTCCTACGCGCACCCGACCGCGATCCAGCTCGCCGAGAGGATCGCCGGCTACGCGCCGGGTGCCCTCAATCGGGTGTTCTTCACCTCCGGCGGCGGCGAGGCCGTCGAGTCCGCGTGGAAGCTCGCCAAGAACTACTTCAAGCTGGTGGGCAAACCCCTCAAGCACAAGGTGATCAGTCGAGCGATCGCCTACCACGGCACGACCCACGGAGCCCTGTCGATCACCGGTCTCCCTGGCCTGAAGCAGCAATTCGAGCCGCTGGTCCCGTCGGCCTTCCGGGTGCCCAACACGAACATCTACCGCGCACCCGCCTTCCTTCAGGGTGACGACGGTGGTGTTGACGGCGAGGAATTCGGGCGGTGGGCGGCCGACCAGGTGGCGGTCGTCATCGAGAACGAAGGGCCCGACACTGTCGCTGCCGTGTTCCTCGAGCCGGTGCAGAACGCCGGTGGCTGCTTCCCGCCTCCGCCGGGCTACTTCCAGCGAGTGCGTGAGATCTGCGACGAGTACGACGTTCTGCTCGTCTCCGACGAGGTGATCTGCGCCTACGGCCGGCTTGGACACATGTTCGGTGCCGAGCGGTACGGGTACCAACCCGACATCATCACCTCGGCCAAGGGCATCACCTCTGGCTACGCCCCGCTCGGCGCGATGATCGCCTCAGACCGGCTGATGGAGCCCTTCCTGCAGGGCGACACCACCTTCGCCCACGGCTACACCTTCGGCGGGCACCCGGTGTCGACGGCGGTGGCGATGGCGAACTTCGACGCGTTCGAGAACGAGGGAGTGCTCGACCACGTGCGTGCCAACGAGACGGCCTTCCTGAGCACGCTGGACAAACTCAGGGATCTGCCCATCGTCGGTGACGTCCGGGGCGCCGGCTATTTCTACGGAATCGAGCTCGTGAAAGACAAGGAGTCCAAGGAGACGTTCGACGAGGCCGAGTCCGAGCGGCTGCTACGCGGGTTCCTCTCGAAGGCGCTCTTCGACGCCGGTCTCTACTGCCGCGCGGACGACCGCGGCGACCCGGTCATCCAGCTCTCGCCGCCATTGATCTGCGACCAGTCGCATTTCGACGAGATTCACAGCGCCCTCGAGACCGTCCTCACCGAAGCCGCGAACCTCATCTGAGCGCATCCCTCGCTCGGTGGGAGACAACAACGAAAGGCGGCGCGCGGAATGCACATCGGCATCCCTGAAGAAGTCAAGAACCACGAGTACCGTGACCGCGATCGCCTATGAGACGGTGCAGTCGCCATCCGGTGCGCTGCCGCTGCTCTATCCGATGTCCGAGGTCGCCGGCTGCCTCGCGCCCCAGGTCGGCGCACACTCTCTGCTCAGGGCTCAAGGCGGCCGCGGCGTGCTGCTTGGTGGCGTCGGCGGTGTCGCCAGGGCGAAGGTTGTCGTCATCGGTGCCGGCGTTGCTGGCCAGAACGCTACGAACGTTGCCCTCGGCATGGGAGCGGATGTCACCCTGCTCGACACCGATCTCGACAAGCTGCGGCTGTCCTTCTGGCGCTACAACAACCTCGTCCGCGGGCTCGTCTCGAGCAAGCTCGCGATCCAGCAGCAGGTCGCCGGGGCAGACCTCGTCATCGGCGCCGTCCTGATTCCGGGTGCTTCGGCGCCGAAGCTGGTCTCGAACGAGCTGATCGCGCAGATGAAGCCCGGCTCGGTGTTGGTGGACATCGCCGTCGACCAGGGCGGCTGTTTCGAGGACACCCGACCCACGACGCACGCCGACCCGACCTACCAGGTGCACGGCTCGACGTTCTACTGCGTGGCGAACATGCCGGGTGCGGTTCCGAACACCTCGACCTACGCGCTGACCAACGCCACGCTGCCGTACGTCGTCGCATTGGCCGACTCGGGCTGGCGTGCCGCCTGCCGCGCCGATGCCAGCCTGGCCCTCGGGCTGAACACTTGCGAAGGCCGTCTGACGAGTGCCCCGGTCGGCGAGTCGGTCGGCGTCGAGGCAGTTGACATTGTCGAGGCGCTGGCCTGAGTTCGCGCGGAGCGGCCGCAATTGGTGGTTCTGACACCATCATGTGCACGTCACAGTCCGTGCGCGCCTCACCGGCCCGGCGATGGTGGTGTAGTTCGGTGCCAAGCGGGCCCGTGGGCGTCGGCACACTCGGGGGAAGTCGCCAGTTCCGCCGCCAGTGCATCGAGGACGAGAGCGAGGGCCAACTCGAACGTCTCCTCGTTGACCCTGTCGCGACGGGTCGCGTTCAGGGACGTGGCCAGGCTCGGGTAGTCCTCCGCATAGTCGTCGGCCTGCTCGGCGAAACCACGGTCGAGGTCGTCGACGGTCGAACCGAGGACGATACTGTCGATCAATCCGATGTAGTGCATCGTGCGCGACGGCGCCAGGCCGGCCTTCAGCAACATGGCCGACAACTCGTCATAGAGCCTCAACACACTGGGTACCCTGATGCGGCGACGCGTGACCAGCGCAACCGCGTTCGGATGGGTGAGGAACGCGGCCCGGTAGGAGCGGGTGAACTTGCGGAGCGCGGACTGCCAGTCGGGATCGCGCAGCACCTCGGTGTCGATCTCGCTGTCCACCAGCGCATGGACGAGGTCAATGATCTCGTCTTGTCCGCGGATATGGTGGTAAAGCGACGGCGCTTGGACATTCAGTTGCTTCGCCAGGCTGCGCATCGTCAGCCCTTCGGCACCGTCGCGGTCCAACAGTGTCAGGGCGGTTCGGGCGATCTTGTCTCGGCTCAGCAGCGACTTCGACGGACGTCCCATGCAAGCCCTCCAAGAACCTGGGAACAGGTCTTGCCAGGAGCAATCTACCTCCGTTAGGTTGCTGTCTGCACATTTACCTAACGCTGATAGATAAATCGAAAGGGGGTGGCCCATGCTCCATGGCGTCATGGCGACAGTCGCCGAGCACCCGCCGAAACCCCCGAGCGAGCCACTGCAGCCGTTTGGCATCGAGCCCCAGTCCATCGACTGGGTTGGCAACCGCGCACGCAAAGGCCGGGGCTCATACCTTCAGGCGATCGAGTTGCAGGTGGTCGCGGTGAAAGGGCTGGGCCATGCTGTCCACTGAGCGCGAGTCCATCAGCAACACCCCTGACCTCGTGGTCGTTGGTGGGCGAGTCCGTTGCGCCCGTGGGCGGTGGGCCGGGGGTATTGCCATCGCCGGCGATCGGATCGCCGCCATCGGCACCGCCGACGAGATCCGCGCACTGGCCGGCCGCGGTACCCAGGTGATCGAGGCCGCGGGCGGTCTTGTCCTCCCCGGCTTCCAGGACGCCCACGTGCATGCACCGTTCGCCGGCCGGAACCGGCTGCGAATCTGGCTCAACGACGCCGTCGGCCGGCGAGAGTACCTCGACCTGATCGCTGCCTACGCCGACGCCCACCCCGAACAGACCTGGATCCTCGGTGGAGGCTGGGCGTTGGAGGCCTTCCCGGGCGGGCTGCCGACTCGGGAAGACCTGGATCGTGTAGTCCCGGACCGGCCGGTGTTTCTGTTCAACCGCGACGTCCACGGAGCATGGGTGAACACCAGGGCTCTCGAGTTGGCCGGCATCGACAAGTACACGCCTGACCCGTCCGACGGGCGTATCGAGCGCGACCCGGCGACCGGCGAGCCGACCGGTATGCTCCATGAGGGCGCCGCGTATCAGTTCAACGACGATGTAGTGCCTGCTCCAGACCGAGTCGAGTGGGAGTCGGCCATCCTTGAGGCTCAGTCGTTCCTGCACGCCCTCGGCATCACGGGCTGGCAAGACGCCTGGGTCACGCCCGCAACGCTCAACGCCTACCGGAGCCTGGCTGACGACGGCCGCCTGACCGCTCGGGTGGTCGGGGCACTCTGGTGGGACCGCTACCGCGAGCTCGACCAGATCGACGATCTGCTTGCCCAGCGCGAGCTCGGCTCGGGCAGGCACCCGCGAGATCGCAGCGAGCGGTTCCTGCCGACGAGTGTGAAGATCATGACTGACGGCGTGCTGGAGAACTACACAGGCGCGCTGCTCGAGCCCTACTGCGACGGCTGCGGGGGCCACACGACGAACCGCGGACTGTCGTTCGTCGACCGCGAACTGCTCGCCGCCGCGGTCACCGAGCTGGACCGGCACGGCTTCCAGGTCCACATGCACGCGATCGGCGATCGCGCCGTGCGAAACGCCCTCGACGCCGTCGAAGCCGCGCGCACCGCCAACGGTCCGAGCGACCAGCGGCACCACATTGCGCACGTCCAGCTCATCCAGCCCGACGACATCGGCCGGTTCGCGGAGCTCGACGTGGTTGTCAACTGCCAGGCCTACTGGGCGAAGACCGATCCCCAGATGACCGAGCTGACGGTGCCGTTCCTCGGTCCCAAGCGGGTCGACCTGCAATACCCGTTCGAGTCCCTCCGCCGCGCCGGAGCCCGGCTGGCCATGGGGAGCGACTGGTCGGTCACCACGGCCGACCCGTTGCAGCAGATCGAGGTCGCGGTCACGCGAACCGACCCTGAGAGCCGCTCCGACGCTCCGTTCCTACCGGACGAGCGACTGTCGATTGACGACGCCGTGGATGCCTTCACGGCAGGATCGGCGTACGTCAACCACGACGACGACGGCGGGACGCTCACGGTCGGGGGCCGTGCCGACCTGGCGATCTTGGACCAGGACGTGCTGGCCGCTCGATTCGCGAGCGCCGACCGTTTCCCCGCCTCCAACGCCTCAGTACGGCTGACTGTGGCCGCCGGCAAGGTCGTGCACGAGCGCCAAGCCTGACGGTTCAGCCACCGACCTTGCCGGCGCTGACCGGCATGACAAGAGTCACGAGCTGATCGACGAACCCGAGTCGGCGGTACAGGTCGATCGCGCCCGAGTTGCCCGCGATCACGGAGACCTTGGCAACGGTGACGTCGGCCTCTTTGAAGTAGTCCTGCGCGAGCTCGATCAGCTGCGTCCCCAATCCGGCACCACGGGCGCGCTGGCTGACGACAAGCGTCTCCAGGACGCCGACCTTGTCACCCCAGTCCCATGACGCACCGACCGCGCCGAGATGGACGAAGAGGTAACCGAGGAGCCCATCACCATCTCGCGCCACCCACAGGCGACCGGCGGCATTCGCGAACCAATCGACGTACTGCGCCCGGCGGATGGCCCATGACGCGTCGAGGGTGAGACCAGGCGCTACGCGTGCCAATTGCGTCGCGACATCGTGGTGATGCTCGAGCAGCTCTCCCCAGAGCGGGCGAACCTGCTCGAGGTCTGCGGCGAATTGCTCGACAATCTCATATTGCAGATTGCCACTCATGGCTCTCCGTCCTCATTGGGGTGGCGCGACCGCATCACAGCCGGCCGCGTAGGGCCGGCGAGGTTCACGGCGCGGACGTGCGAGCCGACGATCGGCAGCTCCGCGGCAGCCATCAGTCCAGACCTCCCGTGGAAGCCCGGACAATGAGCCGAGTTTCAAGCACCTGCTCGCGGTCCCGCGGCGCCGCGCCCTCGAGGATCGATGCCAGTAGAGCCGCGGAGCGACGACCCACCTCGGCGGGCTGGAGGTCGATGGATGTGATCGCCGGCGCCGAAGCGGTCATCAGCGGGCCATCGACGCAGGAGCTGACGAGCAGGTCCTCCGGCACGCGTAGACCTCGCTCCTGGACCGCCCGGACGACCGGGGCTGCCCCGCCGTCGAGTCCGCAGATGATTGCGTCTGGCGGGTCAAGCTGGTCGAGGAGTTGGATGGCGGTCTCTGCTGCAGCCTCAGGGTTGACGGGGATGCGCTCGATACGCTCGGCTGCGCCACGCGCTGAGCACCACTCGCGATAGCC
This sequence comes from Kribbella sp. NPDC050124, assembly GCF_044460355.1. Classification (NCBI taxonomy): domain Bacteria; kingdom Bacillati; phylum Actinomycetota; class Actinomycetes; order Propionibacteriales; family Kribbellaceae; genus Kribbella; species Kribbella sp. NPDC050124. The sequence continues at coordinate 47,492 of NZ_JBITJU010000032.1, forward strand.
CACCGTGAGCTGCTCGGTCCACTCGGCCTCGATGTCGGCGCGGACAAAGGCGATGCGGCGGGCGCCGCGGGCGGCTACGTGGTCGAGCAGCATCTGCATGTCGCGCCGGTCGTCCGTTCGTACGCATCCGGCGTGATGAGCCCCGGGTGTCGGGTCGCGGCCGACCGTGACGACGGTGAGGCCGAGCTCGGACAGCACTCGCAGGCCTTCGTCGTCTCGCACCGGGTCGGCGACGACCAGGCCGTCGACGTCGATGGCGCCAAGCGCGTCGGGTGTCAGGCCGGTCGGCAGCAGGACCATGCCCAGCCCTCGTTCGAGCGCGACCTCGGCCGCGCCCATTGCCAAGGCCATGTAGTAGCCCATTCCGGCCATCCCGGCCGGGATCTCGGTCAGGAACGAACAATAGAGTCCGATCTGGCCGCTGCGACCCTCGCGCAGGCGCCGCGCCGAGGCGCGCGGCCGGTAGCCGAGCTCGGCGGCGACGGCCAGCACCCGCTCACGCGTCTTGGCCGACAGGCGACCGGTGCCGTTCATCGTGTCGGAAACGGTGGTGACCGAGACGCCTGCCTCGCGGGCGACATGACGGGCGGTGATCCTTCGGACAGGAGTCGTCATGGTCGGATCATACCTATTGCAGGAACGTTCCTGCTGCGTATAGCTTGGGTTTGCAGGAACGTTCCTGCAGAGGGTCAACGACGACCAGGGCACGGAGCACCACGAGCGAGGAAGAGAGCAGGACGAGATGGCGATTGATGGCGACACCCCGGCGGGCGCGTGGCTGCGATCGGCTGGCTGGGCCGCCCGCTTGGCCCCCGCCGGCAAGCGCCCGAGCTTGAACACCTGGCGAATCGAGGCTTTCGAGGTGGAAGAATGACGACTGTCGAGGCGCCGGAGGCTGAAGCCTCGCAAGCGAAAGCCAGGTCACCGCTGACGGCTTGGCAAGATGTCGCCGAGCGATTCGGCATCGTGATCGTCTGGGGCATGCTGATCGCCGTCTTCGCGGCCATCGGTACCCCCTACTTCTTGACCACGGGTACCTTCCAGACGATTCTCGGGTCGCAGGCGGTCCTCGTGATTGTCGCGCTCGCGCTGATGATCCCGATGATCGTGAACGAGTTCGACCTCTCGATCGCGGGAGCGATGAGCGTTTCGCTCACTCTGGTGGGATGGCTCAACGTTGTGCATCACTGGCCCCTCCTTCCGACCTTGATCGTCGCGTTGCTCAGCGGAGTTGTCATCGGCCTGCTGAACGCGCTCTTCGTTGTGGGGATCGGAGTCGACTCGATCGTGGTCACCCTCGGGGCGGGGACTCTCTGGGTCGGGGTCGGCTACGGCATTTCCGCTGAGACAATCCCGGGAGTCTCACAGACCCTCGTCAAGGCCGCGACCCGGCCTGTCCTCGGTCTGCCGCTCGCCTTCTGGTACGCGGTGGCCCTGACCTTCGTGTTGTGGTACGTGCTGGCATTCACACCACTCGGCCGCTTCTTGTACTTCGTCGGGGCAAACCGGTCGGTTTCACTCCTCTCGGGGATCCCGGTCACCCGTATCCGGGTAGGGGCGCTGATTCTGTCGTCGTTCTTGGCGGCGTTTGCCGGCGTCGTTCTCGCCGGGACACTCGGGTCGTCCGCACCTGGGGTTTCCGAAAGCTACCTGCTGCCGGCGTTCGCGGCCGTATTCCTCGGAACCACCACGTGGAACCCTGGCAAGTTCAACCCAATCGGCACGTTCATAGCTGTCTATTTCCTCATCACGGGAATCACCGGACTCCAACTTCGCGGCCTGACCGGCTGGATTGAGGACGTCTTCTACGGCGGATCACTGGTTGTTGCGGTAGCTCTGTCGAGGCTTGCCGCTCGACGACGATGAGACCGCATTGCCCGTCGTGGCCACAATCACTCGCGTGGGCGGTGGCGAACTGCTCGCGAAACAGTCAAATCCTTAGCACCAACACCAGGCCTTGAGGAAAGATCACGAAATGAACCGCAACTCGTTCAACAAGAAGCTCCTGACGGGGCTGACCGGACTCGCCGTCGCTGCTGCAGCTGCCGGTTGCGGCAGTTCGGGCGGCTCCGCGAACGCCAGCAGCGCTGACACCCAGGCGTGTATGGACAAGATCACGCCGGTTGTCGACCAGCACAAGCAGGAAGTTCAGTGGAAATCCCCTGGACCGGCGTTCGACGCGTCGAGCATCAAGGGCAAGACGGTCTACTGGATCAGCGGCAACGCGGAAGTCCCGTTCTCACAGAAGGTCTTCGCCGGCTTCAAGGAAGCGGCTGACAAAGTTGGCGTCAAGTACAACTTCTTCAATGGCGATGGGTCCGCTGCCACGATGTTGCGCGGCTTTCAGCAGGCCATTGCCGCACACGCTGACGTGATCATGATCCAGTCGATTCCGCTCGAGACCTTCAAAACGCAGATCGCGGTCGCAAATGAAGCGGGAATTCCGATCGTCGAGGCGTGGAACACCGACGCGGGTGAAGCGCCGGAGCCGGGCACGCAGGCGGCAGTGACCTATGACTTCACCCGCGCCGGCCAGATGATGGCGGCCGCCGCGATCAAGATCTCGAAGTGCAACGTGAAGGCCGTCACCTTCTCACCGAGCGACGACACGATCGCGAAATACGAGGTCAGCGGTATCAAGGGCGAATTTGAGAAGTACTGCCCCGATACCTGCAGCACCACGGAACAGTTCACCCGAATCTCGGAGTGGTCGACACGCCTTCCGGTCCTCGCCCGGAACGCCGTGTCGAACCCGGCGGTGAACTGGCTGATGCCGGTGTACGACGGGCAGACTCAGTTCACCAATCCGGCGGTCATGCAGGCCGGCGCGGCCAGTCGCGTGAACGTGGCCAGCTTCAACGCCACGCAGGGCATCATCGATCAGCTCGCACAGAGCGGAAACCCGCTCGCGGTCGATGTCGGAGCCCCGCTCGCGTGGAGCGGCTGGGCGATCGCGGACCAGTGCTTCCGCCTCCTGGCCGGCGAGAAGCCGGTAGTAGACGAGAACATTCCGCTGCGGACCTTCGACCGCGACAACATTGACGAGATCGATCTCAGCAAACCCGACGCGACCTGGTACGGGACCAACACCGACTTCCAGGCGGAGTACCTGAAGCTGTGGAAGGTTGGCTAGTCCGATGGACGGCGTGACAGGCGAGCAGGAGCTGAGCGGGCCCGGCTCGAGCCGGCGCGCCGCCGGTGATGAAACGGAACCACCTGTCCCGATCTTCCGCGCGAACAACATCTCGAAGTCGTTCTCGGGGAAGCGAGTTCTGCACAACCTCGACCTCGAGATCATGCCCGGCGAGGTGCATGCTCTCGTCGGGCAGAACGGCTGCGGCAAGTCGACCTTCATCAAGACCCTCGCGGGCTTTCACGCGCCCGACGAGGGTGGGGCGGCCTGGATCAGGGGGCGCCAGATTGACCTGCCACTGCGCTCGGGCGATCGCGCGGAGCACGGTTTCGCGTTCGTGCATCAGGACTTGGGCCTGGTCGAGACGATCAGCGTGCTGGAGAACGTGCGGGTCGGAAACTTCGGCCGGACTCGCGGTTTCCGCATTCCATGGCGCGACGAGCGCCGGCACGTTGGTCGACTCCTGGCGCGCCTTGGGGTCGACGTCTCGCCCGACGCACCGATCTCCGAGCTCAGCCAGATCGACCGGACCAATGTCGCGATCGTGCGCGCCTTCGATCAACTGACCGGCGTCGAGCGTGGACTGCTCGTACTCGACGAACCCACCGCAGCGCTGCCCAAAGACGGGATCGAGCGATTCTTCGCCACGGTCAAGGAGCTCGCCGCCGCGGGGTGCGGCGTCCTCTTCGTCTCGCATCGACTCGAAGAGGTGTTCGAGCTGGCAGACCGAGTCTCGGTTCTTCGCGATGGTCACCTCGTGCACACGGGGCCGGTCAAGGAGCTGGACGAGGACCAGCTGATCGAGCACATCCTCGGCTTCTCGCTCGATCGTCTCTACCCGGCGTCGCACAAGCCGACCGTCGATGTCCTGGCGAAGCTTGACAACGTCAGCGGTGCCGGCGTTGTCGATGTGTCCCTGAACGTCCATCGCGGTGAAATCGTTGGGCTCACTGGCCTGCTGGGAAGCGGCTCAGAGCGGCTCCCATACCTGATCTTCGGTGCTGAGGCCGCGAGCGAAGGGGCCTTGACGCTGGACGGCCAGACTGTCGACCTACAGCGCATGACCCCGAGAAAGGCGATCGAACTGGGCTGCGCGTTCCTCCCAGCGAACCGCCTCGAAGACGGCTCGCTGCAGAGCGCGACGGTGAAGGAGAACCTGACGCTGCCGACGCTCGGCGCGTACTTCGTTCGCGGTGCCCTGCGCCGTCGGCCAGAACTCAGCCGTGTGCGCAAGCTCCTTCGCGACTACGACGTTCGGCCGCAGGAGCCAGACCATCTGCTCGCCAGCCTGAGCGGCGGGAATCAGCAGAAGGTGCTGCTCGCCAAGTGGTTCGAGACCCAGCCGGTGTTGCTGCTCGTCCACGAGCCGACGCACGGCGTGGATGTGGGTGCCCGCGCTCAGATTTACGAGCGACTACGCGAGGCAGCGGCCGGCGGCATGGGCATTCTGCTCGCGACGTCGGACTACGAGGATCTTCCGTACCTGTGCGACCGAGTGCTGGTCTTCCGCAACGGGCGCGTCGTGAGCGAACTGCACGGCGCGGACCTGACCCAAGAGCGAATTGTCGAGCAATGCTTCCGCACCGGTTGAGACCGCATCCGACAAGGCATCGACAACCGACACATCCGCAGGCCGAGACTGACGAGGAGCTAGCGAAGTGAACGAAGTGGACGCGATCCGTCCCCGCGACCTGGTCGGCTATGGCCGGCGACTCCCGAAAGTCGTGTGGCCGAACAACGCGAAGGTCGCGATCAGCCTTGTGGTCAACTACGAGGAGGGTTCCGAGAGATACGAGCGGCTCGGCGACGTCAGGTCGGATGGTCTCGCGGAGTTGGACATCACCCTCGCGAAGGACTATCGCGACTTCGCGATGGAGGCTGTCTACGAGTATGGCAGTCGTGCGGGCATTTGGCGGCTGTTCAACATGTTCGAGGAGTACGCGATCCCGAGCACGTTCTTCGCCTGTGGCATGGCGCTGGAGAAGAATCCGGAAGTAGGTGCGGCGATCAAGGAGCTCGGACACGAGGCCTGTGCGCACGGCTACCGCTGGGACGAGCCGTGGCTGTGGACGCGAGAGCAGGAGGCTGAGCAGATCCAAAAGGCCGTGGCGGCCATCCGAGACACGACCGGGTCGAGGCCGCTCGGATGGTACTGGCGCTACAGCTCGTCACTGTGGACCCGCGAACTGCTGGTTGAGGAGGGAGGCTTCCTCTACGACTCCGAGACCTACAACGACGACCTGCCCTACTTCACCGAGGTGAAGGGCAACCAGCACTTGGTCGTACCGTACACCCAGACCTACAACGACCTCCGCTTCTTGCGTAGCGAGGGCGGCTTCTCATCGCCGCAGTCGTTCTCCGACTACCTTCGACGAGCCGTCGACGAACTGCATCGCGAGGGAGGGCGGGGGTACCCGAAGATGATGTCCGTAGGGCTGCACCCCCGCTGGGTGGGTCAGGCCGGGCGAGCGAGCGCGCTGCGCGAGTTCATCGAGTACGCGCTGGGTAAGGGCGACGTCTGGTTCGCCCGTCGAGATGAGATCGCACAGCACTGGATCGACCACCACACGGAGTGGGAGCGGTGAAGGATGCCGTTCTCCGGAAAGGAACAGCTTGATGCCGGATCTCAAAGGTCAGGTCGCGATCGTGACCGGAGCAGCCCGCGGCCAAGGACGATCACATGCGTTGGCGCTCGCCGCGGCAGGGTGCGATGTTGTTGCCCTCGACATCTGTGCGTCGGTACCAACAGTGCCGTACCCGCTCGCCACCGAGGACGACCTGCGCCAGACGGCGAAGGAAGTAGCGGCGCTCGGCCGGGACTGCCTCGCGTTGACGTGTGACGTCCGTTCGACCGAGGCCCTGGATGATGCGGTGGCCAGGACTCTCGAGAGATTCGGCCGCATCGACATTCTTGTCGCAAACGCCGGGACCTGGGCATTGGACAATCTCTGGGAGATCACCGACGAGTCCTGGCAGGTCGTGCTGGACATCAACCTGACAGGCACCTGGCGCACCATCAGGGCCGTCGTGCCGACGATGATCGAGCAGCGCCGTGGCGCCATCGTGCTCGCAGCGTCGGTGAACGCGTTCGAGGCAGGTACGAGAATGGCGCACTATGTCGCGGCCAAGCACGGCGTTCTCGGACTGATGCGCAACGCCGCGCTCGAGCTCGGCCGCTTCAACATCCGCTGCAACGCCGTCTGTCCGGGCGCCATCGATACGAAGATGAACGATTGGCAGGGGGCGTACGACCTGATGGCGGGCGGCCCGGGCGGTACGCCCGAGGATCGCCGCGTCAACGCACACCACTGGTCGAACCTTGCAGGTCGCGGCCTGCTCGATCCCGCGTCCGTGAGCCGCAGCGTTCTGTTCCTCGCCTCCGACGACGCACGCGACATCACCGGCGTCGCGCTGCCGGTTGACGGCGGGCATGCCGTCTTGCCGGGCCTCAACGGCGACCCCGTAGGCGACTGGTAAGCCAGCCGGAGCCCTCGTGAGGGCCAGCACCCTGTCCTTGGATCACCCATCAGTTGCTCCGATAGTCGAGAGGCCTGTCCGACCAATGTCGCCTTATCTGCACAACTCCATCCCTACTCTGGCTGCGTCGCGTCCGAACCGCGTCAAGCGGCTGATCGCTGACGGGCAGATCCCGGTCGGATGCTTGATCGGGTCCGACGCTCCCTGGCTGGTCGAGATGCTGGGTATGACCGGGTACGACTTCGTGACCTACGACCTGGAGCACGAGGCCATCGATGTCGGCTCCGTGGCAAACCTCGTGCGAGCCGCGGACACGGTGGGAATGACCTCCATCGTCCGCATGCCGGCGAGTGAGGCTGTTGTTCCGATGCTGACGACCGGGGTGCAGGGCGTATGGGTACCGGACTTGCGCGGACGCGCTCATGCGGAGCAGATCGTCGAATTCACCAGGCACCCTCCGGTGGGGCGCCGTACCTTCTACACCGGGCGCGCCGGTCAGTACGGTGTGGGATTCGATTACGACCGCTGGACGTCTGCGGCTGACGCGGAACTCCTTGTCGTGGCGATGATCGAGGACATCGCTCTCGTCGACGAACTCGACGAGATCCTCGCGGTCGATGGCATCGACGGCTACCACGTCGGTTCCGCCGACCTGGCTCAGAGCATGGGATCGCCGGCGCCCGAGCGCGTGGAGGAGGTGGTCGGCGAGATCGTCACACGCATCCGTGAAGCCGGAAAGCTGGCGTCTGCCGGCGTAGTTGTTGCTGGGGCCATGGATGGTGTGCGGAGCCGCGTCGCCAAGGGAGACGACATTCTGACGATCTCGTTGGGGCACGTGCTCACTCACGCGCTCGGCTCCTTCCTCGAAGAGGTCGAGCGACAGATCCCCGACGAACGGCGCATCGCGACGGCTCGCACTCTCACGCCTAGTCCGTACGTGCAGCGGTGAGCACGCGAGCGAATCCTCGCTTACAGGAAAGGGCGAACGGAAGGGTGAATGCGTAGACATGGATGACATGACACGGATCGTCGGTCACGTGATGACTCCGACTTTCGAGGACATTCCGCGGCAGGCGATCGAGCGTGCCAAATTGTCGATCCTCGATACGCTGGCGAGTGCCATCGGCGGCTCTGACGATCCGATCGCCCACTCGGTTCGCAGGCTCGGCGGACTGTCCGGGGGCAAGCAGGAGTGCACGATCTGGGTGACCGGCGAGAAACTGCCCGTGCTGTCCGCCGCTCTCGTGAACTCCGCAACGTCCCGGGTGCTCGATTTCGATGAGACGTACGAGATCTACATCAACGGGTGTCACGCGAGCGCGTATGACGTGCCTCCCGCGCTGGTGCTCGCGGAACGTGACCCGTCCATTAGCGGAGCCGAATTGCTGGCGGCCGTCGCGACAGCGATAGACCTGCATCTCCGTCTTGCCCGGAGCATCACCAGCAACTGCGGCGATACGGGTCGGGACAATCTTGTCGCTGTGTGGGGCGCCGCCGCGGCCTGCACCAGGCTGCTGCGGTTGAACGAAGAGCAAACCCGTAACGCGTTCGGCATCGCGTACGCCCACGCCGCCGGCGAGCGTCAGATGTACGAAGAGGTCACACATGTCGTTGCCCTGCAGCAGGGTCTCCGTGCCCGTTCCGGCATGGAGTCGGCATTCGCCGCCTCGGTGGGGCTGAACGGCCCGCACGAGCCGTTGTTCGGAAAGTACGGCTTCTATCGGGCGTTCGAGCCGGACCACGACCTCGAGTCGCTGCTGGACGGGCTCGGAGACGAGTATCTGAACGCCTCGATCAGCTTCAAGCCTTGGCCGTCATGCCGTGCCACCCATCGTGGAATCTCCGGGATCCTGGAATTGCGTGAAAGGCACGACTTCCAGGGGGATGACATTGAAGCGATCGAAATGGGGTTGAACCGCCATGCCGAGTCGCTGGTCGTACAACCGCGCGATCAGAAGTGGAATCCGCGTGACTCGGTGACAGCGCGCTTCAGCCTGCCGTACGTGGTGGCCGTCGCAGCGGCGAAGGGAACTGTGGGCATTGGCGACCTCAGGCCGGAAGCCTTCGACGACCCGTCCGTGCGCCGGATCATGGCCGCGACGACGGTTGAGATCGATCCGGAGATCACTCGCCTGAACGCTCGGAGAGGGAACTCGCCGACCCGGGTGAAGGCGATCCTGAAGGATGGGGCCGAGCACGAGGTCGTCGTCGACACTCCCTTCGGCCACCCGGACAACCCGGCGTCCCTTTCCGACGCCATGAGGAAACTCGAGTCATGCGCCGAGATGGCGGCCCGGCCGTTCACAGGGCTGCAGATCGAAGCAATCGGTGACTTCGTGACGAATCTTGATGCCGCCCCCTCGGTCGCGCCGCTGTTCGAGCTCCTGGCACCCAGTACCTCCACAGGAAGGGCATAGACCGATGCGGACGATACATGGAAAGGCAGTCTGCGAGACCATCGAAGAAGTTTTGCAACCGGACGGCTGCGCCGTTCTTGCGATCGATCTCCAGAACGACTTCATCTCGACGGACGGCGCGATGGCCAAACGTGGCGCGGACGTGTCCGCGATGGCCGGCTTGGCGCCGGTTTGTGCAGACTTCATGGATGCTGCCCGGGAGCTCGGGGTGCGGATCGTGCACGTCCGGCTCGTCAATCTGCCCAATGGCGAAAGCGATTCAGCCCCCTGGATGCGCTTCAGGGGGCTGACCGTCGACAGTACCGACTGGGCGGTCGAAGGCACCTGGGGGGCCGAATTCGTGGAGGGTTGCGAGCCGTACGAGGGAGAACTCGTCGTCACAAAGCATCGTTCGAGCGCGTTCACCGGTACGAACCTGGACGTACTGCTTCGTGCTTGCGGTGTCAAGACAGTCGTGGTTATCGGCGAGCAGACGCCGGGGTGCGTCGAGGCGACGTATCGGGACGCCAGTTATCACGACTACTACAACGTGCTCGTCGAGGACTGTGTGATGGGGCGCGATCGCGAACTGCATGAGGCATCGATCTTGATCCAGAAGGCACGCCACGACGTCGTCACAGCGGCGCAGGCGCTGTCGATCTGGAGGCGCTATTACGACGAGGGGAGAGGACGTGCGAGCCGCAGCGGTGCAGCTGAATTCGACTGAGGACAAGGCGCGAAATCTCCGGACCGCGGATCGCCTCACTCGGGCTGCGGTCTCGGACGGGGCGCAGCTCGTGGTGCTGCCCGAGAAGTTCAACGTGCTCGGAACGGACGACGAGGTCCGACGAGGTGCTGAGAAGCTCGAGCAAGGGCCCACGATCGGCTGGGCGCGCGCCACCGCGCGAGAACTCGGCATCGATCTCGTGCTGGGCTCGATCGCCGAGCGGCGCGAAGGACGCCAGAAGCTCAGCAACACATCGATCCACGTCGGCCCAAGTGGTGCTGTCATGGCTGTGTACCGGAAGATCCACCTGTTCGACGTGGCAGTGAGCGGGACCGAGTACCGGGAATCGGATGCTCAGGAGCCAGGCGGCGAGATCGTACTCACGGAGACCGGCGACGGCGTTCCGCTGGGAATGAGCATCTGCTACGACTTGCGCTTCCCCGAGCTCTACCGGATCTTGGCTGTGCGCGGCGCTCGGGTGCTGCTGGTGCCGGCAGCGTTCACGAGCATCACCGGGCAGGCGCACTGGGACATCCTGTGCAGGGCGCGTGCGATCGAGAATCAGACGTTCGTGGTCGCCGCCGATCAGGTCGGCCGCCATCGCCCTGGCAACGAGAGCTTCGGCGGCTCGCTGATCGTCGACCCGTGGGGGGATGTACTCGCGCGGGCATCCGACGGGGAATGCTTCATCGCGGCTGATCTCGACCTTGCTCGCCAGGACTCCATCAGAGGCAAGCTCCCAAGCCTGGCCAACCGGATGCCGGCCACCTACATCTGGCCTTCTCAGGAGCCGGCGGATCAGTAGCGACCAAGAGTCTGCAGGTGTCGGAGCGTGCCGAGGTTTGCGCGGCGCTCGGTGTCATGAACACCGAGCGCCATCCGATTTTGCTTTGTACTACAGGGATGCACTTCGGCAGGCGAGGCTGGCCGACGCGCCCGGCGCGATGCCTGCCGAACCGGCTGGGTGACGGCCCCGTTCGACGATTCGACCAGATGGTGTGACCGTTCACCGGCCGGATTCGACCGTTGAGCGCGACGTCTCAGCCACTCCACGCGTAAGCCAGCCGCCCATCGCGGAATTATCGGCCTGACGTTGTAGCCGGTCAAATCCTGCCGTAACAATGAGCCAAGTTCTTACGCTGATCGTGCGGTCAGTTGGCTGCCAAGCAGGGCGCACCCTAACGTCCCTTGGCATCATTCGCGGGCTCACCCGGTACCGCGTCCGTCAATGTCACAGCGCCTTTGCGCGCGCTGTTCCTTCGATCAGGCGTCCGCCCATTCCACCCTCCGCCAGAAGGGCCTGATAAGACATGAGGATAACGAGAGCCACCGTCGCCACCGTGGTTGTCTCAGCCCTGGTAATCGGCATCCCCAGCGCCTCCTACGGTGGTGCCGGCAACGACAACCCCGGTACCACGAGCTACATTCCCGACGAGCCGTTGCCGAACGACCCGGTCCCGCCGCAGGAGCGTCTCGACGCTCTCGGTATCAGCGGCTACGCGGACCGCATGAGCGTCCGTCCCGGCGAGTCGGTACGGATCATGGTCAGCACCAAGGCATCCAGCTTCAGTTCGAAGATCGTCCGGGTCAGCCATGGCGATGCCGATCCCATCGGTCCCGGGATCGTCGAGCAGGTCGTCGACACACCGGTGAACCGGACCTACCAGGGCATGGACCAGCGGCTCCCGCTCGGTTCGTACGTCGCCGTGCCGGACGACCGCCGGCTGCGCCCGTCCGGCAGTTTCAGCATTACGGCCTGGATCGCGCCGACGACGATCCCCGGCTCGCCGTTCAACCGGACGGCGTTGCGACGTACCCCGGTCGGGACGCCACGCTTGCAGGGACTGGTCACCAAATGGTCTGAGTCCGAACGCCGCGGCTATGGGCTGTTCATCGACGAGCAGGGCAGCCTTGCCTTGCGAGTCGGTTCCGGCAGAGGTGTCGAGACGGTCTCCACCGGAGTGAAGCTCAAGCCGTGGGCACCGGCGTTGGGCGGTCCTGAGATGTACTTCAACAAGGCCGTACGGCCGATGCACGTGAACAACTCTGGCTGGTACTTCGTCGCCGCGACCTACGACGCGGCGACGCGCAAGGTGACCGTCGTGCAGAAGCCAGTTTCGACGTTGCCGGACGACTCGGCGGCGACCGTGACCAAGCAGGTGTCCGGCGGCCGGGTCGACGTACCGGCCAAGCCGTTGCTCATGGCGGCGTACTGGAACCGGGCCGGGGATACGCAACCGGCTGGGTTCTACAACGGGAAGATCGAGTCACCGGCTGTCTACGACCGGGCACTGCGTCCGGCGGAGCTGGCAGCCATCGGCGCAGGTCGGCAGTCCGCGCGGCCGGTCGCGAACTGGGACTTCTCCCAGCAGGTGTCGACCGACCGGGTGGTCGACGCCGGCAGGCACCGGTTGGACGGCCGCGCCGTGAACGGGCCGGTCCGGGCGCTGACGAGCCACGACTGGGACCGCAAGACGATGAACTACAACGAAGACCCCGCGCAGTGGGGCGCGACCTACTTCCACGAGGACGACATGCTCGACGCTCGCTGGCGGCCGAGCTTCACCTTCACCGTCCCTGAGAATGCCCGCAGCGGGGTGTACGCCGCGCGGTTGGAGGCGCCAGGGGACAAGGTGTACCACGTGACTTTCGTCGTCCGGCCGAAGAAGCCGTCGGCGAAGATTGCGATGCTGGTGCCGACTCTGAGCTATCTAGCGTACGGCACGACCGGCGGGACGATGAGCCAGTACTCCGACCACGCTGACGGCAGCGGATACGTCTACTCGTCTGCACTGCGGCCGATCGAGAACTACCGGTCGATGACGACCGGCCGCAAGGGTGAAGGGAGGCCGTGGCAGTTCGAGGCGGACACGCACATCTTCCATTGGTTGGACAGCAAGGGGTACGACGTCGACTACATCACCGACCACGACCTGGACCGGGAGGGCCGTGCGCTGCTCGACAACTACCAAACCGTCATCACCGGAACTCACCCGGAGTACATCTCCACCGGGGAGATGGACGCGTTCAAGGCCTGGCTCGACGACGGGGGCCGGCTGATGTACATGGGAGGCAACGGCTTCTACTGGGTCACGTCCCTGAACCGTACGGCGACCTACACCGAGCTGCGTCGGCATGATGGCACCGAGGCGTGGCAGGCGGCTCCCGGCGAGTACTACCACAGCACCACAGGCGAGTACGGCGGTCTGTGGCGGTTCCGTGGCCGGCCGCCGCAGGAGTTGGTCGGCGTCGGCTTCAGCGCACAGGGATTCGGGCACCCGACTGGAAGCGCGCGGTACAACGTGCCATTTGACCGTAGTGTGGCGAGCCACTCGCCGGCCGGCGCTTGGGTGTTCGACGGTGTCACAGCTACAAAGGGCATCGGTGGCGACCTGCCCAGCCTGCAGTCACCGGGCGGCCCGATGGGCGAGGAAGTGGACCGCGTCGACTACGCGCTCGGCACGCCGGCGAACGCGGTCGTACTTGGTACCTCTCAGCCGTTCGGGAAGCAGTACATGCATGTCGTCGAGGAGATCAACACCTCGTCGCTGTTCGAAGGCGGCGACACCAACCCGATGGTGCGCGGCGACGTGACCCTGGTCCACTACCCGAACGGCGGCGCGGTCTTCTCCACCGCGTCGATGGTCTGGACCGGGAGCTTCTTCCACAACAACTACGACAACGACATGACCAGGATCACCGAGAACGTCCTCAACATGTTCACGTCGGGGAAGCGACTGCCCGGCGCCGGCTGATCGGAGCGGCCCCGGGGACGCTGACCGTCCCCGGGGCCGGACCTCAGCTGACCTGACCATGTCCGGCTCCGGAGGTGTTCCCGGTGTACATCAGCATCCACAACAACCCGGTCAGGTCGCGGTCGGCGACCGGCCGAGTCCCACGAACCGTCGTTGTTCTCGGCCTCGTCAGCCTTCTCACCGATATCTCGACCGAGATGATCACCGCCGTGCTGCCGCTGTTCATCACGACAGCGTTGGGTCTGTCTCCGCTTGCCTTCGGTGTGCTCGACAGTGTCTATCAAGCTGGTACCGCGGCGACGCGGCTGGCGGGCGGGTACCTCGCTGATCGCCTGCGTCGGCCGAAGGCGGTGGCCGCGGCGGGCTACGCGCTGGGTGGGTTAGGCAAGTTGTTGTTGCTACCGGCAACCGGTCTTGCGACGGTGTCCGCGGCGCTGGCGATGGATCGGGTCGGGAAGGGGCTCCGCACCGGCCCGCGCGATGCGCTTATCGCGGGCTGTTCTGCGCCGGACGCCCTCGGCCGTGCGTTCGGGGTTCATCGGGCACTGGACACGCTGGGCGCGTTGCTGGGGCCGGTAGTAGCGTTCTATTTGCTGATGTTGGCGCCGGGGGACTTCGATATGGTCTTCGTGGTCTCGGCCTGCGTGGCAGGGCTGGGGGTCGTGCTGCTGGTGAGCAGGGTCCGTGAGGGCAGGAGTGAGGCTCATCCGGCGCGGGTCACTCTGTCCGATGCGGCCAGGCTGGTAATGCGGCAGCCCGGGTTCCGGCGAATGCTGATTGCGGCCGGACTGCTCTCGGCGATGACGATCAGCGATGCGTTCATCTACCTCGCACTGCTCGAGCGAGGCGCGGTGTCCTCGTCCATGTTCCCACTGCTTTTCCTGGCCACCAGCCTTGTGTACTTGGTCGGTGCGGTCCCGTTCGGGCGGTTGGCCGACCGGGGCGGTCGGCGCACCATGTTCGTCTGCGGCCACGCGGGCATCGTAGGCGCCTATGTGGTCGCGGCCGTCGCCGATGGGATGCTGGGTGCCGGAGTTGCGCTGGTTCTGCTTGGCCTGTATTACGCTACGACTGACGGTGTCTTGCCTGCCGCGGCTTCGACCCTCGTTCCTGCTGAGTGGAGGGCCACCGCCATCTCCGCACTTCAGACATGTGTCGCCGTCGGTCGTAGCATCGCTGCGCTTGGGTTCGGGGCCTTGTGGGCCGCCACCACACCCCGCTTCGCGCTCTTGTCATTCACTGCCGGACTGGTGGTCGCTCTGAGCCTGGCGGCACCGGCCCTGCTCCGCCGAGGAAATGAGGTCTGATATGCCTGACACCTCCACTCAGCCGGCAACCCCTTCTGCCGGCCAGGTTGCTTCGACGTCGCCCGGCCCGCATCGAAACCGCCTAGCCGTCCTGATCGCCGTGTCGCTGGTCGTGGTGGCTGCCGCCACCGTGCTTTCCTCGGTCTTTCGTCACAACGGCAGCAGCACCGGCGCCGGCGGAGCTGCGGCAGATCTGTTCGGCCGAGAACACATCGTCTTCCGTTCCCTGCAGCCGGGGCCGGACCGGGACCGAATCGCCTACGCCGAACCCGACGACCTCGCTGCTGGCCGGCAGTTCGCACAGCCGCGGTGCCTGCGTGTCGCCGCGGCAGGTGATCGGGCCGTATGCCTGCGCAGCGGCGACTCACCGGCCCAGCCGTACGAGATCGCCGAACTGGACAAGGCCCTCAACGAGGTCGGCGACCATACCCTCAACGGTGTCCCAAGCCGGGCCCGCGTCTCTCCCGACGGTGAGTACTTCGCAACGACAACCTTCGTCAGTGGGCACAACTACATTTCATTGGGTTTCTCGACCGAAACGACCATCTTCCGCCAGGGAGGGGAGCGGGTAGGAAATCTGGAGGAATTCGCTTTCATGCTCAACGGAGAGCGTGACGACAGCGCCGACAGAAATGTCTGGGGAGTCAGCTTCGGTACCGAAGGAGACGTGTTCTTCGCGACGGTGGCTTCGGACGGCCGGACCTACCTGGTCCAAGGCGATATCGAGAAGCGCACGTTGACCGCGCTGAAGGACAACGCCGAGTGCCCATCGCTGTCCCCGGACGGCCGTCGGGTCGTCTACAAGAAGCGGGTGAGTCCGACGTCAGACCGAGCCTGGCGCTTCCATGTCTTCGACCTGAGGACCGGCATCGAGACACCACTTGGCGAGACGCGCAGCGTCGACGACCAGGTGGCCTGGCTCGACAACCAGCACGTGATGTACGGCGTCCCCAGGTCTGGTGGCGACGGCGCGTCGGCCGACGTCTGGGTCGCCGCAGTGGACGGTGGACAGCCACGGCTCCTCATCGAGAACGCTGACTCACCGACCCTCGTGGGCGCTCGGCGCTGATTCGGCATCCCGACGAATGCAGTGCACCGCGACGGGACAGCTACTTGGTGACGGTCATCAGCGCCGCGAGCACGCGCTCGCTGACCTCGTCGATCTCGCCGACCCCGTCCACCTCGACCAGCAGGCCGCGCTGCGCGTAGACGCGCAGCAGCGGCTTGGTCTCGGCGGTGTAGACGTCCTGCCGGTGCCGGATGACCTCTTCGGAGTCGTCCGACCGGCCCTCGGTCCGGGCCCGCTTCGTCATCCGCTCCACCAGCACCTCGGTGTCGGCGATCAGCGCCACCACCGCGTCCAGCTTGTGGCCGTGCTCGGCCAGGATGTCGTCCAGCGTGCCCACCTGGGCCAGGGTGCGCGGGTAGCCGTCCAGGAGGAAGCCGTCACCGGCGTCCGCCTCGGACAGCCGGTCCCGCACCATCGCGTTGGTGACCTCGTCCGGGACGTAGTCACCGGCGTCCATGTAGCGCTTCGCCTCGAGCCCGAGCGGCGTCTCGTCCTTGACGTTCGCACGGAAGATGTCGCCGGTGGACACGGCCGGGATCTTCAGGCGTTCCGCAAGCACCTTTGCCTGCGTGCCCTTGCCCGCCCCGGGCGGACCCATCAGCAACATTCTCATCAGCGCAGGAACCCTTCGTAGTTACGCTGCTGCAGCTGAGACTCGATCTGCTTCACCGTGTCCAGACAGCGGGCCGCCGTATTTCTTCAGGTCGTCCGCAACTTCCTTCGGACCGAAGCTAATTCAGTCGCAGAAGTACGTGAAGAAGACAGTCATGCGAGATATGTCACTCTGCAGGACGGCTTGTCTTCATTCGTTGTATTTGGCAACGATGTCATCCCCGATGAGGAGGCTGCAAAGGGTCATCAATGTCATTGCGTGGCGAAGCGCTATCTGGATGACAACGTGCGCAAGTTCTTGCTCGATCCGGGAAAGTGTCGACGCTGCAGCAGTCGTCCGCTGAGAATACGAGATTGTCGTAGGCTGCTGGCGATGCCCCCGCCACCTGGACTTCTGCGTGCGCTTGTCGTGGATGACGAGCAGCCGGCGCTTGCCGAGTTGGTGCACCTCCTCTCCCGGGACGAGAGGATCGGTACGATCCAGACGGCGTCGGATGGAGCGGACGCGCTGAAGATCTTGCAGGCCGGCAATATCGACGTGATGTTCTGCGACATCAAGATGCCCGGACTCGACGGGATGGACCTGGCCCGGCTGCTGTCCAAGTTCGCGACCGCACCGCAGGTGGTCTTCGTCACCGCGTACGAGCAGCACGCTGCGGCGGCGTTCGACCTGCACGTCACCGACTACGTGATGAAGCCGGTGCGAGAGGCGCGACTTGCGGAGGCTGTTCGCCGGGTCGCTTGTGGCTCAGGAGACGCCCGCGATGCCGAGGACGAGGTGATCGCTATCGAGGTCGGTCGCGCTATCCGGTTTGTTCAGTTGTCGTCGGTGCGCTTTGTCGTTGCCCAAGGCGACTATGCGCGGTTGCACACGGCCTCAGGATCGCACTTGATTCGGGTCCCCCTGTCCGTACTGGAGGATCGCTGGCGCGGGGCAGGATTCGCCCGAATCCACCGCAGCACGCTGATCGCACTCGCGTACGTGGAGGAGGTCAGCGTCGAGCCGGCGCAGTGCCTGGTGCGTCTTGGAGACGACTGGCTTCGGGTGAGCCGTCGGCACACCCGCGAGCTGCGTGATCTGCTGCTTCGATCCAATTCGCTGCGGAGCTGAACGGTTGGACGCCATCCGGCACTCGCGAGTTTGTTGAGCAGCAACTCGTACCGCTTGTCGTGCGAGCGCGACCGTTCGTCCCGAGGCATCGCGCCGCCAAACGACCGGTGCGAGCCGCTCGACGCCTGGCCCCGCGGCGGATCTTCCACACAACCGTCAACCAGTGGAAGGTGGGCTCACCAACCCATGCGCCGCTATGGTGCCCAAATGGATCGGAGACGCCCATGAGCGACGCGCGCAGTGTCGGCGACGGGGGATTCGCGACGACGTACCGGGAGGTCCAGGTGTCGCCTGACTTCTCCGGCCTGCGTCGCCGGTTCCGGCGCTTCGTGTTCCCGATGACCGGCCTGTTCCTGGTCTGGTACTTCCTGTACGTGCTGCTCGCCGCCTACGCGCCCGGCTTCATGTCGACGCGGATCGGCGGCAACATCAACGTCGCGCTGCTGTTCGGGCTCGGCCAGTTCGTGTCGACCTTCGCCATCACGATGATCTACGTCCGCTGGGCCGACAAGCGGATCGACCCCGATGCCGAGAAGCTTCGCCACCAGATCGAGGGAGTCGACCAGTGAGCGCCCCCCTGTTGTTGCCGCTGGCAACTGACATCGGCAACCCGACCGTCAACATCGCGATCTTCGCGCTGTTCGTGATCGCCACGCTGGCGATCGTGATCAAGGCGTCCCGGAACAACCGGACCGCGGCCGACTTCTACGCCGGCGGCCGGTCCTTCACCGGCCCGCAGAACGGTATCGCGATCGCCGGCGACTACCTGTCCGCCGCGTCCTTCCTCGGGATCGCGGGTGCGATCGCCCTGAACGGGTACGACGGCTTCCTCTACTCGATCGGCTTCCTGGTGGCATGGCTGGTCGCCTTGCTGCTGGTCGCCGAGCTGCTCCGGAACACCGGCCGCTTCACGATGGCCGACGTATTGTCGTTCCGGCTCAAGCAGCGGCCGGTCCGGATGGCGGCCGCGATCTCGACCCTCGGCGTCTGCTTCTTCTACCTGCTGGCGCAGATGGCAGGCGCCGGGGGTCTGGTCGCCCTGCTGCTGGGCATCGACGGCCGGGCCGGGCAGAGCCTGGTGATCGCGGTGGTCGGCCTGATCATGATCACCTACGTGCTGGTCGGCGGGATGAAGGGCACCACCTGGGTGCAGATCATCAAGGCCGTCCTGCTGGTGATCGGCGCCGGCATCATGACGTTGTGGGTGCTGGCGAAGTACGCCTTCAACCTGTCCGGCCTGCTCGGCGCCGCTGTCGACAAGAGCCCGGCGGCCGGCGAGAAGCTGCTCAACCCGGGCCTGCAGTACGGCGCGACCGGCATCAGCAAGCTGGACTTCATCTCACTGGCCCTCGCCCTGGTCCTCGGTACGGCGGGTCTGCCGCACGTCCTGATGCGCTTCTACACCGTGCCGAACTCCAAGGAAGCCCGCCGCAGCGTCAGCTGGGCGATCTGGATCATCGGCATCTTCTACCTGTTCACCCTGGTCCTCGGGTACGGCGCCGCCGCACTCGTCGGCCCGGACGCGATCCGAGCCGCCCCGGGCAAGGCGAACTCGGCCGCGCCCCTGCTGGCCTTCGAACTCGGCGGCGAGCTGCTGCTGGGCGTCATCTCCGCGGTCGCCTTCGCCACCATCCTGGCCGTCGTGGCCGGCCTGACCATTACCGCGAGTACGTCGTTCGCCCACGACGTCTACGGCCAGGTGATCAAGAAGGGCCAGGTCAACGCGGACGGCGAGGTCCGGGTCGCCCGGATCACCGCACTGGTGATCGGCGCGGTCGCGATCATCGGCGGCATCTTCGCCAACGGGCAGAACATCGCCTTCCTGGTGGCGCTGGCGTTCGCGGTCGCGGCCAGCGCGAACCTGCCGACCATCCTGTACTCGCTGTTCTGGCGGCGGTTCAACACCCGAGGCGCGCTGTGGAGCATCTACGGCGGTCTGGGCTCGGCGATCATCCTGATCGCGTTCAGCCCGGTCGTCTCCGGCAAGGTGGACAAGAAGACCGGCCAGAGCCTGTCGATGATCACCGACACCGGCATCGACTTCCACTGGTTCCCGCTGGACAACCCCGGCATCGTCTCGATCCCGCTGGCGTTCCTGCTCGGCTGGCTCGGCACGGTCACCAGCAAGGAGCAGACGAACGTCGACAAGTTCGCCGAGATGGAGGTCCGCTCGCTGACCGGCGCCGGCGCCGAGAAGGCGGTCCAGCACTGAGACCTGTCAGGCAGGCCCTGCTGAGCAGCAGGCACTGAACGGCGGACTCGGAACCTTCCCTGAGTCCGCCATTCGGTGCTTGAACAACCCCGGGGCGACGCTGCTGTGCGCGTACAGGTCGTTCACCGTCCGAGGAGTTGGAGGGCGGCGTTGACCATGCTGCCGGGTCGAGGTGGTGTAGGGCGTAGGCGTCGGTCAGGCTTGAGGACTGGCCGAATTCGGTGACGCCAGGGCAGCGGATTTTGTCGCCGCGGGCGGCAGCGAGGAATGAGAGGGTGTGGGGGTGGCCGTCGAGGACGGTCACCAGGGGACCTGGGTGCTGGTTCGGGAACAGCCCGCTGAGGTATTCCTACTCGTGCCGGCGTCGCGTCGGCCTCGTTGCTGAAGGGACCGGAACACCAGGTCCGCGCTGGTCAGGCAGACTACGCCTGCGACGATCCTTTGTCCGTGCAAGACCTCGGCGGCTGTGAGGACTTCGGGCATGATGGCGCCTGCTCCCACCAGCGTGACTTGTTCGGTCGCCGGATCGTGCTGGGTGAGCCGGTAGCCGCCGGCGATTGCTTGTCGCCGTCGGCGTTCGAGCAGGTCCGGGTTTTCAGGCAGTGCTGCGAGTGCTGGGTCAACGGGGCGGGTTGACAGCCGGAAGTACGCCGAGGTGCCGCCGTCGATCCCGACCTGTGACATGGCGTGCAGGAAGGTCCATTCCAGATCTTGCGCGAACGCGGGTTCCCAAGCGACGCACCCTGGCTGTTCCAGGCCGATCGAGGGCGTGGTGATCGACTGGTGGGCCCCACCCTTCCGGCGCCAAGGTGCCCTCGAGAGACGGACCTGGTTGTCGAACGCGATGCAAGTA
The DNA here is from genome assembly GCF_044460355.1 of Kribbella sp. NPDC050124. NCBI lineage: Bacteria > Bacillati > Actinomycetota > Actinomycetes > Propionibacteriales > Kribbellaceae > Kribbella > Kribbella sp. NPDC050124. The sequence continues at coordinate 68,144 of NZ_JBITJU010000032.1, forward strand.
GGCGCGGAGTGGCGACTGGCGAGCGATGATCTCCATTCGAGCCCGTTGCGGTAGATGCGCCATGTCGGCCGAACCGTGGCCCACTTGCTGTGCACGTTGGTGTACTCGCCGAGCGCGGGTGGTTCGCGATCTCGGCGAGCTGCCTCTGGGGGTTTCCGTTCGTAGGGCGGGGCACGACGGTGCGGCATCATCTGCACCTTGTTTGGGTGATCGGCGGGAGATCAGGTTTCTCGCCGTAGCTGCGACTGGGGACGGTCAGCCTTCGCCGGCGAAGTGGCAGGCGGCCCAGTGGCCGGGGCGGAGCTCTCTCAGCTGTGGAGTCTCGGTTACGCAGATGTCCTGGGCCAGCCAGCAGCGGGTGCGGAAGCGGCATCCCGACGGGGGAGCGAGGGGGCTTGGGACTTCACCGGACAGAACGATCCGTTCTCGCGCCGCCCGGCCGTCCTTGCCCGGAATGGCGGAGAGCAGTGCTTGGGTGTACGGCATGAGGGGCTCGGCGTAGAGGGCGTCGGCTGTCGCGAGCTCGACCAGTTTGCCCAGGTACATCACTCCGACGCGGTCGCTGGCGTGCTCGACGACCGCGAGGTCGTGGGCGATGAAGAGGTAGGTGAGGTCGAACTCGTCTTGCAGATCGGCCAGCAGGTTCAGGACCTGCGCCTGCACGGAGACGTCCAGCGCGGAGACCGCCTCGTCCGCGATCACGAACTTCGGTTGTGTGATCAGGGCGCGCGCGATGCCGATGCGCTGACGCTGGCCACCGCTGAACTCGTGCGGATACCGCCGCAGGTGATCCTTCCGAAGTCCCACCTTCTCGAGCATGTCGGCCACGCGCTCTTCACGCTCCGAGCGTGAACCCGCACGATGTACGACGAGGCCCTCGGCCACGATGTCACCCACGCGCATTCGCGGGTCCAGGGAGGCGAGTGGGTCCTGGAACACCATCTGGATGTCTGGCCTCATCCGCTTCAGAGCGCGGCCGCGGAGCCTCGCGAGATCCTGGCCCTCGAACAGTATGCGGCCGGCCGTCGGCTCCTCGAGCCGAATGATCGTGCGCCCGACGGTGGTCTTGCCACAGCCTGATTCACCGACCAGGCCGAGCGTCTCGCCTTTGCGGATCTCGAGCGAGACACCGTCGACGGCCTTCACCGACGTCGGCTCACCCCGAGCCACGTTTCGCTTGACGACGAAGTGCTTCTGCAGGTCGTCGAGGACCAACAGCGGCTCGGTCACGGGTTCACCTCTCGTAGAGCCAGCAGGAAACCTGGCGTCCGTCCGGCAGTGTCGTCAGGGGCGGCTGCGATGAGCAGATGTCCATCGCCTTCGGGCATCTGGTGGCGAATGGACATCCGGGTGGCATGGCGAGCGGGCTCGGCACGGAACCACGGATCGCTCGAAGCCGTTGACCCTTCATGGCCCGTGTGGGCGCCGATTCGAGCAGACCGATCGTGTACGGGTGCCGTGGGTCATCGATGATCTGATCCTGGCGGCCCTGTTCCATCACCCGGCCGCCGTACATCACCATCACTCGATCGCAGATCTGACTGACCACCCCGATGTCGTGGGTGATCAGGAGCAGAGCCGTGTGCATCCGGTTCTGCAGATCGGCGACAAGGTCGAGGATCTGCGCCTGGACTGTCATGTCCAGTGCCGTCGTTGGTTCGTCAAGGATCATCAGGTCCGGCTCGTTGATCATTGCCATCGCGATGACGATTCGTTGCCGCATGCCACCACTGAGGCGGTGCGGGAACTCCCGGAATCGCTGCTCCGGTGCGGGGATGCCCAGCCGACCGAGCAGACGCACAGCTCGCTCGCGGGCCTCCGCTTTGGTCAGCGCGCGATGCGCCTGCAGCGACTCGACGATCTGGTCGCCGACCCGGTACACCGGGTTCAGTGCCGTCATCGGATCCTGCAGCACCAGTCCGATGCCGCTGCCTCGGACACGGCGTAGTTCCGTCTCCGAGGCCGCCGTCAGGTCAGTTCCTTTGAAGACCACGCGGCCGGACTCGATGAATCCCGGGGGTTCGATGAGTCGCATCACCGACATCGCCGTGATGCTCTTGCCGGATCCCGATTCACCGACGATCCCAAGGCTCTCGCCGGCGGCGAGTTCGAAGCTGACTCCATCGACCGCCTTGACGACGCCCTGTGAGGTCGCGAAGTGGGTGTGCAGGTCAGTGACATCGAGGAGAACGCCCGACTCGGTCTCTTGGCTGGTCATGAGCGGGTACCGCCTTTGCACACTTCGCCGGCGTGGACCACAACCGCGACATCCCGCAGGGCGCGCACGTCGACCGTCGGGTCACCAGGGACAACGATCAGGTCCGCGGCCAAGCCGGCCTGGATCCGTCCGGTGATGCCTCCGATCCCGAGAACGTCAGCTGCAGCACCGGTCGCAGCGTGGATTGCCTCAATCGGCGTCATCCCGGCCTCGGTCATCAGCCAGAGCTCGTCCGGTAGCGCGTCGAACCCGGTGAAACGCCAGCCGGCATCGGTGCCGGACACGAACCGCACCCCGGCTCCGCGAAGCGCCCTGAATTGCGACAGCGTGTCCGTCAGCATCTGATCCCAGGTGTCACGCAGTTCGCGTTCCGCCTGACTGGGATTGGCTTTGGCATCGATACGCCGCATCACGTCGTACCCGACGACCATCGTCGAGGTCACCGGGATCCCGGACACAGCCAGCTTCTCGGCAACGCGTGGTGAGTACTCCTGGTTGCGGCTGTCGACGAGGAACAGTGCATGTTCGATCTGGTCGGTCCCACAGTCGATCGCGTCCTCGAGGGCATCCGCACAGACCGTGTGTACGGTGACCCGGCGCTCGAGTCGATGCGCCTCGTCGATGATCGCTGCCAGTTCCTCACGGGTGAACGCGGGTCTGTGCAGGATCGTGCCGAGAGTTCCGCCACCAGAACCGATCACCTTGATCCAGTCGGCACCGAGCTTGCACAGCTCACGCACGCGTCGGCGTACCCCGTCGACGCCGTCCGCCTCGCCGCCCATAGGCCAGGTGTGGCCGCCGGTGATGGTGACGGGAGCACCGCTGAGCAGGAGGCGTGGTGACCGGCCTGCGCCGAGCTCGACAGCTCGACGCAGGCCGAAGGCCGTCGTTCCACGGGAGCCGGTGTCCCTCACGGTGGTGATACCGGCCTCGAGCGCTGTCCGGGCGGCATGTGCCGACGCGACGGCCAGGACACAATCGTCCTCGCGGACCGATGTCTCGAACGGCGTGCCGTCGCCAGGCAGGTTGAGATGCACATGGGCATCAATGAGTCCTGGCAGGACGGTGCCGTCCGGGTAGTCGATTTCGATCGCCCCGGGTGGGGCCGGGAAGTCCGCCCTGCCGGTGCGGACTTCCCGGATGATCGAATCCTCGACAACGACCGCCACGTCGTCGACCGGCGGACCGCCGGTGCCGTCGATCAGACGCCCGGCCTTGATCACCGTGACCATAGGTCGTGAACCTCCTCGCTTCCGTCAGCCGACGGAAGTCGCGTAGTAGAACAGCGAGCCGCCGCCGGCGTTCGACACGCCTTTGACGCTCTTGTTCATCAGCACCAGATTGGAGTCGGGCCGTTCGGGCAGCAGCAGGGCCTGGTCCATGATGATCTTCTGGGCCTGGCTGTAGAGGGCCGGCCGCCCGTTCGCGTCGCTGGTTTCGCGCGCTTTGTCGAGCAGTTGCGCCAGGCCCGGCGTGCGGTACTTCGACCAGTTGAACAGCGCGTCCGGCAGGAACCAGAGCGAGAGGATGTCAGGGTCGACGCCCGCGGTCGAGGTCGGGACGATGTTGTACAACCCCTTCGCACCGCCGTCCAGGTACGCGGCCCGGCCAAGCCGGTTCAGCGAAACCTCGAAGCCGTTCTGCTGCAGGTTGGCCTGAATCGCCTCGGCCAACCGTACGTACAGGGCGGCGTCGGCGAACGCGGCGATACTGACGGAGAGGTTCTTGCCGTCCTTCTCCCAGGTGTTGCCGTTCTTGGCCCACCCGGCCGAGGTCAACAGCTGTGCGGCCTTGTCCGGGTCGTAGGGGTAGGATTTCTCGAGCGAGGCGTCGTACCCAGCGGTTCCTTTTTGGATGGGGCCGCTGCTCGTTGGGAAGGCGCCTGCGTCCGCGAGCTTGACGACTGCGGTCCGGTCGACCGAATAGAGGATCGCCTGCCGAACGGCGAGGTCGTTGGTCGGGAAGCGCTCTGTGTTCAAGACGGCGAACTGTCCCATACCCGCGGTCGGCAGCGTCACCTGCGCGAACTTTGCCTTGAGGTTGTTGAAGTACGTACCCGGAACCTTGTCGATCAGCTGCACCTGACCGCTCTGCAGAGCGTTGATCCGAGCTTGGTCGTCCGAGATGATCTTGAACGTGACCTTGGTGAGCTTGGCCGGACCGCTCTGTCCAGCACCGTTGGGCGCCCATTGGTAGTCCGGGTTGCGTTCGAGCACGACGCTGTCGTTGGGGGCGAAGCTGACGAACTTGAATGGCCCGGTGCCGACCAGGTGATCACCGAGATCCGCGCCGTACTTCTTGATCGCCGCCGGCGACTGGATGCCAAGATCCGGCAGGCCGAGCTGCCTCAGCAAGGGCGCATACGGCTTGTCGCACGAGAACCGAACGACGTACGTCGACACCGCAGTGGCCTTCTTGCACGCTCCGAGCCCGTTGATGGCGAGCGTCGACTGGGTGCTTTTGTTGGTGATGTAGTCGATATTCGCGACAACTGCGGCGGCGTCGAACTTGGTGCCGTCGTGGAAGTTGACGTCGTCGCGCAGGGTGAAGGTGTAGCTCTTGCCATCCGGCGCAATCGTCCAGGACTTCGCGAGGCTGGGCATCACCTTCGCGTCAGGGCCCAGCCACACCAGCGAATCGAATACCCCCGCCATGATGGCTCTGGCCGAGTCCTGACTGTTGGTGGCAGGGTTGAGCGTGGTGGGGTTCTGCGCCCATCCGATGGTCAGAGACTGGTCGCCGTTCTCAGCGGCGCCTTGATCAGACGACGAACAGGCGGCCAGTGACGTGGCCACGGTGATTGCGAGACCCGGTAGCAGGGCTTGCCTGAGTCTGGTGGACACTTCGCCTCCAGTGTTTCTAGCCGTGAAGGGTTGATGAGTGGATCGTGGCAGCGATTCATCGACGCGCGAGCGCGGGATCGAGCTCGTCGCGCAGACCGTCGCCGATGAGATTCACCGCAATGACGAACAGCGCAAGGAAAATGCCGGGAATGGTGCCGATCCACCACGCGAGGGTGACGTAGTTCCGGCCGTCGGACAGCAGTGCGCCCCACTCCGGGGTGGGCGGCTGAACGCCCATTCCGATGAAGCCGAGAGCGGCGATCCAGAGCGCCGCGTATCCGAGCCACGTAGTCGTCAGAACGAGTAGTCCCGATCGTACGTTCGGCAAGACATGGCGCAGGATGATGCGCACGGAACCGGCGCCTGTGGTGACGGCGGCGTCGACATAAGGACGTTTGCGGATCTCGCGAGTGGCGCCCTCGACGACCCGGACGTAGATGGGCACTACAACGACTGCGACCGCTAGGACGCCATTGCGGAGGCCGGGCCCCAGAACAGCACCAGCCGCGAGCGCGAGCAGGATCCCGGGGAAGGCCAGGAGCAGATCCGTGAGCCTCATGATCAGGAATCCGACGGCGCCACGGTAGTAGCCGGCGATCAGACCGAGCAATGTTCCGGCAGCACCGCCCAGGACGACAACGGCGGCACCGGCGAGTACCGTGACTCGGCCGCCCTCGAGGACGCGGGCGAACATGTCGCGGCCGAAGGAGTCAGTGCCGAACCAGTGCTGTGCGGACGGCGCGAGGAACGTCTGGGACGGATCCACCTTGTTCGGGTCGACGGATGAGAACAACGGGCCGATGAACGTCACGCAGAGAATGAGGAGTAGGAACGCGACACCGATCTTCAGACTGTGATGCCGCATTGCCGCGCGAACCTTTGCCCCGCGCGAACTCGGTGTGGCAGGTGCGCCCGCGTCCCGTTCGAAGACGGCCAGCGGGCCTGGACCGGTTTCCGCTAGTTGACGTTCTGTCGTCATCACCGCACTCCGATTCGTGGATCCAGCACCGGGTAGAGCAGGTCTACAAGGAGGTTGACCACCGAGTAGATGACTGCGATCAGCAGCACGCACGCCTGGACGGTCGGGTAGTCCTTGGCCAGGATGGCGTCGACCAGCAGCCGTCCCAGTCCAGGTCGGGAGAAGACGATCTCCACGAGGACCGCTCCCGACAACAGGCTGCCGAACTGGAGTCCCAGGACAGTGATCACAGGTAGCAGCGAATTGCGGATGACATGCCGCTGAAGGACTCGTGCGCCGGCGAGACCCTTGGCACGTGCCGTCACCACGTGCAGGTGCCGGCCGGCCTCGATCACGCTCGATCGGATGAACCGGCTGGCGAATCCGATCTCACCGAGCCCGAGAGTGATGGCCGGAAGCACCAAACCTGAGAGTCCTGCGCCGCCCGCGACAGGGAAGAGCGGGATCTGGACGGCGAACACGAGCAGCAGGAGGAGCCCGAGCCAGAAGCTGGGAATGGACAGGAACGTCACCGCGGTCGACATGATCGCGGTGTCGTACAGGGAACCTCGCCTAAGCGCGGCCGAGACACCGATGACCAGCCCGAACACGATCGCCAGCAGCAGGCCGGCGAGCGCGAGTTGCACCGTGGGCCACAGGTTCTGGCTGATGAGGTCTGACACTGGGCGTTGCTGGCCGTAGGAGTATCCGAAGTCGCCCGTGACAACGTGGCCGATCCACTTGACGTACTGCGTGGCAAGCGGTTGGTCAAGGCCGAACTGACGGGTCAGCCGGTCGACGGTTTCCGCGTCTCCGCCGTTGGTGCCCAGGATGACCCGTACCGGGTCGCCTGGAATCAGCCGGACGATTGCGAAGACGGCGATCGAGACGCCGAACAGCAGCAGCGCGAGTGCTGCCAAGCGCTTGGCGACGTATCCCACCAAGACGATCTCCTCCAGTCGATCGTTCCGCCCTGCGCAGCAGTTCGGGAACCAGTGGCAAGTGAGTATGCGCTGATCTTGTCCATTTGACAAGAGAATAGGGTGATCCTCTTACGAATGAGCTGCCTGAATGGCAATGACCTTTCATTTAGTGCCGCTGTGAATGGCTGTGCGAACCCTGGCTCGAGGCGCGTGCGTGATCGGCCCTGCAGCGTGAGACTCCGACTACTCTCTGACGTGGGCGCGATCAGAGGTCGTTCTTGAAGATGAGTCCCTGCTTCATGATCAGCTTCAGGTTCGTCTCGGGGGTCGTGAGCGTGCGAATGTCCGCGAGCGGATCGCCGTCGATCACCAGGAGGTCTGCGTACGCGCCGGCTGACACAGTGCCTAGCTTCCCGGTCATCCCCAGTAGCTCGGCGCCGACGGTCGTCGCCGAGCGGATGATCGCGTCGGCGGGCTGAACCTCGGAGCGGAGGACGAACTCTTCCAGCTGTCGGTCGTGCAGGTCGGCGAACAAGTCCGTGCCATAGGCGATGCGAAGACCGGAGCGATGCGCCAGTTCGAGCGCGCCGGTGGCGTGGTCGAGCACATCAAGGAGTTTCGCGCCGACGTGCCCGTGCAGGTGGCCCTGCTGCCCTGCGCGCGCCAGTGCGTGGTAGGTGACGATCGTGGGGACGTAGAACGCTTGGTACTGGTGAAACAGCGGAATGCTGGACTCGTCCATGAGGTTGCCGTGCTCGATGGTTCTGACCCCGCACTCGAGGCCACGGTTGATGGCCCGAGACGTGTATGCGTGCCCGGCGACGTAGATGTTCGCTGCGGTAGCTTCCTCGACCATCGCCCGCAGTTCCTCGAGGGAGAACTGGGTCGAGTCGACTCGGTCGGACGGTGAATCGACGGCACCGCTGAGATAGGCCTTGATGTGGTGCGCACCGCGGCGCACTTCCTCGCGTACGGCGCGCCGTACCTCACTGACGCCGTCACAGATCACGCCGATTGCCGGTGCGTAGTAGCTGGTGTCGTACACCTGCCTGGATGGCGAACGCCAGTCGCCCGCTCCACCGGTCTGCGTGAGCTGCTTGCCCCCGTAGAAGATCCGTGGCCCAGGGAAGTACCCTTCGTCGACGGCGCGTGCCAGACCGAGATCGCCTCCGCCGACGTCGCGAATCGTGGTGAAGCCGCGCTGCAGCATCCCGCTGAGTGCGCGCGCTGCGCGTGCCGCCACGTACGCCGGCGACCACTCGGCCATGCCCGTGACGTCCATGTCGACGACGGCGGGGTGCGTGTGGCAGTCGATCAGCCCAGGCATCAGAGTCATCCCGGCCAGGTCGATCAGGCGTGCGCTGCGACCTGGCGTCGGCTGGGAGGAGCCAATGTCGATGATCCGATCACCCTCGACGACCACGGTCTGGTCTGGGACGAGTCGACCCTCGACCGGATCAAGGATCGCCGCGTTGCGGAAGATCGTCGTCTGCATGAAGTACACCCATCTTGGTTGTCATGTCGCCCGTTTGGGGTTGCCTTCTTCACCTTGAAGAATGCCGAGCAACCCCGGCAGCAGGTCCTTGTGTGCGGTCTCGGCCAGGCTGATGAGCGTCTCTACCCTGGTCACGCCCGGAATCTCCCAGATCGACTCCAGGAGCACGCGCCGTAAATGCGTCGAGTCTCGAACTCGCAGTCGCGCGAGAAGATCCATTGACCCGGTGACGACTGAAACCTGCTCCACCTCGCGAATCTCGTACAACGCCCGAAGTACGTGGGCTTGCCGTGACGCCGCAACGATCGAGGCGAATGCCTGCATTGGGAAGCCGAGTGCCCCCCAGTCGACCTCCGCGCGATAGCCGCGGATCACGCCGTCCCGTTCCAGCCGCGCGATTCGCTCGCCGACTGTGGGTGGCGAGATACCGAGCTCGCGCGCGATTCTGCGCTGACTTGCCCGGGCGTCTCTCGACAGCAGGTCCAGGAGTCTCAGGTCGATCGAATCCAGATCCGCCTGCTTGGACTCATGGATCACGAACTCGGAGAGATCCCGCTCGGTGTCGACCGATTGACGATCATGCTCTGCCATCTGCCACCTGCCTTCGCGCCTGCTCTGTAGTTCCGCAACCTTACGTGCGTCCGTACGGTTCTCAAGGGTCTAAGCGCCCATTCCGCCGGCGACGTCGATCGCCGCGCCGGTGATGTACGACGCGCGGTCGCCGGCGAGGAACGCGACCACTCCGGCAACCTCGCCGGCCTTACCGAACCGGCCCAGGGGGATGGAATCTCGCGCCAGACTTTTCACGAATTCTTCACGCGGCGTCTCGGGTGCCTTGGCTTGCCAGAGCGAGTCCCATTGTGGCGTGTCGATGAGCCCAACATTCACCGAGTTGACGAGAATGCCACTCGGACCGAGCTCTTGGGCCAGGACCTTGGTCAGGTTGTGGCATGCGGCCCGCGTGACCGAGCTGGCGAAGAACGAGGCGTCGGGGGAGGTCGCGTACACCGCGCCGATGTTGATGATTCTCGGGGCGCTGGATCGCCGCAGCGCCGGCAACGCGGCCCGTACGACATTCACCTGGGAGAACAACTTGATTTCGACGTCTCGCTGCCATGCCGTGTTCGTCAGTTGCTCGAACGAGCCGGGAGTTGCGCCGCCGGCATTGTTGACCACGATGTCGAGGCCTGCATGAACGTCGACCGCCGCCGCGATCGCGCCTTCGACAGCGTCGGCATCGGTGACATCGCATGTCACTCCGTGGACCCTGGTATCGCTGCTGAGCCGCTGCAGTTCGTCGACCGCTCGTGAGACGTCAGCTTCCGTCCGAGCGCAGATCGTCACGGCGGCACCTTCGGCAGCCAGCGCTCGCGCACTCGCCAATCCGATTCCCTTGGTTCCGCCAGTGACGAACGCAGACCGGCCCTGAAGCGCTAGCTGCACTGGACCGACGATCCTGGGATGGCCGCGATCGCCTGTCGGCGAAGGGTCTCGCGTGCAGGCGTGAAGAAGTCGACCTGCAGGCACGGCACATCGAGAGTGTGCGCACCGTGCGGTACCCACGGCGGGACGACGACGACATCCCCGGGGCGAAGTACGCGGTCATGGCCGTTGACGTGGAAGTGCAGCTCACCTTCGAGCACGAGGACGATCTGCTCCTCCTCGTGCGTGTGTAACGGCGCCTCCGAGTGAGGCTCGTACGAGACGAAGTTGAGTAGCGCGTTGGTACCGATGACCGGTTGGAATCGAAGGCCCGGCAGGATCTCGGCCGCCTCGATCGCGGTGCGGTCGACGTACTTGCCTACATCAGCCGGCGTGCCGCCCTGGCTACTGGCGAAGTGTGTGGCCGCGTCGTTCATGGTTCCTCCCGGTTCGGGCGCTGCCCTGTCAATCGGCTTGGCCAAACCAAAACACACTGGCACTTGACAGTCAAGATGCTCTGGTCGTTTACAAATGCCCGATCGTTTGGCTACAATCCTTACGGATGTGCGCCGGATGGCGTAGCCTCACCAACAGCCCCCAAGGACGTGACAATGGCAGCTGCACGCGAGCTCGACCTGGCCGCCAGCGAGCAGATCATCACTTGTGTCGATCTTGAGGCCGGCCTCCAAGCGGTTGTTGCGATCGACAACACTGTGCTCGGGCCTGGACTCGGCGGCGTTCGATACCGTCCGTACGCTTCGCTGGAGGCCGCGACCGTCGAAGCCCAGCGCCTCGCGTCCGCGATGACTTGGAAGAACGCGGTCGCCGGCGTGCCCTACGGCGGCGCGAAGTCCGTCATCATGGAGCTCGGTCAGCCTCCACATGGCCGCGAGCGAATGATGCGGCGTTTCGGCGAGTACGTCAGCAAGCTCCAGGGCGTCTATATCCCAGGCGTCGACATGGGGACTGTGCCCGACGACCTGAGCATCATGGCCTCTGTGGGAGTGGACGTCTCCGCAGCTTCTGAGGACCCGTCTCCCTGGACCGCTCGCGGCGTCTTCAACGCGATTGGGGCGGGGGTCGCGTACGAGTTCGGCGCCGCGACCCTCGACGACGTGCGTGTGCTTGTCCAGGGAGTCGGACACGTCGGATCGGCGCTGGCGCGGTTGCTGCGCGACGCCGGCGCCATCGTGTCGATCGCTGATGTCGACTCCGCGCGCGCCCGGGCAGTCGCCGAACGAGTTGGCGCGCACATCGTCGATCCCGATGACGCATTCTCGACGAAATGCGACGTCTATGCGCCGTGTGCCACGGCACGTGCGGTGACCGCGGCCAACGTCGACACGCTGCGGACACGTGTCATCGCCGGTGGCGCCAACGATACTCTCGATGCTCTCGAGTGCGCTTGGCTGCTCAAGGATCTTGGTGTGCTGTACGTTCCCGATTTCGTGGCCAACGCAGGCGGCGTCATCCGGGTTCACGCGATTCGTGCCGGATGGAGCGACGACCAGACCGCTCGCGCTGTCGACGAGATCGGTCCGCGGGTGACCGAACTGGCTCGAGCAGCGGATCTGTCCGGGCAGACGATGCTCGAAGCGGCGATCGACTTTGCGCGGCTGCGCCTTGCCGCGCAAGAAGTCGGCGCTCCGCTTGCCTGACTGAAACGTCCGGTGGCCAGGACCGCCGTGAATCCTGCGGATGTAGCACCTTTGCCACGTCGAGATTGCGCGTGATTCGCCGGACTGCGAAGGTGCGAGCAGCCACCCTCAAGGAGATTGACCGATGACCAGAGCCCGTTCGACACCCGCATCGCCAACGGTCGACGTACCTGACAAATACACGTCGACATCGGGTGAGGTGCTGCTCTCTGGTGTCCAGGCTCTCGTCCGGACCACGCTGGACATGCGCAGGCTCGATGCGACACGTGGGCTCGACACGGGCGTCTTCATCTCGGGGTATCAGGGCTCGCCGCTAGGTGGTGTGGATCGCGAGGTCGAGCGCGCCTCGATGTTCTTGCATCCGGCCGGCGTGGTGTTCCGGCGCGGGCTCAACGAAGAGCTTGCCGCGACGGCGGTCGCGGGCACCCAACTGCTGGGACTGCTGGATCGCCGCCGGCGTGACGGAGTCACCGGCATCTGGTTCGGCAAGAACCCTGGACTCGATCGCGCTGCCGACGCGATTCGGCACGCCAACATCAGCGGTACGGCGCCGCTCGGTGGCGCAGTCGCCTGGATCGGCGACGATCCGGCGAGCAAGTCGTCTACGGTGCCGAGTTCGTGCGAGCCGATGTGCCGGAGTCTGTTCATGCCATTGCTTGCTCCAGGCAACATCGCGGAGGTGCTCTCGTTCGGACTGCACGCCGTTGCGATGTCGCGGCACGCCGGTCTTTGGACCGGGCTGAAGATCGTCGCCGACGTCGCCGATTCCTCGGCGGTCGTCAAGGTCGATGGCTTGCTGGACTCGGTCCCCGATCTGAATCGTCGTCGTTCCTTCGAGCCGCCGGTGCTGCTGCCGCCGACGAACCTGGACGCCGAGCTGGATTTGATGACGCGCCGTCTGGCTCGCGCCTGCGAGTACGCCGGCGCGGCCGGACTGAACCGGGTCACCTTCGAGCCTGACCATCCGAAGGTCGCGATCGTTGCTGCTGGCTTGTCCTATCAATCGCTACGCCGGGCGCTCGCAGACATGGGCATCGGCGACGAGCGTCTGCACGGCCTCGGAGTACGTCTGATCCAGCTGGGTATGCCCTGGCCATTGGACACTGCTCTGATCCGGCGCCTGCTGGGCGGCGTCTCGACGGTGCTGGTCATCGAGGACAAGCTCGCGTTCATCGAAGGGTCGATCAAGGAAGCCCTCTACGCCACGGATCACGCTCCCGCGGTGGTCGGCAAGTACGACGCTTCAGGGGCGCCGTTGCTAACCGCGCGCGGGACGATTCTTTCCGACGACATCATCCGTGCGCTTCATAGGGTTCTCCCTGGTCTGGCCGATGAATCCCGCGTGCCGGCAACGCGGACGGTGAGGCGCACGTTGGACCTGCTCCCGGCCCGAACGCCGGCTTTCTGTTCCGGGTGCCCGCACAGCATCTCGACGCGAGCGGAGCCTGGCCAGTTGGTGGGCGTCGGTATCGGTTGCCATGTCATGGTGGCGCTGGAAGACCAGGGCAAGCGCGGTCAGCTCATCGGTATGACCCAGATGGGCGGTGAAGGTGCCCAGTGGCTCGGCCTGGAGTCGTTCACGGACGAGAGCCACTTCTTCCAGAACATCGGCGATGGAACCTTCTATCACTCCGGGTCACTCGCTGTACGAGCCGCTGTTGCCGCCGGCGCCACGATGACGTTCAAGCTACTCTTCAACGACGCGGTGGCCATGACCGGCGGGCAGACTCCGGAGGGACAACAGGATGTGCCGTCACTGACCCGGTGGCTGACACTGGAGGGCGTCCGCAGGATCGTCATCACCACCGCGCATCCCAAGACTTGGCGCCGGACGCGATTCGGCCGGAACGTGAGTGTCCGCCACCGCGACGACCTGGCACACGTTCAACGCGAACTGGCAGCCGAGCCCGGCGTAACGGTGCTGCTGCATATCGACCGTTGCGCCACCGAAGAGCGGCGGCTGCGCAAACGCGGCAAGATTCCCGTGCCTCAGGAGCGAATCTGGATCAATGAACGAGTGTGCGAAGGATGCGGGGACTGCGGTGCGAAGTCGACATGTCTGTCGGTCCAGCCCGTGGACACCGAGTTCGGACGCAAGACTCAGATCCACCAGTCTTCCTGTAACCAAGACACATCATGTCTGCATGGCGATTGCCCGTCGTTCGTGAAGGTGGTTCCCTCGAGGAAGCCAAGCGCACAGGAGATCCCGAGCTCTGCCACTGATCTGCCCGAACCTCGGCGCCGTGTCGGCGACGACGTACTGATCCGGATGCCGGGAATCGGCGGGACCGGTGTGGTGACTATCTCGGCGGTGCTGCAGATGGCCGCATTCATGCAAGGCCGGTACGCCGCGGCGCTGGAGCAGATCGGCCTCGCCCAGAAGGGCGGGCCGGTGATCTCGGACCTCCGGCTCGCCACGGTACCCGTCGACGGCCAGTTGCGTGCGGGACGCAGGACCGTCGACGTCCTGATCGGATTCGACGCGCTCGGCGCAGCGACCGAAGCCAACCTCGACTCTTTGCGGAGCGACGCCATCGCGGTCGTCAACACCGCTCACGTGCCTACGGCAACTATGGTGCAAGCGGTCGAGGTCCAGGTTCCCGCCTGGCAGGACGTCCGGTCGCGCCTGGACGAGTCGACCGCGGCGTCGGAGAACCTCTATATCGATGCAGGGGAGTTGGCTGAGCGATTCTTCGCTGACCACATGCAGACGAACATGATCCTGGTCGGCGCCGCCTATCAGCACGGGGTTCTCCCCCTCGAAGAGTGGGCGATCGAGGCAGCAATCCGTCACAACGGCGCGGCAGTGAAGAAGAACCTCGCAGCAATCCGGGTCGGCCGGATCGCGGTCGTGATGCCCGAGCTGATCGCGGCACCCGACGCACCGGCCGTCGAGATCTTGCCCGAGGTCCGCCAGTTGATCGCGGACCTTGATCTCGAGTCGCCGTTAAGTGAGCGGGTCGAGCGACTGGCCCAGGAATTGGTCGCCTACCAGGACAAGGCCTACGCACAGTCCTTCTGCGATGCAGTCGGTGAGCTCGATGCGAGGGTCTCCCAGGCGAATGTAGCGCAGGGTAGGGAGATGACGGCGGCCTATGCGGAGGGGCTCTTCAAGTTGATGAGCTTCAAGGACGAGTACGAGGTCGCTCGTCTTCATCTCGACTCGGCCGAACGGGCCAAGCTTGCCGCAGCGTTCGGGAGCGACGCCAAGGTCAAGATCATGCTCCATCCGCCATTGCTTCGCGCACTCGGGATGAAGCGAAAGATCCCCTGCGGTGCCTGGGCGTTGCCCGTTCTACGCTTGCTGTATTCGATGCGGGCCATTCGCGGCACGAGGGTCGACGTCTTCGGCTGGGCAAAGGTCCGCAGGCAGGAGCGGGCGTTGCCGTCGGAGTACCGGCGGTTGATGGGCCTGGCCGTCGATCATCTCGACAACGACAACCTGCCGCTCCTTCTCGATGTCGCCAAGTCACCGGATCTGATCCGCGGCTACGAGGACATCAAGCTGTCGTCGATCGAGCACTTTCGCGCCCACACCACCGACCTGGTCAACCACCTGTCGTCGGGCGCTCGGGTGTCTCCCGGATCCGGATCCGGTTCCAGTTGTTCAGGACGATGAGGTCTTCGTGCCAGGAGCTCGTGTTCCCGATCTGCAGGACCGGGCCGGGGACGACTGTGCCGGTGGACACGACGAATCGGAACTGGCCGTCGCGTTCCTGGGCGATGCCGAACGTGATGACCGGGCCGTGCCTGACGTCGAACTTGACCGAGATGGCCAACCGCGCTTCCCGTGGTAGGTGCCCAGGCCGCGGAGCTCTGGGCGTCATCGGCTGATCGCAAGGTGTGCCGGTCCGTCGTTGCTCATCTCGACGACGTTGTCGCGGACGTTCAGCACCTGGAGTTCGGTAGAAGTCGTCGACCGGGCGGTCCAGGCCGACAGACACCGTGGCTGCCCATGGGAAGTCGTCGTCGACGACCGAGTCGTCGAGTTGGAAGACATCGCAGGCGAGTTCCATTCGGCTGCCAACCTCTCTGCGAGTCACTGCGTCGACCCGCGCGCGCAGGTTACCGAGCTCGAGGACTTCGACGTGGCCGCCGATACCAGGGTCAGGTCGGTAGAGACGTCGAGCACGGCGGGGTAGAGGTAGCCCATCAGGTCGTGACGACCGATCCGGAGCGCACCTCGTACGCCGGGCAGCCGTGACTCAGCGTCTGACCTTCGTCCACGCTCGCTTGTCCTCGAGGTATCCGGACACGGGTCAGAACGGGACACCGAGCCGCAGAAAACGTGTTCGCCATCTCTGGCAGGACGCACGCGCCACAGTACGCCAGCCACTGCCCGGTGACGAAGGCGCTGTCTGGCGGTCGTCATGTCGCGCCGGCGGCGGTGCTGTATCAGGCGGAAGTGGAATGGATGGGCGAGGCGATGGGATTCGAGCGCGTCGTGCGAGTCATCGCCGAGGACCAGTTCGACGCCGTCTGATCCCTCTCGACGAACTGTGGACCGCGTCCGTTGCGTCAGGCAGGCTGCACGCCGGAACCCGCTTCTGCGCGACGTACATGTTCACGGTGCCCTGCGAAGTACTCCGACAAGGCAATAACTCGCTCACCGTCACCGCGAGCCTCGCCCGCGCCGTCGGCGACAACCCCATCGACCGCACCCGTCTCCGCCCACCCATCCGCCTCTGCGAACCGCTGAACTGGTCCGCCGGGTCCGCAGGTAAGCAGCCATGCACCGCTCGTTCCGGAGGCTCCAGTCGTCGCAGGTAGTGTTGTCGCGGATCTCGGAGTCTGCCGTGCGGGGAAGGTCTCGCAGGAGGATCGATTCGGCGACCGCGTCGGCGAGGGTGGAGCCGCGCCACTCTTGCCAGGTGTACTCGAGCGGTACTTGCTGCGGGCTAACCCCGAAGCATGCGTGGAACCGTCGGCCGGCATGGCTCGGATCGCGCCAGCCGACGAGCGCGCCGATGTCGGCTGCTGGCAGGTTGGTCTCGGTCAGGACGCCGGCCGCGCGTTCGGCTCTGAATCCGGCCCAGTGTCCACCCGTCGTGATCTTTGCCTCCAGCAACGCATGGCATGTTGGACGGTGGGGTGCGCTATGCTCGCGCGAACACGTCGGCGCCGACGTACGCTTTACGCAGGACCAGGCCGTCGCAGTCCGTATAGCCGTGCCATTCGCCTGAACGCAGTACGACGGCGGACCCTCGGCGCAACGCGAGCTCTCCGGCGGCGGAGACATGCACGGCGTCGTCGGCCACGACCACGGCCGCTGCGCAGTACGTCGTGCATATCGTTCATTCCGCGAAGGTCAAGATCGGTCAAGTTCGGGTCAATGAGCTGGTGTCGCCCTGTCGGGTTGATGCTTCAGGCCGAGGCTACAAGCCAGCAACAAATTCTGAAGATTAGAGCCATGACCAGGACCGACCCTACGGCAGCCGTGCAGTTGATTGAAGAGACCATTTCGGCCTATCGCCCCGACGCTGTCGTCCGGATCCGGAATACCTGAGCCGTGTCAACCACAGCGGAGTACAGCAGCCGCGCACTCTGCTACCAAGGCCCTTGTCCACCCGGTCCGGCGACCTGACTTGGTCACCTTCCGCTCCACGTGGGTGAGCGCTTCTCGAGAAAGGCCTGGATGCCCTCGCGCCCGTCGGCTGCGGTCGCGTTGGCCGCGGCGACGGTGCGGGTGAGGTCGTAGGCCTGGCGTTCGTCCAGGCTCAGTTGGGCGTAGAACGCCTCCTTTCCCATTGCCATCGCCATCCGGCTGCACGAGGCCAGATGCGTCGCGAGCTCGTCCACTGCGGAGTCGAGATTCTCCTCCGGCTCGACCTGGTTCACCAGACCCCACTCCAGAGCGGTGTGCGCTTTCACCAGATGGCCAGTGGCCAGCATGTAGAAGGCGCGCTTGCTCCCGATCGCACGCGTAAGCGGCACCATCGGCGTGGAGCAGAACACACCGATCTTGACGCCCGGTGTCATGAACCAGACGTCCTCGGCGGCGATCAGCAGGTCGCAGGACAGGGCCAGCTGCAGGCCGCCCGCCAGTACTGGGCCTCGAAGCTTCGCGATCACCGGCTGCGGGCATCTGCGGATGTCCTCGAGAAGCTCGACGGTATGCAGTTCGGCCTTGAGGAGGTCGCGGAGGTCCCGGTCCGCTATCTCGCCCAGATCGTGCCCGGAGCTGAAGACGGGGGCTTCAGCCTCGAGCACGATCGCGCTGACAGAGTCGTCATACCGGAGCCGCTGGAACGCCGCGCGCAGCTCCGCCTCCATCCGGGCGCTCAACGCGTTCCGGGTTGAGGGGCGGTCGAGTTTGACGTACGCGATGCGACCTGAGGACCGCAGCTGGATTTGCTCCATGGGTCAGTCTTCCGCCCGCTGCATCAGCCGTTGGAGAATCTTGACGGCGAGGACGGCGGCGCGTGTGTGCTCGACCGTGGCGCACTCCGTGTCACCGTCCATCACGCTGACTTGGAAGGTCACCTTCCGCCCTTCGATGCGGGTCGCCAGCACATGTGCGGTGAGAACCGCGCCGACCGGCGAAGGGACGAGATGGCGGATGTGAGCGTCGATGCCGACGGTGGTCTCGCCGGGCTCGAGCAGTTCGGCCACGGCCTGGTGGCATGCCACCTCGGCGAGGCCAAGGACGAACGGGGTCGCGGCCGCCGGCGGGAACATGTCACCGAAGCGGGCGGCGACGTCGAGGTCTGTGACCTGACGCGACAACGTGTGTGGAACTTGCTGGGATGGGAAGGCGCGCATCTGGCTGGTGCTCCTCGGTCTGGGGCTAGCTGTTGGGCACGGCGTCGTGGTCCCAACCGGCGACCGGTGATACCTGGATCGCCTTGACCGCGGCTTTGTCGATCTTCCCCGTCGGCGTCTTGGGCAGGGAATCGACCAGTTCCACGTACCGGGGTCGCTGGAAACGGCCGAGGCTCCCGCAGGCGAAGTCCCACACCTCGGGGGCGGTCAATTCGCTGCCGGCGGTCGTCACGATGAGGACCTTCACGTCTTCCTCGGTCAGCTCGCTCGGCACGCCGATCGCCGCACACTCGCGGATCTCGGCGTGCCGCAGGAGAGCTTCCTCGACCTCGAAGGCGCTGATGTTCTCACCACGCCGCCGGATCACGTCCTTCTTGCGGCCGACGAAGAAGTAGTTGCCGTCCTCGTCCCGGCGGACGAGATCGCCACTGTGGAACCAGAGGTTCCGCCAGGCGGTCGTGGTCGCCTCCGGATCGGCGAAGTAGCCGTCGAACATCGTGCCGGCGCGCCGCGGCCGGATGACGAGTTCGCCCACGGTTCCGTCAGTGACCGGCTCGTCGAACTCGTCGACGACTTGCGTGTCGAAGTCCTCGTTCTGTCGGCCGCACGAGCCTGGGACACGCGGATTCTGCCAGTGTTGGGTTATCGGCAGGCTTGCTTCGACGGAGCCATAGAGCTCGAGGAGTTTCAGTCCGAACCTCTCCTCGAAGTCCGGCGCCCACTCGGGAAGTGGTACTCCCCACGCCAGTCGCACCGGGTTGTCGGCATCAGCCGGTCCGGGCGCGGAGCGGTGCAGGATCGACAGCGTCGCGCCCATGAAGTCGAAGACGGTCGCCCGTACCTCGCGGACTTCGGACCAGAATCTCGATGCGCTGAACCGCCTCCCGATCGCTGCCGTGGCTCCCAGCATGAGCGCGGGTACGACGGTCAGCGCAGTCGCATCGGCGTGGAACAGCGGGAACGGGCAGTAGAGAACGTCGTCTGCACGCAGACCGAGGTCACGGATCGCGATGTGCGCCTGCGTTACGAAATAGCGGTGCGAGAGCACGCATGCCTTCGAGCGACCGGTGGAACCCGACGTATAAAGCATTCCGGCGACGTCGGACGGTCGCGCCTCCACGTCGACCGGCGGAACGCAGTTCTGGAGGAGATTGCCGAGGTCGGGGGCGTCCCCGTTGACGCCGCCCCGGTTCGCCGCGACGACAAGCGGGATCCGCCGGTCGACGGCGCCGGTGCGCTCGAGCGCGCTCTCCAGTTCCGCGGCCAGCGATTCGTCGACGATCGTCAGAACCGGGTCGGCGAGAAGTGCGGCGTGCGCGAGTACCTCGGAGCGCCACTCGGTGTTGACCGGGACCCAGACAGCACCGAGGCGGTTGGTGGCGAACCAGGCCTGGACACAAGCCAGCGAGTTGCTCATGAACGCGACGACACGGTCGCCCTGGCCGACACCGTTCGCCGCTAGGGCGCCGGCCAGCCGCGAGGTCTGTTCGTCGAATTCGGCGAACGAAACGTCCTGGCCGTCGATCCGGAGGAAGGTGCGCTCGGGCCATCGCGCGGCCGCCTGGGCCAACAGGCTGGGAAGGGTCTCGAGTTCTTGGCCGGAGTTGATCACATGACACCGCCGAGACGGCCGGCCCTGAACTCGTCGAAGCTCGTCGCCGCCTCGACCGATGCGAAGCAGTAGGTGGCAGCTTCGACCTCTAGGCGCAGGCTCGACTCCTGCATCGGGAAGGTGGCGGTCTCGAGGGCGTGCTTCGCTGCCGCCATGGAACGACCGGGCTGCGCCGCCAGTTCGTCTGCCAACCGGTGAGCGTGCGTCAGA
The DNA here is from genome assembly GCF_044460355.1 of Kribbella sp. NPDC050124. NCBI lineage: Bacteria > Bacillati > Actinomycetota > Actinomycetes > Propionibacteriales > Kribbellaceae > Kribbella > Kribbella sp. NPDC050124. The sequence goes on from NZ_JBITJU010000032.1 coordinate 88,245, forward strand.
ACGTCGTCGACCTCGTCGAGCGCGAGCCCGAGACGGACCGCTTCACCTGACTCGATCCATCGACCGCGCAGGAGCAGTTCCTTGGCCCGCATCAGGCCGACGAGCTGAGGCAGCCGGAGTGTTATCCCGCCGGTGTGCGCGTGGCCGATAGGCACCTCGGGGAAGCGGATCCGCGCGCCTTTCTGGAGCAGGACGAGGTCGGCGGCGAGTGCGATCTCCGCGCCGCCTCCGATGGCGAAACCCTGCACCGCGGCGATCACGGGGGCGCTGATCCGGGTCAGCGTACGGGTGACTTCCTGGAGGAGCTCGAATGAGCCCCGCAACTCGTCCGGACCGCCCGTGTTCGGTGCCAGGGTGTCCTTGAGATCCTCGCCGACGCAGAAGGCCCGCCCGGCTCCGGCCAGGACCACCGCCCTTGGCTCTCCCGCCCGGTGGAGGGCGTCGACCAGCTCGGACAGCAGCGGCACGTTGATCGCGTTCAGTGACTGCGGACGGTTGAGCGTGATGGTGAGGATCCCATCGGTCTCGGCTGTCAGCACGCTGACCTTCTCAGTTTCGAGCACACGTCCTCCGGTTTCTGATCCCGACTCAGATGCTGTTCTGGAGGGTATAGAGCGAACGCCCGTTCCACAACTGTCGCAACTGTTTGTAGTCGGGTAGGCAGAGATCAGTGAGTGCTGGAGGACCGCGGGCGGAGGCCCGTGATGACGGCATCGGCGAATGAAGCGGCAATCTTCGCCGGCGTATCAGGACCGTCGGCGCGATACCACCGCGAGACGCCGGTGGTGGCGGTGAGCAGCATTCGTATGACGAGGTTCGGGTCCCGGAGGTCGAAGGTTCCCGCGCGCATGCCTTCGTCGACGATCTCCCGGAAGATCGACTCCTCGCGGTCCCGGAGCGCGATGATCTCAGCACGGTACGGCTCCTCGAGCCGGAACAACTCGGCGTCGGCGATGAACGCCTCGTGCTGGCGGCGGGTGTGCCAGTCGATCTCAGCGCCCAGTGCGGCGCGCAGTCGGGCCTCAGGCCCCGTTGCGCCCTCGATGCTGTGCAACACCAGGCTCGTCGATTCCTCGATCGAGCGGCGCATCACCTCGTACAGCAGTTCCTGCTTGTTCGCGTAGTGGTAGTAGACCGAGGACATCCGGACGTCGGCCGCTTGGACGATCGAGCGCATCGAGGCCGATGCGTAGCCGTGCGTGTAGAACATCTCAACCGCGGCGCGGTAGATCCGGGTCTTGGTGTCATCGGCGTCCGGCATAGCGCATGAGGTTACCGCGCAGCCCGCGTCGCGTGGTCGCAGGCAGGACTGGCGCGGTGCGGTAGTCGTACTAAGTGAGAATCGTTCGACCCATCATCGAGATCATTCGTAAGAAGAATTTGCTGATCTCTAGTCAAATGATGCCCGCACGCGCATACTTCCTTGACATCGGTACCGGAACCGTCATCGCGGGTCAATCGGCTCGGCGAACAATCTCGTGCGCGCTCGGCATCTCACGTCTTTCACGAGAAGGAACCATGGAGACCAAAGTGGCAATCAGACTCAAGCGGACGCTGGGCGTGGGTCTTGCGATCGCGACCGCCGTTGTGCCGGCCGCCTGTTCGTCCTCTGACGCCGGCACCGGCAAAAGTACTGCCCAGACACTGACCATCGGCTGGGCGCAGAATCCCACGACCCTCAACCCGGCAACGAACAGTCAGGGGTCGGCAGCGGCGATCATGATGGGCGTCTTCGACACCCTGGTGTGGCTCGGCCCGGACGCGAAACTGGTTCCGGGACTGGCCAAGTCCTGGACGGTGTCGCCGGACGGCAAGACCTACGACTTCACGCTGCGCGAGGACGTGAAGTTCCACGACAGCACCAAGTTCGACGCTGCCTCCGTGGTAGCGAACGTTGCCTACATCACCGACAAGTCCACCCAGTCGACCATCGCGGTCGACTCGCTCGGACCGTGCACGAAGGTGACGGCGACGTCGGCGTACGTCGTCCGGTTCTCGTGCACGACGTCGTACGCGCCGCTGCTGACACTGCTGAGCTCGGCGCAACTCGGGATCCAGTCGCCCGCGGCGATCGAGACGTACGGCAAGGATCTGGGCGACCACCTTGTCGGTACCGGGCCGTTCAAGTTCGTCAGTTTCGCACCCAACGACAGCGTGGTGCTTGAGCGCAATCCCGACTACAACTGGGCGCCCGAAGGCGCCGGCCTGAGCGGTCCGCCGAAGCTCGACAAGGTAGTCTTCAAGATTATCTCCGACGACCAGGCCCGCATCAACGCCCTCCAGAGTGGCCAGGTCCAGCTGATCAACAAGGTCCCGGGCACCTACTTCAACAATCTGAAGGCGAGGTACGAGCAGCTGACGCTGCCGACCGCCGGGCAGGGGCAGTTCTCGGTCCTGAACACCGACCGTTTCCCGACGGACGACGTCGCCGTGCGACAGGCGATCCTGTATTCGGTGGATCGTTCGGCCGTCGTCAAGCTCGCGGACGCGGGTGCGTTCCCGGTCAGCAACACCCCGCTGGTGAAGGGAACCGCAGGATACGACACCTCCCTTGAGAGCTCGTACCCCTATGACCCCGCCAAGGCGGCACAGCTGCTGACTTCGGCCGGGTGGACGAAGAGCGGTGACGGCTGGCAGAAGGACGGGAAGAAGCTGTCGGTCAGCATCGCGGCGTTCGCCGACGCGGATGTCTACGTGCGACTCTCTGAGGCGATCCAGGCGGGCTTGGAGCAGAACGGGTTCGATGCTCACGTGAGCCGGTTGGGCCGAGGCGCTTACCTGGACGCCGGTGCGAAGGGCCTCTACAACATCGTGCCGACGTCGAACACAGCCGTGGATCCGGACATGCTCTCCTCCTGGTTCACACCGCAGGGCCTCTTCAACTGGTCCCGATTCAACTCGCCCCAGTTGGATCAGCTTCTGAGGCAGGGCCGGGAGATCAGCGACCTCGCGACCAGAACGAAGCTGTACGGCCAGGCGCAGAAGATCATCATGGACCAGGCACTCATCCTTCCCGAGCGGCCTGACTCCGATCTCGCGCTGATGGACAAGCGGCTGAAGGGCGTCTCGAACGCCAGCGGCGGTTCACTGTACTACTACGCGACCACCATCGGCTGATGCAAGCGACTGGCCTACGAGGAGCCTTCGTGGCGGAACTGGCATCGCCCTCCCTGCGGAACCTGGGCCTGAGGATGCGCGACGGCGTGACCCTGGCCGCGGATGTCTATCTACCTGATGGCGATGGGCCGTTCCCTTGCGTCGTCATGCTCACGCCGTACTCCAAGGACATCTACCACGGGATCGTCGACGCGAACTTTCTTGCCTGCTTCGCACGCAGTGGGTACGCCGCGGTCCTGGTCGACTTCCGCGGGACAGGTTCCTCAGAGGGGAGAAAGAGCGACGCATTCCAAGCCGGTGAGTCAGAAGACGTGTACGACAGTATCGAAGAACTGGCCGGCCAGGACTGGTGTGACGGAAAGGTCGGCATCTGGGGAGTCTCCTACTGCGGCGGGGGGGGGGGGGGGGGGGGGGGGGGGGGGGGGGGGGGGGGGGGGGGGGGGGGGGGGGGGGGGGGGGGGGGGGGGGGGGGGGGGGGGCGGCGGGGGGGGGGGGGGGGGTGTCGGGGGGGGGGGGGGGGGCGGTCAGG
>NZ_JBITJU010000033.1:0-75218 GCF_044460355.1 Kribbella sp. NPDC050124
CCCCGCCCCGGGGGGGGGGGGGGGGCCCCCCCCCGCCCCCCCCCCCGCCCCCCCCCCCCCCCCCCCCCCCCCCCCCCCCCCCCCCCCCCCCCCCCCCCACGACTAGCAAACTCCCGCAGCCCGGAGCCGCGCCCCCCACACCGGCCCCATCACCTCCGCCCGTGAGAGATGGATCAGCTGGCTGACAGTACGCCGGTGGCTCCGCCGACCGCCCCCGGCCGCTCCCCGCTACGCGGCGCGCCGGAGGCGCCAACAGACAGGCGCCGCCGAAGGCGTGTCGTTTCGCGTCCCACGGAGCTCAGCCGCCGGAGGTGGTGTTGTTCAGGTGCGGCGGTGGGCTGCTATGGCTTGGTGGGCTTCGTTCCACCAGAGGAGGAGGGTGCAGAAGGAGGCTGCGGCCAGGCCCCAGGCGGCTCCGCGGGCGCCCCAGAGGTAGGCGCCGCCTACGCCGCAGAGGATGAGGATGACTGAGGAGATCAGGCGGACGCGGAGGCCTCGGGTGGCTGCGGTGAGGGCTCGCATGATGGCGAAGGCGCCGGCGTTCGAGGCGCCGAAGGCCTGCAGCAGGATGACGGGGACCAGGACGTTGTGTGCCTGGTTCCAAACGCCGGGACCCAGCAGCTCACGACCGACGACCGGCGGCAGCAGGAGGAACACGGCGCCCCACGCCAGCGCCCCAGCCCCGACACCGAAAGAGATCGCCAGGCCGACCAGCCAGAGTCGGCGGTACGAGTGCCGGAGCGCCCGCGCGGCTTCGGGGACGGAGATCATTCGGATGCCCTGGTTGAGCACGTTCACCGGGCCGAGCAGGACCTGTGCGCCACGGATGCCCGCGGTCGCGGCCAGCCCCGCCGCGGCAGTGATGCCGAGCATGTAGACCTGGATCGTGCCGGACACCGCGAGCATCTCCCCCATGTACTTCGGCGTGAGGTCCCAGTGCGCCTTCACCCACTCCCGGATCAACTGCCGCCGAGGTGACACGCCCGCCTGGAACCGGCCCGCTACCGCCGCGATCACCGCGCCGAGGCCCCACCCGAGCGTGAGCGAGAACGCGGTCGCCGTACCGGTCAGGTAGAGACCGCCGAAGATCGCGAGCATCGCCAGCAACCAGATCAAGTCGTTCACGAAGGCCCGGCGGCCCTCACCGACCACGAAGAACGCCCACCGCCACGCGTCCTGCAGCAGCAACCCAGGCATCGTCACCGCGAACGCGATCAGCACACCCTTCGACGGCACTCCCGGGAACGCCGCGATCGCCAGGCCGACGAGCAGTCCGGCGAACCCCATCAGCAGCGCGGTCGCCGTACTGGCCCGAACCGCCCGCTCCCAGGCCGGGTTCCGTTCACCGGAGTAGCGGACGGCCAACGGCTCGGTGGCGATGGCCCGGGAGACGTTCAGGGCGATCGTGTACCCGCCGAAGGCGAGGGCGTAGACACCGAAGTCGGCGACCGTGCTGGAGCGCGCGACCACAACGCCGACCGCGAGGTTGCTCAGGCTGGACAGGGCCTGGTCGGCCAACCCCCAACTCGCCCGGCCGGCCGGTCCGGCCAGTCGCCGGAGCTTCGGCCGCCGGGGGAACTTCACGACAGCACTCTATGAGACTGGCGTCGGTGGCTTGCGCAGGACGCCGTACAGGAAGCGTGGGATGCCGAGGACGTACCGCTTCCAGAGGCGGCGGGGCTCCTTGTAGAGCCGGTAGCTCCACTCGAGGCCGGCTCGCTGCATCCACAGCGGCGCCCGGTCCAGCCGGCCGGTGTGGAAGTCGAACGCGGCGCCGACCCCGATCAGGATCGCGGCGTTCAGCCGGTCCCGGTGCTCGGCCATCCAGCGCTCCTGCTTCGGCGCGCCGAGCCCGACCCAGACGATGTCCGGCCGGACGTCGTTCAGCCGCGCCACCATCTCGGCGTCCTCGGCCTCGGTGAGCGGCCGGTACGGCGGGCACTCGACGCCGACCACCTTCAGCGCCGGGTACCGCTCCTGGAACGTGTACCGCAGTTCCTCGGCGACCCCCTCGGCGCCGCCGTAGAAGTACTGCGTCCAGCCACGCTCGGCCGCCGCCGCCATCACCCGCTCGAGCAGGTCCGGCCCGGCGACCCGCGCCATCTGCTCGAACCCGGCCCGCTTGCCCGCCCACACCAGCGGCATCCCGTCCGGCACGGTCAGGCCGGAGGTGTTGAACACCTCGGTGAGGTGCTCGTCGGCGCGCGCATGCAGCAACGAGTTCATGTCGGTCACGCAGACCAGGTGTCGCTCGTCACGGTCGATCCAGCGGCCGAACGTCTCGACCGTGTCGTCCGGGTTCGTGACGCTGACGTGGATGCCGAGTACGTCGACGCGGGCTGCGGTTTCGGTGGCCGTCTGCATGTCAGTCCTCTTCGGTCAGTGCGGCCAGGTCCGCGTCGACCATGATCCGGACCAGCTCGGGGACGTGCACCTGGGCTTTCCACCCGAGCTCGGTGTTGGCTTTGGACGCGTCGCCGATCAGCGAGTCCACCTCGGTCGGACGCTCGTACCGCGCGTCGTAGTCGACGTAGTCCTCCCAGTCCATCCCGGCGTGGGAGAAGGCGAGCGTGACGAAGTCCTTGACCGAGTACGACGTCCCGGTCGCGATCACGTAGTCCGCCGGGGTGTCGTGCTGCAGCATCCGCCACATCGCTTCGACGTACTCCGGCGCGTACCCCCAGTCCCGGCAGGCGTCCAGGTTGCCCAGGTACAGCCGCTGGTCCAGGCCGAGCTTGATCCGGGCCACCGCGCGGGTGATCTTCCGGGTCACGAACGTCTCGCCGCGCCGCGGGCTCTCGTGGTTGAACAGGATCCCGTTGACCGCGAACATGTCGTACGCCTCGCGGTAGTTCCGGGTCATCCAGTAGCCGTAGAGCTTCGCCGCGCCGTACGGTGACCGCGGGTAGAACGGGGTCTCCTCGTTCTGCGGCGGCGGCGTCGCGCCGAACATCTCCGACGACGACGCCTGGTAGAACCGGCAGTCCAGCCCGATCATCCGGATCGCCTCGAGCAGCCGCGTGGTCCCCATCCCGGTGGTGTCACCGGTGTACTCCGGCTCGTCGAACGACACCCGGACATGGCTCTGCGCGGCCAGGTGGTACACCTCGGCCGGCTGGATCGAGGCCAGCAGCGTCACCAGCCGCGACCCGTCGGTCAGGTCGCCGTAGTGCAGGAACAGCCGCTTGTCCTCGGCCTGCGGGCCCTCGTACAGGTGGTCGATCCGGCGGGTGTTGAACGTCGACGCACGCCGGATCAGGCCGTGCACCTCGTACCCCTTGGCCAGCAGCAGCTCGGCCAGGTACGACCCGTCCTGGCCGGTGATCCCGGTGACGAACGCCTTCTTCACGATTGCTGCTCCGCGACGAACCACGCGTACGTGGCGGCGACGCCGTCCTCGAGGGACACGGACGGCTTCCAGCCCAGCGCGTTCAGCCGGCTCACGTCGAGCAGTTTGCGCGGGGTCCCGTCCGGCTTGGACAGATCGTTGCTGATGGCACCTGTGTAGCCGACCACCGTCGCGACCAGCTCGGCCAGCTCACGAATCGTCACGTCCGCGCCGACCCCGACGTTGATCGGCTCCGGCTCGTCGTAGTGCTCGAGCAGGTGCAGACACGCGTCGGCCAGGTCGTCCACGTGCAGGAACTCGCGCCGCGGCGTACCGCTCCCCCACAGCACGACCTCGGGTGCATCAGCCTCCCGCGCCTCATGGAACCGCCGGATCAACGCCGGCAGCACGTGCGACGTCGCCGGGTCGAAGTTGTCATGAGGACCGTAGAGATTCGTCGGCATCGCCGAGATCCAGCGCAGCCCGTACTGCCGCCGGACCGCCTGCACCTGCATGATGCCGGCGATCTTCGCGATCGCGTACGCGTCGTTGGTCGGCTCGAGCGCACCGGTCAGCAGGCTCGACTCGCGGATCGGCTGCTCCGCGAACTTCGGGTAGATGCACGACGAGCCGAGGAACAGCAGCCGCGGCGTGCGCACCTCGAGCGCCGCGTCCATCAGGTTGACCTGGATCCGCAGGTTGTCGCTGAGGAACTCGGTCGGGTGGTCCCGGTTGGCCAGGATGCCGCCGACCCGGGCCGCGGCGTCGATCACCACGGCAGGCCGGTGCTCGCGCAGGAACGCGAACGTCGCCGCCCGGTCCCGCAGATCCAGGTCGGACGACGAGGCGCCGATCAGGTGCTGGTACCCGGCGCCCTCCAGCCGGCGCCAGATCGCCGAGCCGACCAGGCCACGGTGGCCGGCCACGTAGACAGGGGCATGAAGGTCCATCAGTACGCTCCTGCGCCGTAAATGACCGCGCGCACGGTCTTCCAGAGAATCAGCAGGTCGAGAGTCATCGACCAGTTGTCGACGTACCGCAGATCGAGCCGGACCGACTCGTCCCAGGACAGGTCGCTGCGGCCGCTGACCTGCCAGAGGCCGGTGATGCCGGGCTTGACCAGCATCCGGCGGGAGTCGTCGGCGGCATACAGGGCGACCTCCTCCGACAGCGGCGGCCGCGGGCCGACCAGGGACATGTCGCCGCGCAGCACGTTGAACAGCTGCGGCAACTCGTCGAGCGAGAACCGCCGGATCCACCGGCCGAGCGGGGTCATCCGCGGGTCGTCGCGCATCTTGAAGTGCACGCCGTTGCCGTCGCTGAGCGCGTACAGGTCACCGAGTCGGTGCTCGGCGTCGGAGTACATACTGCGGAACTTCATCATCGTGAACTCGACCCCCGCGCGGCCGACCCGCTGCTGCCGGAAGAGCACGGGACCGGGGCTCGACAGCCGTACGGCGATCGCCAGGCCGAGCAGCACCGGCGACAGCAAGGTGATGAGACCGAGCGCGATCACCCGGTCGAAGACGGCCTTCATCAGGTGCGGTCCGCCACTGACCGACGGCCGCTCCAGGTGCAGCAGCGACAGGCCGGCGACCGGGCGGACCGAGATCCGCGGGCCGGCCACCTCGATGATGCCCGGGGACACGATCAGCTCGATGCCACGCTGCTCCAACGCCCAGGACAGCCGGCGCAGCGACTGCCCGGCCAGCTCGGGATCGGTCGCGATCGCGACCACGTCCACCGCGTGCCGGTCGGCCGCGGCCAGGATGTCCGGTTCGTCCAGCTCCTCCGGCTGCATCGGCCCGGTCGAGTGGCCGTCGCCGCGCGGCCGGCAGGTGGCGACCACCCGGAACCCGTCGGTCGGACGGCTCTCGAGGTGCTCACACAAGGTCGCGGCCGGACCGCTACGCCCGACCACGAGAACCCGATGCATGCAGCGGCCTCGGACCCGGTGCCGGTGCAGGTCCTTCCGCAGTGCGTACCGCAGCACCAGCGCCGTTCCCACCATCACCGGAATCGCCAGTACGACGAAGCCGCGAGCGATCTCGGTCTTGGTCACGTACGACGCCATCGCGACAGCCGCCGTCAGCCCGACACCGGACCGCAGCAGCGACCGGAACTCGTCCGGACCGGCGCCGAAGTAGCGGGGGTCGTACCCCTTCGACAGGGCGACCGCACCCACCCAGGCGAGCGGCAGAATGCTGCTCACGATCAGGTAACCGCTGCCGACGTGGTACCCGAACCGGGTCAGCAGGGCGACCGAGACACCGACCATGGCGGCCAGCAGATCGCCACCGACCGCGGCCCAGCGGTAGACCCCGACCCAGCGGGGCTCGGTCGAACGGGACGGCAGCGGAACGATCGCGGGAACCTCGTGCGGCACCACCCAGAGCGGACGGCGGCCATCGACCGCGTCCGGCGCCTCTGCTCCGCTCACTCCGGCCTCTCGTCTCACGCTGCGACCGCTGAATCACGGTATGTGCTCGCCGCAGTCTGCAGTCTGCCCTACCCACTGTCAAACGGAGATCGCCGCCGAAGGTGACGGCACAACTGCGTTGCCTGAAATCCCCAGAATTCACCCGCCGGTCAGCGACGGGACATCGCAGCGTACTACGCGTGAGGGCCGCCGACGACGATGACGCCGGAATGCTTGGCTAGAATTTGCGCGGGGGTGAAGTGGGGGAAATGGCAGTGGACGACATCGATCGGACACGCGTGTCCGTGCGCCGGCCGGCACTGGCTCCGGCGGCGCGCCGACCGGTCGCGGCCTTGGCGCTGCTCGGGCTGGTAGCGCTGGTCGTGCCCGCGCTGGTCTTCGCCGGCGACACCGGTCCCAGCCGCTTGGACCTCCGCGTGGAGAAGGCCGTCGTCGAGAACGCACCGGGTGGCTCGTACGACGTGATCCGCGGCATCGACTGGCTCGGCGAACCGGTCGGCCGCGCGCTGCTGCTGGTCGCCGTCACCTTGGCCTGCTGGCTGGCCGGACGACGTGCGCTGGCGGCCGCCGCCGTGGTCAGCATGATCCTGGTCACCGGGCTCGCGACCGCGATCAAACCGTTCGTGGACAGGCGGATCCACGCCGGCTTCCTGTCCTACCCCAGCGGGCACACCGCGGCGCTCACCGCCGCGGCGCTGATCGTCGGCATCCTCCTGGCCGACGTGCTCGGTCTCGGCCCGATCGCGGGTACGGCGGTCATGCTCGGCGTCACCGTGGCCGGAGCCGCCGTCACCTCGTGGGCGCAGATCATCCTCGACGCCCACTACCCCACCGACACGGTCGGTGGGCTCGGCCTGGCCCTGGTCGTGGTCCCGGTGACCGCGCTGCTGACCGACGCCGTGCTCAGGCGAACCGGCGGAAGACGGGCTTGACCGAACGTCCGCCCATCCACGGTGTCGGATCGTCGCCGTCCAGTGCCTTGCGGTAAACGACACAAGCCTGGCCGACCACGTCGACAGTGTGCGCGATGTCCGCGTCGGTCAACGCCGCGCTGACCACGAACGACGGCCCGATCACCCCGCCGAGGATCAGCTCGCGCAGGAACAGCGTGCGGAACTCCTGCGACGGCTGCCCGTCCAGGTCGAGCGTCGCGAAGACCATGTTGCTGGGCCGCCCCCGGACGACGACGTGGTCCTCGACCCCGGCCGCCGCGGCGACCTCCCGGACTCCGGCGGCCAGCTTGTCGCCCAATTCGTGCAGGCGGGCCGCGATGCCTTCCTCTTGGTAGATGTCCATCACGGCGATCGCAGCCGCGAGCGCGTGCGTCTCGGCGCCGTGCGTGGTGGACAGCAGGAACACTCGCTCGTGGTCGTCGCGCAGACCGCCGCGCTCCATGAACTCCCGCTTGCCGGCCAGGGCAGACACCGCGAACCCGTTGCCCAGCGCCTTGCCGAAGGTGGAGAGGTCGGGCGTCACGCCGTACACGCCCTGGGCGCCGGCTTCGGAGAAGCGGAAGCCGGTGATCATCTCGTCGAAGATCAGCAGCGCGCCGTAGCGGTGGGCGAGGTCGCGGAGTGCTTCGAGGTAGCCCGCCGGCGGGTCGTGCTGGGTGGCCGCTTCCAGGATCAGGCAGGCGATCTGGCCCTCGTGACGGATCAGCAGTTCCTCGGTCGCGGCCAGGTCGCCGTACGGGAAGGCCACCGTCAGGCCGCCGATCTCGTCCGGGATGCCGGCCGCCATCGGGGTCCGGGTGATGAACCAGTCGTCGATCGAGAAGAAGGCGTGGTCGGAGCAGATCGCGACCAGCGGCTTCCCGGTGACCGAGCGGGCCAGCTTCACCGCGGCGGTGGTGGCGTCCGAGCCGTTCTTGGCGAACTTCACCATGTCCGCGGTCGGCACCGAGGCCAGGAACCGTTCGGCCGCCTCGAGCTCGACGATGCTCGGCCGGACGAAGTTGCTACCGCGGCCGAGCTCCCGCCGGACCGCCTCCAGCACCTTCGGGTGGGCGTGGCCCAGGCTGACCGCGCGCAGCCCGGAGCCGTACTCGACGTACTCGTTGCCATCGATGTCCCAGACGTGTGCGCCGAGTCCGTGCGAGATGACCGGCGCCATGTTCTGCGGGTACTGGTCGTCGCCCTTGGCGTAGGTGTGCGCGCCGCCGGGGACGAGCTCGTGCAACCGGGCGTTGGCCCGGACCGACTTGCCGAACGACTTGGTCATGACAGTCTCCTGGTTGCTTCGGCCAGCGAAGGCGCGGCCTTGTCCCGCTCGGACATCAACGTGACCGGCAACGGCCACTCGATCGCCAGACCGGGATCGTCGAAGGCGATCGAGACGTCCTCGCTCGGGTCGTGCGCGCGGTCGATCCGGTACGAGACGTCGGCCGGGTCGGTGAGCGCCTGGAATCCGTGCGCACACCCGGCCGGGACGTAGACGGTGACCTGGTTGTCCCCGGTCAGCTCGAAGTACTCGACGTTGCGGTACGTCGGCGAGTCCGGCCGCAGGTCGACGACGACGTCCAGGACGGCGCCGTACGAGCAGCGGACCAGCTTCGCCTCGCCGGCGCCCGCGCGGACGTGCATGCCGCGGACGACACCCTGCACCGACCGGGAGATGCTGTCCTGCACGAACGCGTCCGGGTCGAGGCCGGCCGCGGCGACCACGTCGCGGTCGTACGTCCGCGAGAAGAAGCCACGCTCGTCGCGGTGCGGGGTCGGCAGGAACATCAGCCCGCCGGCGATCCTCGGTACCTGGATGACGTCCATCGATCCTCCTAGTGCCTGCTCACCCGGACCGACGAGCCGGTGTCGAACAGGGTCTTGGACAACACGGCGAACTGCTGCTCGAGCAGGACGGCGTACTCGGTGTTCTTCTCGCGCATCGCGGGCTCGAGCCGGCCCGCCCGCGCCTCCAGGGCGCGGAACTGCTCGATCAGTCGCGACACGCTGAGGTTGCGGATGGACTGGCGGAACTCGGCCAGCCTCATGTCCTCCATCAGGATGTCGTTCTTGGTCGCGTAGCTGATCGAGATGGTCGGCTTCGACAACCGCAGCGCGGACTGCACGTTGTGGTACCGCGAGGCCACGACCAGGTCGGTCCCGGCCAGCTGGCTCATCAGCTCGCCGAGCGAGTCGGCCGGTTCCCGGACCAGCCGGGACTCGGCCAGCTCCGGCCGGGTCTTGCGCAGGTCGTCGTACACGGCGGCCACCACGACCTCGTCGACCGGGTCGCCGGTGACGATCCGGATCCGATAGCCGTCGTCGACCAGCCAGCGGGCGAACTCGACGATCTTGGCCTCGTACTCGGCGTAGATCTCGTCGGACCGGCCCCGGTCGGCGCTGGTGCCGTGGTACTCCATCAGCCCGAGCCCGACGGTCTTGCGCGGCCGCAGCGACGGCTCGAGCGGAATCGGTTCGGGCAGCGCGAAGGCGAGGTCCGGGTAGACCTCGTCCTGGCTGACGTCGAGCCCCATCGCCCGCATCGAGTCGCGCGACAGGTTGTCCCGGTACGAGCGGTACGTCGCCAGTCGTGCCGCGGTGGTGTAGAGCCACCGGATCGACCGCTCCCGGGCCACGTTCGCGCCGACGCTGACGAGGGCGACCTTGGCGCCGCCCATGCGGGCCGAGACGCACATCAGGAACAGCGCGTACGGCCAGCCCCAGGGGTTGAGCTCCAGGGTCGTCTCCAGCACACCCATGCCGGGCACGATCACCACGTCGTACCGGCGGAGCAGCCGCGGCATCCGGACCAGGTCGGCCACCTTGCCGAACAGCTTGCGGACGGCCGTCGTGATCCGGGACCGGCCCGGACCGTGGGCGGCGTACCAGGTCATCGCCGTCGCCGGAATGCCGTACTGCCGTTCGAGCTCCTCAGGGCCGGAGCACACACAGCTGATCTCGGCATCCGGGTGACTGGTCCGGAGGAACCGCAGCATCGCGTCGAGCGACCCGTGGTTGCCCAGGTTGCCCGATCCCAGCAGGCCGAAGATGGCGATCCGTAGCGGCCTGCTCGTCCCCGCAGTAGTCATTCCTAGGAAGCCCTCCGCTGACCGGCGACCGCGGAGCTCTCCGGGATCGCGGTTGGGGCGCTGGGCGATGCGCTGTCCTCGATCCGGCGCGACGACGAGCCGGGCATGGCCCGGTCGGTGAGCCAGTGCGCCAGGTGGCCGTAGCACTTGCGCCGGTCCGACGACGACAGCGGCGCCCGGCGGATCCCGCCGACAAAGCCGCCGACGTACTCGGCCAGCAGCCGGGCGGTCGGATGCTTGAGCCGGCTGGCCCGGCGGGGCTCCATGTTCGCCGACCGGGACCGGATGGTCGGCTTGGCCCGCTCGGCCCGGTCCGGGTGGTCCCGGCGGAAGAACAGCAGCTCGGGTACCTGGTGGAACCGGCCGTACAGGCACAGCTCGGCCATGATCGTGCGGTCGGAGTGGTGGTAGCTGCCGTTCAGCGGCGTCCGGCGCAGGATGTCCGAGCGCATCACGCCGTAGAAGTCGTCACCGCCGACCCCGAACAGCAGGCTCTTGAACCGCTCCGGCGCCCGCGGGTCGTCGGTGGCCAGCGGGTAGTCGACCTTCAGCACGATGTCGCCGTTCCCGTCGATGATCGCCTGGTGCGCGTGCGCCAGCACGAGCGCCGGGTCGTCGTCGAGCGCCTGGATGCAGCGCACCAGCAGGTCGCGGCCGTAGAGGTCGTCGTACGACGCCCACTTGAACAGCTCGCCGTGGGAGTGCTCGAAGGTCCAGTTGTGGTTCGGTGTCGCGCCGATGTTCACCGGCTGCTTGAAGTAGCTGATCCGCGAGTCCTTGGCCAGGTACTCGCGGCAGATCTCCTCCGTGCCGTCGGTGGAGGCGTTGTCCGAGATGACCAGCTCGAAGTCGCCGTAGCTCTGTCCCAGCAGGGCGTCCAGGGACTCGGCCAGGTACTTCTCCCCGTTGTAGACCGGCAAGCCGATACTCAGCCTTGGTACCGCGTTCATGTGCTCCTCATTTCTGGCATCTGTTCCCGGTCCGCCGCCCCAGCCGGTTCCGGTTCCGTCTCATGCCGCCGCTCGCGGATCCCCACCCCGAGACTCCACCACCAGACGATCGCCCCGACGAACGTCGCGCCCGCCGCGCCCCAGGCAGACCCCAGGGCGCCGGCCACAATCCCGCCGCCGACCCCGCCCACCAGGTACGCGGTCGAGGCGTACAGCTGGGCCTTCAGGCTCCGCCGAGCCACCCCGAGCGCGCGCAGGCCGGCCGACGCGCCGGTGTAGAAGCTGGCGAACATCACCGACAAAGTTGCCGGTACCAACAATGGCTCCGTGCTGTCCCAGACCTCGCCGAGCACGGCGTGCCCCCAGGCGTGCGGCAGGAAGAGCACCAGAACCGAGCCCCACATCAGCGCGGCGACCGCCTGGGAGCCGCCGAGCAGCAGGCAGAACTTCTCCAGCGCACGCAGCGATCGGCGCAACATCCGGGCCGCCTCCGGGACCGCCACCAGACCGATACCGGACAGCACGATGAAGAACGGTCCGAGCATCATCTCGGCGCCGCGAACGGTGCCGACCGCGGCCACTCCGGCGAACGCGCCGAGGCCGTACATCTTGAGCTGGTAGGCGCTGCTGATGGTCACGTTCTCCGCCAGGTACCGCAGGCTGAGGTCGCGGTGGTTCCGCAGCCAGTGCAGAGCCTGGAACAGCCGGGGTACGACGCCGGCCTGCACCCCGCTGACCAGCGCCGCGAAGATGCCCGCCGCACCCCAGGCCAGGACGAACTTGGTCACGCTCGGACCGTCGTGCTTGGCCAGGTAGAGCAGTGGCACCAGCGCGAACGCCCAAGTGATGTCGCTGAGGAACGCCTTGCCGCCTTGACCGGAAGCGAAGAACGCGAACCGCCAGCTGTCCTGCAGCATCAGGCCGGGCAGCACGATGCCCAGCGCGATGAACGCGGCGCCCGGCCGGCCGCCGATCAGCACGCCGACCGCGGCGCAGATCGCGCCGGTCACCAGACCGACCGCGATCGCCATCCCGGACGAGCTCGCCACGGCCTTCTTCCAGTCCGCGTGCGGCACCCCGCTGAACCGCACCGCCAGCGGATCGGTGGCGAGACCGCGGGAGATGTTGACCACCAGCCCGTAGGTCACCCAGGCAAGGCTGAAGGCGCCGAACTCCGCGGCGCCCAGCGACCGCGCGACGACGATGCCGACCACGAAGCTGACCAGGCTGGTGACAGCCTGGTCAGCAAGTCCCCAGGTAACGCGGCGCAGCACCCCTCGCATGGGTCAGCCCACGACTTCGTGCGGTTCGGGCAGCGGGACCAGGTACGTGGCGCCCCAGCCGCCGGCGGATTCGAGCTGTGAGATCACTTCGTCGGCGATGTCCCAGGTGAGCACCAGGACGACGTCCGGCTTCGCGGCCCGGAGTTCGTCGATGGGCCGGATCGGGACACCACAGCCACCCGGGATCCGGCGGCCGTGCTTGCCGGGGGCCAGGTCGACCGTGAACGGCAGCAGGTCCGTGGTGATCTTGCTGAGGTCGAGGAGCACGGGCGCCTTCGAGGGAGCGCCGTACCCGAGCACGGTCCGGCCGGCGGCCTTGTGGCGGGCGAGCTCCTCGTGCAGTACGCCGGCCGCATGCCACGCGGCCTCCTGCAGGCTGCCGAGCTGGACCTCGTCGGCGAGTCCGGCCGCGTCCTCGTCCTCCAGCACGACGTCGACCGACGGATCCGGCTTGGCAACCGCGGCGTGCCGCAGCATCACCATCAGGCTGCCGCCGAACATCTCGACCTGCTTCACGGACTCGACGGTCAGGCCGTGCAGTGCGGCGACGCGCTGCAATGCCCGCAGGGAGATGTACGACCAGTGGCCGTGCCGGATGGTGTCGAACTGGTTGCCGATGAACAACGGCAACAGGTGGTGGAACTCCATCACCAGCAGCCCGCCCGGCGCGAGGCGGTCCGCCCGCAGCTTCAGCAGCTCGCCGAACGCGGGCTCGTGCACGATGCCGTGTACGTCGACCACCAGGTCAGCCTGCTCGCCGTCGCCGGCCAGTCGGCACCCGGCGGCGTACAGGTGCTGCAGCCAGGAACCACCGTGGTGGCTGGCGAACTCGAACACCACGCCGCCGTTCAGCTCCGGGTACTCGGCCAGGATCTCCTTCACCGACTTCTCCGCGTGCGCGATGCTGGTCGCCGACTCGACCGCCAGCGGCTCCTCCGGCAGCTGCGGCTCGACCGGGCCGAGCTGGACCAGCGTGCAGTCCCGGCACAGCCACAGCTCGAGCGGCCAGCGCGGATCCGGGCCGGGCGTCTCCGCGGGCGGGAAGTAGTCGGCACACGGCTGCGCCCCGAGATCCACCACGGGTACGACGTTCTCCCCCGCGCACCCACGACACTTGAAACTCACTGCGCCCCCTCCGGTCACCATGCCGTCACCATGCCGTCACCATGTCAATGTCGCCTTGGCCGTTGTGAACGCCTCCGCGTACGGCGCCCGGCACTCCATGCCGCGCAGCCTGGCCAGCCCGGCGAAGACCTCTTCGTCGAACCAGTCGTGCGGAACCTGGGACGGGTAGGCCTTGTGCAGCCGGGTGATCTTCTCCCGCAGCTGCTCCTCGGTCAGGTCGACGTACAGCCACGGCCGGCCGATGTCGCCGTCCCACTTGGGGATCTCGTAGTGCAGCACCAGGTGGCTGCGCCACACCGTCGGAGCGAGCTCCGCGATCAGGCGGTGGTCCTGGTGCGCGTCGGTGCGGCTCGGCGCCAGCACCAGGTCCGGGCTCCTGCTCCCCCGAGCCGTTGCCTCGAGCAACTCCTTGGTCTCGTTCCAGAACGCCGGCAGCCGGCCGTCCGGCAGCCCGGCCGAGGTCACGGTCACCTCGCACTCGGGCAGGAACAGCTCCGCCGCCCGCCGCGCCTCGTCGAGCCGCAGCTCACTGCCGGTCGCGATCACGAACTCGGCGGTCAGCTCCGGCACCGACTCGGCCAGCTTGAGCAGCGTGCCGCCGCAGCCGATCTCGATGTCGTCCGGATGCGCGCCCAGGGCAACCAGGTGCACCGGGCGCTCGATCAGGCCGAGCTGGAACGGCAGCATCAGATCGCCACCACCATGGGCGAGTCGTCGGACAGCAGCTCCGGCTTCTCCAGCACCCGGGACCGCTGCTCGCGGGTCTCGTGGCTCCACAGCGCCCACGGCTTCTTGCCGGTCCGGTACAGCTCCTCGAGCTGGCTGCGCTCCTTGAGCGTGTCCATCGGCGCCCAGAACCCGTGGTGCGGGATCGCCTCCAGTTTGCTCATCGCGGCCAGCCGCGGGAACGCGTCCCCGACCAGGTCCTCGTCCTCGTGCAGGACGTCGAAGATCTCCTTCTTGATCACGAAGTAGCCGCCGTTGATCCACAGGTTCAGGTCGGCGGCCGAGCGCAGCCCGGTGATCCGGGAGTCGGTGCCGAACTCGACCACGTGGAAGGACGCCTGCGGCGGGACCGCGAGCAGGCTGGCGGTGATGTCGCTGGTCATCACGTGGTCGACGATCTTGTCCATCGGCGCGTCGGTCAGCACGTCGCCGTAGTTGGCCAGGAACGCGTCGTCGTCCTCCAGGTACGGGCGGACCCGGCGCAACCGCTCACCGATCGAGGTGTCGATCCCGGTGTCGACGAAGGTGATCTTCCACTCGCTGATGTCGGAGTCGAGCAGCTCGATCCGCTGCCCGCCCTTGGTCATCACGAAGTCGTTCGAGACGGTCTCGTCGTACCGCAGGAAGTACTCCTTGACCGCCGAGCCGCCGAAGCCCAGGCAGAGGATGAACTCGGTGTGCCCGAAGTGCGCGTAGTAGCGCATCACGTGCCACAGGACCGGCCGGTCGCCGATCGTCATCATCGGTTTCGGTGCGGAGTCCACCCCGCTGCGCATCCGCAGCCCGAACCCCCCACAGAAGATCACGACCTTCATCTGAGTTTCCCTTCCCCCCAACGCGTTTCAGAGCCCAAAGACGATTCAGAGCACAGTGAGGCGCGGGATCGGCACGACGAACTGCGCGCCCCACTCCCGTGCGTAGGCCAACTGGTGGACGATCTCCTCGCGCAGGTTCCACGGCAGGATCACGATGTAGTCCGGCCTCACCTCGGCCAGCCGCTCGGGCGCGTGGATCGGGATGTGGGTGCCGGGCAGGAACATGCCGTGCTTGTGCGGGCTGCGGTCGACCGTGAACGGCAGCAGGTCCTCACGGATGCCACAGTGGTTCAGCAGCGTGTTGCCCTTGCCGGGAGCGCCGTACCCGGCGACCGACTTGCCGTCCCGGGCGGCGCCGACCAGGAAGCTGACCAGGTCGGCCTTGATCGCGAACACGTCCTTGGCGAAGCCGGCGTGTCCCTCGACCGTGTGCAGCCCGGCGTCCTCCTCGTCCTTCAGGACTTTCAGCACCAGCTCCGACGGCTCCCCCGCCGTCTCGGCCGGCTGCGACATCAGCCGCAGCGAACCACCGTGGCTGACGAGCTCCTGGACGTCGACGACCTTCAGGCCGGCCTTCTCCAGCGCGGCCGCGGCGGTCTTCAGGGTGAGGTACTGGTAGTGCTCGTGGTAGATCGTGTCGTACTGGCGGCCCTCGATCAGCCGGAGCAGGTGCGGGAACTCCAGCGACACCAGGCCGTCGTCCTTGACCAATGCCCGCAGGCCCTTGGCGAAGTCGACGATGTCCGGCACGTGCGCGAACACGTTGTTGCCGACGACAAGGTCCGCCTGGCCGTGCCGGGCGGCCGCGTCCCGGCCGGTCTCCTCGCCGAGGAAGTAGCTCTCGGTCCGGATGCCCTTCTCGTTGGCGATCTCGGCGATGTTCGCGGCCGGCTCGATGCCGAGGACCGGGATGCCGAGCGCCACCGCGTGCTGCAGCAGGTAGCCGTCGTTGCTGGCCGCCTCGACGATCAGGCTCTCGGCGCCGAGGTCGAGCCGCTCCTGCATGTCCACGACGAACCGGCGGGCGTGCTCCACCCAGCTGGTCGAGTACGACGAGAAGTACAGGTAGTCGCTGAACACGTCGTCGGCCGCGACGTATGCCGGCAGCTGGACGAGCAGGCAGTTGTCACAGATCCGGACGTGCAGCGGGTAGAACGTCTCACCGCTGTCGAGCTGGTCGGCCCGCAGGTAGCTCTCGCACGGCGGCGACATCCCCAAGTCGACGAACGTGCGCATCAAAGGCTCGCCACAGAGGCGGCAGGCGACTGGTTCCCCCATCAGTGCTTCTCCTCGGCTGCGTCATTCTTGGTGAACACTGCTGCCCCCGGTCCCGGGAACTGGTCATCGGTCTGCCGGCGCAGCTGGTCGTCGACCAGACCTGCCGACAGCAGTTGCTGGATCCGGCGCAGCCGGACGAACTGGGCGGAGTCGAAGTCCGCCTGGGTCAGGCCGTGCCGCGCGTACGCGGCGGCGAGCTCGTCGACACCCTTGCGCACGGTCCACTGCAGCTGCAGGTCCGGGAAGGTGTCGTTGAGCTTGGCGAAGTCGACCTTGTAGTTGCGCAGGTCCGGTCCGGCGCCCTCGGCGATCGACAGCGTCGAGCCCGGTACGGCCTCGCGGACCATCTCGGCGATGTCGCGGACCTGGACCACGTCCTCGGACCGGCCGACGTTGAACGCCTCGTCGTGGATCACCTCGCGAGGCGACTCCAGCACCCTCAGGAACGCCCGGCTGATGTCCTCGATGTGCACCAGCGGCCGCCACGGCGTGCCGTCGCTCTCCAGCCGGACCTGGCCACTCGTCATCGCGATCGCGGTCAGGTTGTTCACCACGATGTCCAGCCGCAGCCGGGTGGAGGCGCCGTACGCGGTCGCGTTGCGCAGGTACGTCGGGCTGAAGTTGTCGTCGGCGAGCTTGGACAGCTCCTTCTCGGCCAGCGCCTTGGTCTCGCCGTACGGCGTGACCGGGAACATCTCGGCGTCCTCGGCGACCGCCTCGGAGCCGGCCGCGCCGTACAGGCTGCAGGACGAGGCGAACAGGAACCGCTGGATGCCGGCCTCCTTGGCCGCCTGCGCGACGTTCAGGGTGCCGTCCAGGTTGACCGAGTAGGTCGCGTCCCGGTTCAGGTGGCCGAGCGGGTCGTTGGACAACGCGGCCAGGCAGACGACGGCGTCGTACCCCTGGAGCTCGGTGGAGGTGACGTCACGCATGTCGCGCGGCTTGCGGGAGCCGATCGGGTCCGGCCCGCCGAGCAGGTCGCAGCCCTCGTACAGCCCGGTGTCCAGCCCGTCGACCTGGTGCCCGGCGTCCCGCAGGAACGGCACCAGCACCGCACCGATGTACCCGCGATCCCCGGTGACCAGAACTCTCATCCGCCCGCTCCTCACTCGTCTCCGTCGTCGCTACAACAGATCACCGAGCAAGCCCCGTGATACATCGCCCGCAGATTCGACCGTCAGGCGGTTCACGAGAGAGATGCATATGTCGTTAACGACATATAGGATGGTTCAGTGGATCCGCTCTTCGTGATCGAGCTCGAGCCGGAGGTCCGGACATGGTTGGAGGGTCTGCCTGCCAAACAGTTCCTCAAGATCGACGAGTACGTGGGGCTGCTCGCGGAGCATGCTCCTTCGCTCGGCGAACCGTACGCGCGGTACCTCGGCGACGGCGTACGAGAGTTGCGTCCGACTCTCGATGGGGCGGCGATGCGGATCACGTACTGGATTGCGCCCGGCCGGACCGTCATTCTGCTGACGGTCTTTCGGAAGACGCGGATGCGCGAGGAGACCGAGGTCAAACGCGCCATACTGGCCAAGCAGGTCTGTGAGGCCGAGCATGGACCGGCGCACGACGAGTTCGTGCGGATCGTCGAGGAAGGAGAGATCGAGCGATGAGCCACAGCCGCTGGAAGTCGCTGCGTGAGCGGAAGCTCACCGCCGGCTTCACCGAGCCCGAAGACGTGGCGGAGGCCCGCCAGGAGATCCGGCTGTCGATGGCACTCGCGCGAGCTGTCTTCGAACGACGCACCGAGCTCGGCCTCACGCAGAGCGAACTGGCCGCCCGGGCCGGTCTGACTCAGGCCAAGGTCTCCCGAATCGAAGGCTCGGACACCGTGCCCACGCTGCCGTTGCTGTCGAGACTTGCTCAGGCGTTGGACTCCTCACTCACCATCGCCCTCGACGACGACAAGACCCACGTCTCGTTCACCGCCCACAAGACCGACGCGGCCTGACGGGCGCTGCGCAGAGGTACGACGCCCCACAACGCTCGTGCGCCTGGCTCCGACCGGGCTTCAAGGCCGCCTACCGGCCGCTTCTTGTGCGTACGTCGGTGACCAAGAGTCGACCGACTACTGAACACGGCTCACCACTCAACCTGCCTTGTCGGCTCCTCGCCGCCGGTCTGTGCAGATCTGGTGTATCAGCGCCTCAGGGTGGCTGCTCCATAGAGGGCTGAGACCAGCAAGGGGAGATCCACGCTCATTTGGGGGGCGTTATGAAGGTTGCCGTATTCGGCTTGGGCTACGTGGGGTCGGTGACGGCGGCCTGCCTGGCTGCTGCCGGCCACGATGTCTGGGGGGTCGACGTCGACACCGCCAAGGTCGGACCGATCACCGAGGGGCACAGCCCGGTGGTCGAACCCGGTCTGGACGAGCTCGTGGCGGCCGGCGTCACCGCGGGCAGACTGCACGCGACGACCGACCCGCAACTGGCACTGGACGGCGCGGACGTCTCCCTGATCTGTGTGGGGACGCCGTCGACACCGGCCGGCAGCACCGACCTCACCTACATCCGGCGCGCGGTCCGCGACATCGCGGAGGCAGCCGGTGTGGTCGCGCCGCCGGCGTCGGGTTTCCACAGCATCGTCGTCCGCAGCACCGTCCCGCCGGGCACCGTCGACGAGGTCGTCGAGCACGTCCTGGCCGAGGTGCCCGGGTC
Source organism: Kribbella sp. NPDC050124 (assembly GCF_044460355.1). NCBI lineage: Bacteria > Bacillati > Actinomycetota > Actinomycetes > Propionibacteriales > Kribbellaceae > Kribbella > Kribbella sp. NPDC050124. Next base: position 18,633 of record NZ_JBITJU010000033.1, read on the forward strand.
CGATGACTTCACCTTCGGTACGGCGATGTGCCCGGAGTTCCTGCGGGAGGGATCGGGACTCGCGGACTTCTACGACCCGCCGTTCGTCGTGGTCGGCACCCGGAACCCGCGGGTCGGTACCGCTCTGACCGACCTGTTCTCCTTCCTCCCCGCCGAGGTGCAGGTGGTCGACGTCCGCACCGCCGAGGCGCTCAAGTACGCCTGCAACGCGTTCCACGCGACCAAGGTCTCGTTCGCGAACGAGATGGGGCGGATCTTTCGGCACTACGGCGTGGACTCGCGGGAGGTCATGCGGCTCTTCGTCCAGGACACCAGCCTCAACATCTCGCCGTACTACCTGCGCCCCGGGTTCGCGTTCGGCGGCTCGTGCCTGCCGAAGGACCTGCGCTCGGTGCTGCACCTGGCCCGGGTCAACGACACCGACCTGCCGCTGCTGGCCGGCACGCTCACGACCAACGAGCTGACCGTCCGCGACGTGGTGGACCGGGTGGTGGCCGGACCGGGCCGGGAGGTCGCGCTACTCGGCCTGAGCTTCAAGACCGCGACCGACGACCTGCGGGAGAGCCCGAGTGTCGAGCTGGCCGAGCGACTGATCGGCAAGGGCTACAACCTGCGCATCTACGACGCGATCGTGAACCCGAGCCGGCTGGTCGGCGCCAACCTGCGGCACGTGAGGTCCAAGCTGCCGCACCTGCAGCGGGTGCTCACCGCCGACCCGGTCGAGGCGCTCCACGGCGCCGACGTCGCCCTGGTCTCGGCGACCGACCCCGCGGCGATCAGCGCGCTGCTCACCACGCCGCCGGCCCGCACCATCGACCTGAGCGGCCGGCTGGGCGCCGAGGTCGAGGCGCTGGCCGGATACGAAGGAGTGGGCTGGTGAGCGGTCCGCGCGTCCTGATCATCATCCAGAACCTGTGGGTACCGTTCGACCGCCGGGTCTGGCTGGAGTGCAAGGCCCTGACGGCGTCCGGGTACGACGTGACCGTGGTCTGCCCCAAAGGCCCGGGTGATCCGTCGTACCAGGTCCTCGAGGGCGTCACCGTGCACAAGTACAAGGCGTACGCTCCCGGTGGCAGCAAGCTCAGCTTCGTGGCGGAGTACGCGTACTCGTTCCTGATGACGCTGCTGCTGGTGCTGCGGGCGCGCAAGGCCGGCAAGTTCCAGGTCCTGCAGGCGTGCAACCCGCCCGACATCTTCTGGCCGATCGCGATCCTGCTCCGCCGGCTGGACCGGACCAAGTTCGTCTTCGACCACCACGACCTGTGCCCGGAGCTGTTCCAGTCCAGGTTCGGCGGTACGACGAGCCCGGCGTACAAGGGACTGCGCTGGCTGGAGCGGCGGACGCACCGGACGGCGGACCACGTCACCTCGACCAACGATTCCTACCGGCACATCGCGATCACCCGGAGCGGCAAGGCCAACCACGACGTCACCGTCGTGCGGACCGGGCCCGATCCGGAGCGGTTGCGCCGCGGCGCACCGGACGAGTCGGTGCGCCGCGGGCACCGGTACCTGGTCACCTACATCGGCGTGATGGGCCCGCAGGACGGCGTCGACATCGTCGTCCGGGCGGCCGACGTAGTCGTCAACAAGCTCGGCCGGACCGACATCGCGTTCACGCTGATGGGCGGCGGCGACGCGTTCGACGACGTGGTCGCGCTGCGGGACCAGCTGGGGCTGCAGGAGCACGTCGAGTTCACCGGCCGGGTGCCGGACGAGACGGTCCGCACGGTGATGTCGACCGCCGACCTCGGTCTGTCGCCGGACCCGAAGAACCCGCTCAACGACGTCTCCACGATGAACAAGACGATGGAGTACATGGCGTTCGAGCTGCCGGTCGTCGCCTTCGACCTGATCGAGACCAAGGTCTCGGCCGCCGACGCCGCGGTGTACGTCGAGCCGAACGACGTGACCAAGTACGGCCAGGCGATCGTCGACCTGCTCGACGACGAGGTACGGCGCCGCCGGATGGGCCGGTTCGGTCGGGAGCGGGTCGAGCAGGTGCTCGCCTGGAAGCACCAGCAGAAGGCCTACCTCGAGGTGTACGACCGGCTCACCGGGCACTCGAGCGTCGTCGGTGAGTTCCCGAAGGCTGCGGGGTCCTGATGTGCGGCATCGCCGGCTGCTACCAGCAGCACGACGGTCTCACCCTCGCGCAGACCATGAACGACCGGATCGCGCACCGCGGTCCGGACGCCGACGGGGTCTACCGGTTCGAGGACGGTGACATCCGCGCGTACCTGGCGCACCGCAGGTTGTCGATCATCGACCTGTCCTCGGGGGCGGACCAGCCGTTCACCAAGCGCGGCCTGACGATCAGCTACAACGGCGAGCTCTACAACTACAAGGAGTTGCGCGCCGAGCTGGTCCGGGGCGGGGTGGCGTTCCGGACGCACTCCGACACCGAGGTGGTGCTGGAGGCCTGGCGGCGCTGGGGTCCGGCCGCGCTGTCGCGGTTTCGCGGCATGTTCGCGTTCGCGATGCTCGACGAGGACAGCGGCAGCCTGTTCCTGGCCCGCGACCCGCTCGGCATCAAGCCGTTGTACTTCCTGCGCCGGCACGGCGGCGTCATCTTCGCCTCCGAGCTGAAGGCCCTGGTTGCCGCGATCGGCCCGGAACTGCGCACCGATCCCGGCGCGCTGATCTCCTCGATGCTCTACTACTGGCTACCCGAACAGCGCTGCGCGATCGACGGCGTGGACAAACTCCCGCCGGGCTCGTGGGCAGAGTTCCGGCCGGACGGCAGCAGCCGGCACGAGACGTACTGGCGGGTGACCGACGTCGCCACCGAGGCGGCCGCCGGCCCGCGCGCCGACCTGCGGACAATCATCGAGGAGTCGGTGGCCGCGCACCTGGTCGCCGACGTCGGGGTGTCGACGTTCCTCAGCGGCGGTCTGGACTCCAGCCTGGTCACGGTGCTGGCCAAGCGGCTCGACCCGGGGATCGACTCGTACACGATCACCTTCCGGGCCCAGGACCAGCGGCTCGAGGCGATGCCGGACGACGCGATCTACGCCCGCAAGGTGGCCCAGCAGTTCGGCATCGACCTGCACGAGATCGAGATCGCGCCCGACGTGGTGAACCTGCTCCCCCGGATCGTCGACGTGCTTGACGAGCCGGTCGGCGACCCGGCCGCGATCAACACGCTGCTGATGTGCGACGCCGCCCGCGACGCCGGCGTCAAGGTGCTGCTGTCCGGGATGGGCGCCGACGAGTTGTTCGGCGGCTACCGCAAACACCTCGCCTGCGCGATGGGAGCGCAGTACCAACGACTCCCCGGCGTCCTGCGCAACGATCTTGTCGGTCCCGCCGTACGGCGGCTGCCGGTCACGGCGAACGGGCGCGGCCTGCGGTACGCGCGGTGGGCGAAGCGGTTCCTGACCTTCGCCGACCTGCCCGAGGAGGCCGCGTTCCGGCGCAGCTACACGATGTACGACGCCGACGAGCTCGCCGGCCTGCTCAGTCCGGACCTGGAGCCGTACGTCGGGAAGCTGATCTCCGAGCACAGCGACATCTACCACGACACCACGCTCGACGACCACGTGAACCGGATGTGCCTGGCCGACGCACGGATGTTCCTGCCCGGCCTGAACCTGGCATACACCGACCGGTCCAGCATGGCCGCGTCGACCGAGGTCCGGGTGCCGTTCGTGGATCCGGTCGTGGTGCGGGCCGCGTTCTCCATCCCGGGCATCGAGAAGATCCACCGGCGGCAGGGCAAGCTCGCGCTGAAGAAGGCGGCCGAAGCCTGGTTGCCGAAGGAGATCATCTACCGGCCGAAGGCGTCGTTCAGCGCGCCGCTGCGGGCCTGGGTCCGCAATGACCTGCGTGAGCTCGTGGACGACGTGCTGCTGCGCGGCGAGCTGGTCGGCAGCGGTTTCCTGCAGCAGTCCGCCGTACAGCGCCTGGTCGACGACGAGCGGGCCGGGCGGCAGGACTACTCCAAGCAGATCTGGCAGTTGCTGACGCTCGAGACCTGGACCCGGCACATGCGCTCCCTGGGCGTGACCATCACCTCCTTGTGAAGACTTTCTCTCTCTGAAGGACTGGCATGAAACAGGTTGCACAGAACTACAAGTCCGGTGAGCTGGCGGTGCTCGACGTGCCGCCGCCCACCTGTGCGCCCGGTGGCGTGCTGGTCCGCTCGCTGTACTCGCTGATCTCGACCGGCACCGAGCTGATGAAGGTCGGCGAGGCCAAGCTGTCGATGCTCGGCAAGGCGCGGGCCCGACCCGACCAGGTGAAGAAGGTCCTGGACTCGGTCGCCCAGCAAGGTGCGTTGAACACCTACAAGAAGGTGATGAACAAGCTCGACTCGTACACGCCGCTGGGTTACTCGCTGTGCGGCGTGGTCGTCGAGGTCGGCGCCGGAGCCGAGGAGTTCAGCGTCGGTCAGCTGGTCGCTGCCGCGGGCAACGAGTTCGCCTTGCACGCCGAGTACAACTGGGTGCCGGTCAACCTGTGCGTTCCGGTGCCGGACGGGGTGCCGCCGGAGCAGGCCGCCTTCTCGACTGTCGGTGCGATCGCGATGCACGGCGTACGGCAGTCGGAGGTGCAGCTCGGCGACACCGCGGTCGTGATCGGGCTCGGTCTGGTCGGGCAGCTCGTGGTGCGGCTGCTGGTCGCGGCCGGCGTCCGGGTGTTCGGCATCGACACGGTCGAGGACCGGTGCCGGATGGCGGAGAAGGCCGGCGCCCTGCACTGCTCGTCGGCCGACGAGGCCGGGATCGCCGCGCTCGAGCGGTCGTTGCTGGAGGCGTCGAACGGACTCGGCGCGGACCACATCCTGCTCGCCGCCGGCGGTCACACCAACGGCCCGGTCGAGACCGCGGCTCGGCTGGCCCGCGACCGCGCCCGGGTCGTCGACATCGGCAAGACCAAGCTCGACCTGCCGTGGAACGCTTACTACGACAAAGAGCTCGACGTCCGCTTCTCGCGCTCCTACGGCCCGGGCCGCTACGACGACCGCTACGAGCTCGAAGGCATCGACTACCCCGCCGGCTACGTCCGCTGGACCGAACGCCGCAACCTCGAGTGCTTCATCGACCTGATCGCCCGCGAACAGATCGACGTAGGTTCGCTGGTAGCCAGAGTCTTTCCGATCGCCGAGGCGACGGAGGTCTACCAGCAACTGTCGTCGGGTGCGTTCCAAGGCGTCGGCTTCTTGTTCGAGTACCCAGATGTTCCACGGGACGAAAAGCAGGAGACGACCACGAGGATCGCACGTTCAGCTCAGGCCACAGCTGGTACGGCGCGACTTGGGTTCATCGGTGCGGGCAACTACGCCTCTTCGATGCTTCTTCCGCATTTGCAGAAGAACGAGGATGTTGCGCTGGCACATGTCGCGACCAACAAGTCGTTGTCTGCGGCGAATGCGCAGCGGCGGTTTGGCTTCGAGCAGATCTCGACCGATGCGACTGCTGTCTTGGCGGACGAGTCGCTGGACGCGATCTTCGTGGTGACTCGGCATAGCACGCATGCCGACCTGGCGTGCAAGGCGCTCGAGACCGGGAAGGCCGTGTTCGTCGAGAAGCCGCTGGCCTTGACCGACGAGGACCTGGACCGGATCGTCGCGACCGTGGACGCGACCGGCAACGACCGGTTGATGGTCGGGTTCAACCGGCGGTTCGCGCCGCTGCTGACCGACCTGCGGGAGCGCTTCGGCACCCCCGGCGGCGGTTCCTCCCTGCGCTACCTGGTCAACGCCGGCCGGCTGGACCCGTCCAGCTGGTACCTGGACCAGGACAAGGAAGGCAGCCGGTTCGGCGGCGAGGGCGGCCACTTCATCGACACGGTGAGCTGGTGGCTCGACAGCCCGCCCACCGAGGTGTACGCCGTCCCCGGGCCGGACGCCGGCGACGTGATCGTCAGCCTCCGGTTCGGGAACGGGTCGGCCGCCACGATCAGCTACGTCGGCGGCGGCAACTCGCGGTTCCCGAAGGAGACGCTGGACATCACCGGTGGCGGCCGCAACGGCCGGCTGGACAACTTCCAGAGCGCGTCGGTGTGGGCGGGCCGGAAGCCGTCGACCCGCAAGGTTCGCGGCACCGACAAGGGCCAGCGAGTCGAACTGGAACGCTTCGTCCACGCGGTGAAGTCCGGTGGACCGATGCCGATCTCGTTCGACTCGCTGGTCGCCACCACCCGCGCGACCATCGCAGTGGACCGCAGCCTCGCGAGCGGCAAGGCTGAGCAAATTCTTTCCCCACCCCACCGCCCCGGTCAGGGAACCGTATGAGCCGCCAGCCCCTGGGCTGGTACGTCCGCCGCCTGCGCCGGATGTCCCCCACCGAGCTGGCCTGGCGAACGCGTGACCACGTACGGCGTACTGCCTGGGCCTACCAACAGGTCCGTCCCGGGCAGGACGCCGACATCCAGCTGCCGCTGCGCAGGGACCTGACGTTCCCGGCGGTCCTGCCTCCGCACGCAGCCGACGGCGTACCCGACGAGGCGCGTACGACGATCATCCAGACCGCAGACGCGATCCTGGCCGGGAAGCTCGAGGTGCTCGGCGTCGACCGGACCGACCTGAAGGCGCCGGACTGGTTCCGCGACCCGACCACCGGGCGCCGGTCCGATCCGGCGGAGTACACGTTCAAGCTCAACCACCGCAACGAGGACCTGGTCGGGAACATCAAGCAGGTCTGGGAGTTGTCCCGGCACCACCACCTGACCCAGCTCGCGGCAGCGTGGTACCTGACCCACGACGACAAGTACGCGGACCGCGTCGCCGACCACCTGAACGACTGGTGGCGGTCGAACCCGTTCCTGTCCGGGGTGCACTGGGCCAGCGGGATCGAGATCGGGATCCGGCTGATCAGCTGGGCCTGGATCCGGCGGCTGCTCGACGACTGGCCCGAGGTCACCGACCTGTTCGAGCACAACGAGCTGGCCTTGCGGCAGCTGTACTGGCACCAGCGCTACCTGGCGGCCTTCGAGAGCCGTGGCTCGTCGGCGAACAACCACGTGATCGCCGAGGCAGCCGGCCAACTGGTGGGCGCCTGCGCGTTCCCCTGGTTCGCCCAGAGCGACAAGTGGCGCACGAACGCGGCAGAGCTGTTGGAGCGCGAGCTCGACGCCAACACCTTCCCGTCCGGCGTCAACCGCGAGCTCGCGACCGACTACCACCGCTTCGTCTCCGAGCTCGGCCTGTACGCCGCTCTGGAGGCGGACAAGGCCGGTCATCCGTTGAGTGGGCAGACGTGGGCGCTGCTGACCCGGACCGTCGACGTGGCCGCGGCGATCGTCGACAGCACGCTGCGCCCGCCACGTCAGGGCGACGACGACGAGGGCATGGTGCTCGTTCTCGACCCGCCCGACGTCCACAACTGGTCGGCGTACCTCTCCCTCTGTGCAGCGGTAGTCGGCCGCGCCGACTGGTGGCCGGACAGTCCGCGGACGGCGACCGCCGTACTCGCTGGGAGTCTGGTCAACGGCCCGCAGCCGCATCGACCGGCACAGCGTCCGGACCACTTCGCCGACGCCGGGATCACGATCCTGCGCAGTCGCGACGAAGGCCCGGAGATCTGGTGCCGCGGTGATGCGGGACCGCACGGGTTCTTGTCCATCGCGGCCCATGCGCACTGCGACGCGCTCTCGCTCGAGGTCCGGGTCGGCGGTGTGGACATCCTGGCCGACCCGGGGACGTACTGCTACCACGGCGAGGAGGAGTGGCGGAACTACTTCCGCTCCACGATCGCCCACAACACCGTCGAGGTCGCCGGCGCCGAGCAGTCCGTCTGGGGCGGCCCGTTCCTCTGGCTGCGAGGTGCAACAGGCAAGGTACGGCGGTACGCCGCCGACGGTGACGTGATGACCTGGGACGCCGAGCACGACGGCTATCAGTCCGGCGACACCCCGATCACGCACCGGCGGACCGCCGTACTCGACGGGGGCGTGCTGCGGGTCGAGGATCAGCTGGACGCGGCGGCCGACGTCCGGATCGCCTGGCATCTCGGGCCGGACGTGACGGTCGAGCTGGACGGTGCGACCGGGCGGCTGAAGTGGCCGAACGGGTCCGCGGTCGTCGAGTTGCCGGCCGGGCTGAGCTGGACCGCGCACTGTGGCGGTGACGATCCGTTGCTCGGCTGGTACTCACCGCGATTCGGCCGCAAGGTGCCGATCACCACGCTGGTCGGCGCCGGGCGGCTCGGACCGGACTCCCCCGCGATCAGCAGGTTCCAGTTCCGGTCCTGACCGGAGTCTTGCTGTATCACCCCCGTTTTCCGTCCCTCTATTACTCCGAACCGATCGTGACGTTCGACTGGAGGGGCGGGGCCTGTGAGTTCACAGCAGCTCGACGTCAAGAAGTCCTGGCGGGCCATCCGGCGGCACCGCCTCGTTGTCGCCGCCGTAGCAGCCGTCGGCTTGCTCGTGGGACTGGGCTACGGCCTGCTGGTGCCGCCGTTGCACACGGCCACCTCGCTCGTCGTGCTGCCGCCACCGCCCGCGACGGACACCGAGAAGGCCGAGGGCACGCAGAGTATCGAGACCCAGGTGTTCATCGCCGGGAGCGAGCCGGTGCTGAAGAGCGCCGGCCAGAACCTGAGCCCGGCGCTGCCCACCAAGGTGGTCCGGGAACGGGTCAAGGTGACGGCGCTGACCGACGACGTCATCAAGATCGACGCCAAGGGCGTGTCGGCAGCGCAGGCGATGCGGCTGGCGAACGCGGTCTCCGAGGTCTACCTGGTCTTCATCACCACCGACCAGGTGCTGCCCGGCGACCTGGGGAAGAAAACGGGGGCACGGGTGCTGGAGCAAGCGACGACCGCACGAGGTGGCAACCTCGCGGTCCATCTGGGGATCTGGGGACTGCTCGGCGCGCTGATCGGCGCCGTCGCAGGCTCGATCGGAGTACTGGCCAAGGTGCGCGGCGACCGCCGGCTGCGGTTGCGCGACGAGTTCGCCGACGCGGTCGGACTGCCGGTGCTGGCATCCGTCTCGTCCTACCGGGCGACTGACGTGTCCGACTGGGCCTATCTGCTGGAGCATTACTCGCCGACCGCGGTCGAGGCGTGGAGCCTGCGCAAGACGCTGCACCACCTCGACCTGGACCTGAAGGGCGGCTCCCAGCAGTCGCTGACGGTCATCTCGTTCGCCGGCGACGAGAAGGCGCTGCCGCTCGGCCCGCAGCTGGCCGCGCTGGCGAACTCGATCGGTATCACCACCTCGATCGTGGTCGACACGCACCAGGAGCCGGCCGGCAAGGTTGCCCTGGACATCCACCTGGTCGTGGTCGACCGGGAGGCACCGCACCTGGCCGGCACCACCCGGACCACGCGCACGATCGTCGCGCTGTCGTCGGGCATCGTGACGGCCGAGGAACTGGCCCGGCTGGCCGTCGCGGCCGCTGCCGACGACCGCACCATCGACGGCCTGGTCGTGACCGATCCCGACCCGTCCGACCGCACCATCGGCCGCGTCTCGCAGTCCACCCGCCGCTCCGGGTCGCGGCTGCCCACTCTCCTCACCGGCACCACTGCGAGGAGGACCAAGTGAGCAACCAGCCTTACAACGAACCCGTCGCCACCGATCCCGGCTGGGCCGACGACGACGGTCTGTTCGCCGCCGAACCGACGAACGCCTTCCCGCCGGACAGCCTGGTCACCTTCCGCTTCCTGCGCGACGCCCTGCGCCGGCATCTGCGGATCTGGCTGATCCTGGCCCTCGTCGGCCTGGTGGGCGGCGTGGCGTCGACGTACGTCCTGCCGCAGCCGCACGTGTCCGCGACCCGGTTGGTGCTGACGCACAAGGACGGTGAGGACCCGGCCAAGGCGATGGCCACGGACGTCAGCCTCGCGACCACGCACACGGTGGCGCAGCGGGTGATCGATCTGCTCAAGCTGCCGGAGACGCCGGACGACCTGCTGAAGCGGTACACCGCGACCAGCAAGACCGACCGGGTGATGGAGATCGCCGTACAGGCCAAGACCACCGACCAAGCCACCAAGCAGGCGACGGTCATCGCTCAGGTGTTCCTGATCTTCCGGAAGGAGCAGATCGCCCTGCAGGACGGTCCGCTGCGCCGCGACCTGACCGCCGCGAGCGCCGCGGTCTCCGTGGCCGAGGCGGCGGTCCGGGCGGCCGGCGACAACCCGGACGATCCGGCCCGTCCGAACAGCACACAGATGGTCCGGCTCGGCGTCGCCCGGGACCGCGAGCAGTACGTCCGCCAGCAGATGCTGGACCAGGAGGTTCAGGCCTCCCGGATGAACAGCAGCCGGATCCTCGACGTGGCCGCGCCGGTGCCGAGCTCGGCCAAGCGGACGATGGCGATCAACGCCGGCACCGGCCTGCTCGCCGGCCTGTTCATCGGCGTCGCCTTCGTGATCGTCCGGGCGCTGATCTCCGACCGGCTGTGGAAGCGGCAGGACATCGCCGGCGCCCTGGGCGCGCGGGTCCGGCTGAGCAGTCCACGGCCGTCCCGGTTGCAGTTGCTGCCGTTCCCGCGCTACCTGCGCGCGTCCCAGCGACGGAACCCGGAAGTCCGGTTGATGGTCCAGCACTTCGGCCAGCGCATCTTCTGGGGTGAACGGCCGACCCCGGCGACCGCTGTCGTCAGCGTCGACGACGTCCGCACCTCCGCGCTGGTCGTCGCCGCCCTGGCGGTCTCACTCGCCGAGGAGGGTAAGCACGTCCTGGTGGCCGACCTCAGCGAGACGCGGCTGCTGGCGATGATGCTCGGCGTCAAGGCGCCGGGGACGCGCGAGTCCCGGTTCAGCGAGCCGGGGCGGCGGATCGACGTACACCTGCCCGATCCGGACGGCGGCCCGGCCCAGGGTTGCTACCTGCGGCTCAGTGAGTCGAGCCGGCCGGAGAGCAGCGGTGACATCGCGCTCGACGCCGCCTGGGAGGTCGCCGACGTGGTGCTCGCCCTGGCCACGCTGTCGCCGGAGCTGGGCGCGGACCACCTGGGCACCTGGGCCTCGCACGCCGCGGTCGTGGTGACCGCCGGCCGCTCGACGACTGCGAAGATCCAGGCCACCGGCGAGATGCTGCGGCTGGCCGGACTCGAGATCGACACCGCCGTCGTGCTGCGGCCGGACCACACCGACGAGAGCGTCGGCGTCGCGGAGACCGAGGCCGGTCAGGCCCGCACCGTGGACGTCGAGATGTTCGGCCGATGAATACTGCGCTGACGGAACGACTGGCGACCCGGATCGGCCGGCGGCCGACCCGGCGGGTGATCGCACCCGAGGTTCGCCGGCGTCGTCGCGTCCAACTGGTGTGGGCCCTGCTGGTGCTGAACGTGATGACGTTCTTCCCCGGCGCGCCGATCCTGGTCCCGATCCCCGGGATCATCGGCAAGCTGATCGCGCAGGCGTCACTGGTCGCGGCGCTGGTGCTGGTCCTGTCCGTCAACCGGCCGGTCCGGCTCCGGCCGAGCGTCTACATCTTCCTGCTGATCACGCTGGCGTCGGAGGCGTTGCTGGCCAGCATCCGGGCGGAGTTCCTGTTCGGTGCGCTGTTCCGGGCCGGCCGACTGTTCACGTTCGCGTTGGTGCTGTGGCTGCTGACGCCATGGTGGACCCGTCGCGACCTGTTGCTGGTGCGAACGCACCTGATCGTGCTGTGGTTCATCCTCGGCTCGGTCGCCCTCGGGCTCATGGTCGCGCCCGGCACCGCGATGTTCCAGGACCGGCTGAACGGCATCATCTGGCCGATCCCGCCGACCCAGGTCGGGCACTACGCGGCGGTCGCCACCGGCCTGACCGCCGTACTGTGGTTCTCCGGCCTGCTGAAACGCAGTGTCGCGGCCGTCAGTGTGCTGGTGTCCGTCCCGGTGTTGCTGCTGACACACACGCGGACGGCGCTGATCGCGATGCTGGCCGGGGTGCTGATCGCCGGGCTCAGTCTGTTCACCGCACGCACCCGGGCCCGCCGGTTCCTGGCGATCGGTGTCGTCGTCTTCACGGTCGGAGCGCTGACGGTCGGCTCGGTGGTGGCCACCTGGCTGGCCCGTGGGCAGGACTCCGAAGAGGTGACCGAGCTGACCGGGCGGCGCGCGGTCTGGGAGTCGATCCTGGCCGCGCCGCGCTCGACCTTCGAGACCTTCTTCGGTTTCGGCCTGTCCAACAAGTCGTTCAACGGACTGCCGATCGACAGCAACTGGCTCGGCACGTACTACGACGTGGGCCTGGTCGGCGTGGCGATCACGATCATGCTCGTGCTGTTCGTCCTGACTGCCGCGTGGTTCCGCCCACAGGGACCGCAGCGCGCACTCGCGCTCTTCCTGGTCGCCTACTGCGTGGTCGCGTCCTTCACCGAGAGCGGCCTGAGCGAGGCGTCGCCGTACCTGCTCGAACTGACGCTGGCGGCGTCGCTGGTGTACAACGTGACCACCCGTGAGGGAGCCCGATGAAGATCCTGCTGGTGCACAACAGGTACCGGTCGACCGCTCCGAGCGGGGAGAACCGGGTGGTCGACCAGGAGAGCGCGGCGCTGGCCGAGCTCGGCCACGAGGTCCGGCACTTCGAGCGACACAGCGACGTGATCGAGGACTGGCCGGCCTGGCAGAAGGCCACGCTGCCGGCCCGGGTGGTGTGGAACCCGGCCAGCAAACGCGACCTCGCCGCGGAGCTCGAGCGCTTCCGGCCGGACGTCGTACACCTTCACAACACCTTCCCGCTGCTCAGCCCGTCGGTGCTCTACGCCTGCCGCGACGCGGGTGTGCCGGTCGTGATCACGCTGCACAACTACAAGCTGCTCTGCGCCAGCGGCGACTTCTTCCGCGACGGCGCGGTCTGCCACGACTGCGCCGGCGGCAACCCGCTTCCAGGGGTGAAGCACGGTTGCTACCGCGGCTCCAAGCTCGCGACCGCGACCACCGTGCTCAACACCCGCGGTCATCGGCGGACCTGGCGCAACCTGGTCTCGGCGTACGTGTTCATCTCCGAGTCCCAGCGCCAGTTGCTGGCCGGGATGGACTTCGACCCGCACCGCTCGTTCGTCAAGCACAACCTCGTCCCGTACGACGGACCACTCGGCGGCACCCGGCAGCGGCAGGTCAGCTACGTCGGCCGCCTGGACGCGGCCAAGGGAGCGCCGCTGCTGATGAAGGGCTGGGACGCGTACCGCGCGATCGCGGGAGACGACGCCCTGCAACTCGTCGTCGCCGGTGGCGGGCCGCTGCTGGACGAGGTGACCGCCTGGGCCGCCGAGCGGCCGTCGGTCTCGCTGCACGGCCTGATGAGCAAGCAGGAGGTCTTCGAGCTGATCGGCCGGTCCCGGGCCGTCGTCCTGCCGTCGGAGTGGGAGGAGACGTTCGGGCTCGTCGTGGTCGAGGCGATGGCGGTCGGCGTACCGGTGCTGGCGTCCGGTCACGGTTCGTTCCCGGACCTGGTCGACCACGAGGTCGACGGCATGTTGTTCGAGCCGGGTCGGCCGGACGCGCTGGCCAAGCTGCTGCTGGACGTCGACAGCACGCCGGACCGGTACGACGAGCTCGGCCGCCAGGCCCGCAAGACCTACGAAGACAAGCACCAGACCGCGCACAACCTCGGGCAACTGCTCGAGATCTACCGCTTCGCCATCCGCCACCCGGCCTCCGCGCACCGCTGAGTCCCCGGAACAACTGCCCCTGAAGGAAGTGTCATGGAGCATCGCGACCCGCCCCCTCCGGTCCCCGGGGGGCGCACCGCGTGGTACCGCGACCGCCGGATCCTCGGCGCCGTGGCGGTGATCGTCGTCGCCGCACTGGTGGCAATCGGCTTCGCCGTCACCGGCGGTGATCCGGCACAGGAAGAGGCGCAGGCCAGTCCGGCGACGGCGACCGCCCCGCAGCTGTTGCCGGCGCCGCCCGCGCCGACCGCACCGCCGGCGAGGATCTGCGGCAACACCAAGGCACTGGCCGGGCCGACTCAGGCACCGGCCGGCGCGGTCGTGGTCAGCCCGACGCAGAACCTCAACGAGCTCACCGAGGCGAGCCCACCCGGTACGACGTTCTGGCTCACCGCCGGCACGCACACTCTCGGCGCCGGACCGTACGCCCAGGTGATCCCGAAGGAGGGCAACACCTACATCGGTGCGCCGGGCGCGGTTCTGGACGGCCGCAAGCACAACCGGTACGCCTTCACCGGCTACGCCACCGGCGTCACGGTGAAGAACCTGACCATCCAGAACTTCGGCCCGCGGCGGGGCAACAACGACGAGGGCGTGGTCAACCACAACGCCTCCGGCCGCTGGACGATCCAGGCCAACACGATCCGGCTGAACGCCGGCGCCGGGGTGATGGTCGGCGACCACAACGTTGTCAAGGGCAACTGTCTGCAGCAGAACGGCCAGTACGGCTTCAACGCCTACCACCCGGACAAGGTCAACGGCATCACCATCGAGGGCAACGAGATCGCCGGGAACAACACCGACGACTGGGAGAAGGCCAAGGTCGGCTGCGGCTGCACCGGCGGCGGCAAGTTCTGGGAGGTCACCGGCGCGGTGATCCGGAACAACTGGGTGCACGACAACCTCAGCGCCGGGCTGTGGGCGGACACCAACAACACCGGCTTCGTGATCGAGGGCAACTACATCTCGAACAACCTGGCCGAGGGCATCGTCTACGAGACCAGCTACAACGCCGGCATCCGGGGCAACACGTTCGTCCGCAACGGCCTGGGCAAGGGCCCGCTCAATCAGGGCTTCCCGACCCCCGCCGTGTACATCTCCGAGTCCGGCAGCGACGCCCGGGTGCAGAGCGTGTTCAACCAGACCTTCGAGATCAGCGGCAACGTCTTCACCGACAACTGGGCCGGCGTGATCCTGTGGGAGAACGCCGACCGGTTCTCCGGGTCGGCGGCCAACACCAGCACCGGCGCCGGCACCCTGGTCAACCCGACCGTGGTCACCGCCGAGACCTGCAACGCCAAGAACATCGAGAACGAGCCGTACCTGAGCGACTGCCGGTGGAAGACGCAGAACGTGAAGGTGCACGACAACGTGTTCGCCCTCGACCCGGACAAGATCGGCACGACCTGCGCCTCCCGGGCCGGCTGCGGGTACAACGGCTTGTTCTCCAACTGGGGCACGTTCCCGGCCTGGTCGCCGTACGAGAAGGCCACTGTGCAGGACGCGATCACCTTCAAGCAGGGCAACAAGTTCTACGACAACACCTACGCGGGGCCGTGGAACTTCATCGTGCACGAGCAGGGCAACCGGGTGAACTGGGCCGCCTGGCAGGGCGCGCCGTACGGGCAGGACCCGGACAGCGTGATCAAGGTGCAGGGGGAGCGCTGAGCGCGATGATCGGGCCTCCTGAGCGTGCCGCCGGCGAGCAGATCGCACTGCTGCGCTCGGTCGGCTACGCCGCGTTCGGGCGGCACGAGCGTAACCTCGATGTCCTCGACCTGGTCTTCGACAGCCTGGTGGACGCCCCGGAGAGCTGCCGCGACGAGGTACGGGCGCTGCGCTTCGCCGGGCACGGC
The DNA here is from genome assembly GCF_044460355.1 of Kribbella sp. NPDC050124. Taxonomy (NCBI): domain Bacteria; kingdom Bacillati; phylum Actinomycetota; class Actinomycetes; order Propionibacteriales; family Kribbellaceae; genus Kribbella; species Kribbella sp. NPDC050124. The sequence goes on from NZ_JBITJU010000033.1 coordinate 34,049, forward strand.
ATCACCCTCGACGTCGACGTCCGGGGCCGCGGCGACCTGACCATCGAGCTGCGGGTCTCCCCCGCTGGTCCGGTCGTGGTCGAGTCGCGGGGATCCGAGGGCGGCCCGACGAACGCCCGGCTGGTGAGCTTCCTGCTCCGCTGGCCGGGCACGGCACAGCGGCCGGTCCGGACCGCGTGGGTCATGCTCTGACTCCGTGGTCCCGAACCGGCCGCCGGCCTGGCCGAGCCCGGCACTCCGCAGGGGCGTGCCGGACCCGGCCCGTCTGCTGCTTCAGGAGGCAAGCAGCATCCGGAGCTTCTGCAGGCACCGGCCCCGGATCGGGCCGATGCTGCCGATCGGGATCCCGATCGTCGCGGAGATCTCGGCGTACGGCGCCGGCGGGTCGGCCATCAGCATGCCCATCAGCTGCTGCCACCGATCCGGCAAGCTCTGCAACGCCCGCCGTACGTCGTCCGCCCGTTCACCGGCCAGCAGGTCGGCGTCCAGGTCCGGCTGGTCGCCCGCCACGCCTTCGAACGCGGCCGACTCGTAGGTCAGCAGCACCCGCTTGCGGAACGCCAGCACCCGCAGGCACTCCCGGCGGGTGGTGACGACCAACCAGGCGCCGACCCGCTCGGGGTCGACCCGGTGGATGTGCTCGAGCAACCGTAGCCAGACCATCTGGGAGACGTCGGCGGCGTCGCTGTCGCTGAGCCGGAAGCTGCGGGTGACGGCCCAGACCAGCCGGGCGTAGTGGTCGACCAACCGGCTCCACGCGCCCTGGTCGCCGGACGCGGCCTGGATCACCAGGTTCGCGGCCTCGGACCGGCCGGACGGGTCGCCGGGCAGAGGTTGATCAGTGCCGGACGGGGCACTGAGTTGCTGCAACATTGGATTCCCCCCTCGGGAACGCACCGCTGTCGTACTGAGAGATGTGGTGCTTGTGATGCCGCCCGGCCGGCAGAAGGCCGGGGGCGGTTGTCAGTAGGCGCCGTCGCGTCCGAGGACGGCGCGGGCGGTCTTCCACAAGATCAGCAGGTCCAGCGCGATCGACCAGTTGTCGGCGTACCTCAGGTCGAGCCGCATGGACTCCTCCCAGGTGAGGTCGCTGCGCCCGCTGACCTGCCACAGGCCGGTCAGTCCGGGCTTCACGAGCATCCGCCGCTCGTCCTCGATGGCGTAGCGCGCCACCTCGGCCGGTAGCGGCGGCCGAGGCCCGACCAGTGACATGTCCCCCCGGAGCACGTTCACCAGTTGCGGCAGTTCGTCGATCGAGAACCGGCGCAGGTACTTGCCGACCCTCGTCACGCGCGGATCGTCACGGAGCTTGAACAGCACCCCGTTGCCATCGTTCAGCGCCTGGAGCTCGGCCTTGCGTTCCTCGGCGTCGACCACCATGGTGCGGAACTTGAGCATCTGGAACCGCTCGCCGGCGTGGCCGACCCGGGTCTGCTTGAACAGCACCGGGCCGCGGCTGGTGATCTTCACCAGGAACGCGGTGACCAGCAGGATCGGCAGCACGCCGACCAGGATCAGGCCGCCGACGACGCGGTCGAAGATGCTCTTCAGCAGGTGCGGCCCGCCGCTCACCGACGGCCGCTCCAGGTGCAGCAGCGACAGGCCGGCGACCGGGCGGATCGAGATCCGCGGACCGGCGACCTCGACGATGCCGGGCGAGACGATCAGCTCGACCCCGCGCTGCTCGAGCGCCCAGGACAGCTTGCGCAGCGAGTGCCCGGCCAGCTCCGGGTCGGCGGCCACCGCGACCACATCGACCTCGAACTGGTCGACCGCGGCCAGGATGTCCATCTCGGTCCGGCCCAGCTGCTCGGGCTCGGGCTCCTCGAACGCGTCACCGCGTGGCAGGCAGTTCGCCACCACGACGTACCCGTCGGCCGGGCGTGCCTCCAGGTGCCGCCGCAGCGTGGTCACCTGGTCGTTGCGTCCGACAACGAGGACGTGGCGCATGCAGCGGCCGGCGAACCGCCGCCGCGAGATCGCACGGTGCAGCAGCCAGCGGACGTACATCGCGGCCAGGCAGGTGATCGGCACCGCCACCACGACGAAACCACGGGCGACCTCGAGCTTGATGGCGTACGACGTGATCGCCACCAGCGCGGTCAAAGCCACTGCCGCCCGGATGATCGAGCGGAACTCCTCCGGACCGGTGCCGAAGTACCGGCTCTCGTAACCGCGCTCGAGCGCCACGCAGGCCAGCCAGGCGATCGGAAGTACGGCGCCGAGGATGAAATAGCCGAGGTTGATCTGGCCGCCGAAGCGGGCGACGAGGGCCAGCGACCCACCGATCAGCGCGGCGGCGAGGTCCCCGGCGAGCGCGGCCCACCGGTACTTCGACACCCAGCGCGCCTCGGTGAGCCGGGCCGCCCGCGGCACGATCGCCGGGACTTCGTCCGGTACCACCCAGACCGGCCGGCGTCGTTCCCCCGACGGCGCCGGCCGAAGGGCAGCCGAATCGGCCAACCCTTCCTCGGACATGACAAATTCAGTCACGCACAGTCACCCCCCACAGGTGAATCCGAAGCACGTGACCAACCCACACCCCGTCACGAACTTCGATGAAACGCCGCCCCCACAACGGCGTGATCCAGACAGTACTACGTCAAAGCGGTGCCGCACAGTAGCAATCGCGACTGTTTACCCGCGCGCAATCCGGAAGGCAAAAGAAAGGCCCCCGGGACCCAATTGTGGGTCCCGGGGGTCTCGTTTCGGCTACTGCTCGTGACCGGCCGCCGGGTCGGGGCGCCGATCGGGGTGGCCGGTCAGCCGGCGATCAGCCCGTCGCCGCTGATCAGCTCGCGCATCTCGGCCAGCGAGCTGTCGCTCGGCGGCAGGATCGCGTCGGAGTCGTGCAGTTCGTCGTCCGGCAGCTTGTCGCCGGCCCGGACGAAGTCGAGCAGGGCGGCGAAGGCGACCTTGAAGGCCTCCTCGTCGCCGGCCGAGACCGCCTTCTCGAGCTCGCCGTCCACCTTGTTGAGCTCGTCCAGCTTCTCGTCGGCCAGTCGCCACTGGCCCTCACTCATGATCCGAACGATCATCGGGCGTCTCCGTCCTGCGGTCGCACCGGCTCGGCGGCCGGCCGCTGCGTGGGCTGCTGGGCCTGGGCGGTTCCCGGTGTGGCGTCACCGGACAGTTCCTTCGGGGCGCCGCCGCCGGAGATCTGAGCCTTCATCGCGGCCAGCTCGTTCTCGACGTCGGAGTTGGACGACATCCGCTCCAGCTCCAAGGTGATGCTGTCCTTGCTGGTGCCGGTGGCGTCGTCGAGCGCGCCGGAGGCGAGCAGCTCGTCGATCGCGCCGGCCCGGGCCTGCATCTGCTGGGTCCGGTCCTCGGCCCGCTGGACCGCGAGGCCGACGTCGCTCATCTCCTCGGAGATGCCGGAGAACGCCTCGTTGATCCGGGTCTGCGCCTCGGCCGCGGTGTAGGTGGCCTTGATGGTCTCCTTGCGGGTCCGGAACGACTCGACCTTGGCCTGCAGCCGCTGGGAGGCGAGCGTCAGCTTCTCCTCCTCGCCCTGCAACTGGGCGTGCTGGGTCTGCAGGTCGTCGATCTGGCCCTGCAGGCCGGACTTCCGGGTCAGAGCCTCCCGGGCCAGGTCCTCACGGCCCATCGAGAGCGCCTTCTGGGCCTGCTCCTGCAGCTTGGCCGACTGGGACTGCAGCTGCGAGGCCTGCAGTTCCACCCGCTTGCGGCTGGTGGCCACGTCGGCCACTCCGCGCCGCACCTTCTGCAACAGCTCCAGCTGCTTCTGATACGAGTAGTCAAGGGTTTCGCGAGGATCCTCGGCCTTGTCCAGGGCGGAATTCGCCTTGGCCTTGAAGATCGTCGACATCCTCTTGAAGATGCTCATCGATATCCGTACCCCTTCTGTGCCGGCGACAGTCGACCCGGCGTGCGTGTCAACCACCCTATGTCCCCACGGGTCACCACACCATCAGGACCGGCCCGGATAAAGTGGTGGTGAGCTCCGGGGACTCCCCCGAGTCGCGACCTGCCCTGCCGAATGAGGTTCAGACCCCGTGTTCCGTCGTACCAAGTCTGAGACAGATACCACCGTACCCGCCGAGCCCCAGAGCAAGCCGGGCGGTAAGGGACGTCCCACCCCGAGCCGCCGCGACGCCGAGGCGGCCCGGAAGGCATCGTTCAAGAAGCCGCGCAACCGCAAGGAGGCGTCCGCGCTCCGGCGGGAGAAGATGCGGACCGAGCGCGCCAAGATGCAGTCGGCCATGCAGACCGGCGACGACCGGTACCTGCCGGCCGCCGACAAGGGGCCGGTCCGGCGGTTCGCCCGCGACTACGTCGACGCCCGGTATTCGGTGATGGAGTTCGCGCTGCCGATCCTGCTGGTGGTGTCGCTGCTCGGCGTGGTCTTCTCGCCGGCCTTCCCCTGGCTGGCCGGCACGGTCAACCTGCTCTTCCTGGCGATGATCCTGCTGATCGCGGCGGACTGGTTCCTGCTCACCGCGGGCCTGAAGAAGGCAGTCGGGGTGAAGTTCCCGAACGAGTCGGCCAAGGGCATCGGCTTCTACGCCGTCCGCCGGACCATGCAGATGCGCCGCTGGCGGCTGCCCAAGCCGATGGTGAAGCGCGGCGAGAAGCCCAGCTGAGACTGGACGGGTACGGCGCGGGCACGGGCAGTAGGGTCGGGGTATGGACTTCCGCTATCTCGGCAACAGTGGTTTGAAGGTCAGCGAGATCTCGTACGGGAACTGGCTCACGCACGGTTCCCAGGTGGAGAACGATCAGGCCAAGGCGTGTGTGCGGGCGGCGCTGGACGCCGGTATCACCACGTTCGACACGGCCGACGTCTACGCCAACACCAAGGCCGAGTCGGTGCTCGGCGAGGCCCTGGAGGGTGAGCGGCGCGAGTCGCTGGAGATCTTCACCAAGGTGTACTGGCCGACGGGCCCGGGCGGACCGAACGACGTCGGCCTGTCCCGCAAGCACATCCACGAGTCGATCAACGCGTCGCTGAAGCGGCTCAAGACCGACTACGTCGACCTCTACCAGGCGCACCGGTACGACTCCGAGACGCCGCTGGAGGAGACGATGGAGGCCTTCGCCGACGTCGTCCGGTCCGGCAAGGCGCTCTACATCGGGGTGTCGGAGTGGACCGCGGAGCAGCTGCAGGAGGGCCACCGGCTGGCCCGTGAGCTGCGCATCCCGTTCGTCTCCAACCAGCCGCAGTACAGCATGCTCTGGCGGGTGATCGAGGCCGAGGTGGTGCCGGCCTCGGAGGAGCTCGGCATCGGCCAGGTGGTGTTCTCGCCGATCGCGCAGGGTGTGCTGACCGGCAAGTACCTGCCCGGCCAGCAGCCGCCGGAGGGCTCCCGGGCCACCGACGCCAACGGCGCGAACATGATCAAGCGGTTCCTCAACGACGACGTGCTCGGCCGGGTGCAGGAGCTCAAGCCGGTGGCGGAGTCGGCCGGGCTGTCGCTGTCCCAGCTGGCCATCGCCTGGGTGCTGCAGAACCCGAACGTCTCCTCGGCGATCATCGGCGCCTCCCGGCCCGAGCAGGTTGTCGAGAACGTGAAGGCGTCCGGCGTCCGGCTCGAGGAGGGCGTGCTGAAGCAGATCGACGAGGTGCTCGGCAGCATCGTCGAGCGCGACCCGGCCAAGACCGAGCAGAACGCGCCGCAGACCCGGCCGGGCTCATGAGCTGGAGCTGGCGGTTCGAGACCGCTTCCGGTGCCGTCGTCGACCCGAGTGAGGTCGGCGGCGCCGACTTCTCCGCCCAGGGCGACGCGGAGAGTTGGCTCGGCGAGAGCTGGCGCGACTTGGCCGAGCGCGGCGTCGGCCAGGTCTTCCTGCTCGAGGACGGCCGCGAGGTCTACGGCCCGATGAGCCTCGCCGCCCCGGAGTAAGCAGCCTTCAAGGAACCCGTACGACGTCCTGCGCGGCGTCGTACGGGTTCCTGCTTGTTAAGCTGCCGCTGAACCACTCCTGCGTTCTCAGGGAAGCCGGTCGAAGTCCGGCGCTGACCCGCAACCGTAGGCCACCTCCCGGTGGCGAGCCGGAACACTGTGACGCAGGCAGACAGGCTCAACTACCCGCCGTGGTCCGCGGGTGGAGCCCCACCCTGCCGACGCAGGCGGGACTTCCTCCACCGGGCACGGCCCGATCGAGGACATGACATGACTGCATATCGCCGGACCGCCCGACTGGTCCTCAGCCTGCTGGCGGGTCTCCTGCTGGCGGGGACCGTCGCCACCACAGCACAAGCCGAAGACGGCTACCGGTTCTGGGGCTACTACCAGTGGAGCGGAGGCCAGTGGGCCTTCGCACAGAAGGGCGCCGACGGCGTCGTACCGGCCGATGGGGCCGTGGAGGGCTGGCGGTACGCCCTCGGCGGCGCCAAGCCGCGGGTGCCGCGCGCAGCCGGTGACTTCCAGGCGATCTGCGGCAGCACCCCGGCGGAGTCCGGCAAGAAGCGTGTGGCTCTGGTGGTCGACCCCGGTACGCCGGAGGACGCGCTCAGCGGCCAGACTCCCGGGCCGGCCACCGGCACCTGCGTGGTCACAGACGTGCAGGCCACCGGTGCGAAGATCCTGGCGGCAGTAGCTCCGGTCCGCATCGAGAAGGGCCTGACCTGCGGGATCGCGGGCTACCCGGCTACGGGCTGTGGTGACCAGGTGAAGAACATCCAGGTCCCGGCCACCGATGCCCCGGTGACGCTGCAGATCGGCGCTGCGGTCGGGTCGAGCGCCGCGCCCTCGCCGTCTCCCGCCGCGAGCTCTTCGGACTCGTCCGGTGGCGCTCCGTGGACCGGCATCATCATCGCCGCTGTAGTGGTCGTCGTGCTGGCCGGTGGCGGCTTGGCCCTCAACCGCCGGCGCGCGAGTCAGCAGAGCTAGGTGCGTACTGTCCATCGCCTGACGCTCCCCCGGGCTCTGCACCCGGGGGCTTGGTGGTTGTGGGCGCTCGGCATGGCGGTGGCGGCCAGCAGGACCCGCAACCCGGTGCTGCTGGTGCTGATCCTCGTGGTGACCGGCTTCGTGGTGTCGGCCCGGCGGAGCGACGCTCCCTGGGCCCACAGCTACGCCGCGTTCCTCAAGCTCGGCCTGGCGGTGATCGGTGTCCGGGTGGTGCTGCAGGCATTGCTGTCGACGCGCTCACAAGGCAACACGGTCCTGTTCGTGTTACCCCACATCCCGTTGCCTGCCTGGGCGAACGGCGTGAAGCTCGGCGGCGAGGTCACCCTCGAGGCGTTGCTGACCGCGCTGTACGACGGCCTTCAGCTGGCCGTCATGCTCTGCTGCATCGGCGCGGCCAACGCACTCGCCAGTCCTCGGCGGCTGCTCAAGTCGTTGCCTGGGGCCCTTTACGAGATGGGTGTGGCCTGCGTGGTCGCGCTGACCTTCGCACCACAGCTGGTCACCGATGCCCGCCGAATCCGCGCCGCCCGTCGGCTCCGCGGCCGCACCCGGGGCTCCTTCCGTACGACGGCGATGCCCGTCCTGGAAGGCGCCCTGGATCGCTCGGTGGAGCTCGCTGCAGCGATGGACTGCCGCGGCTACGGCCGTACGGCGCACGTGCCTCGACGCCAGCGCCAGATCACCGGGCTGTGCGTGCTGCTCGGGTTGCTTGGCATCCTGCTCGGTGTCTATGCGTTGCTGACCGACTCCATGGCGTTCCCGTTCGCTGCAGGGGCACTGCTGGTCGGACTGCTGCTGGCGGTGAGCGCCATGGCGGTCGGACGGCAGCGAGTAACGCGTACTCGCTATCGCCCGGACCCGTGGGCGTTGCCGGAGTGGCTGGTGGTGGCGTCCGGTGCACTGGCTGCCGGGACGATGATCGCCTCCGCGACTCGTGGTGTCGAAGGGCTGGTGCTGGCTGGTCCGCTGGTCGTGCCCCCGGTGCCGGCGCTGCCGGTGATCGGCATCCTGCTCGGGTTGGCTCCGGCTGTGGTCGCGCCTCCGCCGGCGCCTCGACGTGAGCTGGTGACCGCATGATCGAGTTCGACCGAGTGACCGTGACCTATGACGGCGCCGACGCACCCGCTCTGCGGGACGTGAGCTTCATGGTGCCGGAGGGTGAGCTGGCCTTGGTGATCGGGCAGACCGGCTCCGGCAAGTCGACGTTGCTGCGGGCAATCAACGGGCTGGTGCCGCACTTCACCGGAGGCACGCTGTCCGGCCGGGTGGTCGTCAACGGCCGCAACACCAGGGACTACCGCCCGCGCGATCTGGCCGACGAGGTCGGCATGGTCGGCCAGGACCCGATGGCCGGGTTCGTCACCGACACGGTCGAGGACGAGCTCGCGTACAGCATGGAGTCGCTCGGGGTGGCTCCGGACGTGATGCGACGGCGCGTCGAGGAGACGCTGGACCTGCTGGGGCTGGCCGACGTACGGGATCGCGCGTTGACCTCTCTGTCCGGCGGTCAGCGGCAGCGGACCGCTATCGGCGCTGCGCTGACGTCGCACCCTGCTGTGCTTGTGCTGGACGAGCCGACGTCGGCACTGGATCCACAGGCTGCTGAGGAGGTGCTGGCTGCGCTGCAACGGCTGGTGCACGACTTGGGCGTCACTGTGGTGATGGCTGAGCACCGACTCGAGCGAGTCATCCAGTACGCCGACCGCGTGATCGAGGTCCCGGGTGGGTCGGCTGCTGTCTCTACTGGGCTTCCGGCCGAGCGGATGGTCACCGCACCGGTCGCTCCCCCTGTGGTGGAGCTGGGACGACTAGCGGGCTGGTCTCCCCTGCCGCTGTCGGTGCGGGATGCACGGCGGGCCGCGGTCGCGTTGCGCAGCCGGTTGGACTCGGCGGTGCCGCAGCGATCGTCCACAGCCCCTGGTAGCGAGCTGGCGCGCTGCAAGGACCTGGTGGTCGGCTACGGCAACGTCACTGCGCTACGTGGGGTGTCGCTGAGCATCCAAGCCGGTGAGATCGTCGCGCTGATGGGCCGTAACGGTGCCGGCAAGTCCACGCTGCTCAACGCGTTGGTGGGGATCGTGCCGCCGCGGTCCGGGACGGTCGTGGCGGCTGGCGCGGACCCGCGCCGTACGCGGCCCTCCCAACTGGTGAAGGCGGTTGGGCTGGTCCCGCAGGAGCCGGCTGACCTGCTCTATGCGGCGACGGTCGCCGGCGAGTGCGCGGGAGCCGACGAGGACTTCGGTGTGCCGGCGGGTAGCTGCCGGGCGCTGCTGAAGCGGCTGGCTCCGAACGTTGACGAGTCGATGCATCCGCGGGACCTGTCCGAGGGACAACGGCTGTGTCTTGCGCTGGCCGTCGTACTGTGTGGTGCTCCTCCGCTGTTGCTGTTGGACGAGCCGACGCGCGGACTGGACTACGGGGCCAAGCGACGGTTGGTGGAGATCCTGCGGGAGCTTGCTGCTGCGGGTCATGCCGTCGTGCTGTCCACGCATGACGTCGAGATGGTGGCTGAGGTCGCTACGCGGGTGCTGGTGCTGGCTGAGGGTGAGCTGGTGAGTGACGGCGAGACGGCCACGGTGATCGCCGGATCGCCGGCCTTTGCACCGCAGGTGGCGAAGATCCTTGCACCGTTGCCGTTCCTGACAGTCGGCGAGGTCGCCACAGCCCTGGAACGGGCATCATGAAGCTTGTTCGTTTGAAGCCGCGCAGCACTGCTGCCCTGCTGATCGCCTCCCTGGTCGGGTTGTTGGCCTTTGGGTGGCCGCTGTTGTACATCACCGACCAGGCGGGTGAGTCGGCGATCGGGCACACCACCGATGCGCCGTGGTTGTTCGTGTTGCTGCTGCCGTTGCTGGTGGCCGTCGTACTGGCGGAGCTGTCCGAGTCAGGCATCGACGCCAAGGTGATCTCGCTGCTCGGCATGCTGGCCGCTGTAGGAGCTGCGCTGCGGGCACTCGGTCCCGGCACGGCTGGACTGGAGCCTGGGTTCTTCCTGCTGGTGCTGGCGGGCCGGGCGTTCGGCGCCGGGTTCGGGTTCGTGCTGGGGGCTGTGTCGTTGCTGGGCGGGGCGCTGATCAGTGGTGGGGTCGGGCCGTGGATGCCGTTCCAGATGTTCGCTTGCGCGTGGGTGGGGTGCCTGGCCGGGTTGCTGCCACGGGTCGGCGGCCGGCTCGAGTTGCTCGTGCTGGGCGCGTACGCGCTGGTGTCCGGGGTGCTGTACGGCGTGCTGATGAACCTGTGGTTCTGGCCGTACGCGACGTTCGGCAGCGACTTCTCGTTCGTCCCTGGTGACGCGCTGGCGGAGAACCTGCACAGGTACCTGCTTTTCGTGGTGGCGACGTCGCTCGGGTGGGACATTCCGCGTGGAGTGCTGTCCGCAGTGATGGTTCTGCTGCTGGGTCGGCCGGTGCTGGCGGCATTCCGTCGTACGGCGCGCAAGGCTGCCTTCGACGTACCGGTGGTTTTCGAGTCGAGGAGGGCTGATGGCTGAGCAGCGCACGTTGATCCTGGGTGGCGCCCGGTCCGGCAAGTCGATCGCCGCCGAGCGGCTGCTGAGTAGCGAGCCCGAGGTCCTGTACGTCGCCACCGGCGGAGACGGCTCGTCGGACCCGGAGTGGGCCGAGCGGATCACCAAGCACCGCGCCCGCCGGCCGGCGTCCTGGGGTCTGGCCGAGACGATCGACCTGGTCCCGCTGCTCGCCGCCCCCGGTCCGCCGCTGCTGATCGACTGCCTGACGCTGTGGCTGTCCCGGACGATGGACGCCCTCGACATCTGGTCCGACCTGACCCGCGCCGGGCTGGTCGAGCAAGCGATCGAGACCCTCGCCGAAGCCTGGTCGAGCGCCGCCCGCCCGGTGGTTGCCGTCAGCAACGACGTAGGCTCCGGGGTCGTGCCGGCCGACGCCGGCACCCGCCTGTTCCGCGACCTGATGGGCCGCCTGAACACCACCATCTCTCTGAACTCCACCACAGTCCTCTGGACCGTAGCCGGCCGAACCCTCCCCCTCACATGAGCACACCCCCACCAGAAAACAACCACCCCGCCAACCGGGACAGCTCGGGCATCGGCCGGGACGGGCATCGGCCCGGCCCCGACGAGGGTCCGACCGGGGACGGGCGGGGTGGATGGGTGGACGGCGCCTGGTTGGCGCTGGGGACGCTCACGGTGTTGCCTGCGCGGATGCCTTCGCGGGTGGATCGGGTCGTTGGTGGCCGGGCCATGGTGGTAGCGCCGCTGGTCGGCATGGTGGTCGGGGGGATCTCGGCTGGGGTGGTGGCGGTGGCTCAGGCGTTGCGGCCGGATGCTGAGCTGCTTGCGGCTGTGCTTGGGGTGCTGGTGGTTGTGGTGGTGTCCGGGGCGCTGCATCTGGACGGGCTGGCGGATTTTGCGGATGCGCTGGGGAGCCGGCGGGCTCGCGAGACGATGCTTCGGATCATGAAGCAGAGCGACATCGGGCCGTTCGGGGTCGTGGCGATCGTGATGGTCCTGCTGCTCGACGTCGCCGCCCTCACGGCCTGCATCCAGGCCGGCTTCGGCTGGCAGGCCGCGCTCATCGCCGTCACCGCGAGCCGCCTGACGCTCCCGTGGACCTGCCGTACGACGATCCCGTCAGCCCGCCCCGGTGGTCTCGGCGCGATGGTCGCGGCGACCGTCCGACCGATCGCGGCTGTCGTCGCGACAGTCGTCGTACTGGCCGGGGCGCTCGCCCTCGCTGGGTTTGACGGCGCGCGGCTGGCCGGGAGCGCGGGCGCCGTACTGCTCGCTGTCGTGGTCAGCATTCTTGTCGCCCGCCGGGCACGGAGAGCCCTCGGCGGTGTCACCGGCGACGTCCTCGGCGCCACCGTCGAGCTGGCCCTCCCCGTCACTCTCCTCACCCTCGCCCTCACCGCCTGACCCATTTGCCTGGCGGACCCACCAAGTGATGGGTTCGCCACCGTGAGTACGGGTGGCAAACCCGGCAGTTCGCTGGCGAGCTAGGCAGATGCCGGCCCGGCGGGTCTTGGCGGTGGTGGTGGGGAGGTGTGCATTACTGTCACCGGGGACGCAGTTGTGGGGCAGTGATTGGCGAGGTCGGATGGCGATGTTGAGGGTTGTTCAGCGGCGGTTGGCAACGAAGGCCTCGCGATCCGTTATGTTTATGTAATGAACGCAACCCGCCCGGCGCCTGGGTCGCAGGCTTCGCTGCGCGAAGCCAACCGCGAGCGCGTTCTGGGGGTCGTCCGGCAGCACGGGCCCCTGACCCAGGTCGAGATCGCCGCCGCCTCCGGCCTGTCCGCCGCCACCGTGTCGAACATGGTCCGCGAGCTCGACCAGGCCGGCATGGTCGGCCTGTCCCGCAGCATCCGCAACGGCCGTCGCGCCGTACTGGTGTCTCTCGCGTCCGGCGGCGGGCTGCTCGCCGGGGTGGCGTTCGGCGAGCGGGACGTCCGGGTCGCGATCGCCAACGAGTCCCGCGAGATCCTCGCCCAGCAACTGATGCCGCTGCAGGCCGACCACGTCGCCGACGACGGGATGGAACGCGCCGCCCGGCTGCTCGCCGACCTGGCCGAGACGGTCAGCTCCGGGGTCGAGGACATCGCCGCGATCGGGTTCGGCCTGCCCGCGCCGGTCGACTCGGTCAGCGGGGAGGCCGGCTCGGACGCCGTACTGCCGGGCTGGCGTGGCGTCAACGTCACCGAGGCGATGGCCGGCCACCTGCGCGCGCCGGTCGCGCTCGACAACACCGCCAACCTGGCCGCGCTCGGCGAGCTCCGCAACGGCGCGCTGCGCGGCGTCCGGCACGGCTGCTATCTGAAGTTCTCGTACGGCGTCGGCGCCGGAATCGTGCTGGACGGCGAGGTGTTCCGGGGCTCGGCCGGTACGGCGGGCGAGATCGGGCACGTCACCATCGACGAGAACGGGCCGATCTGCCGGTGCGGGAACCGCGGCTGCCTGGACACGTTCGTCGGGTCGCGGGCGCTCATCACCAGCCTGGCCGCGTCGCACGGCCCGCTCCGGCTGAAGGACATCGTCTCCCGCGCGCTGCAGAACGACCTCGGCTGCCGCCGGGTGATCGAGGATGCGGGCCGCCGGGTCGGCGTCGCGGTGGCAGGCCTGGTGAATCTGCTCAACCCCGAGGTGATCGTCGTCGGCGGCCTGATGGCCGAAGCCGGCGACCTGATCCTCAACCCGCTCCGCGAGGCCCTGGACCGCTGCGCCATCCCCAGCGCCGCCGCCACCGTCGAGCTCCGCCGCGCCGAACTCGGCGACGAAGCCGACATCCAAGGCGCCATCCACCTCGCCTCCGTCCTAAGCCACACCAAAGCCACCAAGTCCTTCGCCTAACCCCCGCCTCGCTGGCCTGCCCCCCGCCTCGCCGCCCTCAACCCGCCTCGCTGGCAGGTTGTTTCGCCGATGGCCTGCTGTAACCCGCCAGTCGTGCAACGACCCGCCATCGGCGCGGCGGGGGCGCCGGTTGCGGCGCGCTGGGGGCTGTTTGTGACGGGAATATGTCTATTTCTTGAATTCAAGTCTTGACGACAAGGCTTGGCGCCGCTTGACTTCGGTCAGGCCTACTCGGGCCATCACGTCAAGGAGCCGCCACATGTTCGTCTCTCCATCCCGTCTCGTCGGGCTCGGCCTGACCGTCTCGGCCCTCGCCGTCTCCCTGGTGGCTTGTGGGTCGGACGAACCCGCCGCCGGAGGCTCCGGCGAGGCCAAGAAGATCGCGCTGCTGCTGCCCGAGTCGAAGACCACCCGCTACGAGGCACTGGACCGGCCGCTGTTCACCGAGGCTCTCAAGGCGGCGTGCGCCAACTGCGAGCTGATCTACAGCAACGCCGACCAGGACGCGGCCAAGCAGCAACAGCAGGCCGAGGCGGCTCTGACCCAGGGCGCGAACGTCCTGGTGCTGGACCCGGTCGACGGCAAGGCTGCCGCCGCGGTGGTCGCCTCCGCGAAGGGCCAGAACGTCCCGGTGATCGCCTACGACCGGTTCATCGAGAACGCCGACTACTACGTCTCGTTCGAGAACGAGGCCGTCGGCAAGCTGCAGGCCCAGACCCTGGTCGACACCCTGAAGGCGGCCGGCAAGACGTCCGGCAACCTGGCCATGATCAACGGCTCGCCGACCGACCCGAACGCGGCCGACTTCAAGAAGGGCGCGCACAGCGTGCTCGACGCCAGCGGCTTCAAGGTCGCCGCCGAGTTCGACACCCCGGACTGGAGCCCGGACAAGGCGCAGGCCTGGATGGAAGGTCAGCTCAGCGCGATCAAGAACGGCCTGGTCGGCGTGTACGCCGCCAACGACGGTACGGCGGGCGGCGCGATCGCGGCGCTCAAGGGTGGCGGCGTCACCCCGCTGCCGCCGGTCACCGGCCAGGACTCCGAGCTGGCCGCGATCCAGCGGATCGTCGCCGGCGACCAGGCGATGACCATCTACAAGGCGGTCAAGCCGCAGGCCGAGGCCGCCGCCAAGGGCGCGGTGGCGCTGGCGAACGGCGGCAAGCCCGAGTCGACGACGGACAAGAACGGCGTACCGTCGACGATCCTCGACCCGGTCGCGGTCACCAAGGCCAACATCAAGGACACCGTGGTGCAGGACAACATCTACAAGGTGACCGACATCTGCACCGCGTCGTTCGCCACCGCCTGCACCGCCGCCGGCCTCAGCTGACCCCCGCGGGACACCCGTTCCGGAACCGGAAAGGGTGTCCCGGCCGCCGGATCGCCGGGATCATGGCCTGAAGACAAAGCCCCAGGAGGCTGATCGAGTGACTCTCACCCCCACACCGGCCCCGGTCGGCACCAGCACGGTGCTGTCCCTGCGGGGCATCTCCAAGCGCTTCGGCGCGGTGCAGGCCCTGAAGAACATCGAGCTGGACGTCCGGGCCGGTGAGGTGCTGGCCCTGGTCGGCGACAACGGCGCCGGCAAGTCGACGCTGGTGAAGACGATCGCCGGCGTCTACACCGCCGACGACGGCACGATGGTGTTCGACGGGCGGGAGGTGCGGGTCGGCAGTCCGGCCGAGGCGCAGCAGCTCGGGATCGCCACGGTCTTCCAGGACCTGGCCCTGTGCGACAACCTCGACGTGGTCGCGAACCTGTACCTCGGCCGCGAACTGCGCAAGGGCAAGGTGCTCGACGAGGTCGAGATGGAACGCTCGTCGTGGGAGCTGCTCCGGCAGTTGTCGGCGAAGATCCCGTCGGTCCGGATCCCGGTGGCCAGCCTGTCCGGCGGCCAGCGGCAGACCGTCGCGATCGCCCGCTCACTGCTCGGCCAGCCCAAGGTCGTGATGCTGGACGAGCCGACCGCGGCTCTCGGCGTGGCTCAGACCGCCGAGGTCCTCAACCTGGTCGAACGGCTGCGCGAACGGGGCCTCGCGGTGATCCTGATCAGCCACAACATGGCCGACGTGATGGCGGTCGCGGACCGGGTCGCCGTCCTGCGGCTCGGCCGGAACAACGGCGTCTTCGTGGTCAGCGAGACCAAGACCCAGGACATCATCGCCGCCATCACCGGCGCCACGGACAACGCGGTCTCCGAGCGCGCAGCGCGCCGGACCCGTGAGGAGGGGACCGCATCATGACGCTGCACGGATCCGAGATCCGGCCCCAGGACGCCCCGCGCCCCAACAGCGGGAACGGCAACGGGAGTGGGGGCAGCGCCGAGCTGCCCGCCGACCTGCAGGACGAGCGGCTGATCGCCAGCCATGGCATCAGCGGCGCCGTGTCGGCCTTCACCGCGCGGCTGCGCTCCGGTGACCTCGGCTCGGTCCCGGTGGTGGTCGGCCTGATCATCATCTGGGCGGTCTTCCAGATCGCGAACAGCTCGTTCCTGTCCAGCCGCAACCTGGTCAACCTCACCCTGCAGACCACGTCGGTCGGGGTGATTGCCATCGGCATCGTCCTGGTGCTGCTGCTGGGCGAGATCGACCTCTCGGTCGGTTCGGTCAGCGGGCTGTCGGCCGCCGTACTCGGGGTCACGTTCGTGAACAAGGGGTGGCCGCTGGCGCTGTCGCTGCTGGTCGGGGTCGCGCTCGGGCTGGCGATCGGACTGTTCTACGGCGCGCTCTACACGAGGTTCGGGGTGCCGAGTTTCGTGATCACGCTGGCCGGTCTGCTCGGTTTCCTCGGTCTGCAACTGCTGGTGCTGGGCAAGGAGGGTTCGCTGAACCTGCCCTTCGACTCCGCGCTCGTCGGGTTCGCCACCCGCAGCTTCCTCTCCCCCGCGCTCGCCTACGGGCTGGTCGCGGTGGTCGTCGCCGTGTACGTCCTGACCAGACTGCGCGGCAGAGGCGCCCGCGTCGCGGCCGGGTTGTCGGCGGCGCCGAACTCGATCATCGCGATCAAGGCCGGCGCGCTCGCCGTCGTACTGCTGATCCCGGTCGTCATCCTGAACGGCGACCGCGGGGTGTCGTCGATGTTCCTGCTCTTCCTCGGCCTGGTCGTGGCCACGGACTTCGCCGTACGGCGGACCCGCTGGGGGCGCTCGGTCGTCGCGGTCGGCGGCAACGTGGAAGCCGCCCGGCGGGCCGGTATCAACGTCCGGATGATCTACCTGTCGGTGTTCGCCGCCTGCTCCACCTTCGCCGCGGTCGGCGGTCTGCTGGCCGCCGCCCGGCTGGTCGCGGTGAACCAGAGCAGCGGTGGCGCGGACACCAACCTGAACGCGATCGCGGCCGCGGTGATCGGCGGCACCAGCCTGTTCGGCGGCCGTGGTTCGGCGTACTCCGCGCTCCTCGGGGCGCTGGTGATCATGTCGATCTCGAACGGTCTCGCCCTGCTCAGCCTCGACTCCAGCGTCCGCTACATGGTGACCGCCGGCGTCCTGCTGATCGCCGTCACCATCGACTCCCTGAGCCGCCGCAGCAGGCAAGCGCACGGTCGCGCCTAGAGCACGGCGGGCTCTCCCCTGACCCTGCGAGGAGGGAGCCCGCCGTTTCCATTCCGGCAGCCTGTTGTGATGGCAGGATGTGCCGCATGAAGTCCAGAAGACCCATCAAGGCGGAGCAGACCAGCGAGGGACACACCGTCACGACGCTGGAACTGTTCTTCGACCTGGTGTTCGTGTTCGCGCTGACCCAGATCACCGCGCTGATGGCGCACGACCTCACCTGGCACGGCGTGGTGCGCGGTCTCCTGCTGACCGGGCTGCTGTGGTGGAGCTGGATCGGTTACTCCTGGCTGTGCAACCTGGTGAAAGCGGACGAGGGCGCGGTCCGCGGGGTGCTGCTGGCCTCGATGGCCGCGCTGTTCCTGATCGCGCTCGCCATTCCGGAGGCGTTCGACGACCTGCCGGGCGGTCTGCCCGGCCCGGTGGTCATCGCCGGCGCTTACCTCATTTTCCGCACGCTCCATCTGGTGCTCTTCTGGCTGATTGCCGAGGGCGACCAGCAGCTACGCCGTACCCTCGTCCGCTTCTCGTTGTCGATGCTCGGTGCCAGTGCGCTGCTCTTGGTCGCTTCGCAGTACGACGGCCGCACGCAGACGTTGCTGTGGGCCGCCGCACTGGCCGGCGACTACGGCGGCACGTACCTGATCGACGCGCACGGCTGGCGGTTCCACTCGGCGTCGCACTTCGCCGAGCGGCACGGGCTGATCATCATCATCGCGCTCGGCGAGTCGATCGTGGCGATCGGTGTCGGCGTGACCGACCTGCCGATCTCCTGGCCGATCCTGATCGCCTCCGTGCTCGGCCTGATGGTGTCGTCCGCGCTGTGGTGGATCTACTTCGACGCGACCGTGTTGTACGGCGAGCATGCGCTCGCATCCGAGCCGGAGGACAGCCGGACCGCCCTCGCCCGTGACGCGTACACCTTCCTGCACTTCCCGATGATCGCCGGAATCATCCTGCTCGCCCTCGGCCTGAAGAAGGTCCTCGAGTACGTCGGCGACACCGAGCATCACCACCTCGACGACCCGCTGAAGGGCATCGGCCTCTGGGCGTTGTTCGCCGGCGTGATCCTTTATCTGCTGGGACATGTCGGCTTCAAGTGGCGGACGATGCACCGGCTCAGCATGTCCCGGCTCGTCACGGCGGCGCTCGCGTTGATCGCCGTACCGCTGATCACGAAGGTGCCGGCGCTCGGGCAGCTCGCCGTACTCACCGTTCTGCTGGCCGGGTTGGTCGCCTTCGAGTCGATCCGCTTCGCCCAGGAACGCGACGAACTGAAGCACGGCGAACAGCACACCTAAAGAAGGCCCCCGCAGGGCGGGGGCCTCTTTCAGGCAGTGGCGGCCGTCAGGTCCACCTTCGGCTCGGCGAAGTGGCAGGCGGCGGTGTGGCCCGCCGGGGACTGCGGCTTCGCCTCGAGCGGCGGCTCGTGGGTCGCGCAGATGTCCTCGGCCTTCCAGCACCGGGTCCGGAACCGGCAGCCGCTCGGCGGGTCGATCGGCGAGGGTACGTCGCCGACCAGCCGGATCCGCTCCTTCGGCGGGACACCGCGAATGGTGCCCAGGTCGGGAGCGGCGGACAGCAGCGCCTGCGTGTACGGGTGCTGCGGAGCGCCGTAGATCTGCTCCCGTGGGCCCTGCTCCACGATCTTGCCCAGGTACATCACCGCGACCTGGTCACAGAAGTGCCGGACCACGCCGAGGTCGTGGGCGATGAACACGAACGCGATCCCGAGGTCGCGGCGCAGGTCCTCCAGCAGGTTCATCACCTGGGCCTGGATGGACACGTCCAGCGCGGACACCGGCTCGTCGGCGATGATCACCTCCGGCTCCACCGCGAGCGCCCGGGCGATGCCGATCCGCTGCCGCTGGCCGCCGGAGAACTCGTTCGGGTACCGGTTGTGGTGCTCGGGGTTCAGGCCGACCCGCTCCAGCAGCTCCTGGACCCGGTCGAGCTCCCTGCCGCGCGGGACCAGGTTGTGCACGCGCAGCGGGGTGCTGATGATGTTGCTGACCGTCTGCCGCGGGTTCAGCGAGCTGTACGGGTCCTGGAAGACGATCTGCAGCTGGCGGCGGAACGGGCGCAGGTCCCGCTCCTTCAGCTGCGCGATGTCGGTGCCCTTGAACATGATCTGCCCCGCGGTCGGGGTCAGCAGCCGGGTGATCATCCGGCCGGTGGTCGACTTGCCGCAGCCGGACTCGCCGACCAGGCCGAGGCTCTCGCCGGCCTTCAGGTCGAAGCTGACACCGTCGACGGCCTGGACCAGCTTCCTGGTCCGGCCCAGCCCGGCCGCTTCCTTGATCGGGAAGTGCATCTTCAGGTCGCGGACCTGCAGCAGCGGTGCTCCCGCGGCTGCCGGTACGGCGTCGACCGTACGCACGTTGTCGCTCATCTCTCTCCTCAGCCCCCGTCAGCCCAGTCTCGGCGCGACCTCGGCCTCGTAAACCGAGGCCTTGTCGTGCAGATGACAACGGGACGTGTGGGCGCCGGCGCCGTCGACCGGCATCAGCTCGGGCAGGTCGGTGGTGCAGCGCTCGCCCTTGACCCGGTCCTTGTACGGACAGCGCGGGTTGAACGAGCAGCCGGTGGGCAGGTTCAGCAGGCTCGGCGGCAGACCCTTGATCGGGCGCAGCCGCTCGTTCGCCGCCGACACGGTCGGGATCGACTCCAGCAGACCCCAGGTGTAGGGCATCCGCGGCCGGGCCAGCACGTCCTCGGCGGTGCCGTACTCGACGCAGCGGCCGGCGTACATCACCAGCACGTCGTCGGCCATCTCGGCGACCACACCCAGGTCGTGGGTGATCAGCACGATCGCGGAGCCGAACTCCTTCTGCAGGTTGTTCAGCAGGTCCAGGATCTGCGCCTGCACGGTCACGTCGAGCGCGGTGGTCGGCTCGTCGGCGATCACCAGCTTCGGGTCGTTGACCAGGCCCATCGCGATCATCGCACGCTGCCGCATACCGCCGGAGAACTCGTGCGGGTACTGCGCGAACCGGCGCTGCGGGTTCGGGATGCCGACGAGGTCGAGCATCTCGATCGCGCGCTTCTTCGCGACCTCCTTGCTCACCTTGTGGTGCACCCGGTAGGCCTCGACGATCTGGTTGCCGACCGGATACAGCGGGTGCAGCGAGGACTGCGGGTCCTGGAAGACCATCGCGACCGCGTCGCCGCGGACCTTCATCAGGTCGCTCTCGGACAGGCCGACGATCTCGTCGCCGCCGAGCGTGATCGAACCGGTGATCTGGGTCCGCCGGCGATCGTGCAGGCCCATCACGGCCATACTCGACACCGACTTGCCGGAGCCGGACTCACCGACGATCGCCAGCGTGCGGCCGAGCGGGACCGAGTAGCTCAACCCGTTCACCGCGCTGACCACGCCGTCGGCGGTCGGGAACTTCACGGTCAGCTCCTTGACCACCAGGTACGGCGTCTCGCCGCTCGGGTTGATCGACCCCTCACGGCGTTCGCGGGTGACGACCGACGGCCTCTTCAGGTCATCCTGCATGCTCATGACAGCCTCACTCGGGGGTCGATCAAGCTGTAGCCGACGTCGACGAGGAAGTTCATCGCGACGAGGATGACCGAGGCGACCAGCACGGTGCCCATGATCACCGGCAGGTCGTAGTTGTTCAGGCTCTCCAGCACGAGGTTGCCCAGCCCCGGCAGATCGAAGATCCGCTCGGTGAAGATCGCGCCGGCCAGGCTGCCGGCGATGTCCAGGCCGAAGATCGTGATCACCGGGATCATCCCGGAGCGCAGCGCGTGCTTGTAGGTCACCTGCCGGTCCGACAGGCCCTTGGCCCGGGCGGTCCGGATGTAGTCCTCGCTGAGCGCCTCGACCATCGAGCCGCGGGAGTAGCGCGCGTACTGCGTGCAGTTGTAGACGCCGAGCACCAGCCAGGGGGTGAGCAGACCGGCGAACCAGGCGCCCGGGTTGTCGCCGAACGGCGTGTAGCCGCCGCGCGGCAGGATCGGGTAGAGGATCGTCAGGTAGAGCGAGACCATCAGGGCGACGATGTAGTACGGCACCGAGCTCAGGATCAGCGTGCTGCTCATCAGCGCGCGGTCGCCGAGGGTGCCACGTCTCTTCGCAGCCATCGAGCCCACGAAGACACCAATGGTCAGGACCATCACCGCGTACCCGAGCACCAGTGAGACCGTGACCGGCAGCCGGTCCTTCAGCATCTGCGTGACCGGCCGGTCGTTCTTGAAGGAGAAGCCCAGGCAGGGCACGTTGCATTCCTGCTTCACGCCGGCCGTCTCGAAGGTCCGCCCGGCGACGATGCCCACCGTGTACTCGGCGAACTGCTGCACCTTGGGCCGGTCGAGGTGCAGGTTTTCCTTGATTTCGTTGTATCGCTCCTGGGTGCAGTTGCGATCACCACAGATCGCCGCGGCCGGGTCGGTCGGGGCGACGAAGAACAGCGTGAAGGTCGCGATCAGCGTGACCAGCACGACGCTGAGCGCGCTCACCAGCCGGCGCGCCACGAAGTAGAGCACGAGGGTTTCTCCTCACCGATCGGGGTGGTGACCGGACCGGGGCCCGGTCACCACCCCACCATCAGATGATCAGACTGCAGGTACTACGGCAGTCCGGATCAGGGCTGCTTCAGGTACATCGAGGTGAACTCCGGCAGGCCCTGGGTCGGGTCGTTGACGACGTGCCCGAGGTTCTTGCCGATCGGGTAGTAGCTGGCCGCGTAGTACAGCGGGATCAGCGGCAGGTACTTCTCCATGATCATCTTGTCGATCTTCGGCCACTCCTTGAGCTGCTGGTCCGGAGCCAGCCCGTTGACGCGGTCGATCTCGGTGTCCAGGGCCTTGTCCTGGATCATGCCGATGCTGTTGCTCAGCTCGACGGCGTCGGAACGGAACAGGACCGGGAACCAGCTACCGCCGGACGGCCAGTCCGAGCACCAGCCCGACGGGCCCTGGCCGATGTTCACCGGCGCGGCCGGGTCGTTGCGCATGGTCCGGATCTTGGCCTTCGGGACGCCGATCGCGTTCACCTTGAAGCCGGCCGCGGTGTAGACCTGGGTGCGCAGCTGGTTGACCTGGGTGGCGATCTTGTCGTCGTTGGAGTAGTACCAGCTGAGCTCGAAGTTCTCCTTGCCGAGCTCCTTCAGCTTGGCCTTGATCTCCTCGGCGACCGCCGGGTCCTCCGCGCCCTTGCCCTTACCGGTCAGGCCCGGCAGCTCGTACTTCTCGTGGCCGGGAACCGCCGGCGGCAGGATGGTCGAGGCCGGAATCGCGCTCTCCGGGCTCAGGCCGGCCACCTTGCGGTAGGTGTCGAACGGGTAGGCCTTGGCGATCAGCTGCCGGACGTCCATCGGGATCTTCCGGGTGTCCAGGCCCCAGACCTGGGTGCACGGCTGGGCGCCGGTGACGATCTGGGTCTTGTCCTTGAGCTCCGGGATGAGGCTGGCGTCCAGGTCGGAGTAGTTCATCGCGTTCGCGTCCGGACCGGAGCTGGCCAGCACCTGGCGCTGCACCTTCAGGGTGTCCTGGCCGAACTTGAAGTCCCAGGCGTCCGGGTATGCGTAGCGCACCGGGTCGGTGTTCGGGTCCCAGTGCGGGTTCTTCTTGAGCTTCAGCTCGGTGCCCGGGTTGTACAGGTCCACCATGTACGGACCGGTCGCCATCGGCTTCAGGTCGTAGCTCTTCTTGGTGTCCTTCGCCTTCGGGATCGGCGTGAACATCGGGAAGGCGGCGTAGAACGGCAGGTCGTCGAACTTCTTCGCCAGCTTGATGATCAGGGTGGTGTCGTCCGGCGTCTCGACCCCGGCGTAGTTGTCACCGCTGGCGTACGGGCCCTTGTAGGTCTTGCCGTCCTTGAAGTACTCGTTCTGGTACGTCGGTCCGGCGTCGTACAGGTCGTGCGCGAAGGAGCGCTTGATCGCGTACGCGTAGTCGGCCGCCTTGACCGGCGTGCCGTCCATGTACTTGATGCCCGGCTTGAGCTTGAACGTCCAGGTCAGGCCGTCGGCGGACTTGGTGCCGAGGTCCTCGGCGAGGTCCGGGACCAGGGTCGGCTTCTGGGTCTTCTCGTCCAGCTTGTACTGCGTCAGCGCGCGGTACATCAGCTTGCCGATCTGGTTCCCGTCGGTGAAGTAGATGTTCGTCGGGTCCAGCGTGTCCGGCGTGACGTCGGACAGGACCGTGATGGTGCCGCCCTTCTTCGCGCCCTCGAGCTCCTTCGCCGGGCCCTTGGCCGTCGCGTCGGTGGCCTTCTCCTGGGCCGTGCCCGCGTCGCCCGTGTTGGCGTCACTGTTGTTGTTCGACGACGGGCTGCCGCAGGCCACCGCGGCCAGCATGACCGTCGCCACAACGGCGGTGATCCGTTTCCACTGCATTTGTCGTGTTTCTCCTTTTCTGCCGCTGGGGCAACGCCGGGCTACCGGCGGGTCTTGGGGTCGAACGCGTCGCGGACGGCGTCACCGAGCAGCGCGAGGGACAGCACGAGCGCCGTGATGCCCAGCACCGGGAGCCACAGGTACAGCGGATCCGCCTTGAACCAGTTCGTCGCGGTGGCGATCGTCTGGCCCCAGGACGGGATCGGCTCGATCAGCCCCACACCGAGGAAGGACAGGCCGGCCTCGGCGGTCACGTACGCCGGCAGCGCCAGCGAGGCCGAGATCACGATCGGCGCGACCAGGTTCGGCAGCAGCTCCTTGAACAGCACCTGCGACGTCGGGACACCGATCGCCTTCGCGGCAAGCACGAACTCGCGCTCCCGCAGGGACAGCACCTCGCCACGGATGATCCGGGCCAGGCCGGCCCACCCGAAGAACGAGAGTACGAAGATCAGCACGAAGAACCGGGTCGAGGCCTGCTCGCCCGGCGAGAGGTTGAACGAACCGCCGCGCATGCTCTCCACGATCGGCACCATCGCGATCGCGAACAGCAGGTACGGCAGGCTCAGCACGAAGTCGATCACCCAGGAGATGACCCGGTCGACCCAGCCGCCGAGGAAGCCGGCCAGCAGGCCCATCACGACGCCGACGATGGTGCCGAACGCGGTCGCGGTGAAGGCCACGATCAGCGACGGGCGGGCGCCGTACACCCAGCGGGCGAAGTTGTCCCGGCCGGTCTTCGGCTCGACGCCGAACCAGTGCTGGCCGTTCACGGCGATGGTCGGGAACCCGTACTCGTCGACGAACTCGGGGTGGAAGGTGCCGATGTCGGCGCCCTCGATCTTGGTCAGCACCGGCGCGAGCACCGCCACCAGGATGAAGAACAGCACGATGGCGGCGCAGGTGACGGCGACCTTGTCCTTGCGGAGCCGGTCCATCGCGATCCGGGTCGGGGACTTGCCGTGCGGTACGGCGGAATCCCGAACCGGCTCGGCGGATGCCGGGTGGTCCTCGACACCAACTGTCGAGTCGGGTGAACCGATGCTCATTCGCGCTCCGTCAGCTCTGTCAGCCAGATTTCGTACGGGGAGGGGACCAGCCACGATCTGTAGATCGGGGTGTAGATCGGGGTAGAGCCTCGGCCGATGGCGGGCTCGCGTCAAATTCAGTTGACGACCGGCCCCGCCTCAACCGCGCGCTAGCCTGCCCGACGCCGACGACCCCTAGCCAGCGGCCCTGGGTTCGAATGCACGAATCGTTACCGGAACGCCAAATTACGCAGAACTTTCCAACGTTTTCATCACTGTTCGCGATCAACCCACTGCATAGAGCATCGGCACAGCACAGACAGTGTCCATT
Source organism: Kribbella sp. NPDC050124 (assembly GCF_044460355.1). Classification (NCBI taxonomy): domain Bacteria; kingdom Bacillati; phylum Actinomycetota; class Actinomycetes; order Propionibacteriales; family Kribbellaceae; genus Kribbella; species Kribbella sp. NPDC050124. The sequence goes on from NZ_JBITJU010000033.1 coordinate 58,514, forward strand.
CTGTGCCAAGTTTCGGCCGAATGTAACGGATTGTCACAATTCAGCGCTGGTTCAATCGAGGCCGAGCAGGTGCTGCTGGTGCCGCATTTCCTGGACCGCGTGGCTGACGCCGGGGTCGTCGGTGATCGCGGTTTCGAGGATGCGGCGGGCTACCGCGCGCCGTCCGCGGGCGACGCTGAGCCGCGCCCGGCCGATCGCGTTGGCGGCTGCTCCTGACGCGTCCGGACGACGGGTCAGGACCTCGGCGGCACGCTGCAGCATCGCGTCCGCGGCGTCCGGATCGCCGGTCAGGATCAGCAACTGGGCTTCGGTGTTGTCCACGTGCGCGGTGCCGAGCTCGTCGCCGATCCGGGTGACGATCTCGCGCGCGTCGGCCAGGACCGCGGTCAGCTCGGGCACGTGCGACGTACCGAGATCGGCGTCGGCGAGCAGCGCCTCGGCAAGCATCACCTGCCGGATCGCATGCAAGCGAGTCCCCGGTGCGCTGAGCGCGGAAGCCTCCCGGCGAGCCACCTGGCCTTCCGGGATCCGGCCGAGCATCACCAGCGCTCCGCCCAGTTGGTCCAGCGCCCTTGGCCGTGAGGACTCCGCCTCGGGGTCGGTGTCGGCCAACGCCACCATCTCCTGCGCTGTCTGCAACGACCGCTGGAAGTCGCCCTGCGCCGACGCAGCCCAGGAGACCTGGTTCATCGCGGCGATGCGCAAGGCCACGCGTCCGGTCCGCTCGGCCGACGCGAGTCCCCGTTCCGCCTGCTGCAGCAGGTGATCCGGCGGTGTGCCGGCCTGCGCGAAGGCACCGAACAGGGACCTGTCGAGCTCCGCCTCGAGCTCGGCCTCGCCGACTCCCGCCACCGCATCTCTGGCCGACTGCAGGACGGCCTGCCGGGTCTCACGGTCGTCGCGGATCGCGAGAAAGCCGTTCATTCGCAGGGCAAGCGCTCCTGCCAGCCTCGGCTGGTCCTGAACAGCCAGGCCGACGGCCGCACGCACCACTGGCGCCTCGACATCCAGCCAGGACGCTCCTGCCGCTGCCGATCTCTCGGCCGCCGGGAGCTCGCGGCCTTCGCCGCGATCGAGCTCGATGTTGGTCACCGCGTGGTCGATCCGTTCGTCTGCGATCGTCAGCAGGCGGAGGACGGCGTTCAGGTAACGACGCTCGACCTCGCTGTCGGCCGTCGTACCGGACAGCTCGACGGCGAGCGAGCGGACGAGGCCGTGCAGGCCGTAGCGGGGTGGCTGCAGGCGACGCGGTTGGACAAGGCCCAGTGAAACAAGGCCATCGAGGACCTGTTGCGCACTGTCCTCGTCCAGGTCCAGCAGCGGCGCCGCGACCCAGGACGCGAACTCGTCCGCGCCAACCAACGCGAGGCATGCGAACAGCTGCCGGGCCTGTGCCGTCGCGACGCTGAGGGTCAGGTCGAGGCTGGCCCGCACCGCTCGATCGCCGGCGACCAGGTAGTCGAGCCGCTGCGACTCGTCGGCCAGCGCATGTACGACGTCCGCGACATCCTCATGAATCAAGGCCAATCGGGCGCCCACGATGCGCAACGCCAACGGCAATCCGGCGCAGTGTGGAACCACGTCGGCGACCTGGGTAGCGCCAAGACCGGACAACGCGCCGAGCAACTCCGCACTCGTCTCCTCCGGCAGCGGTCGGAGCTCCCGATGGGTGGCGTCCTCCAGGCCGAGCATCGGCTGCCGTGAGGTGACGATGACTCCGCACCCACCACCCGCAGGCAGCAACGGCCGCAGCTGACCGGCGTCGATGGCGTCGTCGAACACCAGCAGCGCGGTCTTGTCCGCCAGCCGGCTCCGCAACAGCGCCGACCGCGCTTCCAAGCTGTCGGGGATCTCCGAACCGTCGACACCCAGCGACCGCAGTAGCTGTGCAAGGACAGTCCGCGCCGCGATCCCCTGCCCGTTGACGTCCTGCAGCCGCGCGAACAACTGCCCGTCGGGATACCTGTCCGCCAACTGATGCGCCAACCGCACCGCTGCAGCCGACTTGCCCGTCCCTGCCGCGCCGTACAGACACACCACAGCCGGCACACCGGACGGTCGTCCTGAGCTCACCAGTTCGTCAGCCAGTTCCCGCAGTACGTCGTCCCGCCCGACCAGGATGCTCACGTCCGCAGGAAGTTCGCGCGGCACCGCTGCCCCGGCAACGAGGTCGAGTACCGGGTCCTGCCGCAGGATCGCGACCTGCAGGTCTCGCACCTCGGCACCCGGCTCCACGCCCAACTCTTCATCCAGGTGCCGGACCAGTTCGGCGTACGCGGCCAGGGCGTCCGCCTGCCGACCGGATCGGTAGAGGGCCAGCATCGTCGCCGCCGCGAACGTCTCCCGCGCGGGCTGGGCCGTTGTCAGGCTCGCCAACTCGGGCAGCAGTTCCTGATGCCGACCGAGAGCGAGGTCAGTGCTCAGCCGGAGCTCCTCGGCGGCCCAGCGCGACTCTTCCAGGCCGGCACAGAGCCGACGCCGTACGTCCTCGCTGGTGACGTCCGCGAGCGCTGGTCCGCGCCACAACGCCAGCGCGTCGGCGAGCAACTTGGACCGGTGCTCCAGGTCGTCGGTGCGACGGGCCTGCTCGACCAGATCGCTGAACTGCTCGATGTCGGTCCGACCGTGCGGCGCGTGTACGGCGTACCCCTCGGAGCCACTGGTCAGGCGTACGTCGGCCGCCAGCACGGACCGCAGCCGGGACATGTAGACCTGCAGCGCCCGCTTCGGGTTGTCCGGCATGGCATCTGGCCACAGCAGGTCGATCAGGCGCTCCGGCGGAACCGCCTTGCCTGGCTCCAGCAGCAGTACGGCGAGCAGCAGGCGTTCCTGGCGTCGCTTCAGCGCGACCCGGGTGCCACTCGACCAGATTTGTACTGGACCGAGCAGCCGGAACTCCACGGCGTCAGCTTAGTGGTAAGCGCCAGGTAACAGCGCGCGCACACCATCCCTGCATCCGCCCCGACCGATGCGAGGAGAGCCATGAAGGCTGCCACCTGGGAATGGTGACGAAGGGCGGCAGCCTGCTGCCGCCCTCCACAGCGTCAGCTCTCGCGCACGTGCACAGTGACGAACGGCGGCTTGACCACGTCGAAGGCCTCCTGCCGGCCGCGGATGTCGACGACGACCTGGTCGCCTTCCTTGATCGTCGCATCCAGCAGAGCCAGCGCAATGCCCTTCTTCAGCGTCGGCGAGAACGTGCCGGACGTCACCTCGCCGAGCGCCGCACCGGACTGGTCGAGCACCGTCATGTGCGGGCGCGGGATGCCTCGCCCGGCCGCAAGCAGGCCGCGCAGGATCCGGGCCGCTCCACGCTCCTTCTCCGCGCGGAGCGCCTCGTCACCCCAGAAGTGTTCCTTCTTCCAGCCGACCGCCCAGCCGGACCGCGCCTGCACCGGCGTGATGTCCGGCGAGATGTCCTGGCCGTGCAGCGGGTACCCCATCTCGGTCCGCAGCGTGTCCCGCGCACCCAGCCCGGCCGGCACGATCCCGTACTGCGCTCCGGCCTCGAGCAGCGCGTCGAACACGGCGACCGCGGCCGCATTCGGTACGACGAGCTCGTAGCCGCGCTCACCCGTGTAACCGGTCCGGCAGACGACGACCGGCGTACCGGCGAAGTCCGCGGTCGCGAAGGACATGTAGTCGTGGCCGGTCGGCAGCCCGATCGCGCTCACCACGTCGTCGCTGTTCGTGCCCTGGACGGCGAGGATCACGTAGTCGTCGTGCGTGTTGGTGACGACGACGCCCTCCGGCGCGGAGGCCTGCAGCAGCCGGACCACCTCGGCGGTGTTGGCCGCGTTCGGGATCAGGAACACGTCGTCGTCGGCGTGCAGGTAGGCGATCAGGTCGTCGACCACTCCCCCGCGCTCGTTGCAGCACAACGTGTACTGCGCCTGGCCCGGCGCGATCTTGCCCAGGTCGTTGGTCAGGCACGAGTTCACGTACGCCGCGGCGCCCGGGCCCTTGACGGTCGCCTTGCCCAGGTGACTCACGTCGAAGACCCCGACGGAGGTGCGCACGGCGGTGTGCTCGGCGACGACTCCGGAGTACTCCAGTGGCATCTCCCACCCACCGAACTCGGCGAACTTCGCTCCGAGGGCGACGTGGCGCGCGTGGAGCGGGGACTTCTTGAGATCAGGAGACTCGGTCATGGAGCGGAACTTACCCGACGCGTAGCATGCGGAGGCAGCATTCACGTACCGTCACGACCGGCCGCTGTGCCTGCCGGTCAAGGAGGACTGAGATTTTCGTGAGCACCATCACCCTGAGCAAGGCCGATGCAGCCGGTGTCCGGACCGACGCCGTGGTCATCGGCGTGGTCAAACTCGGCGGCGGTGTCACCCTGCCGGCCGGCACCGAGTCGCTGAACGCCGCGTACGGCGGGAAGCTGGTCGAGGTGCTGTCGGGTCTCGGCGCCACCGGCAAGGCCGGTGAGGTGACCAAGGTGCCCGGGCCGAAGCCGGGCAAGTCGGCCACCCTGATCGCGGTCGGCCTCGGCGAGGCGCCTGACGGTGCGCTGAAGACCGAGGACCTGCGGACCGCCGCCGGTGCCGGTGTCCGGTCCGCCAAGACGTCGCAGTCGGTCGCGTTCGCGCTGCCGACGCCGGACGCCGACTGCATCCGCGCGATCGCCGAGGGAGCTCTGCTCGGGCGGTACGCGTTCACGACGTACAAGTCCTCCTCCGACTCCGCCCCGGACGAGCCGGGCAACCTGACCGTGCTGACCGACCTGGCCCGGAACAAGGACGCCAGGACCGCGCTCGAGCGCGCCCAGGTGACCGCCGACGCGGTCCGCCAGGTGCGCGACTGGGTGAACACGCCGCCGTCGGACCTGAACCCGGCCGACTTCGCCGCCGACGCGGTCAAGCTCGGCAAGGAGCACGGCGTCAAGGTCGAGGTGCTGGACGAGAAGGCGCTGACCAAGGGCGGGTACGGCGGCATCCTCGGCGTCGGCCAGGGGTCGGCCAACCCGCCGCGGCTGATCCGGATCAGCTACACCCCGAAGAAGCCGGTCACCCACCTGGCGTTCGTCGGCAAGGGCATCACCTTCGACTCCGGCGGTCTGTCGCTGAAGACGGCCAGCGGCATGATCAGCATGAAGGCCGACATGGCCGGCGCCGCCGCGGTGATCGGCGCGACCGTCGCGATCGCCCGGCTCGGCCTGCCGGTCCAGGTGACCACGTACGCCGCGATGGCCGAGAACATGCCGTCCGGCTCGGCGGCCCGCCCGTCCGACGTGCTCACCATGTACGGCGGCAAGACCGTCGAGGTGCTGAACACCGACGCCGAGGGCCGGCTCGTCCTCGGCGACGCCCTGGTCCGGGCGTCCGAGGACCAGCCGGACCTGATCGTCGACGTGGCCACCCTGACCGGCGCCTGTGTCGTTGCCCTGGGCACCAAGGTTGCCGGCGCGTTCGCGAACACCGACACCGCCCGGGACCGGGTGGTGGACGCCGCGATCGCGGCCGGCGAGGCGATGTGGCCGCTGCCGATCCCGGCCGAGATGCTGGACAAGCTGAAGTCGCACTCCAAGGTCGCCGACCTGGCCAACATCACCGGCGAGCCATGGGGCGGTGCGCTGGCGGCGGCCGCGTTCCTCGGCGACTTCGTTGCCGAGGGCATCGACTGGGTGCACTTGGACGTGGCCGGCCCGGCCTTCAACGAGGGCTCGGCGTCCGGCTACACCCCGGCCGGCGGCACGGGTTACGCCGTACGCACGCTGGTGGAGCTGGCCGCGTCAGCGAGCTGAGTAGCGGATCTCGAGCATCACGCAGCCGCCGGCCGTCGTGTACGGGCCGTGCGGCATCCCTCGCGGCCGGCACGCGTAGTCGCCGGGGCCGAACGTCCGCTCGAGGGTGAGATCGGTCAGCTCACCCTCGAGCAGGTACACCTCTTCGACGTACCCGTGCCGGATCACCTCATCGCCTGAGGTGGTGCCGGGCGCCCAGCGAGCAAGGCGCGTGAGCGTCCCGTCGTCGGGGTCCTGGCTGAGGATGCGTTCGGTGATCCCGCCGCCCGCATCAGTCCAGGCGAGATCCCTTGCGTTGAAGAACTCTTTGGTGTCCTTCATGGGTCAGTCCCAGGCCGGCGCGAGCTGTTCGACGCTGTAGTCGATCCGGCTGGTGAGACCGCGCGGGTCGGTCAGCTCGACCCGCCAGGCGTCCGCGAACTGGTCGACGCCGGCGATCATCGGGATCGTGCCGCTCAGCAGCACCGTGCCCGGGACGACCCGGTCGCCGAGCTCCTTCAGCCAGTACGACGGCGGCAGCAACTGCGCGAGCGTGCCGTCCTGGATCAACTCCTCGGTGTCGCCGTGCCGGACCCATGCCTTCAACGTGAACTGGTCCAGCTCGTGCTCGATGTCCGCGAGCGGCCACGCCACGTCGCCCAGCACATCCGGCGCGGACTGCTTGCTCCAGGCAACGCCGTGCACCTCGAGCGCGCGGTCGGTGTGATCGCACGCGACCGTGAGCAGCACGTCGTCCGCACCGACCACGAGCGCCCACTCCGCCTCGCCCGACGTCTTGGCGTGGGCGACCTGGACGACCTCCGGCCGTCCGACGAGTGATGCGGACAGCGGGTACAGCGTCGGGATCCGGCGCGGCGCGGGTACGCCGAGCTCGGCCAGCTCGTCCACGTGGTGCTGGACCTGCTCGGTGTCCCGGCCCGCGTACCCGGCGTTCAGGGCGTAGCGGACGGTGATCTCCCGCTCACTGCCGTCGGGCAGGGTGAAGCGCAGGGTCTGGCTCATGGGGTGACTCCTCCGAAATTTTCTGCAGTCAGCGCTTGCGTGAACACGTCGTATACAACGAGTATGGAGCATCCCCTCAAGGAGGTCCACCTCGATGTCCAACTCCCCGTCAGAACGCCGGGGCCTCTACAAGGCCTTCGCCGCCAGCCTGTCCGGCACCTCGCTGGAGTGGTACGACTTCGCCGTCTACTCCTCCGCCGCCGCGCTCGTCTTCGGCGACCTGTTCTTCCCCGGCAGTGACCCGCTCACCGGTACGTTGCAGGCCTTCGCGACGTACGCGGTCGGGTACGTCGCCCGTCCGCTCGGCGGGATCTTCTTCGGCCGGCTCGGCGACGTGATCGGCCGCAAGCGGGTGCTGGTCGCCACGCTGCTGCTGATCGGTGTGGCCACGTTCTTCATCGGGCTGCTGCCGACCCACGCTCAGGCCGGAGCCATCGCGCCGACTCTCCTGGTCGCACTCCGTTTCGCGCAGGGCGTCGGCGTGGGTGGTGAGTGGGGCGGAGCCGTCCTGCTCAGCAGTGAGTTCAGCAAGCCCGGTGAGCGCGGCTTCTGGGCGTCAGCGGCTCAGGTCGGGCCGCCACTCGGCACGTTGATGGCGAACGGCGTTCTGGCCGTTCTTGCCGGTGCACTGTCCGAGGAGGCGTTCCTCAGCTGGGGATGGCGAGTCGCTTTCCTGCTGTCCGCCGTACTGGTCGCCTTCGGGCTGCTGATCCGGACGAAGCTGGAGGAGACTCCGGTGTTCCGTGAGCTCGAGGCGCGCGGCGACCGGCCGACGGCGCCGGTGTCGGAGGTGCTGCGGACGCAGACCCGGCCGCTGATCGCGGCCATCCTGGCGCGGGTCGGACCTGATGTGCTCTATGCGATGTTCGCGGTGTTCGTGCTGACCTACGCGACCAAGGAGCTGGGGATGAGTCGCGGTGCGGCCGTGACCGCGGTCTTGATCGGATCGGCCTTCCAGGTCGGGCTGATTCCCTTGTCCGGTTGGCTTTCCGACCGGTACGGGCGTCGTACTGTCTATGCCATCGGCGCGGTCGGCGGGGCGGTCTGGTCGGTGGTGTTCTTCGCCATGGCGTCGTCGTTCGCGACTGTGTTGGCTGGGGTGGTGATCGGGTTGCTGTTCCACTCGCTGATGTACGGGCCGCAGGCTGCCTTTGTGTCGGAGCAGTTCACCGCACGGCTGCGGTACACGGGGTCGTCGCTGGCCTACACGTTCGCGGGCGTGATCGGTGGTGCGTTGGCGCCGCTGGCGTTCACGTACTTCCTCGCGAAGGCAGGGACGGGCTACGTGATCGCGGCGTACATCGTGGTGGCGTGCTCGATCACGCTGGTGGGCCTGCGGATGGGCCGCGCGGTGAATGACGAGGCGCTGGTTGTCAGCCCTGCATGAGCAGCGAGCCGGTGGAGTCGAGGTGGCTGAGGATCGCCTCCTCGGCCACCTCCGGCTTGCCCGCCGCCAACCCGTCGACGATGGCCTGGTGCTCCTCGAGCACCTCCTGCCGGCGGGTGGCGCTGCGCTGCAGGGCGACGACCCCGAGCAGCACGTGCTTGGCCCGGAGGTTGTCGTACAGCCGGCCCAGCACCGAGTTCCCGGCCGCATCGACCAGCAGCGCATGGAACTGGCTGTCCAGCTCGATGAACTCCTTGGCGTCGCCGTTGTCGACAATCGACCGCTGCTGCTCGAGTACGGCGGACATCGCGTCGACCGGGGCGTCGCCGGCGGCGAGCGAGGTTGTCGCGGCCCAGGTCTCGATCACCCCGCGGGCCTGCATCATCTCCGCGATCTCCCGGCCCGGCACCGGAGCCACGAAGGCGCCCCGGTGCGGCACCAGCTGGACCAGGTCCTCGGCTGCGAGCATCAGCAGTGCCTCGCGGACAGGGGTCCGGGAGATGCCGACCTCGGTCGCCACCGCCTGCTCGTTGATGAACGTCCCGGAGACCGCGGGGTCGCTCAGGACCGTCCCCCGCAGGTATTGGTAGGCGCGATCCCGGCCGGAGTCCCCACTCAATCGCATACTCAATGTATACAGCCTAGGAGGACCAGATGACACTTCTCCGCGTTGCCGCCGCCCAGGTCTCGGCCGGTCCGGACCCGGTCACCAACCTGGCCACCGCCACCGACGCCGTACGGCGAGCCGCCGCCGACGGGGCCTCGTTGGTCGTTCTGCCGGAGGCCGTGCTGGCCTGTTTCGGCACCGATCTTCGCAGTGTGGCCGAGCCGTTGGACGGTCCGTTCGCGACCGGGTTGCGCAAGGTGGCCGCGGATCTCGGCGTGGTGGTCGTCGCCGGCCTGTTCGAGCCGGCTGACGACGGGCGGGTGCACAACACCTTGCTGGTCACGGGTCCTGGCGTGGAGACGTCGTACCGGAAGATCCACCTGTACGACGCGTTCGGGTCGCGCGAGTCGGACACCGTTGCCCCGGGCAAGGAGCTGGTGACGTTCGGGTACGGCGACGTGACCATCGGGCTGGCGACCTGCTACGACCTGCGGTTCGCGGATCAGTTCACGGCACTGGGGCGGCTGGGTGCGGAGCTGGTCGTCGTACCGGCGTCGTGGGGTGCGGGTCCGGGCAAGGAGGAGCAGTGGGACCTGCTGACGCGGGCACGCGCTGCGGACGCACAGGCGTGGGTGCTGGCGTGCGACCAGGCGTACGTGCCGCCGGTCGGCACCGATCCGCTCGGTATCGGGCGGAGCAGCCTGACCACTCCGCTGGGCCAGACGGCTTCCCGGCTTGGCGCTACCGCTGACCTCCTGCACGGGGTTGTCGACACCTCGGTTGTTGCTGGGGTGCGGCAGCGCGTCCCGATCCTCTAGTCCTTCAGGCCAGGCCGTTTTTCTTCATGCGGGCGTTGTACTCGCGCATGCGGGGCGGGTAGCCGACGACGGCGGCGTCGTACGACGGGATCCCCAGCTTGTTGGCGAAGCTGTGCGCCCACTCGACCGAGGGGACCCGCCGCCGGGTCCACTCGCCGTCGATTGCGACCAGGAGGAGGGTGTACTCCGTCACCGCAGTACGCGGCTCGACGAAGCCCTCGACACCCTGGCGGGTTTGGGCGAACTCCCGCAGGTGCGCCTGATCGGGGTTGTCCGACCGGCGCATCGTGCCCGGCTTCTGCCGGCGACCGAACCACTTCATGGGGCAAGTGTCCTATATCTCCCCAACTCAGGGCACGAAATCTCCGGTAACGGTTCCAGGTGGCCCGGGGGTGGCGGCGGCCGGCAACGGTGAAAGGATGACGGCGGGCCCCGCCCGCGATCCGGGCCGCCCGCCGACCAGACCCACGGAGGAACCTGTGACTGAGAGTGGTACGACGTACGACCTGGTGATACTCGGTGGCGGCAGCGGTGGTTACGCCGCCGCTTTGCGTGCCGCGACGCTGGGGTTGTCGGTGGCGATGATCGAGAAGGACAAGGTCGGCGGGACGTGTCTGCACCGCGGCTGTATCCCCACCAAGGCGCTGCTGCACGCCGCGGAGGTGGCCGACTCGGCCCGCGAGGGTGAGCAGTTCGGCGTCCGCACCACGCTTGAGGGTGTCGACATGGGCGGGGTGAACAAGTACAAGGACGGCGTCGTCGACCGCCTCTTCAAGGGCCTGCAGGGCCAACTGAAGGCCCGTGGCATCACGGTCGTCGAAGGCGAGGGCCGGCTCACCTCCCCGACCACGGTCGAGGTCGCGGGTACGACGTACACCGGTCGCAACGTGATCCTGGCCTCCGGTTCCTACTCCCGCTCCCTGCCCGGACTCGAGCTCGACGGCGACCGGATCATCGCCAGCGAGCATGCATTGACGCTGGATCGCGTGCCGGAGTCCGCCGTGGTGCTGGGTGGCGGCGTGATCGGCGTCGAGTTCGCCTCCGCCTGGACCTCCTTCGGCACCAAGGTCACCATCGTCGAGGCCCTCCCCCGCCTCGTTCCGGCCGAGGACGCCGACTGCTCCAAGGCGCTCGAGCGCGCGTTCCGGAAGCGGAAAATCGCGTTCAAGACCGGTACGCCGTTCGAGTCCGTCGAGGTGGTGGACAACGGCGTTCGCGTGACGGTCGCCGGTGGTGAGGTGATCGAGGCCGAGGTGCTGCTGGTCGCGGTCGGCCGTGGCCCGAACACCAGTGGCCTCGGCTACGAAGAGGTCGGCGTTGCGCTCGACCGTGGCTTCGTGACCGTCGACGCGACGCTGCAGACCTCGGTGCCCGGCGTGTACGCGGTCGGCGACATCGTCCCCGGCCTCCAGTTGGCGCACCGTGGCTTCCAGCAGGGCATCTTCGTTGCCGAGCACATCGCCGGACTTGCGCCGACGCCGATCGACGAGGCCGGCATCCCGCGCGTCACGTACTCCGAGCCGGAGGTGGCCTCGGTCGGGCTGACCGAGGAGCAGGCCCGGGAGAAGTACGGCGACGTCGAGGTCTTGAACTACAACCTCGGCGGCAACGGCAAGAGCCAGATCCTGAAGACCCAGGGCTTCGTGAAGCTGGTCCGGGCCAAGGACGGCGCCGTCGTCGGCCTGCACATGGTCGGCTCCCGGGTCGGCGAACTCATCGGCGAGGCCCAGCTGATCTACAACTGGGAGGCCTACCCGGCCGACGTCGCGCCGCTCGTGCACGCGCATCCCTCCCAGACCGAGGCCCTCGGCGAAGCCCACCTTGCGCTCGCCGGCAAGCCCCTGCATTTCCATGATTGAGATCCCCGGCCGGCCCACTGGCCCGTCCGAGTAGGTTTGAGCCGTAGGAGCGCGCCGGCTCCGCTGACCCGGATCCGGCTCGTTCCGGCGGCACCGTAGGCTGACCTCGACCGATCTGACGAAGGAGCAACGACCGTCATGCCGACCTCTGTATCCCTGCCGGCCCTCGGGGAGAGCGTCACCGAAGGAACCGTCACCCGCTGGCTCAAGCAGGTCGGCGACACGGTTGCCGTCGACGAGCCCCTGCTGGAGGTCTCGACCGACAAGGTCGACACCGAGATCCCCTCGCCCGTGGCCGGTACCCTGCTCGAGATCAAGGCCGCCGAGGACGAGACCGTCGAGGTCGGCGCCGAGTTGGCCGTCATCGGTGACGCCGGCGAATCCACCGGCTCCGCCGAGGCCCCCGCCGAGCAGCCCGCCGCCGAAGCCCAGCAGGCCGCCCCCGCCGAGCAGGCCCCAGCTCAGGCCCCCGCCGCCGAAGCCGCCCCGGCCCAGCAGGCCGCCGCCGCCCAGGCAGCCCCGGCCGAGGAGGCGCCCGCGGCCCAGGCCCCCGCCGAACAGTCTCAGGCTCCTTCCGACTCTCCTTCGGCCGCAGCGGCCTCAGCCCCCGCGGCGTCTCCGGCCGCATCGGCACCCACCTCGGGCACACCAGTCACCCTCCCCGCCCTAGGCGAGAGCGTGACCGAGGGAACCGTCACCCGCTGGCTCAAGCAGGTAGGCGACGACGTAGCCGTGGACGAGCCCCTCCTCGAGGTCTCCACAGACAAGGTCGACACCGAGATCCCCTCCCCCGTCGCCGGCAAGCTCCTGGAAATCAAGGTCGCCGAAGACGAAACCGTCGAGGTAGGCGCCGAACTAGCCGTCGTAGGCTCCGCCGACGCAGCCCCAGCCGCTTCGGCCCCCGCCGAAGCCCCAGCCGCTCCCGCGGAAGCCCCGGCCGCGCAGGCCCCCGCCGCCGCACCGGCCCCAGCCCCGGCCCCCGCCGCGCAGGCCCCAGCCGCCGCCCCGGCCCCGGCTCAGGCCCCCGCCGCCCAGCCGCCCGCCGCAGCCCCGGCCCCCCAGGCCGCCCCCGCCGCGCAAGCTGCCCCCGCCCAGGCCCCAGCCCCCTCCCCGGCCGCATCGGCACCGGCCGCCACCACCGCCTCCCCCAACGGAGAAGGCCCCAACTACGTCACCCCGCTAGTCCGCAAGCTGGCGGCTGAGCACCAGGTCGACCTCAACGCTGTACAGGGAACCGGTGTCGGCGGCCGCATCCGCAAGCAGGACGTCATCGCCGCCGCCGAGGCCAAGAAGGCCGCCGCAGCAGCCCCCGCGGCCGCACCGGCTGCCGCCGCGGCTCCGGCCGCCGCGAAGCCGGCGACGATCAGCCCGCTGCGCGGCACCACCGAGAAGATGAGCCGGATCCGCAAGGCGATCGCCAGCCACATGGTGAACTCGCTGAAGGTCTCGGCCCAGCTGACCACCGTGGTCGAGGTCGACGTCACCGAGATCGCCAAGCTCCGGAACGCGAAGAAGGCCGAGTTCGAGGCCCGCGAGGGCGCCAAGCTGTCCTTCCTGCCGTTCTTCGCCCTGGCCGCGGTCGACGCGCTGAAGCAGTACCCGAAGCTCAACGCCTCGATCGACGAGGAGAAGGGCGAGATCACGTACCACGCCGCCGAGCACCTCGGCATCGCCGTGGACGTGGAGAAGGGCCTGATGGTCCCGGTCGTGCACAACGCCGGTGACCTGAACATCGCGGGCCTGGCGAAGAAGATCGCCGACCTAGCCGACCGCACCCGCAACAACAAGGTGCTGCCGGACGAGATGGCCGGCGGAACCTTCACCATCACCAACACCGGCAGCCGCGGCGCCCTGTTCGACACCCCGATCCTGAACCAGCCCCAGGTCGGCATGCTCGGCACCGGTGCCGTCGTGAAGCGCCCGGTCGTCATCACCCACCCCGAGCTCGGCGAAACCATCGCAATCCGTCAGATGGTCTACCTGGCCCTCACCTACGACCACCGCCTCGTAGACGGCGCCGACGCCGCCCGCTACCTCACCGCCGTAAAACAACGCCTAGAAGACGCCCAGTTCGACGTCTAACCCCCAACCACCACCAGCGCCGGCCCGTCCCCCAGGACGAGCCGGCGCTGTCTCGTCTCCACCATCTGCCCCACCCACCGCCAGCGCGCACCACACCCACACCGTCCGCAACGCCCAGCACACACCCACCCCGCGACGTGCGCGCGCCCACGCGTCCACGGCGCCCACGCGCCGGCAACGTGCAGCTCACCCGCACGGCCGCAGCGCCCGCGCACTCACGCATCGGCAGCGCTCAGCACCCCCAGCCCCCGCCAGCAACGTGCAGCGCACCCGCCTGTCCGCAGCACGCTGTACACCCAACCCGCCGGCAACGCCCAGCACACCCGCCCGCCAGCGCGCAGCACACCCACCCGTCGCCAGCGCGCCGCACACCCGCCCGGTGGGGACGCGCCGCACACCCGCCCGGTGGGGACGCGCAGCACACCCGCCCGGTGGGGACGCGCAGCACACCCACCCGCCCGCAGCGCCCGCGCACCCACCCATCGGCAGCGCCGAGCACCCTCCCCCGCCTGCAATGTGCAGCACGCCCGCCTGTCCGCAGCACGCGGCTCACCCACCCGCCGGCAACGCCCAGCGCACACGCACGCGCAGCGCCCAGCACACCCCGCACCTCAGCAGCACCCAGCAGACCCGCCCGCCAGCACGCAGCACACCCACCCGTCGCCAGCGCGCCGCACACCCGCCCGGTGGGGACGCGCAGCGCCCGGCCCGGTGGTGTGGAGCGCAGCCAGCCGATTGTTGTTCCGTCGGAGCGCCAGTGCGAGTAGCCCGCAGGTACCCGGTTACTGTCTGGGGGCCGAGTTTGTTTGTCGGGTACTGCGGTGGTGGGACGAGCCTCAAGGAGTAGCAGGATGAAGTATGTGCTGGCCGGCGCCTCCGGCTTTCTCGGTACGGCGCTCGCCCGCGACCTCACCGCCGACGGACACCAGGTCATCCGCCTGGTACGTCGTACGCCCACTACACCAAACGAAGTCCGCTGGGACCCGGCTCGGGGTGACCTGGACCCGGCCGCGCTCGGCGATCCCGACATCCTGGTCAACCTGGCCGGGGCGAACATCGGCCGCCCGTGGACCCCGACGTACCGCAAGGTTCTGCGCGAGAGTCGAGTCAGCACCACGTCCACCCTGGCCGCGGTTGCCGCTCAGCTCGACCGGCGGCCGGTCGTGATCACGCAGAGCGGGGTCGGCGGCTACGGCCTCGACTGCGGCGACCGCATCCTCACCGAGGACTCCGAACTCGGCGACGGCTTCCTGTCCGAGGTCGTCCGGGTCTGGGAGGGCGCGCTCGAGCCGGCCAGCGCCGCCGGCAGCCGCGTCGCTGCCCTCCGCACCGGCGTCGTCCTGGACCGCAAGGCGCCCGCCTTCCAACTCCTCTCCCTCCCGTTCCGTGTAGGCCTCGGTGGCCGGCTCGGCTCGGGCACGCAGTACTTCCCCGTTGTCTCCCTCACCGACTGGCTCCGCGCCGTCCGCCACGTCGCCGAACACGACACCGTCAGCGGACCCGTCAACGTCGTGCTGCCCAACCCCGCCACCAACCAGGAGTTCACCGAAGCCCTGGCCACCGCGCTCCACCGCCCCGCCTTCTTCCCCATCCCTGCCTTCCTCATGAAAGCCGTCCTCGGCGAATTCGCGTGGGAGCTCCTGGGCAGCGCCCGAGCACTCCCCACCCGCCTCCAATCCACCGACTTCACCTTCCACCACCCCACCGCCCCCACCGCCATCTCGGCCGCCCTTGCCTCCTGACCCGGCCCTGCCCCAGCCAGCTCCCTCCCCACAGCCATCTCCAGCGCTCTCGCCTCCTGCCGCCCGCCCTGCCCAGGCAGCTCCCTCTGACTGCTGGTGCTGTCTCAGTCACCATCCCAGCGGGGCCGGCCTACTATTCCGTGCTGGATCTGATGCCTGGCGGGCGTCAGTTGGTTGGTGCTCGGTGGGTGCCGGTGGGGTCGACGTGGAAGGTGAAGCCGTTCGGGGTGGTCCATTCCAGCGTTCGGGGGTCGAGGCGGCGGACCTGCCAGCGGCCGTGGGTCTTGATCCGGTGTGGGAACCGGCGCAGCGGGACGAGGTTGCTGGTGCTGGTCTGGCCCGGTGGGCCGAGCGGGTCGTAGGGCTGGATGTGGTCCAGGTCCATGGCCGGGTGGGTTTCGCGGGAGCCGTAGGGGAACAGTTCGACCGGGTGGGTGAGCCGGGTGCGTTCGCGGATCCGGTCGGGGATCTCGTAGGCGTCGACGCTGACGGCGTCGTTGAGGTCGATGACCGGCTTGACGGTGTAGGGGCTGTGCCCGATCAGTTCGGCGAGCTGGGTCGCGAGCAGCGGGCCGATGGTTTCGGCGCGTAGCACCCCGGTGCCGGTGGCGAGGGTGTGGTCGGTGAGGTGCACGTAGACCTCGGTCTGCCCGGGCCGCGCCACCCGGCCCGAGCCCGGGTCGGTGTGGGCGTCGCGCCGGATCTGCGCGAGCCGGGCCTGCAGCACCCGCCGCGCCGCGGCGTCCATCGGCTCCCCGTCCGTGTCGTCGAGGCGCAGCCCCGGCTCGAACGGCTCGATGGCCTCGCTGTACGGTGCGTCGAGCGGGTCGGGCAGTTCGCTGTCGCCGGGATAGGGCGCGTCCCGATCGGCCTCGTCCTCCGGCCCCGGCTCACCCCAGTCGCCCAGCAGATCGCCGTCACCCGGCCAGCCATCGCAGCCGTCTTCACTCCGGTCCCAACGACCAGGCCCACCGCGGTCGGCAGTGCGCGCCGACGCGGCCGCGGACACGGATGGCGACGCGCCGGTCGGAGCAGGAGGCAAGTCGGCGGCCGTCGGCTCGCCGTCGATCACCGGGCCTGCCGCGGGCTCGCTGCCGGGACCGGTGGTCGAGGCCTGGCGTTGATCAGTGGCCGGCGCAGCCGTTGGGGCGGCGCCCCGGCCGGTCGAGGCGCCGAGGGCTTGGGCGGTGGCCGAGGTGGTGCCCTGGTCCACGGGGCCGATGGTGTTGCGGGCCGGAGCCGGGGCCGGACCGGTGGCGGTCGGGATGGTGCCTTGGTTGGTGTCGGTGGCGGGTGGTGGAGCGGTGGCCTGGCTGGTTGCCGTGCCGGCCGTTGAAGGGGCGGCGGCCGGGGTGTTGGCGAGGAGTTGGTGGGCTTGGTGGAGGAGTTCTTCGGTGTAGCGGGGGTCGGCGATGATGCCGACCGCGTCGGCGCGGCGGCGCTGCAGGGAGGCGGTGTC
>NZ_JBITJU010000034.1:0-73348 GCF_044460355.1 Kribbella sp. NPDC050124
GGACCGGCTACTCCTACAAGGGCTGCACCCATCTCACCAGCCGAAACGCCGACTCTTGCGGTTTCAACCTCAGCCGTAACCGAACGGCGTTGGGGCTAAGCCTCGGTCCGTGGCTCCTGGCAGCAGCGAGCAGGTGCTCGGCGGAGTGCAGCGCAAGGCGGAGGGCGAGGCTCGGAGTGGGGTTCTCCGTGCCTCGCCCTCCAACGCCGCGATGTGCCCGCCGAGCGCCGCGCAGCGCGCCAGGAGCCGCGGACCGGGGCTTAGGTGGACGCGTCAACCGACGTAGGCTGAAGGACATGCTGAGGACTGACGAGGTGCTCGACGCGGCGGAGGTGCTCGCGGCGGTGGCGCAGATCATCGACGGACCGCCGAACGAGATCCTCGACCGGCTGTCGACGGCGACCGCCGAGCTCGTTCCGCATCGCGCGGTCGCGCAACTCGCCTCCCAGTGCGCGTCGACCCCGGTCACCGCGCACGGCGAGCCCGCGCTCGCGGAGGCGATCACCGGCGCCGACCTGGCCGCGCTGCTCGGCACCGTGACGGCCGGTCAGCCGTGGCAGGGCGTCGTACCGATCGCGGGCGCGGAGTATCCCGTGCTGGCCGTCTCCAGCGACCGGGCGCCGCGCGGATCCGTGGTCGTCTTCATCCAGTACGACGAGACGCCGACGGCAGCGGCCGCAGTCCTGCAGGAGCTGTGGGACCTGGTCACCATCCACATGTACCGGCTCACACTAGAACGCGAACCCGGTGCGCTCGCCCAGAACCGGGCGGTCGCGGAGGCGCGGAACGACGTCGCCGCCGAGCTCGGTGAGGCGCACGCTGCCACGCTCGCCACGATTCTCGGCGTACTGCGGAACCAGCGGATCGACGACGCCTCAGCCCGGACGATGGCCGTCGAGATGGCGCTGAACGGCCTGTCCGACCTACGCAACGACACTCAGCGAGACCGGGTGTGCAGTGGCGAGGAGCCGGCCGGCAAGGCGTTCGACCGGCTCGCCGACTCGCTCCGTGCGCTGCTACGGCACGGCCCGGTCGACCTCGAACTCGACACCCCCGGCAACGACAAGTTGGTCCCAGCCGGGGTCGCGCACCGGGCCCGGGTCGCGGTGCGCTCGGTGGTGCTGGCGATGCTCACACAGGACGGCGTACGGCGGATCCGCGTCGGCTGGCGATGGAACGGCACGGACCTCGAGGCGACCGTCCGCGACGACGGTCCCGGGCGGCTCGAGGACGTCCTCGACCTCGGTCAGCTGGCCGAACGCCTCCGCCTGCACGAAGGCGACCTGGACCTGGACGCCGTCCCGGGCTGGGGCCTCACCGCGCGCATCACCCTGCACGCCGGCTCGGCGCCCCAAACCGTCACGTCAGACCCGCTGGCTCCCCTCGGCACCCGCGAGCTCGAAGTCCTCGAACGCCTGGCCCAGGGTCACCGCAACCGCTCGATCGCCGACGACCTCCACATCAGCGAGTCCACGGTCAAGTTCCACGTGGCCAACATCCTCACCAAACTCTCCGTCACCACCCGAACCCAGGCCGCCGCCCTCTACCACGCAACCGCGCTCTAGTTGTTTTGTTAGCGTGGCCGGGTGAGACCCAGACGCCTCCACCGGATGGTGCGACGGTCGGCGGCCACGCTGCCAATGGCCAGGTTCTACGGGATCATCCAGCCGCCCCTCGACCGGCTCGTCTATCGCTTGAGCCATGGCCGGGCGAGCGCGACGTCCTGGCTGGCCGGGCTGCCGATCATCATGCTGACCACGACGGGCGCGCGGACCGGGCTGCCCAGGACGACGCCCTTACTGGGGCTGCCGGACGGTCAGGAGTTCATCCTGATCGCGTCCAACTACGGCCGCCCCGGCCACCCGGCCTGGTACTTCAACCTCCGGGCCGACCAGCACGCCACGATCGTCGTCGACGGCCAGAGCCGCGAGGTCGTCGCGTACGAACTGCAGGGTGCGGAGCGCGAGCGCGACTACCGGCGCGGTGAAGCGGTGTTCGCCGGATTCACCCGGTACCGCGGGTGGGCAGCCAATCGCACGATTCCCGTGCTGAGGCTGCGGCCCGACGTCAGGACTCCTCGAGGCGGGGGAACAGCGGGTCGCCCTTCGTGAGGGTGGCTCCGGCGGGGAGCTGGCCCCAGGTTGCCGCGTCCTGGACGTGCTGGTCCTTGAGGGAGCCGAGCTTCTCCTCGGCGCCGAGGAGGGTCCAGAGCTTGGCCGATGTCTTGGGCATGGTCGGGTTGTGCAGTACGGCGACCGCGCGCAGCGCCTCGGCGGACGAGTACAGGATCGTGGCGAGGCGGTCGCGCTTCGAGTCGTCCTTGGCGACCTTCCACGGCTCCTGCTCGGTGACGTAGCCGTTGATCGCGCCGACCAGGTCGTTGATCGCGGCCAGCGCGTCGTGGAAGGCCAGCGTGTCGATTGCCTTGTCCGCGATCGCCACGGTCTGGGTCAGCTTGTCCGCCAGCGCCTGCTCGGCCGGTCCGTGGTCGGTCGGCTCGGGCAGGACGCCGTCGAAGTACTTGCCGACCATCGCCGCGATCCGGCTGGCGAGGTTGCCCAGGCCGTTGGCGAGCTCGGAGGTGTAGACCGCGCTCAGGTGCTCCCACGAGAACGACCCGTCCGAGCCGAACTGGATGGTGCGCAGGAAGTAGTACCGGAAGGCGTCCGAGCCGAAGTGGTCGGTGATCTCGTGCGGCGCGATCGCGGTCAGCTTCGACTTGCTCATCTTCTCGCCGCCGACCAGCAGCCAGCCGTGCGCGAACACCTGCTTCGGCACCGCGACCCCGGCGGCCATCAGCATCGCCGGCCAGATCACCGCGTGGAAACGCAGGATGTCCTTGCCGACCAGGTGCACGTCGACCGGCCAGAGCTCCTCGAACCGCTCCGGGTCCGTGCCGTAGCCCGCCGCCGTCACGTAGTTGAGCAGCGCGTCGATCCAGACGTAGAGGACGTGGTCCTCGTCCCACGGGACCGGGATGCCCCAGTCGAAGGTCGACCGGGTGATCGACAGGTCCTGCAGACCCTGCTTGACGAACGCGATCACCTCGTTGCGGGCGCTCGCGGGCGCCACGAAGTCGGGCTGCGACTCGTACAGCTCGATCAGCTTGTCGGCGTACGCCGAGAGCCGGAAGAAGTAGTTCGTCTCCGCGACCGTCTCGAGCTCGGTGCCGTGGATCATGCACCGCTGGGTGCCGTCCTCGTCGACCCGGATGTCCGCGGGCAGCTTGAACTCCTCGCAGCCGACGCAGTACAGGCCCTCGTACTGCCCCTGGTAGACGTCGCCCTTGTCGTACAGCGTCTGCCAGAACTCGCGGACCCGCTCGGTGTGCCGCTGCTCGGTGGTCCGGATGAAGTCGTCGTACGCGATGTCGACGTCGACCCAGGCCGGCTTCCAGGCCTCCTCGACAAGCTTGTCGGTCCACTCCTTGGGCGACATGCCCTGGGCCTGCGCGCTGCGCATCACCTTCTCGCCGTGCTCGTCGGTACCGGTCAGGTACCACTTCCGCTCGCCGCGCTGCGCGTGCCAACGGGTGAGGACGTCCCCGGCCACGGTGGTGTACGCGCTGCCGATGTGCGGCGCGGCCGTGACGTAGTAGATCGGGGTGGTGACGTAATAGGCCTTCTCGGACATAGGAAAAGGGTAGTGGTGCGCGCCAGCGCTATTTACCAGGGTCCCGGGCGGCGAGCACAGCGTCGTACACGGTCCGTTTGGGAACGTTGAAGCGCTTGGCGACATCCGCAATGGCCTGTTTACGGGGTGTTCCGGCTTCCTCGTCCGTCGCGACCTCCCGCGCGAGGTCCTCCGGAGTCAGCACCTTGTGCGGGTCCGCCCCGGCCACGACGAGGGTGATCTCCCCGCGTACGCCGTCCGCCGCCCACTCGGCCAGCTCCGTGAGCGGGCCGCGCTTGACCTCTTCGTACGTCTTGGTGAGCTCGCGGCAGACCGCCGTACGACGGTCCGCCCCGAAGGCCTCCGCCATCGCCTCGAGGGAGGCGGCCAGCCGGTGCGGGGCCTCGAAGAACACCATCGTCCGCGGCTCGTCCGCCAGCTCACCCAGCCGCCGGGCCCGCTCCCCCGGCTTCCGCGGCAGGAACCCCTCGAACGTGAACCGGTCCACCGGGAGCCCGGACAGCGCCAGCGCAGTCAGTACGGCGGACGGCCCGGGTACGGCGGTCACGTCGACGCCGGCCTCGATCGCGGCAGCCACCAGCCGGTATCCCGGATCCGAGACACTCGGCATCCCCGCGTCCGTCACCACAACCACGGTCTGCCCCGCGGTCAGCGCCTCCAGCAACTCCGGCGTCCGCTCCCGCTCATTGCCCTCGAAATAACTAACCACCCGCCCAGCGACCACAACCCCCAACTCCGACGTCAACCGCCGCAACCGCCGAGTATCCTCAGCCGCCACCACATCAGCCTCACCCAGCACTCGCGCCAACCGCGGCGAAGCATCCAGCAGGTCCCCAATGGGCGTCCCAGCCAACACCAATCGCCCGCTCATGGCAGAAGCGTGAACGTGTCGACATGGCGCGGCCGCACAACACTGAAATGCCGACGATCCAAGGTGGCGACCTCGCGCGCACCGAGCGCCTCCGCTGTCGCGACCACCGAGGCATCCACCACTCCGAGCGGAAGGTCGGCGTACTTGCGCATCAGTACCGCGATCCGCTCGAGCTCGGAGTCGCACTCGGCAACCGCGAAGTCACCCGCCGCGAGCGACTCCACGAAGTCGGCCTCGACTTTCGCACCGACCTCCCGCTGAATGAGGTAGCAAGCCTCGGTGACCACGAGGCTCGGCACCACCAACTGTTCCCGGTTGAGGTGGGCAGCGGCGAACAGATCGACGCAGGCACGATGGTCGTCGTCGTTGTACAGCACCGCGGCGACGAGCGGGCCGTTGTCGACGACGATCACTCCTGCCGACCGAGCTCGTCTCGCAGGATTTCCTCGCTCCGCCGCGCGATGTCAGGGCGGCTGCCCGCACCGGCGCCGAACCACGACGGCGGCCACGGCCGAGGCTCCGCAGCCCTGCGGCGCCGCACCTCCAGGCGACGCTTGAGGATCTCCCGCATGTCAGGCACGAGCTCCGCGGCGGCTTCGTCGGGCAACTCGTCGATCAGAGCGTGCAGCTCCTCGCGTGGCGTGCTCATGTCACTGATTGTAGGAGGTCAGACCCCCTGTTTTCGGTTGTCCACAGCCCGTCGGCTTGGTGCGCGAGAGGCGGTGGTACTGATGCGTCCGTACGATGGCGGGCGTGACTGCTGTGATCGAGGACGGGACTGCTCGGCGGGGGGACGCTGCCGAGGGGCGGGAAACGCTCGGGCGGGACGTGCTCGGGAGGCGGCTGCCACCGCTCAAGGAGCGGTTGTACCCGCCGATGCCGAAAGACTTCGAGGGCGGCTGGATCGCGACCCTGGCGATCACCGCGCTGGCCGGGTTCCTGCGGTTCTGGGACCTCGGCAACCCGGTGAAGTTCGTCTTCGACGAGACGTACTACGCCAAGGACGCGTTCAGCCTGCTCAAGTTCGGCTACGCGCGGCAGTTCATCGACCAGCCCGAGGGCGCCGCGGACAAGGCGATCCTGGCCGGCAACCTGGACGTCTTCAAGGACACCCCGAGCCTGACCGTGCACCCCGAGGTCGGCAAGTGGATGATCGCTGCCGGCGAGCAACTGTTCGGGATGAACACGTTCGGCTGGCGGTTCATGCCGGCCCTGTTCGGCACGCTCACCGTGCTGCTGCTGATCCGGACCGTACGGCGGATGACCCGGTCGACCCTGATCGGCTGCGTCGCCGGCCTGCTGCTGGCGGTCGACGGCCTGCACTTCGTGATGTCCCGGGTCGCGCTGCTCGACATCTTCCTGGCGTTCTGGCTGGTCGCCGCGGTCTCCTGCCTCGTCGCCGACCGGGACTGGACCCGCCGCCGGCACGCCGACTCCCTCGACAGGCCGGTCCCCGACGGCGAGCGCCGTACCCTCGGCCGTTGGTTGCTGATCCGCCCGTGGCGGCTCGCGGCCGGTGTGTGCTTCGGGCTCGCGCTCGGCACCAAGTGGTCCGCGGTCTGGGTGATCGCCGGGTTCGGCCTGCTGACCTTCGCCTGGGACCTCGGCGCGCGGCGGGCGCTCGGCGTCCGGCACGCGTTCGTGAAGTCGGCGCTGGTCGACGGCATCCCGGCGTTCTTCAGCCTGGTGCTGGTCGCGCTCGTCACCTACACCGCGACCTGGACCGGCTGGCTGCTGCACGACAACGCCTACGACCACGACTACGCGTCCAAGAACCCGGCGCACGGCGTGATGAAGGTGGTCCCGGACGACTTCCGGTCACTGATCCACTACCACCAGGAAGTGCTGGCGTTCCACACCGGCGACTACATCAAGAACGCCACCCACCCGTACGCCTCGAACCCGGCCGGCTGGCCGATCATCGCCCGCCCGATCGGGTTCGACGCGGTCAACGACATCAAGCCCGGCACGAACGGCTGCACCGCGCCCGCCGGGACCAACTGCCTGTCGGTGATCTCCGCGCTCGGGACGCCGCTGCTGTGGTGGGGTGGTGCACTGGCGCTGCTCGCCGCGCTGGTGTTCTGGGTAGGCCAGCGGGACTGGCGGTTCGGCGTCCCACTCATCGGGTTCGTGACGTGCTGGGTGCCGTGGTTCGCGTTCGACGACAGACCGATCTTCTTCTTCTACGCCGTCACGATGGTCCCGTTCACGGTGATGGCGCTGGCGCTGGTCCTCGGCAAGATCCTCGGGCCGGCGCGTACGGCGCTCGGTCAGGCGAGCCCGCGCCGCCTGGTCGGCAGCGCGGTCGTCGGCGCCTTCGTCGTACTGGTCGTGCTGAACTTCGCCTACATCTGGCCGATCCTCACGGACAAGGTCCTCCCACACCCGGACTGGCTCCAGCGAATGTGGTTCAAGTCCTGGATCTAACCCACCCACCTGTCGTGCCCCATTTGGCTGGCAGGCCAACCCGGTTGGGGGTTTGCCACCCGGAATCACGGTGCAGAACCCGGCGTTTGGTGGGTCAGCCAGCGAAATTCGGAGCGGTCAGTGGTCCAGCTGGCCGTGGCCGCCGTGGTTCTTGAACCGTTTCTTGTGGCGCTTGGAGGAGACCTGGCCGCCGACGCCGCCGAACAGGGCCAGGCCCTTGACGATGACCACGGGGGCGTTGGGGTCGGGTGAGTCGCCGCCGCGGGCGCCGAAGCCACCGAAGATGCCGACGCCCTGGTTGCGCACCTCGACCGAGTCCGGGACGGTCAGGTCGATCCCGCCGAAGATCGCGAACGCGTAGATCGTCACCTCGCGGCCCTCGAACACCGCGTCCGTCATGTCCAGGTCGTGCCCGCCGAAGATCGCAACCGCGTTGGTCCGGCGCTTGACCCGCCACCGGCCCTTCCGCTCGCCACCGCCGAAGATCGCGAACATGGTGTCGAAGCTGTCGGACGGGTTGGCCGGCTCCTCGATCGGCACCGGGCTGTTCGACGGTGCGGCCGCCGGCGTCGCCTGCGCCGGGATGACGAGGTCCTGCGTGATCGGCTCGAGCTCGCCCAGGGTCCTGGCCTGCAGGGTCTGCTCGAGCCGCTCGGCGTGCTCGTCCTGCGTCAACCGGCCCGACATCAGCGCATCCCGCAGTACGTCGACCACGCGGTCACGATCGGTGTCGGAGGCACGCAGGTGCGCGTGCGGGTGCTGGCGGTCGGGCAGGTTCTCCATAGCACCGAACGATAACTCCCTCAGCGTCGCACCCGCAGCGCAAATCCGACCGCGATCAGGGTGATCGACGCGAAAGTCAGGGCGGTGCCGGGGTATCCACCGAGCCCGAGACCCAGTCCGCCGAGCGCGGCGCCGAGGAAGGTGCCGAGACTCATGCCGGCCGCGTTGACGCTGAGCGCCGATCCGCGCAGGTCGCCACTGCGCCGGACCAGCAAGGTGGTGACGCAGGCGGCGACCGTCGCGTGGCTCGCGCCCATCAGCGCGGTGAGCAGCAGGGTCAGAGGGAGGCTCGGCGAGAAGTAGAAGGCCGAGACGCTGGTGAGGGCGACCGCGAGGCCGACCATGAGCATCTTTTCGGGGCCGATCCAGGGGCGCTCGAGGGCGATGTAGCGGCCGGCCAGCAGGTTGCCGAGGAAGAAGGACGCACCGCTCAGCGACCACACCAGCGCGAACCACCCCGGCGCGAGATCGAACTTCTCGTCGTAGAACGCCGCGAGGTAGGCGAGGTAGCCCATGAAGGCGGCAGTCCGCAGCATCGCGACCACGAGCAGCGGCAGCGCGCCGGGAATCCGGGCCAGCTCGCGGTAGGTCGCCAGGTAGCTCACCCGCTGACCGGTCCTGAGTGGAGCTTTTCGGCCGCGACCACGCCAGAAGAACGCCGCCGACAACCCGAGCGAGACGACTGCCGCGGCGAGCAGGTTGCCGCGCCAACCCCACAGCATCCCTGGTACGGCGAGAACCGGTGCAGCCAGCATTGCCATCGCCGACGTGGTCGCGGACACCAGCGTCGCCGCCCGTCCCGCAGCCGCCGGGCTCTTGAACCGGTCCGCCGCGGCCGCGCCGATCGAGGGCGCCAGGATCGAGGTGGACGCACCGATCAACAAGCAGAACGCCGCCAACGCAAACACGTTGCCCACAGCACCCAACGCCGCCGAGACCCCGAGCAACGCCAACCCACCGGCCGCCACCAACTCCCGCGCCATCCGATCGATCAACGGCGCCAACGAAAACCCCGCCACCAACGCCGCCAGCCCACCAAGCCCCCGCAGCCCACCAACCTCAGCCACACTCCCACCCGCCACCCCAGCAATAGGCACCAGGTACATCCCAAACACCGTGAACGGGATAAGACTCACCGCCGACGCCAGCAAGAACGGCCAAAGCCGCCTCGCCATCCACCAATCCCCTGGTATCTCGGTGGGCATCGGTGGAACGACGGGTGTGGCGATCGCGGGGTTCTGGCTCGGGCTGCTCATGTTTCCGTCCTAGGGTAGCGGTAGAGGCTGCTCGGGCGGGAGCTGAATTGGGAGAAGGGGAAGGGCTCGGCGGAGAGTGCTGTGACGCCGGAGCCGAGGAAGGACCGGATCACGGCGCTTCCGGTCTGAGCATAGACCGCGAGCGGCTTCTCTTGCTGACGGCAACGATCAAGCAGGACGTCGAAAGACCCGTTGGACAAGGTCATTCCGGTCGCCACCACAGCGTCGGCGGTGTCGACAACCGCCGTCATGTCGCGGGAAACCGGCAACCCGGACGCCGTCTCGCGAAGGTTGAAGTCACACGGCAAACAGACCCCACCCCGAGCGGTGATCGCGTCGACCAGCGGATTCACCACCCCGATCAATGCGACCTTGGTGCCCTCAGCAACATCCAGCAGCCCGGCGACTGCCGCATCCCGAGCCCGCGCCCGGACATCCGGCGTACCAGCGGGAAGCACAATCTCCTCAGCCTCCGCCGAAACATGATGCGGCTCGACCGCCGCCAGGTACGCGTCCAGCGCCGCGATCCGCACCGGCAACGCAACGCTCTCCGAGGACAGCAACTCCGCAACCGTGAGCCCTGAGGTATCAGCGCAGTACGACGGATCCAACTCCCCCGCCTCGAACGAGCAAGCCCCGAACACCTCGCCGACCCGCAACAACACGTAGTAGTTCCGGTAGGTCACGTCAGCCCCCGGCAGCCGCGTCGTGTGATGCAGCCAGAAAGCAGACGTGACGGACAGCTCGGCAGGAGGCACACCGAGGGAGCCGGCAAGTACAGCGGAGGTGAGCGCAGCCACGGAAGCGGTCATGGGAGATCGGCCAGCCTTTCGGGGTTGTAAGTCAGGGCGGACAACTCTGGGCGACCCGCGGGCTGGAAGCAGTACAGCAGCCAGCGGCGATCGGACGCGGTCCGGTTCGGCGCCGAGCGGTGCACCATCAGCCCGGGGAACATGAGGACCGACCCAGCCGGCGCCTCCACCGTCACCGCGCGGGAACGCGTCGACGACCGTTGGATCCACCAGCAGACCGGTCGGCTTCCGTTGCCGTGAACAACTCCCGCAGCACCACATACCCCGTCACACACCTCAGCCTAATGCGACGGCGTCGCAGATGGGAACTCTTCGCGCCGGAGCAGCGCCGACTCCCGCCGGTCCCAGGACATCGCCGACCACGGCACCGCGAGCTCCTCCAGCGACGCGATCTCCCGCGGCCGCATCGACGCCATCGGCCGCGCCTCGGCATGACGGGCAAAAGCGGACTCGACGTACCGCGTGCCGGTGTCGGCGGCGAGGAACACATGCTTGCGACCGCTGTCGCAGTTGTGCTCCCACAGCGCCGACAGGTACGCCGCCCCCGCGGACAATCCCGCGAAGACACCAGACGTCCGCAGCAGGTCTACCGCCGCCGACATCGCGTAGTCGAACGAGACCCAGTGCATCCGGTCGTACAGCTCGTGCCGCACGTTCCGGAACTCGATCGAGCTGCCGATCCCCGCGATGATCATCTCCGGGTCCTGGGTGTGCCCGGCGCCGAACGTGATGCTGCCGAACGGCTGCACCCCGACCAGGTTCACGTCCCGCCCGCGGTTGCGCAGGTACTCCGCGATCGCGCCGGTCGACGCGCCGGTCCCGACACCGCCGACCAGGCACAGCGGCCCGTCCGGCACCAGGTCGTTGACAAGGTCGGCGACCGCGCCGTACCCGAGGTAGTGGATGTCGTCGTGGTATTGCTGCATCCAGTGGTACGTCGGGTTCTCGCGCAGGATCTCGCCGATCCGCCGGACCCGCAGGTTCTGGTCGAGTTGCAGGTTGTTCGACGACGGCACCTGCTCGACGGTCGCGCCGAGGATCTCCAGCTGGATCTTCAGCGTCCGGTCGACCGTGGTGGAGCCGACGATGTGACACCTCATTCCGTACCGGTGGCAGGCCAGCGCCAGCGCGTGCGCGTAGATCCCGCTCGAGCTGTCGATCAGCGTGTCGCCGGGCCGGACCGCGCCGGTCTCCAGCAGGTGGCGTACGGCGCCCAGCGCGGAGTACACCTTCATCGTCTCGAACCGCAGGCAGATCAGGTCGTCGCCGACCCGGATCGGATCCGGGTCCTTGATCGCCTCCGCCAGGTGATCGTGCAGTCGCGTCATCGGCGCGATTCGCTCCTCATGTCGGGGGTCGGCACGGGCGGAGAATCTGGGCGCCCGAGCCGGGCGGCGCTCACCAGCCGCCGGGTCAGCTCGGACGTGGGGCTCGACATCACGGACGCCGGCGGTCCTTCCTCGACGACGCGGCCGGCGTCGATCACGATGACGTGGTCGGACACCGCCGCGACCAGGCCGAGGTCGTGGCCGATCCAGACCAGTGCGGTGCCGCGGTCCTTCAGCTCGGCGAGTAGTTCGACGACTAGCGTCGTACCGTGGTCGTCGAGGGCGGTGGTGATCTCGTCGCAGATCAGGACGTCGGGACGCGCGAGCACTGCCCTTGCGAGTGCGGCGCGCTGGAGCTCGCCGCCCGACAAGCGGCTCGGGGGTCGCGCTGCGGTGATCGCCGAGACGCCTAGGCGGGCCAGGGTTTCTACTGCTTCGGCGTGGGCCTCTTGTCCCGGCAGGCCGCGGAGGCGTTGGGCGGTCCGGGCGACCTGCTGGTCGACGGTACGGCGTTCGTCGAAGGAGCCGCGGACTTCCTGCCAGACGTACTGGACGCGACGGTTCTGCTCGAGCGATCGCTTCCGGAGGACGGGGAGGTCCTCGTCGTCCAGCAGGATACGGCCGGTGTGGCGTTCGTGCAGGCCGGCCAGGGTGCGGGCGAGCGTGGTCTTGCCGCTGCCCGAGCGTCCGACGACACCGACGCATTGGCCCGGGCGGACGGCAAGGTCGACGTTGTGCAGGATCCGGTCCCGGCCCCGAGGTTTGAGTGATGCTGTGAGGTTTATTGCCTTCAGCAATGGTTTGGCTGGGCTGGGGGTTCCTGGTCGCCGGAGCTCCAGCTTCTTCGGCAACACCTCGGGACCGCCGGAGTCGACAACCTGGCCGGCGGACAGTACGACGACGTGCTCGGCGAGGGCTCGGACGAGATCGAGGTCGTGGCTGAGCAGCAGAATCCCGAGCCCGCTCGCCGCCAAGTCCTCCAATTCATGGACGAGTTGCAGCCGGGTGATCGAGTCCAAGCCGGTGCTTGGCTCATCCAGCACGAGCACCTTGGGCCGGCACGTCAACGCCTGCGCCAACGCGACCCGCTGCCGCTGCCCACCCGAGAACTGATGCGGAAACCGCCGCAACGTCTCCCGATCATCCGGCAACTGCGCCGCCCGCAACGCCTCCCGCACCACTCGTTCCCCCGGATGATGCAACCTCTCCAACTCCCGCAACGCAGCCCCCACCCGCCGCGCCGGATTGAGCGAACTCCCCGGATGCTGAGGCATGTACGTCACCACCCGCCCCCGAACCCCAGCCGCTGCCGCCGTAGGCCCGTTGCCGTCAACAACCACCAGACCATCCACCTCGACCGAGCCCGAGAGCTGCACGTCACTGGTGTGCTCGCCAAGCAACGCGAGGGCGGAGGTCGTCTTTCCAGACCCCGAAGCGCCGACCAGCGCCGTCACCCGCCCGGGCCACACGTCGAGGCTCACCCCGTCGACGAGGATCGCAGGACCGGCGGTAGCCGCTAGGCCGGCAACGCTCACAAGCGCCCGCCCAGCGGGCGGGTTGGTGGGGTGAGAGCCGAAGCGCGGGTTCATGTACCCACCTCCGCGAGGCCGCGGGTGTGGTGGACCAGGCGGTCGGCTAGGAGGTTGAAGCCTAGGGTGAAGGAGACCAGCAACAAGGCTGGGGCCAGGACTGACCAGGGCTGTAGGAGGAGGCCCTCGCGGTTTCGGGAGATGCTGACCGCCCAGTCGGGGGCGGTGGGGCTCAGGCCTAGGCCGAGGAAGTTGACTGAGGCGACCAGGAAGACGGCCAGGGTGATGCGGGTGCCGATGTCGGCGGCGACCGGGCCGAGTACTGCGCGGCCGACGTACCCGAGGTGGATGCCGATCCAGCTCTCCCGCTGCATCCGGAGCGCCTCGACGACCGGGCTGCTCGCCGCGTCCAGCGCCGCGGCCCGCACCAGCCGCGCGACTGTCGGAACGTTGACCATGGCAACAGCCAGCGTGATCGCGAACGCCGACGCCCGCCACCCGACCGCGACCACACTGATCACCAGCAACGACGGCAACGGCAACAGTACATCGAGGGGACGGATCAACGCCTCGTCCAGCCAACGATGCCGAGTCGAAGCCGCAACCAGCCCGATCAAGCCCCCGACAAGATAAGCAATCGCGACAGCACCGAACGCCATCCCAAGAGCCGTCCGCCCACCATCCAGCACCAACTGCAGGACATCCCGCCCAAGCCCATCCGTGCCAAGCACACCCTGCGAGTCATAAGGCAGCCCAGGCGTCGCCCGCACATCGATGAACGGCCCGAAGACGGCCACCACAAGCGGCCCAACGACAAGCGTCGCCGCCACCCCCACCGGCAACCGCGCAGCCACCCGCCTCATCGCAGCAACTCCGTACGCGGCACCAACCGATTGCACACCAGATCCGCACCAAGGTTGATCACCAGCGCCGCCACTGCCAGCACCAGGGTCAACCCTTGCACCACCGGCACATCCCGCGTCTCCACCCCGTCGACAAGCGCCGTCGCAAACCCGGGGATCGCGAAGATCGCCTCCACCACCAGAACCCCACCCAGCAAGGTGTCCCCGGTCCGCGCCAACTCCTGCACCCCCGGCACAGCGGCGTTCGGCAACACATGCCGCAACAACAACCGCCGCCGCGGGACACCGAGCCGTCGAGCCTGTACGACGTACTCCGCCTGAAGAGCCGTGATCGTGCCGGCCCGCACCTGCCGGGACAGCAAGCACACCGTCCGGCCGAGCAACACCGCGACCGGCAGCACCAGCAACACCGGACTCGCCAGCAGATCGCCACCGATCCAGGTCGCCGGCAACCAGCCGAGCTTGAGCGAGAACACCGCTACCAACAGCACCGCGATCACGAAGTCCGGGATCGCACTGAAAGCCAGCGTCACCGACGTGATCGTCCGATCCAGCCGCCCGTTCTCACGGGTTCCCATCACGATGCCCAGGGCAACGGCCAATGGGACCACAACGGCCAGCGTCGCGAGCGTCAGCACCAACGTCGCCCCGATCGAGGCCCTGACGATGTCGATCACGGGCCGGCCACTGATCAGCGACGTACCCAGATCCCCTGTGAGTACGTCGCCGAACCAGTGCGTGAACCGTTCGACTGCAGGCTGATTCAGCCCGAGCTGCGCCCGCATCCGGTCGACCTGCTCAGGCGTCAGCGTCTCGGTGAACCGCATCTCGGCAGCGTCACCGGGAAGCAACGCGGTCAGGACGAAGACGAGAACGGACAGGACGGCGAGCTGGAAGACGGCGAGCGCAGCACGGTGCGCGGCGTACGACCGCATTCAGGCCAGCCACACCTTGTCGAACCGGCCGAAGTCCAGCGTGTTCGGCGGCACCGCGTCGACACCCTGCACCTTGGACGACACCGCGACCAGGTAGTCCGGCAGCCCCCAGGCCAGGATGCCGCCCTCGTCCCGGAGCGTCTTCTGCAGTACGCCGTACTTCGCCGATCGGGCCGCCTCGTCGGTCAGCACCTGCGCGGCGGCGAACTCGGCGTCGAACCCGGGCCGGCGCCAGTGCGTGACGTTGAACGGCGACTTGGTCAGCAACCGGTCGGTGACGTACTGCGGGATCGGCATCGCGCCGGATCGATGACTGCCGATCACACCCTTGGTCAGCAGGTCCTTGGTGTACGTGAGCGGGCTGCCGGTGCTGACCTTGAGCTTCACGCCCGCCTCGGCGACCTGCTCGGCGAACAGCGTGGCCGCCTCGACGAACCCGGCCGAGGCGTCGGCCGTGAAGATCTCGATCTCCTTGCCCACCAGGCCGGCCTTCTCCAGCAGCGCCTTCGCCTGCTCGACGTCACGCTCCCGCTGCGGCAGGTCGTCGGGATAGTACTGATAGCCCTTGCCGAACAGATCGTTGCCGACGGCACCACGACCGGCGAGCACCACGTCGACGAGCCGTTGCCGGTCGGCGAGCAGCTTGAACGCCAGCCGGACATCCGGGTTGTCGAACGGCGGCTGGTCGCACTTCATCACGAACGCCTGCATCGTGCTGGCCTTCGCTGCGACGATCCGGACCGCCTTTCCGGCTTCCGCCGTACGGGCGAAGGTCGCGGTCATGTCGTTCGCGTACTCGGCCTGTCCACCTTGTACGGCGTTCGCGCGGGCCTCGGAGTCGGCCGAGAGGATGTGCAGTTCCTCGATCCGCGCCGGGTCCTCCCAGTAGTCGCCGTACCGGCTCGCAACCATCGATCGGCCGGCCTCGAAGGAGACGAACCGGAAGGGACCGGTGCCGACCGGCTTGGTCGGATCGGTGAAGCCGTCGCGGACGATCTGAGTGCCGATTCCGGCCAGCAGGGCAGGGAATTCGGCGTTCGGCGCGGACAGGGTCAGCTCGACGGTCCGCGGGTCGATCGCCTTGGAGCGACGCAGATCCACGGTGGCCAGTGACGACTGGGCGACGCGCTCCGGCGCCTTCGGGTCGGCGATCCGGGCCAGGCTGTGGAGGACGTCCTCGCTGGTCAACTTGTTGCCGTCGTGGAAGGTCGCGTCCCGGAGCGTGAATCGCCAGGTCGTTGCCTGTGCGTCACTCTCCCACTTCTCCGCCAGCCGCGGCACCGGCTTCAGGTCGGGGCCGAGCTCGACCAGCTTGTCGTACATCGCCTTGTGCCGGGCGATGTCGACGAACAGGCTCTGGACGTGCGGGTCGAGCACCTCCTTGGCGCCGCCACCGGCGTATACGGCCCGCAGCCGTCCACCCTGCGTGGGCTGGGCGGCTGCCTGACCATCGGATCCACACCCGGTCAGCGCCGCCAGCCCCAGTCCGCCGGCCACCCCCAGGAACGCTCGTCTGTTCAGTCGGTCGGACATGCGCGTTTCCTTCACGGTAGAGGTCCCGGCGACGCCCCACAGTCACCCGCCGCCGGACATGCATCCTGCCGATAATGAAAATCGTTGTCAAATTCAGCGCGCATCCGAACGAGACGACTTCATTCTTTCCGGCGCCGTCACGCACTGCTCTTCGTGACGGCGTGTCACCGACACCTACCTCCGAGTACCGGGAGTCACTACTGAGTCGAGCACCTCCTGGCCGGTATGGTCGCCGCATGCCGCTCCGCCGCCGTCTCGAGTCGATCTCGGTCGCGGTCGCCGGCAATCGGGCCACTTGGGCAGCCGCGGGCATCAGCCGGCACGGGGTGATCCTGCGGCAGATCTACGACTCGGGACGCCCGTCGGGCACGACGCTGCTCTTCACCCGCGACCAGTGGGCCACGTTCCTCGACGAGGTGATCCACGCACGCCCGAGCGACAACGGCGCCGTGGTGGTACGGCACGGCGAGGAGGTCCACTCCTATCCTCACGGCGGCGAGTACGTCAGCCATTGGCATCTCGAGGGTGTCGAGACCGGCGGCACGCTGCACTTCCACGCCGACGACTGGGATGCTTTCCAACGCGCCGCGGCAGCCGGCGATCTCGTCGTACCTGCCGGACGAGCGCGAGACTTCTGGCCGGCGATCACGCTGCTGCTCGGCCTGTGTTTGTTGGCCGCCGGCCTAGTCGCCTGGCCGTTCGCCGGGGGACGGTGGGCCGCGCTCGGAGCAGCAGCGGCTGGCGCAGTCGTGGCAACCGGCCTCTACCGCCGGCTCATCTCCCAGGCTTGGCCACGCGAGGTCGAGCAACGGTATGCCGACCGCGACCGCCTCTGGGACAAGGCGTACTTCCTGGTGCCGGAAGCGGTCGCCCTGCTCGGCGTCGGCGTACCGGCACTGGCAGGAGTTGCAGTCGGACTCGCGACCGGCGACTGGCGCTGGACGGTGACCGGACTGGTCGTCGGTACGGCGCTCCCCGCCCTGGTGGTCCTCATCGCACTCGGCGTCGGCTCGGGCAGCCTGTCGGCGGGCCATCTGCTGCTCGGCGGTCTCCTGCTCGTCGGCGGCGTACCGACCGTTTTGCTCGGCTGGATGTGGTCAGCAGACGCCCGCTGGCTACTGATCGGCGGCGCCGCCATCGTCGCCCTCATCATCCTGGAACTACTTGCCGCCTCATCGTCCGTGCTTCGAGGCGATTGAAGTTCCGGCCGCTGCTCTTGGCAGCGGCCGGAAGGTTTCAGGCGGCGGTCCGTACCGCGGCGAGCGCGTTGCTCCAGCTGACCACCTGGTCGAGCATCGCATGTACCGCAGGCTCCTGGTACGCCGCCGGCGTGAACTCGCTGTAGTCCTTGAAGTCCGTGGCCAGTGACAGCGTGACCTGGTTGCGGACGTCAGCGACCTTCAGCTCCCCCATCACCAGCCGCAGGTGCTCGACCGCCCGCGCGCCGCCGACCGCGCCGTAGCTGACGAACCCGGCCGCCTTGTCGTTCCACTCCTTGAACAAGAAGTCGATGGCGTTCTTCAGCGCGCCGGACGTGGAGTGGTTGTACTCCGGCGTGACGAACACGAACCCGTCGAAGCCGTCGATCGTCTCGGCCCAGGCCAGCGTGTGCGGCTGCGTGTACTGCCCCATCGACGGCGGAATCGCCTCATCCAGATGCGGCAACGCGAAGTCCGCGATGTCGACCAACTCGAACTCGGCGTCACCACGCTGCTTGGCGATATCCAGCACCCACCGAGCCACCGCCTCACCGTTCCGGCCTGGCCGAGTACTACCAAGAATGATCGCGATCTTAGGCATGACAGTTCCTTAGGAGGGAAGGGAGCCCAAAGCTCTTTGATGATGCGTCACCAAAATACCCCACCAAGATGACACGTCAACCCAAAGTCCCGTACCGCAAGACGCCCAAAGGACACCGCTCAGCTCGCAGGATGGTTACGCCCTACGCGGGAGGCGGCACCAAGACGACTGCCGCCGCCGCGGCGTTCCGGCTACTCGGTGATATGTCAACAGAAGTCCGTATGATGGTTGAATGACGGATTCGCGGTGGCTGGACGCGCGGGAGGCGCGGCTGTGGCAGTCGTACCGTGACGCGTACCGCGAACTGATGCGTGCGCTGGAGACCCGGCTGATCACCAACTCAGGCCTGTCCGGTGCGGACTACGCGCTGCTGCACCCGCTGTCCGTCGCAGAGGACGGCGTACTGCGCACGCGCGACCTGGGCAAGTCCGTCGGCTGGGAGCGGAGCCGGCTGTCGCACCAGGTCAGCCGCATGGAGAAGCGCGGCCTCGTCTGCCGCGAGGAGTGCGTCTCCGACGCGCGCGGCTCGATGGTCCGCCTGACGGAGGTCGGCCGAAAGGCCATCGAGGCAGCCGCCCCCGACCACGTCGACGCAGTCCGCACCTACTTCTTCGACCACCTGAGCCGCGACGAGCAGGACCAACTAACCGCCGTCCTCGAGCGCATCGTAGGCACCATCCCCGCAGACCCCTGCACCACCTCTGACTGCGACGAGTAACCCCACCCCAGCCACGAGTGCACGGCGCCGGCCTGCACCGTGTGATCCGTCAGCAGATCCGCGACACATTTCTGTCAGCTGATGTGCGACAGGTTAGACGCCTGGCGACCAACTGAGGCGGCCGGCCAACGCACGGATCTGCCGATGAGCGGCTGCCCTTGGTGCGCCGAAACTCATCCGCGGCAGACGATGGCGTCGAGCTCGGGCGCTCACTAGCCTGGTCCGTCTCAATCCCAAAGGGGTGCGCCGTGAGCGAACGGATTACTAACGCTGAGCGCGGCATTCTTGGGTGGATCGATCGGGACATCACCGGTCCGATGGC
Source organism: Kribbella sp. NPDC050124 (assembly GCF_044460355.1). Lineage (NCBI taxonomy): Bacteria > Bacillati > Actinomycetota > Actinomycetes > Propionibacteriales > Kribbellaceae > Kribbella > Kribbella sp. NPDC050124. Next base: position 18,811 of record NZ_JBITJU010000034.1, read on the forward strand.
TGACTTCAAGGATCCCCACCAAGAGTGGCGACGGTTGTTCTCGGAGTTCTACGGAACCTTCCTGCTGGTCCTGGCCGCTGCGGGCGGCGGGATGATGAGCCAGGCGTTCCCGAACACGATCTCCCGGACGGCGGCGGTCGTGGCGCCGGCGTTGACGGTAATGGGGATCATCTTGTTCATGGGCAAGGTGTCGGGTGCGCATCTGAACCCGGCGGTCAGCGTTGCCTTCTCGCTGCGGGGGGACTTCCCGTGGCGACGAGTGCCCGGCTACATCCTGGTGCAGCTCGCGGGCGCGACGGTGGCGGCGCTGTTCCTGCGTTGGGTTGTCGACGTCTCGGCGAGGTACGGCTCGAACTACCCCGCGGCCGATTACGACGCCTGGCAGGCGGCCGCCATGGAGGCGGTGCTCACCATGGGGTTGGTCAGCGTGATCCTGGGGACGGCTTCGGGCGCGCAGAACATCGGCGTCTTCGGAGCGCTCGGCGTGGGCGGCTACATCGCCTTGGCGGGGCTGTGGGGCAGCCCGATCAGTGGCGCGTCGATGAACCCGGCCCGGACGTTCGGACCGGACCTCGCAAGTACCACGTTCACCAACTACTGGGTCTACATCGTGGGCCCGCTGCTGGGAGCAGTGATCGCCGTCGGCCTCGCCTACGTGCTGCGCGGCCCCGGTGGCGGCAGGTCCGGCTCGGAGGCAGCCCAGGGCGACCTGGTCACCGAGGACCGAAGGGCAGACCAAGCCTGACGACTCAGGCCGATCACGGATTCACGTACCGCTCCCACGGAAAGGTGGCCGATGCCTGCGCACGACAAGTCCCATGCGTTCGACCACATCGTCGTGGTGCTGTTCGAAAACCGGTCCCTGGACAACGTGCTCGGGCACCTGTACGGCCCGAGGACGGCAAGGTCTTCGACGGCGTGAATCGGTAGGAACCTCAGCAATCCCATTCCTGAGTGGGCCGAGCACGGCGCCGATCGCAAGACGGTGCCCTACACGGTCGCCACCGACATGGACTCACCGAACCCGGACTCGGGCGAGGAGTACTACCACACCAACACCCAGCTCTATGACACCCTCGACGACCACAACCGGTTCAAGATCGGGGAAGCGGTCACGGAGCCCTGGAACGCGCCACCGCCCGGCGCGACACCGACCATGGACGGGTTCGTGACCGACTACATCTCCACCTTCGCCGACGAGGTCGGCCGCCAGCCGACCTACGACGAGTACGCCCACATCATGAGAGCCGTATCCCTCAGCCTGAGGACTGACATGAATCGCCCTCTCATGCCGCTGTCCGCGCGCACTCATGCCGATGGGCGGGTGGTTCGTAGCGGCTAACCGGTTGCGATCTGGATGGCGGTCAGGATGCTCGACAGGCTGGCCGGGTGGGCCAGCTTCAAGTCTGCGAGATCGCGGGGCTGGAACCAGCGAAGGTCGTCGTGCTCCTCGGGTGCGGCGTTGACCGGCTCCCCATCCCAGCGCGTGACGAGGAACGCGTGCATGTCGAGGTTCGGGTCGCTGATCGTCATCGGGATGGGTACGGGGTCATGGACGCGGACCCCGAGTTCTTCGAGGCATTCCCGGCTGACGGCCTGGTGAGACGACTCGCCTGACTCGACATGTCCGCCGACGAGATCCCAGCAGTCGGGATACCGGAGACGCAATGGATGGCGATGCACCAGGAGCACGAGACCGTCGCGCACCAGTGCGGCGACTGAGATCGGAATCTGCGCAACCATGGCGGCACTCTAAGCGCGAGCGCACCCTCATGCCGCATCCGCGCCTCCGCACTGTCGCAGATCATCTGGCGGACGAATCTCGCGCACCTGTCGACGGAGACACACCGACCGGCATCGCATTTGGGGAAGTTCGCTGGCTATTCCAGGCCGGTTGTGGTCCCCAATTCAATCCAGCACGCCACCCCAGGCGGCCGGCAGCACTGCCGCCGCGGAGCGGTGTCCTTTGTCAGGGGGTGCGGGAAAGGGCGACTGCTAGGCCGATGGTGGTGGACATGATGAGGAGTTCGACTAGGGCCAGGCGGCGGAAGGCGGTGGGGTTGCCGGTGGCCAGGTCGGGGAGGGTGGTGCGGCGGTGCCACCAGCCGAGGGTGATGAGGATGGCGAAGGCGATGGCCTTGGCGAAGACGAGGGCGCCGTAGCCGGTGGTTACCCATTGGGTGATCAGGGCCCAGCCGTCTTCGCGGCCGCCTAGGTGGATTTCGGCGGTCAGGAGGCCGGTGATTCCTACTGTGATCGCGCAGATCAGGGCGAGGCGGCTGAAGCGTTCGACTGCGGTTCGTTCGCGGGCATAGCGCAGTACGCCGCCCAGGCCGCCGATCCAGGCGGTTGCTGCGAAGACGTGGAGTACCAGGGAAGTGGTCGCGAGAACTGACCAGAAGCTGGTGCGCTCGATGGCGCCGTGGCCGGTGAGCAGTGTTGGGGTGAGGGCGAGGGCGGTCAGGAGCAAGGTGAAGCGGGCACCCCGGATCGTTTGGCAGCCGCTGAGGATTACCGCGAGGATTGCCGTGAGTACGACGGTCACAGCGAGCGCCCGGACTTGGTCGAGTTCGCCCGCTGCCGAAGCGTGGTCGGCGAGGTGGGACAGCGGGATGCCGAGGATCACCGCCGCGGAGGTGAGCAGGCCGCCGATGCTCGCCACTGCCCAGATGCCCGCTGCAACAGCCGCATCCTGGCACGCCCGCAACCCCTGCCGACTGAGCTTCCCGTCAGTTGTTGTTGGTAGCAACAGTGTGGCGGTTAGGAGCGCGCCGGCTGTGGCTACTGCGGTGGCGTCGGCGGTGAAGCGGAGTAGGGGAACCGCCCAGGAGGCGGGGAGTCCGGCGCTGATCAGGCCGGCGGGTGGTTGTTGCGGAGCGCCGCCGGCGGCGAGTAGGGCGACGACCAATAATACGAGGCCGGCGGCAACCAATCCGCCGGCCAGGAGCCAGCGTCGGCCGTGCAGCCGGGTCATTGGGAGGCCGGGCGGCGGCGGACTATGACGACCGCCAGGGCGACCACGACCAGCATCACCAGGCACATCGCGACGATGGTGACCGTGTTCGAGTTGTCGTTGCCTGCGGCGGGCGTGGTTCCGGCCGGTTGGTCCGGCGGGTGGCCGGCGTGGGTGACGGTGAAGGAGGCGGTCACGGTGACCGGGTGGCCGTCGGCGGACACCACGCGGGCGTCGACCTGGTAGCGGCCGGCCTCGATCATCGCGCCGACCGGCTGAGTCACCTTGTTGTCGATCACCTGGACGTCACCGGAGGCGACGTTCTTGCCGCTGGGCGACTTCACCTGGACCTGCGTGCCGTTGCTGCCGACCGGTTCGCTGAACGTCAGCACGACCTGGGTCGGCGGCGCCGCCATCGAGGAGCCGTCGGCCGGGGTCATCGACTCGAGCTTGGCGTGCGCCGCCGCCACCCCGGTGGAGACCACCAGGGCGAGCAGCGACGCAACCAGGACTGCAATCAACCGGCGCACGATTACGACTGTGCCTTTCTGGCGTCCGTCGTACCAGCCTGTGCGGCCTTCCGCGGCCGCAACCCGAAAGCTAGGCCGAAGGCCAGACCGAGCAGGCCGACCAGCAGACCGGCGCCTCCAAGCCAACGCGCAACCGGGTCGGAGGAGTCGGCGGTAGTCGCCGCGACCGGTGCGATCGCGGCGGCCAGCTTGAGCGTGGGTGCCGGGCGCTCGGCTTCGGCGGCCTCGGCCCACTTGACGACCTCGCCGTCGCTGTAGGTCTGGTCGGCCGGGAAGCTCAGCGAGTCGACACCCTCCGGCAGCCGGCCGACGGACAGGGCGAACTCGTCGAAGTCGTTCGGCGGGATACCGGCGGTGGTGGCGGTCCAGGTGACGGTGGTGACCGCCTCGGACAGGGTGACGTCGCCGACCTTGACCGGTGTCGGCAGCTTCTCGGTCTTCTTCTCGACCTTCCACCCGTCCTTCACCTGCGCGCCGACGTGCGCGAACGGGCGATCCTTGGGCAGGGAGACGACGAGCTTGGTGGTACTGGTGTCGTCGGACTCGGTCGGGACCCGGAAAACCAGCTTGGCGTACCCGCCGGGCTTGGCGTCCGGCGACGACACCGTGACGTGGGCCGCTGCCGAGGTGGCGGCGCCGGCCAGGACGAGCGTTGAAGCCGCGGCGATCGCGGCGGCACGCAGGACGAACTTCTTGGGCATGAAAGGACCTTTCACGGTCACACGAGTTGCACCCGGCGCCCAGAAGCGCCGGATCAGGACGGAAGCAGAATCACTCGTGTGACCGGCGGTCCACGCCGGGAGACGTTCGCTGTCAGCCAGCGCTGCATGAGCCGAGGTGCCGTCAAAACAACAGATGCCACGGCGGCAGACCGCCGTACCGTGACCAAAGCAGGAAGCCGCGGCAGCAGGCGCGCGAAGATGCGTACGACGCGGTGCACCCAGCGATGGGCCTGGCTGACTGCCAGGACGCCCACCATGAGCGCGGCCAGGTGGGTCGCGGTCATGAACAGGCTGCCGCTGATCCCCCGGTGCATGTGCCCGGAGTGGGACGCGTCCAGCGTCACGTGGACGAAGAGCTGCACGCCAGACAGGACCAGCGCGGACAGCAAGCGTTCGCCGGCCAGGTACTCACCAAGCAGCCAGCAGACACCCATCAGCGCCAGCAACGGCGGGACCACGCCCAGCGGAACCGGGCCGCCACCTGCAAGCACATGCCCCGCCATCGCGACCACGACGCTGAGCGCCGCGACCACGGACGTCGTACTGCTCTCGGCGGGCAAGTCCAGTCCTGTCATCAGTGTGCTGCGACGAAGCGTAGTACGGCGTTCCGGAACGCGTCAGGCTCCTCCAAGTGCGTGAAGTGCCCGCTTGAAGCAAACACGACCAGCTCAGCTCCGGGAATCCCGTCCGCCAACTCGCGCGCCGAGTTCTCCGGCGTGATGAAGTCCGCAGCACCCACCAGCACCAGCGTCGGTACGGCGACCTCGCCGAGCCGCTCGCGAATGTCCCAGCGCTCCTCCTTCCGGTCCGGATCGACCGTGATGTCGATCGTGTCCACCCAGTCGGTGAGCCGGTGGACCGCCTCCCGGTCGTGGAAGTACATCGGCAGCAGCCGTAGAAAAGCGGCGAGATGCTCCTCACGTCCCGGCGGATCGTCGTGCCACGCCTGGACGATCTGCGCCGACAGCGGGTCTCCCGGCGGACGGCCGGCGACGAACGCCTCGATGTTGCGATACGCCTGGTCGAAGAGCTCGGGACCGTAGAACGCGGCCCCGCCGTACACAACGATTCCGGCCAACCGCGAAGGGAAGTCCAGCGCGGTCTGCAGGGCGACGAACGCGCCGTGCGAGTGACCGAGCAGGAACACCTTCTCCGAGCCGAGGTGGTCCATCAACCGTTCGACGAAGGACGCGTACCGCCCGATCGCGTAGTCGCCTCCGGGGAGCAGGTCCGAGTGACCGCTGCCCGGCGGCTCGACGTACACCGTCGTCAGGTGCGCCTCGAGCATCGGCAGCCGCAGGTATCGCCAGTCGAAGCCCGGACCGCCAGGGAACACCACGCACACCGGGCCAGCGCCATGGCGGTGGTAGGCCATCCGCACGCCGTCGATCGTCAGCTCGTGCACACGGCAATTATCCGCGGGTTGCCTCAGGCCCGCACCTGAGATGATGACCGGATGGACGTACCGGTGCTGGAGGTCGGGGGCAGCCACGTGACGGCAGCGGTCGTGACGGCGGACACCTGGGCCGTGAACGTGGTCGAACGCGCCGACCTGGAGTCCCAGAAGGCGGCCGAGGTCGTCCTGGACCAGCTCGCCGCGGCAGCACGGAAGTTGCCGTTGGCAAACGGTCTCGCGGTGGCGCTGCCCGGGCCGTTCGACTTCGCGACCGGCGTCGCCTGGTACCGCGGGCAGGGCAAGTTCGACAACCTCTACGGCTACAACGTCGGCGACCGCCTCCGCGACCTGCTGAACCTCGACCAGATCCTGTTCATGAACGACGCCGAGGCCTTCGCGGTCGGCGAGTGGACGGCCGGCGAGGTCCGCGGTCTGGAGCGCTGCGTCGGCGTCACCATCGGCACCGGCATCGGTACGGCGTTCCTCGCCGACGGCCACGTGGTCCGCGAGGGCGAGACCGTGCCGCCGGGTGGTGAGCTCTACAAGACGTCGTACGACGGCCGCCCGCTGGAGGACTCGATCTCCGCCCGGGCGATCCTGCGCGCGTACTTCGCCCGGACCGGCCGGGAGGAGCCGGAGATCGGGGTCAAGGAGATCGCCGAACGAGCGCGGGATGGCGCGGTCGATGCACGTGACGTGCTGCTCGAGTCCTTCGGCGTACTGGCTGCTGCTTTGACGCCTTGGCTGGAGCGGTTCGGGGTGACGAAGGTGGTGCTGGGCGGCTCGATCTCCGGGGCGTTCGACATCGTCTGCGAGGTGTTCGATTTCGAGGTCGCGGCGACCGAGGACACCGAGCAGTCCGCCCTGATCGGCGCCGCGGCGCACTACCTCCGCACGCGGTGAACTGTCGGCAGGGCTCGATACGGTCGGCGTCATGAAGATCGCTGCACCCCGGTTGCGTGCCCAGCTCGACCCCGCGTCCCTGACCCTGGACGACATCGACGACGAGACCCGGCTGCTCGATCTCTCGCTGGAGGACCTGGATCTGAGCGACGTGACCGCCGAGCACGTCGAGCTGAGCGGCTGCCGGCTGACCCGGGTCAAGCTGGCCGAGTCGGACCTGGACAAGCTGATCCTGGTCGACTCCGAGCTGTCCCAGTGCGACGTCGCGAACGCCCGCTGGGCGGACGCCGCGGTGACCCGGCTGGCGATCACCTCGTCCCGGCTGACCGGGTTCGCCGGACCGGGGATGAGCATCCAGCACGCCACCATCCGTGACAGCGTGCTGGACTTCGGCTCGTTCCGGTTCGCGAAGTTCGTCAAGGTCGAGTTCACCGACTGCCGGCTGCAGAACGCCGACTTCGTCTCCGCCGACCTGACCGGCACCGTCTTCCGCGGCTGCGACTTCACCGGGGCGGAGTTCTCCCAGGTCAAGGCGACCGGAGCGGTCTTCGTCGACTGCACCTGGGACACCGCCCGCGGCCTCACCTCCCTGACCGGCGCGACCGTCGCCGCCTCCTCCCCCATCGACACCCTCACCTTCACCAGCGCAGTCACCACCGCCACCGGCATCACCCTCACCCACCCGGATGAACTTGACCGAGCGTGAGCCTGCCCACGTGGGGGCTTGGGCGAGCGGAGCGCCCATTAGGGTGGGGCTGTGACTGACTCGACGATCATCTACACCCACACCGACGAGGCGCCCGCGCTGGCGACGTACTCGTTCCTCCCCGTGATCCAGGCGTACGCCGGTCAGGCCGGAGTCCGGGTGGAGACCCGGGACATCTCACTGGCCGGACGCATGCTCGCCGTCTTCGGTGAGTTCCTCCAGGACGGGCAGCGGATCCCGGACGCGCTGGCCGAGCTCGGCGACCTGGCCAAGACGCCGGCCGCGAACATCATCAAGCTGCCGAACATCTCCGCCTCGATCCCGCAGCTGAAGGCCGCGATCGCCGAGCTGCAGGGCCAGGGCTACGCGCTGCCGGAGTACCCGGACGAGCCGAAGACCGACGAGGAGCGCGACATCCGCGCCCGGTACGACAAGGTCAAGGGCTCCGCGGTGAACCCGGTGCTGCGCGAGGGCAACTCCGACCGCCGCGCGCCCGCCTCGGTGAAGAGCTACGCGAAGGCGCACCCGCACCGGATGGGCGCCTGGACCGCCGAGTCGAAGACCAACGTCGCGACCATGGGCCAGGACGACTTCCGCTCCACCGAGAAGTCCACCGTGATCGAGGCCGACGGCTCGCTGCGGATCGAGCTGGTCGGCGACGACGGCACCACGACCGTGCTGCGTGAGTCCGTCCCGGTGCTGGCCGATGAGGTCGTCGACGCGTCCGTCATGCACGTCGCGGCGCTGCGCGAGTTCCTGACCGCTCAGGTCGCCCGGGCCAAGGCCGAGGACGTGCTGTTCTCGGTGCACCTGAAGGCCACCATGATGAAGGTCTCCGACCCGATCGTCTTCGGCCACGTGGTCCGCGCCTTCTTCCCGAACACCTTCGCCCAGTACGGCGAGGTGCTCGCGAAGGCCGGCCTGACCCCGAACGACGGGCTCGGCGGCATCCTGAACGGGATCGCCGCGCTGCCGGAGGGCGCCGAGATCAAGGCCTCGTTCGACGCCGAGCTGGCCGACGGACCGGCGCTGGCGATGGTCGACTCCGACAAGGGCATCACCAACCTGCACGTGCCGTCCGACGTGATCGTGGACGCCTCGATGCCGGCCATGATCCGCACCTCCGGCCACATGTGGGGCCCGGACGGGCAGGAGCACGACACCCTCGCCGTACTGCCGGACAGCAGCTACGCCGGGATCTACCAGGTCGTCCTGGACGACTGCCGTGCGAACGGCGCGTTCGACCCGGCCACCATGGGCTCGGTGCCGAACGTCGGCCTGATGGCGCAGAAGGCCGAGGAGTACGGCTCGCACGACAAGACCTTCGAGATCCAGACCACCGGCACCGTCCGGCTGGTCGACGAGGCCGGCAACGCCGTCCTCGAGCAGGCCGTCTCGGCCGGCGACATCTTCCGCGCCTGCCAGACCAAGGACGCCCCGATCCAGGACTGGGTCAAGCTGGCCGTCAACCGGGCCCGCGCCACCGGCGACCCGGCGGTGTTCTGGCTGGACGAGACCCGCGCCCACGACGCGAACCTGATCAGCAAGGTCAAGGAGTACCTGTTCCACCACGACACCGAGGGCCTGGACATCCGGATCCTGGCGCCGGTGGACGCGATCAGGTTCTCGCTGGAGCGCATCCGTCGCGGCGAGAACACGATCTCGGTGACCGGCAACGTGCTCCGCGACTACCTGACCGACCTGTTCCCGATCCTCGAGCTCGGCACCAGCGCGAAGATGCTGTCGGTGGTCCCGCTGATGGCCGGCGGCGGCCTGTTCGAGACCGGGGCCGGCGGCTCGGCGCCGAAGCACGTGCAGCAGCTGGTCAAGGAGAACTACCTGCGCTGGGACAGCCTCGGTGAGTTCTTCGCGCTGGCCGCGAGCTTCGAGCACCTGGCCCAGGCGGCGGACAACGCCCGCGCGCAGATCCTCGCCGACACCCTGGACCGGGCCACCGCGACGTTCCTCGAGGAGGACAAGTCGCCGACCCGCCGGGTGGGCGGGATCGACAACCGCGGCAGCCACTTCTACCTGTCGCTGTACTGGGCCCAGGAGCTGGCCAAGCAGACCGACGACGCCGAGCTGGCCAAGGCGTTCGCCCCGCTCGCCGAGACCCTCGCGACGAACGAGCAGGCCATCGTCGACGAGCTGATCGCCGTCCAGGGCAGCCCGGTCGACCTCGGCGGCTACTACCAGCCCGACCCGGCCAAGGCCGCGGCCGCGATGCGCCCGTCGAAGACCTGGAACGACGCGCTCGCGTCGCTCTGACCTGACGCGGTCCTACGCCCGGTGACCGCCACGGTCACCGGGCGAGGTATTTCCGGACGTCGTCGGCGATCTGCGCCCGGTTGGCCATCCCGTACTTGCGCAGGATGGCGCTCAGGTGGGTCTTGACGGTGTTGAGGCTGATCCCCAGCTCGGCGGCGAGCTGATCGTTGTCCAGGCCGTCGACGAGCAGCACCGCGACGCCCTGCTGGGCCTTGGTCAGGCTCAGGTACCGGTGCTCCGGGCCCTCGTCGGTGTCCATCAGCATCTCGATCAGCTCGGACTGGATGTGCTCGGTGGCATCGACGATCCGGGTCAGGTAACTCTGCACCGCCGCGGTCGGCTCGGCGTCGTTCAGCGCCTCCACGGCGATCTCCCGGATCGACGCCACCCGGTGAGCCAGGTACTCCATCACGTGGTCGGACGTCAGCACGTTCGGCCCGACGTCGCCGGCCGGCAACCGCCGCAGCGCCTCCCGGTCCTCGCCCTCCCGGGTCAGCACCCGCTCGACCACACCGCACAACCACTCGAACGCCCGGATCGCGTTGTCGTCGTAGCTGTCCGCCGCGTAGCTCTGCATCGACAGCATCCCGAACAGCTGGTCCGGACCTTCCTTCACCGGCCGGAAGATCGGCACCGTCACCGCGTCCAGCGACCGACGCTTCACATCCCCGATCGGTACGCCGGCGTGCAGAGCGGCCCCGTTGTCGTAGGCGAAGCGGTACGTCTGCCGGCGCCGTACCAGCCACGCGGTCTGGCCGTTCGGCCCGTAGATGTGCGTGTCCGGGTCGACGTACTGGCCGTCGTCGTACCCGTAGGGATAGCGGACCCGGCTGTTGCCCTGCAGGAAGCCGACGAAGAAGGTGTCGACACGAGCGAACTTCCCGGCCACCACCCGGACATAGTCGTACAGCCCGTAGTGGTCGGTTCGGAACAGCGCTTCGATCTTGTGGTACGCCTCGCGCAGGATGATCGCGGTCTCGGCATCAACCCGCAGCGGGACGCCCTTGTCTCCTTCCACGACGGCGGCCCCCGATACTCTGCTGTATCGATCATTCGACTATGCCGCCGTCCTTCGGCTGTTGCCAAGGGCTAGCTCATCAGGCGGGACCAACTCTGCTGGTCGATCCAGATCGACGCGGGGTCGACGTACGGGCGGAGCAGTGCGCTCACCTCGGCGTCGTCGGATCCCTTCAACTGGTCGGAGGCGATCTTGCGCGCCACTCCGGCGAGGAAGTCGGCCACCTGGACGCGCGAGTCCGTGAAGGAGTCGACCTGTTCGAGTCCGGCGAACCCTGCGGCCGACCCGCGCAAGGTGAAGACGCGCTCGGGGGACAACGTGGTCTGCCGGTCGTGCGCGACCACTACTGGCCGGCCGCCCGCACCCCAGTACTCGACCGCCCGCACGATCGCGGGCAGCAACGGATCGAGCGGCGACACAACGTGGTCGCGGAACGTCGTCCGGAGAACGTCGTTGGCGGCCACCAGGAACTCTTCGGCTTCCGCAGTACGGCGGGCGGCGTCGTACAGGAACCGCGTCAGCTCCGGCCGGGCACCGAGCTCGGCGACGAGCCGTTCGGCCAGGAAGTACGTCTTGTCGACCAGGAAGACTCGCGCGTTGCCGAGCAGCGGACCGTCGTCGCCCAGCAGCCACAGCAACACTGCCCGATGCTTCGACCGGAGCAGATGGGTGGCCTTGTACATCGTCGCGGGCGAGCGGATCCGCCGTCGCAACTCGGCAACGCAGGCGGCCGCGTCCGCTTCGTCGATACAAACGCTCGCATGGGCGAATACGTGGGTCACGCCGCCGACGAGCTTCTCCCCTTCGTACCCGGACTCGTCACACGCGATCTCGAGCGCCGCCACCGGCTCGGCCCGCGCTGCATCGGTCACGCCCCGACTCTCTCACCAGCACCGGCGCACCGCACCCGAATACCGCGGGCACACAGCAGTCGCGGGTGGTGGGTCGAGTTCCCGAGTCGCCCTCCCAAGCCTCGGTCGAACTCCGCACCACCACCCGCGACCACGGTGTGGGACGCCTAGCTGTGAGCCCCGTGTCGCTCGATCCCACGCCCCCTGCGAGATCGGCGACCCTCCGCCAGTGTCGTGGGCGTCCTCCCCTCCACCCCGTTGACTACACAGTGCCACGGCCGTCACGGCCTGCCTATCGCCCTGGGCATGAGGGTGCTGTCCCCTCGATCTCACCCCGGGAATGAGACTCTCCGTAGTCGTTTACGCAACTGTCATAGCGTGGAAATCGCCGTCCGGCCGGGACGCCACTGTCACCAACTGGTGTCGAGGGGCTTGCCTTCGGTGTAGCCGGCGGCGGTCTGGATACCGACGACGGCGCGCTCGCGGAACTCCTCGAGGCTGGCGGCGCCGACGTACGTGCAGGAGCTGCGGATGCCGGAGACGATCGAGTCGAGCAGGTCCTCGACGCTCGGACGCTCGGGGTCGAGGTACATCCGCGCGGTCGAGATGCCTTCGCCGAAGAAGCTCTTCCGGGCCCGCTGGAACGGGGTGTCGTCCGCCGTCCGCGACCGCACCGCGCGCGCCGACGCCATCCCGAAGCTCTCCTTGTAGATCCGGCCGTCGTTGTCGCGGTGCGGGTCCCCCGGCGACTCGTACGTCCCGGCGAACCAGGACCCGATCATCACACTCGACGCCCCGGCTGCCAGAGCCAGCGCGACGTCCCGCGGATGCCGCACGCCGCCGTCCGCCCACACGTACTTACCGAGCTGACGAGCCCGCTCGGCACACTCCAGCACAGCGGAGAACTGCGGCCGGCCCACCGCCGTCTGCATCCGCGTCGTACACATCGCGCCCGGTCCGACGCCGACCTTGACGATGTCCGCACCGGCCGCGACCAGGTCGGTGACCCCCTCGGCGGTCACCACGTTCCCGGCGACGATCGGGACCTTGGGCTCGAGGGCGCGGACCAGCTTGACCACCTCGAGCATCCGCTCCTGGTGACCGTGCGCAGTGTCGATGACCAGTACGTCGACACCGACGTCCAGCAACGCCTTCGCCTTCTGCTCGGCGCCGCCGCTGATCCCGATCGCGGCCGCGATCCGGAGCTTCCCGTTGACGTCGACGGCCGGTTCGTACAGCGTCGCCCGCAGCGCGCGCTGCCGGGTGAGGATGCCCACGATGGTGCCGTCGGCGTCGACCACGGGCGCGAGCCGGTGACGGCCGTCGTGCAACAGGTCGAAGGCACGCTCCGGATCGATCCCGGCCGGCAGCGTCTGCAACTCGCGGGACATGATCCCGTCCAGCTGGGTGAAGCGGTCCACGCCGGCGCAGTCGGCCTCGGTCACCACGCCGACCGGCCGGCCGTCGTCGACCACGATCACCGCGTTGTGACCACGCTTCGGCAGCAGGTTCAGCGCCTCGCCGACCGTCCCGGTCGGCGGCAGCACCAGCGCGGTGTCGTGGACCGTGTTCCGTTCCTTGATCCACGCAACCACATCGGCGACCACATCCACCGGGATGTCCTGCGGGATCACCGCCAGCCCGCCGCAGCGGGCGATCGTCTCCGCCATCCGGCGCCCGGACACCGCGGTCATGTTGGCCGCCACGACCGGGATCGACGTACCGCTGCCGTCGCTCGTGGACAGGTCCACGTCCAGCCGCGACGTGACGCCGGACCGGTTCGGGACCAGGAAGACGTCACTGAACGTGAGATCCCCAGCAGGCTCTCGATCTAGGTGAAAGCGCATGGTGTGGCCCCTTCCCGATGGACGGCGTCACCATGGTGCCACGCAGTACCTGCGAAACCCGGGGGCCGACCATGAGCACGATCCTGGACCGGGTCGTCGAGCGCACCGTCCTCGACGACCACGACGGCCGCTCCGGCGCGCGCCTCGAACGCGTCCGGCTCGACGACGGCACCCCACTCGTCGTCAAGTACGCCGACCCGTCGACAGACCTCACGGTTGCGCTCACAGGCGGGATCGATCGCGAGCGGCTGCTGTGGACGTCCGGCGTCCTCGACCGACTCCCGCCCGGACTCGGCCACGCGATCGTCGAGGTGGCCGACCAGGACGGCACGACGGTCACCGTGATGCGCGACCTGGGCGACGCCGTACCGGGTTGGACACGCACGCTCACCACCGGTGAATGCGATCGCATCCTGACTGCTCTGACCGACCTGCACCGCGCCTTTCTTGGCGACGCTCATGCCGGCCTCTGCCCGTTGGAAACCCGGCTGACTCTGCTGTCCCCTCGGGTCGCCGGGTCCCGCCCCGGCGAACTGCCCCGCCTCATCGTCCGCGGCTGGGAATGCTTCGCCGACCTCGTCGACCCGTCGCTCGCCGAGGCCGTCTTCTCCCTCCACGACAACCCTGCCCCGTTGGCCAACGCCCTGCGCCGCAACGGCACCACCATGCTCCACGCCGACCTCTGGCCGGTGAACCTAGCCCTCCTCCCCAACGAGACCGTCTTCCTGGACTGGGCCCTGGCCACCGAAGGCCCACCAGCCCTAGACCTCGCAATCTTCCTCTCCGGCTCAGCCGCCCACATCACCCCAACCCGCGAGTCCCTCATCACCCGCTTCCGCTCCCTGAACCCTCACGTCACCGCAACCGACATCGACCTGGCCCTCCTAGCCGGCCTGGCAGACCTCGCCTGGAACAAGGCCCTAGACGCCACCGACCACAAAGACTCCCAAACCCGCACCCGAGCCGCCGCAGACCTCCACTGGTGGACAACCCAAGCCCGCCCCGCCCTCAACCACCTCTAGCCCGAGGCTCGGCTCAGCGCGGCAGCTTGGTGCCTCGGCGCCAGACGGATTCGATGGAGCGGGTTGTGGTGATGTCGGTGGTGGGGTCGCCTTCGGCGAGGAGTAGGTCGGCTTGGAGGCCCGGGTGGATGCGGCCTCGGTCGGGGAGGGCGAAGTGGTGTGCGGGGACGCTGGTTGCTGCTGCGAGTGCCTGTTCGTTGGTCAGGCCGGCCTGCACCAGCAACTCGAGCTCGCGGTGCATGCTCTCACCATGGAACGGCGCGAACGGCGTCGCATCCGTCCCCGCCAGCAGCGGCACACCCGCCTCGTGCAACGCCCGCGCAGTACGCGCGCCACCCTCCACGCCAGTCACCTCGAGGTAGACCAGCGTGCTCACCACAAACACCCCCTGCCGCCGGACCCGCTCAACCAGTCCAAGCTCACCGTCGACCCAAACATGCGCCAACCCGTCGACTCCCGCATCGAGCGCAATCTCCACCTCGCCTGCGGTCAACGCATGCGCGATCACCTTCAGCCCAGCACCATGCGCGGCCTCGACCAGCGCCGCGACCACCTCTGGCCCCAGCACCGGCAGGTCCGCGCCCTGGATCTCACCGTCATCGATCACCACCTTCAGATAGTCGGCCCCGTCCGCCACCCGCGCGTCCACGAACGCCTTCGCCTGCTCGACATTCGCCACCGTGTCGAACGGACCAACCGCATCGCTCTCCGGCAGCGCCGCCATCAACTGACTCGGATGTCCACCCGGCGCCGTCGCGAGCACACCCGCGCTTCGCAGGTCTGCCACATCGTTGCGCTCAGCAACCAGCTTCCGCTGCCGGGCCAGATTGCCCGGTAGGCAGAACATGTCGAGCTCGGTCGTCACCCCGAAACCGAGCGCCTGCTCCAGATTCCCGTCGAACACATGGGTATGCGCGTCGATCAGCCCCGGCAGCAGCGTCTTCCCGGCGCCGTCCACCTCGACGTCGACCGGTTGACCGTCGTACTCCGCGATCAGTTCGCCGTCGATGAGCACGTCGGCCCGGGGTGTGGTCCGCTCGCCGTCGAACACGCGGGCCGCACGGATCAGAGTTCGCATCATTGCCTCCTTGTGGATCAGTCCCACTCAAGAGGCCGGCCGCGGGTCCGGACGTGACGCGATGAGACCTGCGCCACATCGGGTCACATTCGGCGGTGCTTCGGCAGTCTTGGGTGCGTGACCGATTCCGCGACCGACGCGTACGTCGAGCACCGCGAACTGCTGTTCTCGATCGTCTACAACATGCTCGGCAGCGTCGCCGACACCGAGGACGTGCTGCAGGAGACCTGGTTGTCCTGGACTGCTGTCGATCGTCGCATTGTCGACAATCCACGCGCGTACTTGGTACGAATCGCGATCAACCAGGCGCTGACCCGCCGTACGACGCTCAGCCGCCGGCGGGAGACGTACGTCGGCCAGTGGCTGCCGGAACCCGTGGTCAGCGACGACCCGCTGATGCGCACCGAGTCGTCGTCGATGGCGTTGCTCGTCGTACTGGAGTCACTGAGTCCCGCCGAACGCGCGGTCTTCGTCCTGCACGAGGCATTCGGCTACCCGTACACCGAGATCGCCGACATGCTCGGTCGCGCGCCCGACGCGGTCCGCCAGCTCGCCCATCGGGCCCGCGAGCACGTCGCTGCGCGGCGCCCCCGCTATCGCGTCACCGCTCGCGTTCAGCAGAAGGCGACCGAACGCTTCATCGAAGCGACCCCTCGGCGGCGACCTGGAAGCCCTCTTGGACGTGCTGGCCCCCGACGTCACGCTGTGGACCGACGGTGGCGGCAAGGGTCCCGCCACCAGCTTGCTTCCCGTGCACGGCCGCGACACCGTCGCCGAACTGCTCGTCACTGTCGCCGCGAACGTCCCCGTCGACTCAACCGTTGCCTACCGCAACATCAACGGCGATCCGTCTGCCATCCTCTTCACCGGCGACTCACCGTTCGCCGTCATGGTCCTCGACGTCGACGGCTCGCAGGTCACCGGCGTCTACTCGATCACCAACCCGGACAAACTCACCCGGATCTGAAAAGGACCGGCTCCCCCGCAGCGCGAGGGAGCCGGTCCTTGGGGTGGTGCGGTGGGTCAGCGGAGGTCGAAGCGGTCGAGTTCCATGACCTTGGTCCAGGCGGCGGCGAAGTCCTCGGCGAACTTCTGCTTCGCGTCGTCGCTGGCGTAGACCTCGGCGACGGCGCGCAGCTCGGAGTTGGAGCCGAAGACCAGGTCCGCGCGAGTACCGGTCCACTTGACCTCACCCGACGCGTCGCGGGCCTCGAAGACCTCCTGGCTGTCGTCGACCGCGGTCCACTCCGTGCCCAGGTCCAGCAGGTTCACGAAGAAGTCGTTGGTCAGCGAGCCCGGGGAGTCGGTGAAGACGCCCAGCCTCGAGCCGTCGTAGTTCGCGCCCAGGACCCGCAGGCCGCCGACCAGGACGGTCAGCTCGGGCGCGCTCAGGGTGAGCAGGTTGGCCTTGTCGAGCAGCAGGTGCTCGGCCGGCAGCCGGTTGCCCTTGCCGTAGTAGTTCCGGAAACCGTCCGCGGCCGGCTCCAGCGCGGCGAAGGAGTCGACATCGGTCTGGTCCAGCGACGCGTCCACGCGACCCGGGGTGAAGCCGACCGAGACGTCGTACCCGGCGTTCCTGGCCGCCGCCTCGACACCCGCCGTACCGGCGAGCACGATCAGGTCGGCCAGCGAGACCTGCCTGCCACCCGCGGCATTGAACGACTTCTGGATGCCCTCCAGCGTGGTCAGCACGGTGGCCAGCTCGTCGGGGTTGTTGACCTCCCAGCCGTTCTGCGGCTCCAGCCGGATCCGGGCGCCGTTCGCGCCGCCGCGCTTGTCACTGCCGCGGAACGACGACGCCGCCGCCCACGCGGTCGAGACCAGCTGCGCGACCGACAGGCCCGACGCGGTGACCTGCGCCTTCAGCGCGTCGACGTCGGCGGCGTCGATGAGCTCGCCCTCGACCGCCGGCAGCGGGTCCTGCCAGATCAGCGTCTCGCCCGGGACCTCCGCGCCGAGGTAGCGCACGACCGGGCCCATGTCGCGGTGGGTCAACTTGAACCAGGCCCGGGCGAACGCGTCCGCGAACTGGTCCGGGTTGTCCTTGAAGCGCCGCGAGATCTCCTCGTAGATCGGGTCGAAGCGCAGCGACAGGTCGGTCGTCAGCATCGTCGGCTTCTGCTTCTTCGCGGTGTCGTAGGCGTCCGGGATGATCTGCTCGGAGTCCTTCGCCACCCACTGGTGCGCGCCGGCCGGGGACTTGGTCAGCTCCCACTCGTACCCGAACAGGATCTCGAAGAAGTCGTTGCTCCACCGGGTCGGCGTCGTGGTCCAGGTGACCTCGAGGCCGCTGGTGATCGCGTCCTTGCCCTTGCCGGTGCCGTAGGTGCTCTTCCAGCCCAGGCCCTGCGCCTCGATCGGCGCACCCTCCGGCTCCACCCCGACGTGGTCGGCCGGACCGGCGCCGTGGGTCTTGCCGAACGAGTGGCCGCCGGCGATCAGCGCGACGGTCTCCTCGTCGTTCATCGCCATCCGGGCGAACGTCTCGCGGATGTCGCGGGCCGCGGCGACCGGGTCCGGGTTGCCGTTCGGGCCCTCCGGGTTCACATAGATCAGACCCATCTGCACCGCGCCCAGCGGGCTTTCCAGCTCGCGGTCACCGCTGTAGCGCTCGTCGCCCAGCCAGGTCGTCTCCGGACCCCAGTACACGTCCTCGTCCGGCTCCCACACGTCCGCGCGGCCACCGGCGAACCCGAACGTCTCGAAACCCATCGTCTCCAGCGCCACGTTGCCGGTCAGGATCATCAGGTCGGCCCAGGAGATCTTCTGGCCGTACTTCTTCTTCACCGGCCACAGCAGCCGCCGGGCCTTGTCCAGGTTCCCGTTGTCCGGCCAGCTGTTCAGCGGCGCGAACCGCTGCTGGCCCGCGCCGGCGCCACCACGGCCGTCGCTGACCCGGTACGTGCCCGCACTGTGCCAGGCCATCCGGATCATGAACGGCCCGTAGTTCCCGAAATCGGCCGGCCACCAGTCCTGCGACGAGGTCAGCACCTCGGCGATGTCCGCCTTCACCGCGGCCAGGTCGAGGCTCTCGAACTCGGCCGCGTAGTCGAACCCCGCGCCGAGCGGGTTCGCCACCGCCGGGTTCTTCGCGAGGATCTTCAGGTTGAGCCGCTCCGGCCACCAGCCGCGGTTGCCACCGCCCTGGGTCGGGTGCGGTGCCCGGGTGGTGTGCGCGACCGGGCACTGGCCCTGGCTCTCCGTGGACGCTTCCGCCGGCAGCGGCGGGTGGTTCTCAGACATCGGATCCCTTCCAGACTGGACGTTTCGAGGAAGTCATGCACTACGTGCGGTCGAGCAGTCGGAGCACAGGCCCCAGTAGACGACCTCGGCCTCGTCGATGACGAACCCGTGGTCATCGGACGCGGTCAGGCACGGCGCATGCCCAACCGCACAGTCGACATCGGCGATCACGCCGCACGACCGGCAGACGACGTGATGATGGTTGTCCCCCACCCGCGACTCGTACCGCGCAACCAGCCCGTGCGGCTGAATCCGCCGTACCAACCCCGCCGCGGTCAACGTGTGCAACGAGTCGTACACCGCCTGGTGCGAGACCTCGGGAAGTTCGTTGCGCACGGCACCGATAATCGAGTCCGTGTCCGCGTGCGGATGCGCATGTACGGCGCCCAGCACAGCCAACCGCGGCCGGGTCACCCGCAGGGCAGCCCCCCGCAACAACCCCTGAAGCTCCTCACCTGACGGCACCCCCGCAGTCTGCCCCCTTTTCTGGAACCAGTCAAGATTAGCTTCCACGACACGTTGCCATGTCTGACCCACGCCAGCTCCTGCGTCGCGTGCTACGCCCGGCGCTCCCACCCACCCCTTTGCGCGCGGCTACCGCCGCTCATTCGACTGCCCCGCGGTCGCGCCGGACCGTGCTCACTACCCCGCAGCCGCTACGCCAGCTCCTTCGTCGCAGGCTCGCGGCTCGCTGCACCCCAGTCACCACACCACCGCTCGACGCTCCACTCCCAACGAGCACCCTGCTTGACTCGCGGTCTCGTCGTCGCCACCGCGAGCCCGGCTCCTTAAGGCTGAAAGAGTTTCCACTGGCCTTCGGAGACGACCTCTACCGTGCCGTTGACGACCTTGATGGCGGTGTCATCGTCGATCGCGTACGTCGGCGCCGGAATCCGTGCCGCCCACTTCTCAGCGTTGGCCAGCGAAGCATCAGGGTGGTCTTCGTGCTCGAAGTGCGGGATCACCCCGAAGTCGACGAGGCCCGTGCCCTGTCCCGTGACCAGGAGCCTGTCGATGTCCCCCTGGGGCGTGGCGAAGACGACCTCCTCCGACTTCAGCGGTCCATCGGTCCCGCGAGGCGGATCGACGTACGTCTCGACAAACGTGGAGGTTGCCGCGATGGCTCCCGCACTCACTCCCACGTAGACCGCCTCGGACCGCAGCGTCGGCAGCAGATCGGCCAACCCGGACCGCCGCATCCAGTTAGCGAGAAACAACGGGTCGCCGCCCCAGACCAGCAGTGCGTCAGCCTCCCGGACCGTTGGCACCCACGCGTCCTCATCGATGCTCGGCAGCACCGAGAGCTCCAAGATCCCCAACGACTTCCAGCCCAGCTGAGCCAACCGCGACGGCCCCTTACCGGAGAGCGCCCGCCACGCCGCGCCGGCTCCGCCGGGGAACGGATAGATGGCGGTCGGGATGAAGAGCGCGTTGGACTCCTCGATCGGCTTCCCCAGCAGATCAACCAGCGCCCCGCGAATGCTGCCGTTCTTGATCCCACCCGACGTAAGAAGAGCTCTCATTCTCCTACCTTCCCGAGTCTGTCGTCACAGCATCCAATCGAGCGACCGCTGGATCCACCCCATCACCATCTCCGGGTCACCGCGAAGGCCGAACTGACCTGAGCCATCCCGGCAACCACAGCCCGAAAGCCTGAGCCGCACCGCCCCGAACTTGCGTGCTACCTCAGCCGCCGCAGCTGCGCGAGAGCTCCTGCAATGAAGCGAAAACCCAAGCCACGCGGGCGAAATGCTCACGTACGATGTTGTGACATCCATCCAGTGGCGAAGTCGACGGCTGCCCGCTGCGACATCAGACGGGCGGTCGCCGCGCCTACACCGCCGACCCGAACATCGGCCACAGCCTCGAACGCGGACCCGATACGATCGAAGTCGCTCTCGTCCTCCGCGACGTCTTCCCACTCCTGCCATGACGCCGTACCGTCCGGCCGGCAGAGCGATCCGGAGACCAGATGCCGGGCTGGGTCAGCCTGGCGCCACTCGGCTAGATGTAGTGAGGTGTTGTTCGCGTGACCACAGCCGAGCAGGAGGACTGATCCGTCCAATCGGTACACCGCCCCCAGGGGAGAGCGATCCCCGAGCGCGTCGTCGAGAAGATGTTCCGACACGATTTCTTCGGCTGCTGCGCCGACTGCTGCGAAGGAGAACTGGGGATGGATGCTCCGTCGCGCTCCGGGCCAGGTCCGTACGAGCTCGGCGAGCCGTCCCATGCCGCGTCCGGCAGGGGTGCGATCCGGATCGAAGCCCGGCGACTCCGCCCTGATCACCGGCCACCACGGCTCCGGTACCGGCGGATTGGTCCACCGCGCCGGATCTGAGTTCTCCGGCGTATGCGTCGGTACGACCAGGGTCCCTTCCGGCGTCAGCACCGCGAGCAACGCCTCGACAACGGCCTGCGGTCCGCCGACCACGAACCCGATGCTGCGCAGCGAGGAGTGCATCAGGACCACGTCCCCAGCGCGCACGCCAAGCACTCTGAAATCGGCCGCTAGCGAACCGACCGTCGAACAGGTTTCCGCCATTGGTAGTCCGGGCGCGATGCCGCCAGGCGGCCGGCCGGTCTCCCCCTCTCCGTTCGTAGGCATGCCCTTGGGCGAAGCGAACGCCACCCGCACCCGACCGCACCAGCAACCACGCAACCGAGCCAGCGAAGGCCACCCCACACCCAACCACGGCAACAGCCGACCGAAGCGAAGGCGCCGCGGTGCGGGTCATGGAGCCACCCCACCACGGCGAGCAACCACAGCCGCCGAGCGAAGCGAAGGCGCAGGGGGTGCGGGTGGCGGAGCCCCCGCTCGCGGCAAGCGAAGCGCAGCCGCACAACACGACGAAGGCGAGGCGGTCCGCGTTCTCCGCGGACACACCTCGCCTCTCGCCTTCGTGGAGCTGAGGGGATTCGAACCCCTGGCCTCTTCGTTGCGAACGAAGCGCGCTACCAACTGCGCCACAGCCCCGCGCGGTGCACCAGGTTTCCCTGGCGACCGCGAAACTCTAACACGGAGATGCTTCCAGTCTGAAACCGGATATCAGTCGCCGACCGCGCGCTTGATCTCCGGCTCGTCCGCGACGGTTGCGGGCGGCGACTCGACGACGAGCGGGGTCTCGGCCGGGTCCGTCGTACGGGCGCTGGAGAAGACCTCGTCGTCAGTCAGGGAGATGGTGCGGACCGTGCGGTCGGGAGCCTTCTCCTTCAGGACGTACGTCGGCAGCGTGACGGGCACCGGGTCCCACAGGCCCTCCGACGGCGCGGGAGGCTTCGAGGCGGGCGCGTCAGCTGAAGCGGGGAGCTTGACCTCGATGGTCATCTCCTCATCCGGCGACGGAGCGGGCTTGCCGGCCGGACCGCGGTCGTGGCGGGCCTGGGCGCGGGCCCGGCGCTCGGCGGCGAAGCGGGCGCGCTCGCGGGCCTGGCGCCGCAGTTGCACCCGGGTGAGTACGACGAACGCGACGATCAGCGCAGCCGGGATCGCGACCGCCCACCAGAGCAGGATCTTCAGCCCGGCCAGTGCGGTCACCGACAAGAGCGAGAGGGTCAGGATCGACAGGACCCGCCGGCGGCGCATCGCGGCCACCCGGCGGGCTCGGTTCGGGACGTAGCGGGGACGAACCGGCGGCGGCAGGTCCTCCTCAACCGCGCCGGAGACAGCGCCGGAGGCAGCGCCGGAAGCGGCACCCGAAGCAGCGCCGGCACCGGCCGGGCGTACGACGTACCGCGGCCGCGACGGGTCGCGCGAAAGCACCCGCGCGTCGGCGGCCGACGACACCGGTCGGCGCCTGGCCTCGTCTCCACGCTTCAGCATCATCGGGACGAGGTAGGCGGCCCACGCGGCGACGATCGCCACATAGATCAGCCCTGTCGTCCCCATGCGACGACGCTAAGACCCAGCGAGGGCCAGATGAGGCATGTCCGCCGGTGTGTCGCAAGAGAACTCGTGTGACTGGTGTGAATAGCACGCAGCGTAGTCAGCTCAGTCGCGATACGAGACCGGGTCCGACTTCCTCGACGTTGAGGGCGAAGATGCGGTGGTCGCGCCAGTCGCCGTCGATGTGCAGGAACCGCGGCCGCTCGCCCTCGTACCGGAAGCCGAGCTTCTCGACCACCCGCAGACTCGCCTTGTTCTCGGGGCGGATCGCCACCTCGATCCTATGCAGGCCGAGGGTGAACCAGCAGTGGTCCGCGGCCATCGCGACCGCGGTCGGCACGATGCCGCGGCCGGCGTACTGCTCGTCGACCCAGTAGCCGAGGTTCGCCCAGCGCGCTGAGCCATAGGTGATTCCGGACACGGTGAGCTGGCCGACCAGCGGCCACTTCGATCGCGCACCGGGCCCGGCGGCGCCGCCGTACGTGATGACGAACGGCAGCATGCGTCCGTAGCGGGCCTGCCGGTTCCAGTCGCGTGCCATCGCGCGGAACGTACGTGCGCCGTCCTCCGCGCCCGGCGGCTGCGTGGCGTCCCACGGCCGCAGCCAGCTGACGTTGCGCTGGCGTGCAGCGGCCCACTCCGCGCCGTCGCCCGCACGCAACGGGCGGAGCCCGACCTGCCCGTGCCGGAGTTCGACGGGCCAGTGGACGATGGCCATCAGTCGGTGTCCGTCCTGACATGGTCGCCGCCACGGACCTGGTCGACCGCGTGCCGCAGCAACGGCTCCAGCACGGCCAGCCCGTCCTTCACGCCGCCGCGCGACCCGGGCAGGTTCACGATGATCGTCGTACGCGCGACACCGGCGAGACCGCGGGACAGAGCAGCAGTCGGTACGCCGTTCGCCACGCCATAAGCACGAATCGACTCAGCGATCCCAGGGATCACCCGATCCAGAACGGCAGCCGTCTCCTCGGGTGTCGCGTCCGTCGGAGAGATCCCGGTGCCGCCGGTCGTGACGATCACGTCGTACGACGCCGACACGCCTGCGCGCAGCGCATCACCAACAGGCGCACCATCCGGCACCACGTCAGGACCGGAGACGTCGAAGCCCCACTCAGTCAGCCGGGCAGCGATCAGCGGACCAGTGGTGTCGGTGTAGACACCGGCGGCGGCGCGGTTGGACACGCTGACGACCAGAGCCCTCACGGCCGCTCCCAGTGCCCGGTCTTGCCGCCTTCTTTCAGCTCGACGCGGACGTCGGACAGCACCGCAGCCGGGTCGATCGCCTTCACCATGTCGATCACTGCAAGCCCTGCGACCGCCACCGCGGTCAGCGCCTCCATCTCGACCCCGGTCCGGTCCGTCGTCTTCACCGCGGCGGTGATCAGTACGGCGTCGTCCGCCACCTCGAGGTCGACCTTCGCTCCAGTGATCGCGATCGGGTGGCAGAGCGGGACCAGGTCCGGGGTGCGCTTGGCGCCCATGATCCCGGCGATCCTGGCGACACCGAGCGCGTCCCCCTTGGGTACGCCGTCACCGCGCAGCGCGGTCACCACCTCGGCCGAGACGTAAACCTTGCCGCTGGCAACGGCCCGCCGGCTGCCCGCCTCCTTGGCCGAGACGTCGACCATCCGTGCGGCCCCGGTCTCGTCGACGTGGGTCAGTCCGGTGGCAGGCGTCGTACCGGTCTCGCGCCCGGGGTCCGTCATCCCGTCTCCTCGTCCAGCAGCATGAGCTCCACCTGGTCGCCGGCCCGGACCGACGTGACGTCCTCGGGCACCACGATCAGCGCGTTCGAGCGGCTCAGCCCGCCGAGCAGGTGTGAGCCGTGCCCGCCGACTGTACTGGCCATCCAGCCCTCGTCGCCGGACGTGGCCGCAGCGCGGACGAACTGGCGCCGTCCGGCCGGTGAGTTGAAGCTGTCCAGCGAGACCCCGTGCGCCGGCTGCCGGCGGTACGGCATCTGGCCCATCAGCTTGCGCAGCGCGGGCCGGACGAACACCTCGAAGGACACGTACGCCGACACCGGGTTCCCGGGCAGCGTGAAGATCGGCACCTCGTCGTCGCCGAGGACACCGAACCCCTGCGGCTTCCCCGGCTGCATCGCGACCTGCGGGAAGTCGACCGTGCCCGTCTTGGTGAGGACTTCCTTGACCACGTCGTACGCGCCCATGCTGACGCCACCGGTGGTGATCACCAGGTCCGCGCGGACGAGCTGGTCGGACAGCGTGTCCATGATCCGCTTCGGGTCGTCACCGACGATGCCGACGCGGTACACCACCGCTCCAGCGTCCCGTGCCGCGGCGGCCAGGGTGTAGCTGTTGGAGTCGTAGATCTGCCCCTCATGCAGCTTGCTGCCCGGCTCCCGCAGCTCGGCGCCGGTCGACACGACCACGACACGCGGGCGCGGCCGCGCCTTCACCCGGGCCCGTCCGACAGCGGCCAGTACGGCGACCTGCCGCGGACCGATCACGGTGTCCGAGTCCAGGACCTGCTCCCCCGCCTGCACGTCCTCGCCGGCTCGCCGGACGGACGCGCCCAGTGCGGGCTGCTGAGCGATGCGCACGTTCGCCGTACCGCCGTCGGTCCACTCGACCGGTACGACGCTGTCCGCGCCCCGTGGCATCGGTGCGCCGGTCATGATCCGCACGCAGGTCCCAGGCGTGACCACGATCGGCTCGACCCGGCCGGCCGCGATCTCACCGACCACGGGCAGCATGACCGGGTTGTCCTGGGACGCCCCCGCCAGGTCCGCGGTCTGGACGGCGTACCCGTCCATCGCGGAGTTGTCGAACCCCGGCAGGCTCAGCCCCGAGACGACGTCCTCGCACAGCACCAGCCCGACAGCCTCCATCAACGGCTGGTCGAACGCCGGCAGCGCCCGCACCCTGCCCAGCACCACTTCCAGGTGCTCATCCACACTTCGTCTCACGAGATCTGACCCTAGTCCAACGGCACCGGACCCCTGCCACTCACCAAGGGACAGGGACCGGCCGGCTCCCCGGCGTGTCGGGAGCCTGGCATCAGGTTGGTGAGTGGGAGCGGTCCGCCTCCGGATGACTCCCCCACACCATCCGGATGTCTGGAGCCCGTTCCTCGTTCGCGGCGCCGTCGGTACGGCGGACCTCGGTGAAGCCGTGCGCCTGGTAGAAGGACTGGGCCCGGGTGTTGGACTGGAAGGTCCACAGCGCCAGTCCGCCGGGCCGGAGGTCCTTGGCGAGGTCCACCAGGGTGGACCCGATCCCGAGGCCGTGCGCGTCCGGGTCGACGTACAGCTGGTCGAGGTCGTCACCGTCCAGGGTGAGGACGGCGACGATCCGGCCGTCGTCGAGCGCGATCCAGGTCTGGGCGTCCGGCAGCAGTACGTCGGCGAACCAGGAGGCCACCTGGTCGGGGCTGTGGATCGCGGCCGGCAGTTGCGCCGGGTCGGCGTGCCGCGACCGCCACCACAGCCGGGCTGCCTCGTCGGTGTCGTACGGCTCCAGCGGCCGGATCAGCAGGTCGTCCACACACTCCCCCAGGTACGAGCGTCAGCCGCCGAGCTCGGTGCTGTCCGGGATCTCCCGGCGCTCACCCGGCGCCGCGGCGAGCTCGACGTCACCGGCCACCGTCACATCTTTGCCGAAGGCAACGTCACCGCGCACCTCGAGCCGGTCGGCCCGGACCAGCGACGGCGGTCCGGCCGGGAACCGGGCCTCGAAGTCGGCCAGGACCTTGAAGAACTCCGGGTCCAGGTCGACGTACGGCTCGTCGCCCTCGTGGGTCGTGGTCAGGTCGCCGGCCTCGGTCAGCTCGTACACGTCGGACCGCAGCACCAGCAGGTCGTTCGTGGTCTTCACCGGCTTGAACCGGCTGCGGTCCACCAGCACCGCCTGGGACCCCTCGAAGGTCTCGATCGCCGTCCCCATCCCGGTCTCCAGCTGGATCACCTTCGGCGACGACGGGTCGGCCGGGTCGACGGTCTTGCGGTTCACGATGATCGGCAGCCCGAGGATCCCGTCGTGCCCGGCCATCAGCTCGGCCAGGCGGTCCAGGTCGATCCACAGGTTGTTGGTGTTGAACGTCTTGTGCCGGGTGATGTCCTGGAAGTGCTTGCCGTCCTCCTCGGCGACCTGCGCGCTGTCCCGCAGGATCAGCCGGCCGTCGGACTTGCGCACCGCGACGTGCCCGCCCTTGCGGTCGGACCGGGTCCGCCGGCAGACCTCCATCCCGAACGGCACGTCGTGCTCGGCCATCCAGGCCGCGATCCGGGCGTCCGGGGTGGCGCCGAGGTTGTCGGCGTTCGAGATGAACGCGTGCCGGAAGCCGCGCTCGCGCAGCGCGTCCAGGGTGCCGGAGGCAACCAACGCGGTGAACAGGTCGCCGTGGCCGGGCGGGCACCAGGCCAGCTCCGGGTCCGGCGGCCACTCGGCCGGCGTCAGGTCGTCCGCGAGCAGCTTGGGCTCCATGTTCTGCAGGAAGTCGAGCGGGAGGCCGTCGAGCGCGAGGCCGTCGTACTCGCTCAGGATCTGCAGCGACTCGTCCTTGGTCCGGAAGGAGTTCATCAGCACCAGCGGCAGCGGTACGTCGTACTCCGCGCGGGTGCTGAGGATCTGTCGGGCGATGATGTCGAGGAAGCTCAGCCCGTCCTTGACCGGGAGCGCCGACTTCGGCCCGGTCACGCCCATCGACGTGCCCAGGCCGCCGTTGAGCTTGATCACCACCGTCTCGGCCAGCGCGGCCCGCATCGCCGCCGGGTCGGCGTCGAGGTGGTCCAGGTGCGGCAGGTCCCCCACCGGCTCGATGTCGTCCTCGCGGATCTTGCCCTGCTGACCGGACTCGAGCAGCCGGTAGTAGTGCGTGAAGACCCGGATCGCGACCTCGGCAGCGCCGGCCGCGCGCATCTTGTCCTGCGCTTGTCGTAGACCTGCCTCACTCATGTCCCAACCCTAGGGGACGCCGGGTAATCACCGTGTTATCCGCGTCACGTGCTTACGATCAGGGAGTGTTCCCGTCCAAGGCCGCCGCACGTCAGTCCTTGCTGAGCGCTCGCAGGGCTCGGCCGCACACGGGTGACCTGCTGGGGACTGCTCAAGCGCAGCCTCAGGTGCAGGCGGCGCGACGGGTCGCTCTGTACGTGTCGATGGGTGCGGAGCCGCAGACTGGTGCGCTGATCGACTGGCTGCTGGCTACTGGCCGTGAGGTGCTGCTGCCGATCCTGTACGCCGACAACGACCTCGGCTGGGGCGTCGCACCGGGCGCAGCCGACCTCGTACCGGGCCGACTCGGCCTGCGCGAGCCACCTGTCGATCTTGGCCCGGACGCCATCGCCACGGCCGATCTGGTCATCTGCCCAGCGGTGGCAGTCGCCCGCGACGGCGTGCGCCTCGGCCGCGGCGGCGGGTCGTACGACCGTGCACTCGCCCGCGTCAGCCCGGGTACGCCGATCTGGGCCGCGGTGTACGACGCAGAGGTCATCGAAGAGCTCCCGGCGGACGATCACGACCACCTGGTGCACGCAGCGCTGACGCCAAATCGGTTGATCGCGCTGAGAAGATCGCGGGATGACTGAGAACGCTGTACATGCTGCCGCAGCAGCCGCACGGAGCCTGGGCCTGACCGTCGACGACCCGACCGTTCTGTACGACGCGTTCTCCGTAGTGGTCCACCTCAAGCCGTCACCGGTGGTCGCGCGGGTCCCCATGGCCCTGCCGGAGCCGCTGATGGAGCCGGAGGTCGCCGTACGGCGGATGCAGCGTGAACTGAACGTGGCCGCGTGGCTGATCGGCCAGGGCAAGCCTGCTGTCGCGCCGTGCCCGCTGGTACCGCTGGAGCCAGTGCAGCAGGACGGGTACTCGATGACGTTCTGGCAGTTCGTGGAGGAGGACAAGTCCGCAGAGCCGGACTACCTCGCTGGGACCGCGCGGGCGGCCGAGCTGCACGCCGTACTCGCGGACTACCCGCAGGAGCTCCCGTGGATGACGCCGCTGCTTGCGGTGCCGCTGGCACTCGCTCACCTGGATGCAGTACCGGGTCTGCTCGAACAGGACGACATCGACCGGGCGCGGGCCGAGTGGGAGGTGCTGGGGCCACTCCTGACCACCCGGACCGCCTTCGAGGAGGTCTTCCCGTCGGCGACGATCCAGACGATCCACGGCGACGCGCCGTCATACAACGTGATCCCTACTGCGGACGGCGTGCTGTGGTCCGACTTCGAGGACACGACGCTCGGTCCGATCGAGTGGGACATGGCTGGGTTCGGTCCGGATCTCGGGAAGGTCTACAACGAGGCTGCGGCCGCCCTTGGGCGCCCGCTGCTCGATGAGCGGATCCAGCAGGTCATGGACGCGGCGCGCGTCCTGCAAATCATCGCGTGCACTCCGATGGTGCCGTTGCTGCCCTCCCTGGCGGACGGGATCCGGATGTTTGCTGGGCAGTGGCGGGACACCCCGTTCGCTGGTGGACTGGGCTGATGCTGAGCGAGTACGTCGACAACGGCCACCTCTCCGGACTGGTCTCGCTGGTGAGCCGGGGCGGTGAGACGCGTGTCGAGGTACTGGGCAACACCGCGTTCGACGGTCCGCCGATGCAGCGGGACAGCCTGTTCCGGGTCGCCTCGTTCACCAAGCCGATCGTTGCCGCGGCGGCGATGATCCTGGTCGACGAGCTCCGGCTGTCCATGGACGCACGCGTCGACACGCTGCTGCCTGAGCTCGCGGGCATTCGCGTACTTCGAAGTCCGGACGGGCCGGTCGACGACACCGTCCCCGTGGAACGGCCGATCACGTTGCGGGACCTGCTGACCTTCCGGCAGGGGCTGGGTGAGACCGACCACCCGGGGATCCGGCAGCGGGAGGAGGAGCTGGAGCTGCGGACGTTCGGGCCGCCGGTGCCACGGACTCCGCTCGAGCCGGACGAGTGGATGCGACGGTTCGCAAAGCTGCCGCTGCAGTACCAGCCCGGTCAGCGCTGGATGTACTCGACCGGCTCGCACTTGCTCGGCGTACTGATCGCACGAGCGACAGCACAGCCGCTGGAGGTGTTCCTGCGGGAGCGGTTGTTTGGACCCCTCGGCATGCGTGACACCGGATTCACCGCCTCCGACCCCACCCGACTGACCACGGCGTACGTCGGTGACGACCTGCTCGACCCCGCGACGCAGAGCCAGTGGCTGGAGCCGCCGTCGTTCCCTGACGCGAGTGGTGGGTTGATCTCGACGGCGGACGACTTCCACGCGTTCGCACGGATGCTGCTCGCGGGTGGTGACGGCATCCTGTCGCCGGCGGTGGTCGCAGAGATGACAACGGACCACCTGACGGCCGGCCAGCGTACGGCGGCCGCCGACTACCTCGGCCCGGACACCGGGTGGGGCTACGGGCTCTCGGTCAGCGCTGATCGCTACGGCTGGGCCGGTGGACTGGGCACGCTCTGGTCGACCACTCCGGCCGACCAGACGATCTCGATCCTGCTGACGCAGCGCGCACTGTGGACCTGGCCGGAGGAGCTGTTCGCAGAAGCCAGCTCCCCGGCCTGGTGACTGCTACGGCTCCGGCTTGGTGAAGGTGACCGTGTGCTCGCGGGTCGCCTCGACCGCGCCCTTGGTGTAGGCCCACGGCAGCGTCTCACCGCGCACCCACAGGTCCGTCTGGTCGGTGTAGTTCGACGAGAACGCGTGCCCGGAGACACCGGTCAGGTTGATCCACCGGGACTTGTCGAAGTCGGACAGGTCCACGACCATCCGCATCGACGGTGTCGCGGTCACGCCGTACCCCTTCGACGCGTCCCACGCGGTCGCGTTGACGATCGAGGAGCCGCCGCCCAGCTCGTACGGACCGCGGTTGAACAGCTTGTCCACCGCACCGATGCCGGACTTACCGAGCGTCTGGTTGGTCAGCGTGAGCTTGTGCAGCTGACCCCACTTCCAGTTCGCCGGGTCACGGGCCATCTTCTGGGTGATCTCCTGCCGCGCGTCGATCATCGCCTCGCGCAGGATGTCGTCCCGGCTCTCGTGCTGCCCGGTCCGCAGGTCGTCCCACCAGCCGCTGTTCGGCTGGCCGAGCAGCGTGCGGATCACCTCGAACCAGCGCGACCCGCCGTCCGGCCAGGTGCCTTCGGGCAACTGGTCGTGGAAGGTCAGCGCAAGCAGGTTGCGCCAGACCACGTTGAAGTACGCCGCCGCCGCGGAGTCGGCCGGCTGGGTGAAGTCCCAGTTCCGCAGCGTGTCCTGGCCCTGGCGCTCGAACTCGTCGTCGATGCCGATCTGGAGCAGGTACGGCACCAGCATCTCGGCGGCCCGGTTCTTGGCGTCCAACTGGATCGACGCCATCGCGTTCGCGTCCAGCTTCCCGGCGGTCTTGATCCGGTCCAGGATCTGCTGCGACCGGTACCCGTAGTCCCAGTCGTTGGTCAGGTAGTAGGTGTACGTCCGCGGCACCACCGCCTGGTTCGCGGTCACGATGATCCCGTCCGCGGGATCGAACTCGGTCGGTAACGCATCGAACGGGATGTACCCGGTCCAGTGGTACTTCGGGTCCCAGCCCGGCACCGGCCAGTCGCCGCGGCCGGTCTTGCGGATCGGGATCAGGCCGGGCGCCTGGTAGCCGATGTGGCCCTCGGTGTCGGCGTACACGAGGTTCTGCGAGGGGACCTGGAACAGCTGCGCGGCGGACCGGAACTGGGTCCAGTTCTGCGCCCGGTTGATCGCGAACAGCGCGTCCGCGGTGCGGCCCGGGTTCAGCGCGGTCCACTGGATCGCGACCCCGTACGGCGTGGTGTACTTGCCCTGCTTCGAGGCCAGCTCACCGGTCTCGCGCTGGTCGTCGCCGACGTCGGAGATGAGTGGACCGTGTCTGGTCTCGCGGACGGTGATCTTCACCGGTTCGTCCTGGCCGGCGACCTTGAACGTCTCCTCGCGGGTCGCCATCGCCCGCCACTTGTTGTTGTAGAGGACGTTGTTGCCGTCGATGCGCTCGAGGTAGAGGTCGGTGACGTCCGGGTCCAGGTTCGTGAAGCCCCAGGAGATCGCGTTGTTGTGGCCGATCACCACTCCGGGCAACCCGGAGAAGCTGAAGCCGGAGACGTCGTACGGGCAGGCCTTGCCGACGTTGTTGCAGTGCAGCCCGACCTGGGTCCAGATCCCCGGCATGGTCGCGCCGAGGTGCGGGTCGTTGGCCAGCAGCGGCTTGCCGGTGGTGGTGTGGTCGCCGGAGACGACCCACGAGTTCGAGCCGATGCCGTCACCGCGGCCGAGCAGCTGGGGCAGACCCTTGGCCACCTTGTCGACCGAGTCCAGCGACTTCAGCAGGTCCTTGGTCAGCATCCCGCGACGGGCCTCGGAGGCGATCGGCGCGGTGGTGAACTTGCCGTCCCGGACCGCGCCGTAGGACATGATCGGCTCGTTGCGGTCGTACGGGTACGGCGGGTAGAGGCTCTCGATGTTGCGTGAGGGGAACGACGCGAGCAGCTTCGTCCGGGTGATCTCCTCGTCCATGTTGCCGCCGAGGTCCCACGCCATCGCCTTCAGCCAGGCCAGTGAGTCGGCCGCGGTCCACGGCTCGGGCCGGTAGTCGGTGCCCTTGAGCGACAGGACGGCGTACTCGAGGCTGAGGCCGGAGCCGCTGTGGGTGTCCAGGTACGCGTTCACGCCGCGGGCGTAGTCGTCCAGGTACTGCCGGGTGGACGGGGTGAGCAGGCCGAGCTCCTTCTCCGCGACCCGGCGCCAGCCGAGGGTACGGACGAACTTGTCGGTCTCCAGCGCGTCCTTCCCGAACAGCTCCGACAGCCGCCCGGCGGTGACGTGCCGGCGGAAGTCCATCTCGAAGAACCGGTCCTGCGCGGCCACGTAACCCTGCGCGGCGAACAGATCACTCGGAGTGTCGGCATAGATCTGTGGAATGCCGTTGTCGTCCCGGACCACTTCGACGTCGCCCTCGAGACCGGTCAGCTCGATCGATCCGTCGTACGTCGGGAACGAATGGCGGACGACGAAGACGACGGTGCCGGCGATCACCAACAGGACGGTGGCGAGGGCGATTCCGCTCATGATGACGACTCGTAGCAGGCGACGCACGGACCAACCGTAGAGAATCCCGCCGCACACCCCAAATGGGGTGCCGCACAACTTTGCGTGGCTCTGCGTCCGGTGGACATCCACGCAGCGTTGAGGTAACACGCGCCCGACTTGGAATACTTCGGGGTCCTGGCGCATTATTAGCAGTCGAGTAGTAGGAGTGCCAACGGCCTGAAGGGAACGAACCGTGCCGACGTACCAGTACCAGTGCACCGACTGTGGTGAGGCGCTCGAGGTGCGGCAGAGCTTCACGGACGACGCATTGACCGTCTGCCCCGCCTGCCAGGGCACCCTGCGCAAGGTCTTCAACGCCGTCGGCGTCGTCTTCAAGGGCTCCGGCTTCTACCGCACCGACAGCCGCACCTCCGGCAAGACCACAACCTCCTCGAAGTCCGACGCGACCTCCACCCCCAAGTCCGAGTCCTCCTCCTCGACAACCACCTCCTCCTCGGACTCCTCAAAGTCCTCCTCCAGCACCTCCTCCTCAACCACCAACACCAGCGCCGCCTGACCCCGGCCCGCGACCCCCTGTGGATAACCAACAGGCGGGGTGAGGGGAAACTCGTACTTTCTCTGGCATGAGAAACCCCTTCGCACTTCGTGAGCTGTTGCGTGCTGTCAGGTGGCACCGCCGGTTGCTGGCTGGTGTGGCCGCCGCGGCTGCTGTCTACTTCGGCCTCGTCGCCCTCTCCCCTCCACCCCCGCCGACCATCGCCGTTCTGGCCGCAGCGCGCGACCTGTCCGGCGGAGCCGTGCCCAAAGGCGACGACCTCCGCACCCTGAACCTCCCACCCGGAGCAGTCCCCGACGGCGCGCTCAAACCCGGCGCCGACCTGACCTCCCGCGTGCTGACCGGACCGGTCAGATCCGGCGAACCACTCACCGACGCCCGCTTCCTGGCACCACCCTCCGTCCCCAAGGGCGAGCTCGCCTACCCGTTCCGCATCGACGACGCCGACATCAGCGCCCTCCTCCGCGTCGGCGACCACATCAACCTGTACGCCGCCACCAGCACGCCGGCCGACTCCGCCAGCCTCCTCGCCCGAGGCGTCCGCGTGGTCGCCCTCCCGACTCCGCGTACGACGACCGCCGGCGCGCTGATCGTGGTCGCCGCCACTCCCGAGACCGCGACCCGCCTGGCCCAAGCCACCGCCAACTCCAAACTCACCGTCGCCCTGACCCCGGACACCAGCTGACGATCACTTGTCGGACACGACTGAGCACGATCTGTGGTGCCGCGGCGCGCTCGCTCGCGTGAGCGAGGCGGTGGCCCTACGTTGACCGGGAACATCACCCGCTCCGTGGAGGCACACCCACATGCTCAAGGGCTTCAAAGAATTCATCATGCGCGGCAACGTCGTCGACCTCGCGGTCGCCGTCGTGATCGGCGTTGCGTTCGGCCAGGTCGTGACCGCGATCGTGAACAGCCTGATCAACCCGCTGATCGCGGCGATCTTCGGTAAGCCGGACATCAGCGGCGTCCTGACCTTCACCATCAACAACGCGGAGTTCTCGATCGGCGCGGTCCTGCAGGCAGGCCTCAACTTCCTGTTCGTCGCCGCCGCCATCTACTTCGTGATCGTGCTGCCGCTGAACAAGCTCGCCGAGCGCCGCGCCCGCGGTATCGAGCCCGAGCCCGACCCGCTGACCACCGACCAGCAACTCCTCACCGAGATCCGCGACCACCTCGCCGCCCGGCGCTGACTGCAGCGGGGAGCGGGTGGGCGCCCCAACCTCAGCCCCTGAGCTCGCCACCTGCCCACCCGCTCCCCAGGTCAACGTTTTCCACAGGCTCCGCGGCGTTGCGCCAGACCACACCGGAGAACCGATCCGCCAAACAAACAATGTGATTCGAGTCGATCAACCGCAGCTCGCGATGCGGCCGACCGCAGCCCTTCATGGCACAATTTCGGTGAGCGCTTTCTGAAGGGCGGAGCCGGTGGCCAGACTGTCGTCAGGGGATCGCCCCACGGTGAAGGACGTCGCGGCGATCGCCGGCGTCTCGGCCACGACCGTCTCCCGGGTGCTCGCGGGCAACTACCCCGTTGCCGCCACCACCCGCGGCCGGGTGATGCGTGCGGTTCAGCAGCTCGACTACGTCGCGAACGCACAGGCCCGCGCCCTGGTCGGCGGCGGTCCGCGAACGGTCGCGTTCATCATCCGCGACCTGGTCGGCCCGTTGTTCGCCTACATCGGTCAAGGTGTCGAGCAGCAGACGACAGCCGAGGGACGACTATGCCTGGTCTGCACCCACAACGGTGACCCGGACCGCGAGCTCGAGCTGATCGAGCTGATGCGCGAGCAGCAGGCCGAGGCCGTCGTACTCGTCGGTGGCGGTGTCCGTACGGCGGCCCACCTCGAGCGGATGAGGCAGCTCGCCAAGGCTCTCGACCGGACCGGCTCCCGGCTGGTGCTCTGCGGTCGTCCACCGATCGGCGGGGACGCACCGTCGACAGTGGTCGAGTACGACAACGAGGGCGGTGCGTTCGCAGCCACGAGCTACCTGATCTCACTCGGCCATCGCCAGATCGCGATCGTCGGTGCCGGCGTACCCGAGCACACCACCACGAAGGCGCGCTTCGCCGGCTACAGCCGTGCACACAAGGCACACGGTCTCGAAGTCGAACCGCAGCGCGTGCTGCCCGGTGAGTACGATCGCGAGTCCGGATACCAGCACACCAAGGCGCTCATCGACCAAGGCATCCCGTTCACCGCGATCTTCGCGATCACCGACGTGGTCGCCAGCGGCGTCCTGTTCGCCCTGCGCGAGGCCGGGCTGCGCGTCCCCGAGGACATCTCGGTGATCGGGTACGACGACATCCCGCTGGCAGCCGACCTGACACCGGGGCTCAGCACGGTCCACCTCCCACACGAGGAGCTCGGCCGGACCGCGATCCGGCTCGCCCTGCACCGCGACCAGCACGCCCTCGACCAGCACGTCGTCCTCGGCACCCACCTCGTCATCCGCGACTCGACCGGCCCCGCACCACACCACTAGCCGGCCTGCACCACAGCAGGCCCTGCACCACAGCAGGCCCTGAACCACAGCAAGAGAACGTAGACTCGGCCCGCCGATTCAGGAGGGGACATCGATGCCACGCACCCCGCGGACAGCCGACGACAGCGCATCGTCGTCGCGCCGGAAGGCCGCCGCGACGCTCGGCGATGTCGCGACCCACGCCGGCGTCTCACCCGCGACCGTCTCCCGCGTCCTGGCCGGCAACTACCCGGTCTCCCGCTCGGCCCGCCAGCGCGTCCTGCGCTCGATCCGCGAGCTCAACTACGTCGCCAACACGCACGCGCGAGCGCTGGCTGGTGTCCAGACCAAGACGATCGCCTTCGTGCTGGCCGACGTACGCGGACCGTCTTTCGCCGAGGCCGCGCACGGTGTCGAGCAAGAGGCCGCACGACTCGGTTGGCTATGCCTGATCGGCACCACCCAAGGCGACCGCGACCGCGAGCTGGCGATCGTGCGCCTGATGCGCGAGCAGCGCGCCGGCGCAGTCGTGCTGATCGGTGGAGTTGCCGACGCCGACGACTACGACGAGCAGATGACCGAGCTTGCCCACTCGCTAAGGGCCGCAGGCTCACTGCTCGTGCTCTGCGGCCGACCACCCCTCGCCAAAGGCGTCCCCGCGGCGGTCATCGGCTACGACAACGAGGAAGGCGCCTACGCGATCACGAGCCACGTGCTGGCGCAGGGCCATCGGCGCATCTTGTTCCTGGGCGGCGAAGAACGGCACACGACGAGCATGGGCCGCCTCGACGGCTACCGCCGCGCCCTCAAGACGTTCGGCGTGGAGTTCGATCCCAGCCTGGTCGAACACGGCGTCTTCACCCGCGCCGCCGGCTACCAGCTCACCAAGAAGCGACTCACCGGGAGCCACGACTTCACCGCGGTCTTCGCAGCGACCGACGTGATGGCGGCCGGCGTCTACGCCGCGGTCACAGAAGCCGGCCTGAGCGTCCCGGACGACATCTCGATCGTCGGGTACGACGACATCGAGCTGGCGCAGGATCTCCGTCCGAGGATGACGTCGGTCCACGTCCCGTACGAGGAGCTCGGCCGGATCGCCGCCAAGGTCGCCGCCGACGAGGACCACCAGCGCGAGGACTGGCCGGGCCTCCAGGTCACCCTGAAGACCCACGTGGTCGTCCGCGACTCAGTCGCCAGAAGGGACTAGCTCGGAAGGGACCAACTCCGCCAGCACCCGGCGCGCGGTCTCACCTAGATCGTTGCCCAAAGCAAACGTAGTCACGTGCCGCGGCGACCGCCCCGGCGGAGCTATCAGCACCAGCGGTACGTCGTGCGTCGCCAAGTACCCGAGTTGCGCCTGCGTGAAGTCCACCAGCACCCCCACGACACCGCGAGTCCCCCGCGCCGACACCTGATCGAGCCAATGCCGTGGCACCGGCCGATCAGGAACCACTGTCGTCACCACAACCGACAGACCGGTACGGCGTGCCTCCAAGTCGAAGGAGTTCAGCACCGCACCGGCCGGCGCCGGACTGGCCACGACGAGGTCGACCAAGGCGGCCGGCCGATGACCGGCCGCGCTCACGTCTCCGGAGTAGCCACGTTGCCGCAGTACGTCCCGGACCCGGGCCCGGGTGGCCGGCGCGACGTCCGGGTAGGCGCGGAGCACCTTCGACACCGTGGACACCGAGACGCCGGCCTCCCGGGCGACGACCGCCAGTTTCGATCGCGCGGTCATCGATCCGGTCCTACTGACCCTTGAGGTACGCGTCGGCCTGCTTGGCCATCTCGGCCTGCAGCTTGCTCAGCCCGGCCTTGTCGACGGCCTTCTTCAGTTGGTCCAGCCCCTTGTCGACGTCGACCGCGCCGATCCACAGCGGGTTGCCGTACTGCGTCATCGCCGCGGTGATCTGGCTGTCCTCCCGCTTCACCGGCGTCACGTCGGGGACGAAGGACGAGTACGGGTCGACGGTGAAGTTGTTGTAGTCCTGGGCCCAGTCGAACCACTCGTTCTCGGTCGGCGTGATGTCCTTGATCTTCTTCTCCAGCTGCTGCCGCCAGCACAGCGCGTACCCCGGGAAGCTGTACCCGGACAGCTGCTCGATCCGGTCGGTGCCGACCGGCTTCCAGTCCTTGCCCTCGACGCCGTAGCTGAGCAGGTCGTGGTTCTCCTTGATCGACACCCAGTCCTCGAGCTGCATGGCCCGCTCGTTGCTGCGGCCCTTCGCGTTCAGCACCACGAAGTTGTCGGCCTGGAACGTCTGGTTCGGCTTGGCGTTCTTGCCGCCCCGCAGCGGTACGACGTTCGCCAGCTGAGCAGCCGGGACCGCCTTGCGCAGCGGCGCCAGCGACTGCGACGACAGCCCGTCCGTCATCGCCCACCGGGTCGCGATGCGGCCGGACTCGAACTGGGTCTTGATCGCGTTGGAGTCGACGTTCAGCGCGTCCTTGTTGATGATGCCGTCCTGGTAGTACTTGCGGACGGTCCGGAGCGCGTCGATCACCCCGGGCGCCTCCCAGAACGGGATCGGGTTGGACGACCCGGTGGTCTTGCCGTCCTGCGACAGGTAGAACGGGAACGAGCCGCCGCTGAAGAACTGCACGCTGACGTGCGGGTTCTCCCAGTCGTGCCGGTTCAGCCAGCCGACCGGCGCGAACGCGATCAGCAGGTCGGGCATGTTGGAGTTGATGCCGATCGGCGTCAGCTTCTCCTTCTGCTTCACGTCGTACCAGTACTTCTCCAGCTGGTCGAACGTGGTGATGGTCCCGAGACCGAGCTTGTCGGCCAGGTCCTGCCGGATGGTGAAGTGGTGCAACCGGGCGGCGGAGTTGACCTGCGGGATGCCGTACAGCTTGCCGGACCACTTGTTCTGCTCGATCAGTTGCGAGTCGAGGTTCTTGCTCAGGTTGGGGTACTTGCCGATCAGCTCGTCGACCGCGACCACCGACTTGCTGCCGACCAGCTGGACCATGTTCAGCCAGCGCGCCTGCAACGCGGTGTCGAAGTTCTCGCCGGCGGTGAACTTCAGCAGCGCCTGCTGCTGGTAGTTGGACCAGGCAATGAACTGCGGGGCGATGGTGAAGCCGAGGTCGTTCTTGAGCTTCTTGTTCACCTCGGCCAGGATCGGGTCCCAGCCCTTCGGTACGTCGCCCGGCAGCAGCAGCGACAGGGTGTCGCCACCGGACGACGACGAGCCGGACGTGGACGAGTCGCCGCAGCCGCTGAGGCCGAGTACGGCGCCGATGGACAGGCCGCCGGTCGCGGCCAGGAAACCGCGCCGGGAGAGTTGCGTGGCGGGCACAATGCCTCCTGAAAAGGATGGAGTGGCTGGGGATCAGCCCTTGGTGGCACCCAACGTGATGCCTTTGACGAAGTAGCGCTGCGCGAACGGGTAGGCGAGCAGGATCGGGCCGATGGTGACGACCGTCAGAGCCAGCCGGAGCTGGTAGACCGGCGTGGACTGCCCCGACGAGGTGGGCAGCATCTGCGAGAACGACACGTTCGAGACGAGGTTCTGCAGCAGGAGCGGAAGGGGGTACTTGTCCGTCTCGGAGATGAACAGCAGGGCAGTGAACCACTCGTTCCAGTAGTGCACGGCGTAGAACAGGCCGACCACCGCGAGGATCGGCTTGGACAGCGGCAGCCCGATCCGGAAGAAGATCTGCATCTCCCCCGCGCCGTCGATCCGGGCGGACTCCATGATCTCCTCGGGCAGCTGGCGGAACGCGCTGACCTGGATGAACACCAGGAAAGGGGCGATCAGCAACGGCAGGATGACCGCGAAGTACGTGTTCTGCAGCTTCAGGTACTGCGTCACCAGCAGGTAGAGCGGGACCAGTCCGCCGGTGAACAGCATCGGGATGTAGGCGAAGATCGCCAGCGGGCGGCTCACGTACGGCAGCCGGCGGGCGATCACCCAGCTGAGTCCGGACGTGAAGGCGAGGGCGAGCGCCGTACCGACGACCGTGATGAAGACGCTCGCGGTGTAGGCGCTGAGCACGGTCGGGCCGGTGAAGATCATCTCGTACGACGCCAGCGAGAACGGCTTGGGCAGCAGGCTGTAGCCGGTGGTGGCGAGCTTCTGCTCGTCGGTGAACGAACCGGACACGATCATCCAGAACGGCACCACGCAGATCACCATGAACAGTCCGACACCGATCAGGCTGACGATCGTGAAGGGCTCGGGCCGGGTACGGCGGTTGCGCGTCGTGGCGCGGCTGGTCACCTTGGCGACACTCGAAGTCAATGTGGTCACAGCAGGCTCGTCTCCTTCGAGTAGCGGCGCTGGACCAGCACCGCGGTCGTCACCAGGACGAATCCGACGACCGACTGGAACAGGCCGACCGCGGCCGTGGTGCCGAAGTCGCCGATCTGGCGCAGCGACCGGAACACGTAGGTGTCGATCACGTCGGTGGTCGGGAAGAGCGTGCCGTTGTCGCCGATGATCGCGTAGATGGTGCCGAAGTCGCCGTAGAAGATCCGGCCGACGCCGAGCACCAGCAGCACCGCGGCAGTCGGCTTCAGCAGCGGCAAGGTGATCCGCCATGCCATCTGCGCCCGGCTGGCGCCGTCGATCTGGCCGGCCTCGTAGACCTCCTCGGGGATCGAGGTGATCGCCGCCAGGAAGATGATGCTCATGTAGCCGCCGAGCTGCCAGATCTTCACCACGGTGAGGATCCACGGCCACGGACCGGGCTCGCTGTACCAGTCGAGCGTCGGCAGGCCGAGGCCGGTGAACGCGTCGTTGACCAGGCCGCCCGAGCCCTGCGGGCCGGACAGCAGCACCTGCAGCATGATCGCGATCACGACCGGCGAGACGAAGTACGGGAAGAAGATCACCGACTGCGAGACCCGCTTGAAGAACCGGCCGCGGATCTCGTTCAGCATGATCGCGAGCGTGACGCCGGCCGCCAGCGTGGCGGCGAGGAACAGCGTGTTCAGCACCAGCGTGTTGACCAGGATCCGCTTGGCGTCACCGGAGCTGAAGAAGTAGCGGAAGTTGTCCAGGCCGTTCCACGGGCTGCCGAAGATGCCGCGGCTGATGTCGAACTCCTTGAAGGCGACCACCAGGCCCGCCATCGGCGCGTAGCTGAACACCAGGAAGGACGCGACCGCCGGCAGCGCCAGGGTGCTCACCCACAGACTGCCCCGCAGGGTCACCCACCGCCGGCTGCGACTGGATCGGGTACTCATCGCGAGATCCCCTCGATTGGATAGAAAGCGCTTTCCAGTGCCGGAAACATAGCTCCGGCGCATAGGCCTGTCAAGAACGGAAGTGCGCTCTGGCAAACGTTGTCTATGCGCACGTCACGCCACCCGCTCGAGATCGGCCAGCGTGACTTCGTGCAGCAACGGACGGCCGGCCACCAGGCGGGCCAGCTCGTCCACGGCACACGTGCCCAGCCGGGCCAGCTCGTTGCCGTGCGACCCCGCGATGTGCGGGGTGACGAACACGTTGGGCAGGTCGAACAGCTCCGACCGTGGCTGCAGCGGCTCCGGATCGGTGACGTCGAGTACGGCGGAGATCCGCCCACTGCGCAGTTCGTCGACCAACGCCTCGGTGTCGACCAGCTCACCCCGCGCGGTGTTGATCAGCACGCTGCCGTCCGGCAGCAACCCGAGTCCGGCGCGGTCGATCATCCGGTACGTCTCGGCCGTCGACGGCGCGTGGACGCTGACGATGTCGCTGGACGCCAGCAACTCCGGCAGGCTCACCCGCGGTATGTCGACGTCGTCGGCGTACGGGTCGTAGAGGCTGACCTCGAAGTCGAACGGGCGGAGCAACTCGATCACCTGCCGGCCGATCCGTGACGCCCCGATGATGCCGACCCGGCGGCCGTAGTTCCCGACGTCGGGATGGATGTAGGCGAGGGTGAACGATCGCCCGCTGCGGTAGTGCTCGCGGAGCGCGAAGACGCCCTTGCCGGCCAGCAGGATCGCGCCGAGCGCGTACTCCGCGACCGGGATCGCGTTCGCGGCGGCGGCCGACGAGACCACGATGCCGCGTTCCCAGACGCCTGTGGTGACGTGTGCCTTCACGCTGCCGGCGGCATGCAGAACGGCGCGGAGCTTGGGCGCTCGGGCGAGGAAAGCCTCATCCAGTGGCGGGCAGCCCCAGCCGGTGATCAGCACCTCGAGCTCGTCCAGCCGGCCGGCCACCCGCGGGTCGTCGAAGTCGTCGACGACCAGGCTGGTGTCGATGTCGGCGAGCTCGCCGAGCCGCTGCCGCACGGGTGGCGGGAACAGCATCGGCCAGTGCTCCGCGGCGAGGGCGAACAGCGCCACCGGGCGATCGGTCACGGGCGGTTCTCCGATCAGAATCAGGGATAGAAAGCGCTATCTACGCTAGGACGGCAAGCGCCAGCACGTCAACAGTGCGGAACACCCAGTGAGTCAACGAGATGCGGGCATGCAGCCGCGGAGGGAGGCTTGTCAGCTCCCTGGGCTCACCGTATGGTTAGCGAACGTTTTCTATCCGGCGTACCGCATCCAGCGGTAAGCCAGCGGCTGACCCGCGTTCCACTCGTCCATCTCCTGCTGGGAGACGTCCACGAAACCCACCCCCAGATAGGTCCGGATCGCCGGCGCGTTGTCCGGCCGCACCCGCAGGAAGATGTCCGGGTGCCCGGCCGCGATCGCGGGCGTCAGCAGGGCGCGGACCAGTTCGGCCCCGATCCCCTGCCCGCGTCGCTCCGGATCCACGATGATCCGGGCCAGCTCGACCTCGTCCTCGTCGTCGTCGAGCCACACTTCGCCGTACCCGATCGGCTGGTCGCCGTCGAAGTACAAGTACGCCTGGATGTCAGGCTCGATCTTCCGCCAGCTCGTGACGATGTCGGCGGGAAACGGGTACTCCGCCCGGCCGCACAGCAACCCCACCTCGCGCGGTGTCCGGGCCCATCCGGCCACGTGACCGTCGTACCCCTCTTGCACCCCCCGGAGCTGCCTCATTCGTGGTGCGGCGGGACCTCGCGCAGGATGCGCTCGTCGTCGTCGGCGGCGAAGTCGTTGTCGCCCCAGCTACGCGGGTCGTCGTCGCGGGTCTGGTCGGGCAGCAGCGGCTCGTCGTCTTCGTACGGGCTCGTCATGGCTCCAGATTACCGAGTCGACGCGGCTCTCCGGTATCCAATTCACCCGGTACGACGCCCGGCGGCAGCTGCGGTTCGCCAGCTGCCTGGAGCAGCGGCGCGATCCCCGGTTCGCCTTGCCAGCGGTCGTTTCCGAGCACACACCACGCGGTCAGCACGGACAGTGTCGGGGTCGCCAGACCGGCCAGCCGCAGCGGCTCCGCGTTCTGGAAACCGAAGGTGATCATCCAGTTCTCCGGATCGGGGTAGAACTCCTGCACGGCGCTGTAGTAGAAGCTCAGCCAGCCCCGCTGCGGCAGCATGCACAGGATCCGGTAGTTCGTCGCCACGGTCGGGACTTCCTGCAGGTCGCGCCACATCAGCTGCATGTCCCGTTTGGCCGCGGCCTTCCGGCTGGCGTTGACCGCTGCGTTGGCCGCCATCATCCCGAGCACGACACCCGGCTTGCCGATGAACAGCCCGCTGTTGTGCGTGTAGCGACCGCTGCCGCCGTACAGCCGGGCGTAGTGCGCCGGAGTGTTGACGTAAGCGACCTCACCGGGCTCCAGGACGAGCCCGTAC
Organism: Kribbella sp. NPDC050124; assembly: GCF_044460355.1. Lineage (NCBI taxonomy): Bacteria > Bacillati > Actinomycetota > Actinomycetes > Propionibacteriales > Kribbellaceae > Kribbella > Kribbella sp. NPDC050124. Next base: position 61,906 of record NZ_JBITJU010000034.1, read on the forward strand.
ATCGTCAGCGGCTGCGGACTGTGGCCGGCCAGCAGCCAGCGCGCCCAGTCGATCCCGAGCTGCCACTCGTCCCGCTCACGCTGCGCCGCCGCCTCGTCCTTCTTCTTCCGGCCCACGGCATGTCATCGTAATCGGGGGCGAACAGCGCGTGCGCGTTACAGGTGTGCCTCGGTTGGCGCTCGATCGGGCTGCGTGACCGGAACGACGCGCCGCCGTGATGCTTCTGGCACGCGCGACGTGACCCCCTTCGACCATCATGGGTGCCCTTGCCAACCCGGAAGGACCGAGTCGTGAGTGCATTACGGACACGGGGCCTGATCGGTGCGACGCTCGTCGTGGCTGTACTCGGAGTCACCGCCGCCTGCGGTGACGAGAGCGCCACGCCCCCGCCCGCCGCCCAGCCCACGGATACCCCGACCACCCCTTCGTCGCCCACCCCCAGCGGCACCCCGAGCATGGACTGCCCCGACACCATCGCGGCAGTGCGTGCGGCCACCGACAAGGTCGTCTGGGGCAAAGGCGCCGCCAAGTCCCTGTTCAACCCGGTCAGCGTGACGGTCTGCCAGTACGACGCGAAGGCGTCCGGGCAGGACTACGCGACCGTCAGCACGAAGCGCAACGCCAAGCAGGCCACGGACCTGTTCGCGCTGGTGAACGCCCCGAAGCCGGTGGCCAAGAAGCCGAGCTACTGCACGCAGGAGCTCGGCCCGACGTACGTGCTGCGGTTCACCGACAACGACCGCGGTGTCCTGTCCTACACGGTGGAGGCCTACGGCTGCCGCCGCTTGGTGGCGACCTCTCTGGAGGGCCAGGGCAAGCCCGGCGAACTGCCGGCGCCCCGCCAGGTCACACCCGAGCTGATCAAGTCGCTCGGCCTGCGCTGACCCTGCCCGGACGCGCCCCCCGAAGCCGTCCGGACCGGGGTCAACCCGCGCCTGCCTTGCGGGTCCCCTCCCTGGGTTGACCCGCAAGGCAGGTGGCGGCTCCCAGCCATCTGTTGCAAGCTGCAGCATGCGAGTGTTCCGGTTGCTGTGCGCGGTGCTGCTCGTCAGCACCGCCTGCTCCTCGCCGGGGGCGACACCGTCCACTGGTCCATGTATCCGCGGCTTCACCTGTACGACGCTGAGCGTGCCACTCGGCGAAGACGGTCAGACGTTGAAGCTGGCCGTAGCCGCAGCCGACAACGTGGACGCACCACGTGGTGTCCTGCTGATGCTCACCGGCGGTCCAGGTCAACCAGGTGTCTCCCTGCTACCGCGGGTCCGCACCAACCTGGATCCGGACGTGCTGCGCGAGTACAGGCTAGTGATGTTCGACCAACGCGGCACAGGGTCCTCTGGCATCAATTGCCCTTCGCTGCAAGCAGCTGTGGGTGGTTCGGACTTCCTGGCTGCGCCCGCCGGGACTGTCGAGGACTGCGCGAAACGCATCGGCCCGGGACTCGGGTACTACGGCACACCGGACACCGTCGAGGACATCGAGCGACTGCGCCAGCACCTCGGTGTCGAGCGGCTGACGCTCAACGGAACGTCGTACGGGAGCTTCACGGCGGCGCAGTACGGGCTGAAGTACCCGGACCGGGTCGCGTCGCTGGTGCTGGACTCGGTCGTGCCGCACAAGGGGTTCGACCCGTTCAGCGTCGAGCTGATGACAGCTACTGGCTCCGTGCTCCGTGCTGCCTGTCGACAGGACCCTGCGTGTACGACGGACCCGGTCGCCGACCTGGCGTGGTTGGTTCGGCAGGGACCCGTCGATGGCACGAGCCTGTTGGAGAGCATGTCGATCTCCAGCCTCAACGCGGTCAACCCATCGCTGAAGGGGATCCCGGCGATGCTCCACGCCGCCCGCAACGGCGACGACGCGGGGCTGAAAGAGTTCGTCCAAACGGTCACCAGCAGGAACAGCGCGTACGACGAACTGTCCGCCGGACTGCACCTGGCCACACTGTGCGCCGACCTGCACGTCACCAAGGCCAGCGTCGAGACCGGGCTGACGAAGCTGGACCCGGCGAAGCTGTATCCGTACGACCTCGAGACAGCACGCAATCAGCTGATCGTCGACGGGTGCTCCCGGTGGCCGGTCGCGCGGATGTCGACGTACCCGGCGGCTGACAAGCTGCTGCCGCGGACGCTGATCCTGCACGGCTCCAACGACCTGTTCTGCCCGGTGGAGTGGGCTCGGTGGGAGCAGGCGCATGCACAGTCGGCCAAGCTGGTCGTCGTACCCGGAAGCGGGCACAGCGTGCAGCGGGATCCGCGTGGGCGGGCGGAGGCCCGGGCGTTCTTGCTCGGCTGAGACTCGACTGTGTGTGATTGGTTGCAGCACCCTGCGCCACTCGATGCGTCTAATAGGTGTGAGGTGTTGTACGCCCAGCCGGGGAGTGGCGAGTGGAGTTCGAGGAGTACGTGTCCGCGCGCGGACAGGAACTGGTGCGGCTCGGTTTCACCGTCTCCGGCGACTATCAGCGAGCAGAGGACCTGGCGCAGATCGCGTTGATGCAGGCGTTCCGGTCGTGGCGGAAGGTGCGGAAGGCAGACGACCCGCACCACTACGTCCGGCGGATCCTGATCAACGAGTACCTGTCGATGACGCGACGGCGGTCGTTCACCGAGTCACCGGCGGCAGAGATCGACGTGGAGCGCACGGTTCCCGACCACGCCGCCGAGGTGGCGAACTCGGACGCGCTGTGGCGGGCGCTCGCTGAGTTGTCGGCGCGGGAGCGAGTCGTGCTGGTGCTGCGCTACTACCAGGACCTGGACGACCACACGATCGCCGAGGTGCTCGGCATCAAACCGTCCTCCGTCCGGGCGACCGTCAGCAGGGCGCTCGCCACGCTACGGAAGACCAGGCAGTCCCACCACGTGTGATGAGAGGTTGTCGTGAGCAACACCGATCTCGAGGATGACCTGCGGGGAACCTTCGACCGTGCCGCGGCCTCGGTGCCGCCGGCCACCGGTCTGACCGAGCGCGCGACCACGGGCGCCCGGCAGGCCCAGCGCCGTACCTGGATCATCTCCGGCGCGGCCGCGGTGGCAGTGGCCGCCGTCGCCGTCGTCGGGTTCAGCCTGGGCGGCGGGAACTCACCTTCGCAGCCGCCGGTCGCCGGCGGGCAGGCTCCGGTCGCGACGCCGTCGGTGCAGGCGCCGCCGTCGGCGGAGAGCGTGGCCGGGACGTGGCGTCCGGTCCAGATGGCCGGGCTCACTTCGCTGAAGGCGGAGCGCCCGGACGACCCGGTGATCGAGTTCCGCGCGGATGGGACGTGGACCGGTTCGGACGGCTGCAACGGGCTGCAGGGGACATACACGATCGGTCAGCGCGGCGAGTTCACCGCGAAGGCCGGACTGCAGCGGCTGATCGGCTGCGACAACGTGCCGCACACCGCCGTACTGGAGGGTGCCAAGCGGATCACGCTGGACACCGACACGCTGAAGTTCTTCGGCGCCGACGGGCGTGAACTTGCAAGTTACGCTCGCGCACGGTAGTCACATTTGCTCGCTGACGGTGATCGGCTCTTGACTGAGCGGAGTTCCTGACCGGACGATGTATGCGGCCGTCCACCGATTTGGGGAGCTACGTGCGACTCTCAGTTACCGTCCCGCTGCTCACACTCGGATCCATCTCACTCTTCGCGGTCGGCCTGACGGCGTCCGGGGCTGCCCCGGCCGCCGCGGCGCCGTGCTCCCACGCGCAACCCAGCGCGAGCTCAGTGCAGTCGAAGCGGCTGTCCCAGCCGACGTCGGCGTCCGACCCGCGGCCGCTCGGCGAGAGCCTCGGCGACGGCATCAGCCTCGCCGTCCGGTCGCTCGAGCCAGTCGACGCCACCGGGCGGCCCAAGTCCGGCCTGCCGTACGGGTTGAGCCAGGGTGTGATCGGCGTGGTCGGCTCTGCGTCGACCGGCTACAAGGTGGTGGTGGACAGCTCGATGGTGGACACCCGCAGGTACCAGGCCGCGATGGACCGCAACCTCCCCGCGGCCGGCAAGCAGATGGTCGGGATCGAGCGCAGCTGCCGGTCCGCTCGCGCGATCGCCGACGCCTGGAACACGGTCGGCGCCCGCTCATGGTCGGCTGACGCCACCCGGACCACGTTCGCCGCCGACCTCGATCCCGTCAGCGAGGACATCGTCGTCGAGTACGACAAGGCGACGACGTCCACCTCGTCGTTGGACGGGTTGCGCGGCGCCTCCGGCGTACGGCTGGTCGAGAGTTCACTCGCGCGGACGTCCCGGCTCAACGACACCCCGAAGGGCGGGCATTGGGGCGGAGCGCGGATCACGTCGGCGCTGAAGAACTGCACTGCCGGCTTCTCCGTCGTACGGCGCTCCAACGGCCAGCGCGGATCGGTGACCGCCGGGCACTGCGGTGGTGTCGGGACGCTGTGGAAGTCGGGCAGCCACTACTACGGCACCACCTCGGTCCGCACGAACTACCCCGACTACGACCAGGCCCTGCTCACCGGCAGCACGTACGGCGCCAAGATCTGGACCGACGGCCCCGGCGACTCGGCCGACACCCGCACGGTGAAGGGCGGCGGCGACCCCGGCGTCGGCACGGTCGTCTGCCAGTCCGGCAGCTTCAGTACGTCGCTCTGCGGCATCACGGTCCGCTCGACCTCAGCGAAGTACTGCGACACCGACGGCTGCACGACGTACGTCATCCGCGCCACCCGCGGCGGCCAGGTCGCGATCGTCGGCGGCGACTCCGGCGGCCCGGTCTACACCGGTCGCGGCTCCACCGGCGCCACCATCCGCGGCACCACCTTCGCCGGCTCCGGCTGCGCCTCCTCCCGCTGCACCACCCTCTACGCCGAGCGCTACGCCTCCATCTCCGGCCACTTAGGCGTCTCTGCACTCACCGGTTAGGTCCACACGGCCAGGATCACCGCAATCACAAGGATGCTGACGACGTGGTAGCCGGCGGTGATCCCGATCCACGTTTGCGGCTTGGGCTTCCGCGGATCGAAGAACCCCGTCACGTAGAGCGCCGGCGCCACCAAGAACAGCCCGGCCACCAGCCCCAGCACGACGCCCTCGCCGAACGTGTCGGTCCCACTCGCCTCGGACACCATCGCCAGCGCCACCGTCGTGACCAGACAGGTCAGCAGCGGTACGACGTACATCACCGCCGGTGTCGCCTGCTCCTCGTCCGCCGCGGTCCACCCAATCGCCTCCTGCCACTGCTTGCCAAAGGCAACCGGAGCGAACCACAACCCCCCGATCCCGAAATACACCACCACGCTCACGACCACCGCGAGCCAGTTCAAGTCCCCCAGCACACCGAAACTCATGATCCCTCCCCCACGAACGCCCCATGACCGCAGCGTGCGCCGACCCCACCTCCGTGTCCAACGCTCACCCTCCGCACACGAAGATGAGCCGCACCCCCAGGTTCCGCTACGCTGTCCCCGTCTGTCCGCCCCCGTAGCTCAGGGGATAGAGCGTCGGTTTCCTAAACCGTGCGTCGCAGGTTCGAATCCTGCCGGGGGCACTCTGTAATGTCTCAAGACCTCGGCAACACCCGAACCCACGATTCGTGGGTTCGGGTGTTGCCATTTGGGGTTTGGGGGCGGGGCCTGGGGGTCGTCCGGTGGGTTGGTAGTCGAGGGTGAGTTCGCGCAGGAGTTCGCCGGTGGCGGCGTCGACGACGCGGATCTCGAGGTCCTGGATGTGGAGCACGGCGTCAGCCTGGTGCGGGCGAGTCCACGCCTGTCCGAGTATCCTCAGCGCCGGGCTGCGAGGACCTGCGCCTGCCCACCCACAGTCCGAGCGCCACCAGAACGAGGCCGAGGATCAGCAGCACGATCGGACCCCACACCTCGATCCAGCTGAGCAACTGGTCGGCGTTCGCCGCCCTGTCTGCCGCATCCTGCACCGAGGCCTGGTCTTCGGCGACGTCGATCGTCAGTACCGGGAGCAACGGAATCGATGCCGCTCCGGTCCCCACGTTGGCGACCACCGAGCGGTTGATCTTCGTATCCAATGGAGCACCCAACGCGGCGTCTGCCCAGACGTCGTACGTACTGCTGGCCGTATAGCTGAGTGGTACCTGGTCCGGCAGCACCGACAGGAGCGGGAGGAACCTCTGCTGGGTCTCTGCCGGCAGCAGAGCGAGCAGTTTCGGAGCGAGCGTCCTCGGAAGCGAGGACGGCAACTGCTGCAGCAACGCGGGATTGGCCAATGCACCAGACGCGGTGGCCCGATAGTGGTAGGTGTCGCGACCTTCACGCGTCTCGGTGCCGACGTACGTCACTGGTACGGCGGTCCGCGTCGGGGTGTCCCAGTACGTGTAGACGCCGGACTTCGGTTCCGGATCGACCGGCAGGCTGACCGTCAGTCCTTGGTGCTTTTCGACCTCGACGCCGTTGATGGACGCGGTTTCGGTGAGGTCGTTCCGGTCGACTGCGTACGTGTGGTTGTCCTTCGACGACGTCGTTCCAGCCTTCAGTGTGAGGTCGTCATGGACGATCGCCGTGCTGCTGTCCGCCTCGCTGACGTAGACGTGCCGGTCGAGGGTGACCGGGATGTCTCGCGCGAGCGCGTTGGCCACGTCTCCCGACTGCAGTGCCGCGGCGTTCAGCACGGTGCCCTTGCCGCTGTACGCCGTAGTGATGTCGGTGTCAGCGGGCAGTTTCGTCGCGCTCGGCGCGACGACGAACCTGAGCAGGGCCGCACTCAGGATCAGCAGCGCCCCGACCCCGATGAGAAGCCATCCTGAGCGGCGCATCTCGAACCTCCAGACTCCGACAGATTTGCCCGTCGTGAATCCCATGGTGGTCGTTCTACGAGAAAGCCGATTCATCCCCACCGGGTGACTACTCGGACTCGGGGCGCGACTTCATGGGATGAGTATTACGAAGCCCTCTGCGGTGGCCGCGTGGTAGCCGATCCGGGCAACAAAGAGGACTGAGTTCAGAGACCTTACAAACCTACATTTGTCGCGAGTCCTAACTTGAGCCAGACGGGTCATTCGTGCTGCTGGTGTGTGATCCAGGCGGCGATCTGACTACGGGAGTTGAACCCGAGCTTGCGCAGGATGTGCTCGACGTGCGCTTCCGCGGTGCGCTGCGCGATCACCAGCTTGGCGGCGATTTCCTTGTTCGACATCCCCTCGGCCACCATCGCCGCGATCTCACGCTCGCGTTTCGTCAGGGCCTGGTACGGCCTGGACGTGAGCGTTGCGGAACCATGCGCGGCATCCGCCGACGCGCCGGGCGCCAACGACGGTTCGGCTTTCTCACTCAGCGCGTAGGCGATGACCTTGTCCGGGGCCAATCGGGCTCCTTTTCGGTGGGCCGTCTCGTACGCCCGCTCACCGAGGGACTCCCGGCAGCGCGTCCTGGTCTGCTCTCGCCACTCCAGCAAGAACGCGAACCCCATCAGTGGGCTGCCGATCTCCTTCCAGCCCATGTCGGCCGCCCCGAACAGCACCGCCGCTCGCCGTGGATCGCCCTCCGAGACCGCCGCCCAGGCAATCACATCGATACAGAACGGGATACCCAGCTGATCATTCAGCTCCCGCTTGGCGCGCAGCGCCGAACGCACATGGGTCACGGCCGTCCTGGGGTCATCGGCGGCCCAGGAGGCGACACCAAGGTTCCACTCCACCCAGGACCGGGCCCAGCGCTCGCCGAGCGACTCGCAGATGCGCACGCACTCGTTGAGGAGGGCCACCGCGTGGTCGACGTCGCCGGACAGGACGGCCGCCCCCGCCCGATAAATGAAAATCAACAACGCGGGGCCGGTCCAGGTGTTCGCTGCACGGTGCCGGGCCAGGGCCTCGTCCAGCATGGGCACCGCGACGGCCATGTTGTTGCCGAGCATCTCCGCCTGGCCGAGGTATTGGATCGCGTACGTCAGCTCCGTCTGGTCACCCAGCTGCTCGGTCAGCTCACGAGCCTCGTTCAGCAGCACCAGGCTGAGCGGATTGTCGCCTTGCACGAAGGCCATCCAGCCGTTGATCCACAACGCCCGGGCCCGCTCCAGGCTGGGCCCGGGATCGGCGGCGAGCGCCCGATCCATCCAGTGCCGGCCGTCCCGCACGAATCCGCAGCCCACCCAGTAGAACCACAGGGCGTTGCACAGCCGCAGCCCCGACCTGGCCTCACCGGGCTCCGTCAGGCAGTACTCGAGCGCTGCCCACATGTTCGCCCGCTCGGCCCGCAGCAGGCCGGCCCACTCGGCCTGACGCGGGCCACATGACTGCTCATCCGACCGTTCGGCCAGGGCCAGGAAGTAATCCCGATGCCGGCGACGCAACCGGGATTCCTCGCCCGCCGCCGTCAGCCGCTCTGCACCGTACTGGCGGATCGTCTCCAACATCCGATACCGGGCCCGCGACTCGTCATCCGCGCGGACCAGGATCGACTTGTCGACCAGACCGGCCACCCCGGTCAGCACCTCTGCCACCGTGAGCCCGTCACCGGCACACACCGCTTCGGCCGCGTCCAGATCGAACTCACCGGAGAACACCGAGCACCTGGCCCACAACGTCCGCTCCAGCTCCGGACACAGGTCGAAGCTCCACTCCACCGCTGCCCGCAGCGTCCGGTGCCGCGCCTCCACGGTTCGGTCGCCGCTCGTCAGGATGCCGTACCGATCCCACAACCGAGCCAGGATCTGTTCCACCGACAACGCCCTCAGCCAGACCGGCTGCGAGCTCGATCGCCAGCGGCAACCCGTCCAGCTGCCGGCACAACCGCGCTACCGCCGCCTCGTTCTCGGGACCGAGCCGGAAACCAGGCAGCACCGAGGACGCTCGGTCCTCGAACAACGTCATCGCCTCGTACTGGCGGGCCGTGCCGGAGGTCAGGGAGTCCGGCTCTGGCACCGACAGCGGAGGCACGAGCCAGACCTGCTCAGCGCCGATCGCCAACCGGTCCCGGCTCGTCGCCAGCACCCGCAGCTCCGGCGCTTCCGACAACAGCCTGCTTGTCAGGCGAGCGCACGCGGGCAACAGGTGCTCGCAGTTGTCGAGCACCACCAGCAGACGCTTGTCCGCCAGATAGTCCACCAGCACGTCGATGAGTGCCCGACCCGAACTGTCCGACAGCTCCAGCGCCGCTGCCACCGCGCTGTCCACCAGCGAGTCGTCATCCAGCTTCGCCAGCTCCGCCAGCCACACACCGTCCGGGAAGGCCCGTCGCACATCACGAGCCACCTGCAGGGCCAATCGGGTCTTCCCCACCCCGCCGACGCCGGTCAGGGTCACCAGCCGCGAGCCTTCCAGCAGCCGCCTGACATCAGCCCGCGCCGTCCGACGCCCGACGAAGCTCGTCACAGCTTCGGGAAGGCGGCCGGACCGCTGGCGCAAGGTGCTAGTCACAACGCTTAATCCCCAACCTGTCACGATGGCGATCCCTACGCTAACCCTCCAGTAGCCTCTCGCCGGGACTCATACTGCCCTCAAGCCACGTTGCCACACTATGCCCCAGCGCAGCCACGGGCCGCACGGAATACAGGCAGGCACTGCTGGCGGTCCCGACCCGCCTGGGCCACGCCCTCGCGGCAGCGGTCGGCGCTCATCGCGAGCTCCCAATGCCGCTCGGTGTCATCGGCCCAGGTGTAGTGGTCGTTCGAGACGAGGTCGACCTCCTGCGCCCAGCTGGCGTCGTCGACGACCGCGACGTCACGGTTGACCATGAAGTTGTCGTCGAGTTCTTCTGGATGGGCGGCGTAGGAACCCCCATCATCAGGAGACCTCGACCCCTACCCGGCCACCGACGCGCCGACCAGCGCTACACCCTGACGCGAAGATTCGCCTCCGGTGGCCGGCCGCGGTGGGGTGCTACGAGGCGTGGTCGAGCGTGACTCGGTAGCCCATTGCTTCGAGTTGGTGGATGGCTCGTTGTCTGGCTCTTTCCGGCCGAAGACGGCTGTAGTAGTCGGCCCCGGGATCGTCGTAGAGGGTGCCGGTGGTGCCCATGTGCCAGATTGTGACGAGGAGTGCATGTTGGACGGCGACGTTGGCTTTCTGCGGTCCACGGCGAGTTGCGATCCGCCGGTACTTCGCGTTGAAGTACGTGCCGGGCGTGCGGGCGATTGACATCGCCGACGCTCCGAGAGCGCCTTGAAGATAGGGGTTGCCCGGTCGGGTCCGGCTGGACTTCACGCGACCCGCAGACTCGTTGTTCCCCGGCGTCGTGCCGGCCCAGGACGCGAGATGTTTCGCGGACTGGAAACGTCGCATGTCGGCGCCGGTCTCGGCCACGACGACATCGGCGGTCAGGGTACTGACTCCGGGGATTGTGCAGATCAGGTCGTGGAAGCCACGAAAGGGCTCCATCATCGCCTCGATCCGCTCAGTCAACTGCCTGATCACCGCGGTGTGCTGATCGATGAGATCGAGGTGAACGCGAGCGAGGAAGGCGTGGTGGTCGTTGAACCGGCCGACCAGCGCTTCGGTGAGCTGCGGGATCTTGACCCGCATGCGGCGCTGGGCCAGATCAGCCATCCGGCCGGCATCGCGGTCACCGGCGACCAGGGCCTCGATCATCGCTCGCCCCGAGACGCCGACGATGTCGGTGGCGATCGAGGAGAGCTTGATCCCGGCGTCCTCCAGCAACTTCTCCAGTCGCTGGATCTCACGGGAGCGTTCCCGCGTGATCGCTGTCCGGGTCCGAGTCAGGTCACGCAACTGCCGGATCGGCTCCGGCGGTACGAACGAGCCGCGCACCAGACCATGCGCACCGAGCTGAGCCAGCCACGTGGCGTCAGCGACGTCGGTCTTGCGACCAGGCAGGTTCTTCACATGCCGGGCGTTGACCAAGACCACCTCCACCCCGGGCAGATCCTCAAGCAGGTAGTAGAACGGCTTCCAGTAGTCACCGGTCGCTTCCATCACCACGCACGTGACCTGCTCGGCAGCCAGGTGCTCACGCAAAGCCAGGACCTGCGTCGTCATCGACGACCACGTCGTGACCGTCTCAACCGCCTTACGCCGGCCAGGTCCTGCGACCCGGACACACACCTTCGCGTCCTTCTTCGAGATGTCCAGCCCAGCGCAGCGGACGTGTATCACTTCCATCCCAACTGCTCCTTCCCGCCATCGGACTTGATCTTCCACAGCATCCGTCGCGGGGAGGACAGGGAAAGAGAGGAAATCTGACGCTCGGGCTCAAGGCACCAATCCACGGTTCCCGTGGACGTCCTCCGCCACCATGCTCAACTACAGGCTCACAGACACCAGAGGGTGACCGGGATCAACCACGACGGACACCACCAGCATCCAGCCAACACCCGCAGCCCTCAACCAGCCCACGCCAGAATCTTCGCGCACCACGGTGCGCCCCGAAGGCGGCGCCGATCTGCTCAACTGTGAAGAGCCTATAATCCCAACGCCGTTCGGTTAGCGGTCCGGTGTTGGTGGCAATGGGGTGATCGTGATGTGGATGCTGGTCTTGTAGCTGCGGCGGTCGGGGTCGCGGGTCTTGGCTCGGTACTTGGATA
>NZ_JBITJU010000035.1:0-63948 GCF_044460355.1 Kribbella sp. NPDC050124
TGGTACTGCGACCGGGAGGTCGTGGGAGAGTAGGACGCCGCCGGACATTCACACTGTTAAGGGCCACCCCGATTTGGGGTGGCCCTTAACATTTCTACCGCCAGCTCACCGCCAGTTGCTGGCCCGAGCAGTCGCACATGGTGTCGGAGCTGGCCGGCGGACGGGCCCAGGGTGCTGCCGTACTCCGCGACCTGCCGCCGCCGTGGCCGTACTCCGCGACCTGCCGCCGCCGTGGCCGTACTCCGCGACCTGCCGCCGCCGTGTCTGTCACGGCCGGTGCGTCATGAACCGCCCCTCACGCAGCAGCTCGCTCAGGCGCGCCATCCCCGAGCGGCTCACTCGGCAACTGTCTGATGCCGAAGCCGGTGCTTGCCGAGTGGGCGGTATACCGGCTGAGCGCCAGTACATGCGCCGCCGGACCGACGGCGGCCACCCGGTTTTTGGCGGGGTGGTTCTTGGGGGTTAGGTGGGTTGGTGGGGTTGGAAGGCGTGGCGGTAGGTGGTGGGGGATAGGTGTAGGCGGCGGGTGAAGTGTTGGCGGAGGTTGATTGCTGTGCCGAAGCCGCAGTGGGTGGCGATTTCTTCGATCGAGAGGGTCGTGGTTTCCAGGAGTTCTTGGGCGTGGCGGACTCGGTGGTTGAGGAGCCATTGCAGCGGTGTTGTTCCGGTTTGCTCGCGGAAGCGACGGTTGAGGGTGCGCGGGCTCATGGCGGCTTGTCGGGCTATGTCGGAGAGCGTCAACGGTTCACCAAGGTGGTCGCGCAGCCAGCGCATGGTGGGCTCGAGGGAGCCGCTGTCGGCGGTGGGTTCGTGGTGCATGATGAACTGGGCCTGGTCGCCGGCGCGCTGGGGTGGGATCACGATGTGGCGGGCGGTCTCGGCTGCGACCGCTGCTCCGAAGTCGTTGCGCACCATGTGGACGCAGAGGTCGAGTCCGGTCGCCGCGCCTGCGGAGGTGAGCACATCGCCTTCGTCGACGAACAGTACGTTCGGGTCGACCTCGACACGGGGGAACCGCTTCGCGAAGTCCCTGGCGGAGGTCCAGTGCGTTGTCGCCCGTCGTCCGTCAAGCAGTCCGGCGGCGGCCAGAATGTAGGCGCCACAACAGATCGAAGCGACTCGCGCGCCACGACTGTGCGCCTCTCGAAGGACCTCGGTCACCTCGGCCGCCGGTGAGCGGTCCGTGCGGATACCCGGCACGATCACTGTGTCGGCAGTCAGGGCCTCGGCCAGGTCGTGGGGGGCAGTCATCCGGAACAGTTCCGCTCCGCTGCGGCCGCACACCACCATGTCGGGTCGCTGCCCGCACAAGACCACGTCGTACAGCGGAGTGCCGAACACTGCGCCCTCGGCCTTGTCGAGTGAGTGGGCCGTCCCGAATACCTGGCCCGGAATCGCGAGCTCGAGGCTCTTCACGTGATCGGCGACGACGACGGCAACACGATGCATGGCCAGAATCTATCGCAGGAGGGCATTCTTGCCGCTGTCGAGCAAGGTCGAGCCTCGCGACGATGATCTGCGTGCTCATTCTTGTCCAGCTCGTCGTCTACCCGATCGCGGTCCTGCTGTTGGCTCTGCTCGGCTGGCTTGCCGATCAGCTCTCAGGCCCGGCGATCCCGCGCCGTCGAGGTGGTGGCGGGTTGTAGGAGTTGTTTGCGATGGGGTGTGCAGGTCCACCAGGGGCGGGATGGTTCGCCGTTGGCCTGGTCTATTGCGGACATGATCGTGTCTAGGAGGCAGGGGTCGTGTCGGCGGGCGTCGATTCGGCAGATGGTGTCGTAGAGGTCGAGCGGGTCTTGGCCGGCCAACTGGTCGATGCGGGTGATTCCGGCGCGTTCGAAGTACGCGGCGACCGAGGTGCCGACGTTCATCAGGTCGGTGAGGTTCGAGGCCATGGGTCGATCCTGACCGGGGCGCGCGGACCTGTCTTGAAGGTTTCGGACGTCGTGGTTCGTAGGGTTCGGGTATGCAGCGTGCGGTGATGGTGTTGATCGTCGGATTGCCCGGAGCAGGGAAGACGACGCTGGCTCGGCAGTTGGAGGAGGAACGCGGGGCACTGAGGTTCACGCCGGACGAGTGGATGGATCCGCTGTTCGGGGTCAGCGAGGACGGCGGGCGGCGGTGGGTACTCGAGTCGCAGCTGTTCTGGAGTGTCGCTGCTCGCGCGCTGTCGTTGGGCGTCAACGTGATCCTGGACTACGGCTGCTGGTCCGAGACCGAGCGGGACATGTTCCGCAACCGCGCGCACGCACTCGGTGCGCTGGCGGAGATCGTCGTACTGAACCCGCCGTTCGAGGTCTTGTGGGAGCGGCTGGCAGCTCGGAACGCGGCGCTGCCGGAGGGGACGTTCCACATCACCCGCGAGGAGCTGGAGGACTACAACTCCAAGTTCCAGGCACCAGACGCCGCCGAGTTGGCGCGATGGGATCAGCAGGCTGTCGTGACCGGCGTACTGGCCGACTAGCTCTCAGGGGCGATGCCGACCAGCGCGGCGGCGGCGCAGATGTGGACCGGCGTGAGGTCGGCGGGAGCGACCGGAGCCTGCAGGAGAGTGCCACGTTCGAACGGGGTCAGCTCGATGTCGATGCCGTGGGCACCGGCTACCAGACCGCGGACGTACGTCAGCCAGCCCATCATCGGGATCCCGCGCCGGAACACCCCAGCCGCCGCGGCGAGCTCGGTGTCCGCGATGCTTGCCCACTCGGGTTCCCAGATCGACACGACCGCGCGCAGGACCTGGGCGAAGCGTTCGGACTGGACCAAGGCGTCCTCGTCGCTCCAGTGCAGGGTGAGCTGGTCGGAGACCGTGGTGAGCGTGCCGCCCATCGACAGGTCGAACAGCCAGGGCAGGTCACCGGTGCTCTGCAGGTGCAGGCGGGTGGTGCTCGAGCCGTTGGCGAGGACCTTGGTGGTGGCCTCGACCATCTCCTGGAGCGGGGTCGAGCCGTCGGCCTCGAGGACGTGGTAGCCCCAGCGCTCGTCCTGAGTCCAGTTGTGTACGTCGGGGAACGCGACAGCGACCGCGGTCAGCGTACGGCCGACCCGGAGAGCGCGGTGCTCGACGGACTCGTCACGGTGGGTCCACTGGGCGCGGAGGAGCCACGATGCCATTCACGCCCTCCGATCACGAGCCGACCGGACCTGCGCAGCAGACGGTACGCCGGTGGTCGGACGGTTGGCCAGAGTTCCGCCTACCCGCCGTAAGCAGTCGGTGCGGTTCTCTGGGGCTTCCACCGGTCCAGTCTGAAGCACCATCGGGTCCGGGGTAAGCACCGGGGTCCGGTTTTGGCAAATACATGACTGAAGTCATGGGTGCGTCGCCTGGGAGCGCTACCGCGGGGAGGCGCCTGTGCGATGTGGTCGCAGGTCTGCCGAGGGCTCGAGATGACGGGGAATACTGACGGACCTACCGCGGCAGGGGACCGCGGTAGGTCTGTCAATTGGTCAGGCGGCGGGGCGGTCGGCGAGGTGCCGACGGCGTAGGTGGGGGTGGTGGATCGCGGGCGGGTTGTAGGCCATGTCGAGGGTGCCGATGTCGGTGCCGGGTGGGGCGATCTTGTCGATCTGGTCGAGGACGTCGTCGGTGAGGGTGACGTCGACGCCGGCCAGGAGGTCGTCCAGTTGGTCCATGGTGCGCGGGCCGATGATGGCGGACGTGACGCCGGGGTGGGTGATCGCGAACGCCATCGCGAGGTGGGTGAGCGGCATCCCGGCGTCGTCGGCCAGTGAGATCAGTTCCTCGACGGCGTCCAGGCGGCGCTCGTCGGTCAGGTGCCGGAAGCCGAACTGCGACCGGTGGGTGCTGTTCTGATGATCCTTGCGGTAGCGGCCGGTGAGCAGACCACCCGCGAGCGGACTCCACACCAGCGTTCCCATGCCGAACTCCTCGACCACCGGCAGGACCTCGCGCTCGATGCCGCGATTCAGGATCGAGTACGGCGGCTGCTCGGTACGGAACCGGGTCAGGCCACGCCGCTCGGCGATCCAGTGCGACCGGACGAGGTCCGAGGCCGGCATCGAGGACGTACCGATCGCCCGAACCTTGCCCGCGCGTACCAGGTCGGTCAGCGCCGACAGCGTCTCCTCGAGATCGGTGTCGGGGTCCGGCTGGTGGATCTGGAACAGGTCGACGTAATCGGTGTCGAGCCGCCGTAACGAGTCGTCGAGCGCACGCATCAGCCACCGGCGGGACGCGCCCGAGCGGTTGGGGACGGCCGGCGTCGCCCCGCTGGGGTCGAAGTCGACCGGGAAGCGCGCCTTGGTCGCGAGTACGACGTCGTCGCGCCGGCCCTTGAGCGCCTTGCCGACGATCTCCTCCGACTCGCCGCGGGAGTACATGTCGGCGGTGTCGATGAAGTTGATCCCGGCCTCCAGGGCGCGGTGGATGATCCGGATCGAGTCGTCGTGGTCCGGGTTGCCGACGGCGCCGAACATCATCGCGCCGAGTGCGTACGGGCTGACCTTGATGCCGGTCCGTCCAAGAGTGCGGTATCGCATGAAGATTCTCCTCAGTTCGACTTGATCAGTTGCTCGCTCAGCTCCCACAGCCGGTGCGCCGAGTCAGGGTCGGGGGCGTGCGGTACGACGGTGGACTCGACGACCGGCTCGGCGCCGAAGGCAATGGATTTCGCGTACTCGTCCAGCGGTGAGATGTCGTTGTTCATCAGGTAGACGCCGCCGAGGCCGGCCAGCAGCGGGCTGGTCGCCGCGAACACGCTGGCGCTAGCGCCCTGCTGCGCGGTCTTCTTCTCCTGGGCCGGGTCGATGATCGGGCGACCGGAGTCGTCGATCAGTTCCATGGCGAGATTCATCGCTCGCTTCTGGTCCGCAGGCATCGAGCGACCCAAGTTCGTGGTCACGACGACGCTCGGGTGTACGGCGTACCCGCGGATCGACTCGTCGGCCCACCGGCGATCCAACTCGACGGCGAACAGCACGTTGGCCGTCTTGGACTGGCCGTACGCGAGCAGCGGGTCGTATCCGGTGTTGAACTGCGGGTCGTCCCAGCGGATGTCCGAGAGCCGGTGACCGCCGGACGTCACGTTGACCACGCGCGCGCCGACGGTGACTGCCGCGCCGGCGTTGCTGAGTGCGCGCGTGGTCTCCAGTCCGATTCCGGCGTGGCCGCCGGTGACGACGACGTTCGTGCCGGACAGGTCCATGCCGCGGAGGACTTCGTCAGCCGTGGAGGCGGCGGTGAACCCCGATCCGAGGGGATGGTGTTTCTGGGTCATGCCGCCAGTCTGCTGGGCTGAGCCCGGACTCTGAATAGTTGTCAGTTCGTATTTTTTGCGCGAGAGTACGGAGATGGCCACCGATCAGCTGTCCGAGGTGTTCGACCTCGTCGAGGTGCGCGGCCTCATGTCGGGCGGCTTCGCGATGCGCGGTCCCTGGGTGACCCGCGGCCTGTTCAGCGAGCCGTTCAAGTTCATCGCGGTGGTGTCGGGCCAGGCCCGGCTGAGCTCCGACGGCATCGAGCCGATCGAGCTCGAGCCGGGTGACGTCGCCCTGCTGAACAGCCGGTCCTGGCTGGAGCTCGAAGGCGGCACCGGCGACGGACCGCGCCGCGAGATCGAGCCCGAGCCGGGCTTTCCCTCGCCGGACCTGATCGGCGCCGACAGCGAGACCGACGACATCGTCATCGGCGGTCGCATCGAGCTCAACCCGGCCGGTCAGGCGTTGCTCTCGCAGGCGCTTCCACCGGTGGGACACGTGCGCGGATCAGCGTCGTCGGCGGCGAACCTGCGGGGGAGTCTGTACCGCCTGTACGACGAGGTGACGTCGAACCGACTGGGATCCGCGTTCGCGATCCGGCAACACAGCCAGTTGGTGCTGCTCGAGGTACTGCGCGCCTACATCGAGCAGGGCGACCTGCGGCCGGGAGGGCTCCGGGTGCTGACCGACGTACGGCTTCGGCCGGCGCTCAGCCTGATGCATGACGAGCCTGGGAAGTCCTGGGGGCTGGAGGAACTGGCACGTGCCGCCGCGATGTCGCGGACGTCGTTCGCCGAACGGTTCCGGACCGTGGCCGGCGTACCGCCGCTCACCTATCTCAACCGCTGGCGGATGCTGCTGGCTCAGCGTGCTTTGAAGGACGACGACGTTCGCGTCGGTTCGCTCGCGTCCGACTTGGGCTACGCGTCGGAGAGTGCGTTCAGCACGGCGTTCAAGCGTGAGGTCGGCGAGTCCCCGCTGCGTTACCGGCACCGCGTCCGCAACGAGGTGCCGGAAGACTCGCCCATCGAGTCAGCGCTCTAAGGGGTCAGCGTCGGCGCCGCCAACTCCAGGGTGGGCGTCGTCCCGCGGTAGGACTCCAGCCAACTTCGGAGCAGCTCGACGCGGGCGGCGTACTCCTCGTTGCCCTTGACGACCGGCGCCTGGTTGTACGGCATGGTGTCGGAGCTGCGCCGGAGCTTGACGTAAAGGCGGGACGACGAGAGTGCGTAGCGTTCCATGTCGTCCTGGAGCGCGCCGATCACCGTGATGTTGCGGTCGCGGCCGATCTGCTCGAACAGGGCGACGGCCTCGCGGCGGTGCTGGGAACCCAGGTTCCGGCCGAGCTCGTCGAGGATGAGCAGCAGCGGACGGTCCGAGCCGCCAGCGAGCGCCGCGGCGCACACCAGCTTGACCGCCTTCTCGTCCATCTGGGCGGTGTTGCCCTTCACGTTGAACGCGGAGAACGGGCCGCCTTCCGAACGCCGCCACTTCGGCGTGACCGTCCAGCGCCACGGCTTGTCCGGCTCGGCCGGCGGGTCGGGTTCGGGGAACTCGAGTTTCGCGCCGTACCCGCCGTACTGCTGGTCGAGCCGGTCGAACTCCTGTGACACCAGGCGAAGTCGCGCTTTGATGCCGTCGGCAAGGGAGGCGCGGTGCGCGCGGGCGGTGCTCTCGGCCTCGCCGAGTCCTTCGCGGGCGCGTTCGAGGGCTGCGTTGCGTTCGGCTCGCTGGCTGGCGATCTGCTGTTGCTGCAGGCTGTCGAATGTCTCGTGCTGCGCGAGGTGGCTGCTCAGCGTCCGGTGCAGCGCCGGGACCAGGCCGACGCGGACGCCGAGGGTGCCGTTCGTCCAGCCGTCCGGGCCGTTCAGGATCTCCCACAGCTCGGTCGGGATCTCCTCGCGCGATCGGGCGTTCGGGAAGCAGCGGCGGATGACGTCGTCGATCTGCGTGCAGGCCTGGTGGTTCCAGTCGGCCGTCGTACGGCGTTGTGCGTCGTCAGGCAGTCCGAGGATGAACTCCTCCGCCTCCGCCGGCGTGAAACCCCACGCGGTGGTGCGAGTCGCGAGGTCGAGTGACGTCTGCTCTTCGAGGAGCGTCAATCGGCGGGCGGTCAGGTCGTCGAGAAGGCGCTCGTGGTCGCGGCGGGTGGCCTCGAGGTTCTTGAGCCGTTCGTCGCGGACGAGTTGCTGGCCGGCTGCTGCCTCGGCGGACTCCTTCGCGGCCTGGAGTTGCGGCGCGAGCGAGTCGCGATCGGTCTCGTGCCGGTCGATCGACTCCCGCAGGGCGAGGATTTGCTCTTGCACCGACTCGGCCTCGGCGAGTGCGCGGGCGGCCGCCGTACGGCGCTCTGCCTGCTCGACTCGGGCACGCGCCTGTTCGAGGGCTGCGGATGCGACGGCACGGGCCTCGACCGCGGCTTCGAGGCGGCGGCGAGCAGCCTCGATCCGGACAGTGCGGCCGGTCAGCGGCTCGTCGAACTGGCCAACGGCCACCACGCCGGCGACGTCGTCGATGTTCTCCTTGGTCGCGCGCTCACCGATCGCCGCGAAGAACCCGTCCAGGTTGAACCGCTTGTCGGCCGACTTCGGTCCACGCTTGCCCTTGCCGGCGGCGCCGGGCCGATTTGCGAGCACCAGCAGGAATCCGGCGTACCCGGCGTCCGCCAGCGCCGCCGACGCGACTGCGGCGTCGCCGAAGTCGATGACGACGGCTTCCCGGTACGGCGCGAGCCGCGGCTCCCACTCGGCACGCTCGGCCGTCGACAGCTCGGTGATGTCGGTGAGCGCACCGCACTCGAGCCCTGCGTTCTCCAGCACCTGTTGCTGCGGCGCCGACACGGTCTGACCGCTCTCCGCCTCGCGCAGCTCGGCGGTCGCGAAGTCGACGGCGGACCGGGCCGCGTGGTCGCGCCCGATGTGCTCCTCGAGTACGGCGCGGGCCTCGTCCTGCTCCTCGCCGGCGGCAGCCAGATCGCGGCCGTCCGCCGAACGCCCCGCGTCCAGCAGCCGACGGTGCTCCTGACCGAGGCGCTCGAGCTGCTCACGCACCGAACGCTGGGCGAGGTCGAGCTCACGGTCCCGCGCGTCCAGCTTGTCCCGCTGCTGCCGGGTCAGCTGGACGTCCCGCAGCAGGACCTCCTCGTTGCCAAAGGCATCGATCTCGGCGTCGACCGCCTCCCGGCGGGCTTCCTGCTCGGCGACCCGTTCGTCGAGTACGGCGAGCTCCTGCAGGATCTCGCTGTTCCGGGCGTCGCCGTCGATCAGGTGCCGGGCGCATCTAGCCTGCCAGGACTCCTTCGCCGCGGCCAGCGCGTCCCGGGCCGCGGCCCGCTGCAGGATGCCGGCCTCGACCGCGGCCATCTCCTGCTCCCACCGTTGCAGGTCGGCGGTCGCCTGCTTGGTGGCTTCACGCTGGGTGTGTTCCGCGGAGCGGTGTGCCTGCTCCTGCTCGAGCTCGTGGTCGAGGCCGGTCAGGGTTGCGATCGCGTTGAAGATGCGCGCCGGGCCGAGCTCGTTCAGCGGCTCGGCCAGCAGGTTCGCGGTCGGGCTCGACCGGACCGACGTCGACAGGAACGAGACGCAGCGCACCTGACCGCCGTACAGGACGGTGGACAGCTTGTTCGCGTGGAAGTCGGTGCGGCCGTTCGAGTGCGGCAGGGCTGCCCAGAGCGCGTCGGCGCCGGCGGCCCGCTCGGCCTCGGTGGCGCCGTACGGGACGTGCAGGCCGTTCTTCCAGCGCAGGTCGATGTACGACGCCTTGCGGTTGATCCGGATCCACACGGTGATCGCGGCCGCCTCGATGTCGGCGAGGTCGGTGAGCTCGGGATCGGAGAAGACGCCGACGATGTAGCCGCGGTCGACGTTCGACCAGTTGCCCTCCTGACCGGCGGCCTCGGCGGTGAACAGCAGCTCGGCCGCGCCGGGCGCACCACTGGTCAGGCGCCACTGGTCGTCAGCGTGCAGCAAGCTGAGCGCCGCGATCCAGGACGACTTGCCGGCGCCGTTCGAGTCGGTCGGGCCTTGGCCGGCCACCGTCACGAGCCCTTGGCCGACCATCGGAATCGGGTGCGTCGACAGGCGCGACAGGTCGACGACCTGGACGCCGAGCAGCACCTTCGACCCGAGAATGTCGAACGGGCCGTCCTCCACCGGAGTGCTCATGCCATCCCTTCCCCGGTACGGCCGTCAGCCGCCTGCTCAGTCGATGTCGTGCTGCTCGTTGTGGTTACGTCGTCGGCCGGCTTTGTCCAGGTGCCGTTGCGGGCTCGGATGGCTTCGGCGATGGGGCTGGCTGGGGCCGCGGCCAGGATGAGTTGGTCCTGGAGGCGGCGGCGGGCTGCCGGTGTCAGGCGCTGGAGTTGCGGGCCGGGGATGTAGCTGGGGCCGCCGGAGTGGTCGCCTGACAGTTGGATCAGACCGGCTGCGCGGAGGCGTTGAAGGGCGAGGCGGCGTTCCTCGCTGCTGATCTTGGTGGTGCGCAGCTCGTCGACGGTGGTCGGGCGAGCCGACTTCCAGCTGTCGCCGGTCAGGATTCCTTCGCTGCGGGGGATCGCGACGGAGTGGATCAGCACGAGGACGAGCACCGCGCGGTCGACGACCGACAGCGGCTGCCAGCCTTGCGCGGTCAGCGTTGCCGCGATGTCGTCGGCGTAGCCGGACGTCCAGTGGGTGCCGTCGACGTGCACGAGTGTCCGGCCGATCAGCTTGAGCATTCGTGCGACATGTCGACGTAGCGTCACGTCGCGCAGACCGGCCAACTGCACCTCGGCCACCGGGTGTGCCGCGTACTGGACCGCACTGAAGGCTGCGAGCACCTCGTCACGCGCCCGATCGCTCAAGTCCTGCAGCAAGGGATCGAACAGCACATGCTGCTCACTCATCAGCCGCCTCCGGCTCAGCGGCGGGGAGTGGGTCGTGATCCGGCTCGGGGGTGGGTGCGCTGGTGAGGACTGCGGGCGGCGGGTCGGGGAGGTGGCGGCAGAGGTCTCGGAGTGTGGAGAGGTCGGTGGCAGTCCAGGTGACGGTGCGGGGACCCAGGCGGACCTCGGCGGACTTCTCGTTCCACAGGAGCCAGTGGGTGGCGTGGAGGCGGCGGAGGCTGCCGATGATGAGGGTGAGGTCGCTGGACTGTTCCGGGCGGCCGCGCATGCCGGCGTACACGGACCTGACTTGGGCGAGCGTGCCCACGGAGCCCGGCCAGGCGGGACCGCTGCGGTCAGTCCAGCAGCAGGCGACGCAGATGGACAGGACGCGAGCCGTCTCGTTCGGTTGCTCGACGGCGACCGGGGGAGTGCCCATCTCCTCCAGCACTGTGTGACCAGCACCCGAAGGCAGCGTCGGCACCAGCCACACCGTCGACCCGTCCTGCGACGTCGCGCGGGTCAGTCCCGCCACGGCAGGGGTGTCCGGCTCGACCTCCAGCGGACCCGCCGACTGCACCTTCGCCCACCACAACGCGTTGAGGAGCCGGCGCTCCACGGCCTCCGAAGACGGCGAACTCATCGCGTCACCCGCCGGAACACGCCTTCGGTCGCCCACGGCGTCCCCGCACTCGGGTCAATCCGCATGCCGTCCGACCACACCAGCTCGTAGTCGAGCTCGTCGTGCAGATGCGCTGCCGTCAGCTCAGCCAGCACACGCCGGGCCGTGATCCAGTCGCCGGCCGCGTCGACCACCTCGACGATGTCGACCGACGGGCGTCCGGCCAGCACGCGCTCGGCCTCGGCCCGCAGCTCCTCGCGATCCGTGGCCGCCGCCGACTCCGGCGCGACCGTGTCCTCGGTCGGCCGCGGCGGCGCCATCCGGGCGGAGCCCGTACGGCGTCCGGTCTCGACTGCCTCCACCATGGTCTGCGGCGAGAAGTCCGGCGCGGCCGCATCGAACAACAGGCCGTCGAGGACACTCGCCAGTACGTCGGGCTCGCTGGTGCGCGTGAACGTGAGCCACGTCTCGATAGGCAGCAGTCCGAGCGCACGCGTCGTACCGGCTCGCTCCACCAGGCGGCCTGCGGCGAGTTGTACGGCGTCGGCGTAGGCGGCCAGCGCCATCCGCAGCGACGTACAGGCGCGATGCAGGGCAGGCCATCGCTCCAGGACGATCCGGTGGACCTTCTCGGCCTGCTCGATCAGTCGCTCGTTGCCCCAGGCGAGCTGCGCGTTCTCCCGGAGCTGGGCGGTGGTGCTGGTCGACACCAGGATCGCGAGCTCGTTGCCGAGCAGGCGGAACACCTTCGTCAGCCGCTCGATCGAGGCCTGCCCGTCGTCCTCGGTCGCGCTGGGGTCGCTGACGCTGTGCGCCTCCAGGGTGAGTAGTTGGTGCAGCTCCGCCTGGCCGCCCTGCACCGACATCCGGCGCAGGAACATCAGCATCACGTACGGCGCGAACGCGGCGCGGTGCCGCAGCTCGTTCGGACGGTCGACGAGTTTGGTGATCGCGCCGTACTGCCTGAGGACGTCGAAGCGCCGCACGATCACGTCGTGCGGATAGGACCGGCAGGCGAGGGTGGCCTGTTCGACCGTGAGGCCGTCGCTGCCGGCTTCGGCGAACGCGTCGAGGATGGCCTGGTCGACGTCGAGGAGGTCGGGGTCGACGATCATCGCGCCGGCTTCGCGGGCGAGCACGGCGAAGACCTGACGGTAGACGCGCAGCACGGCCGCCTCGGCCTCGGCGTCCAGCAAGGTCGCGTCCATCGCTACTCCTCCCGTGTGTGCAGCCGCCTGCGCGAGCGAATCGGCAACAGGAGAAGGACTCTAACCACCCGCACCGACAGACCAAAACCGGGTTCTCCGGCACCTGTGGACAAAGACAAAGGAGAGGAGGTTGGGGTGCGCGCCGACAGACCAAAACCGGGTTCACCGGCACCTGTGGACAAAGACAGGGCAGAGGAGGTTGGGGTGCGCGCCGACAGACCAAAGCCGGGTTGGCCGGCGGCTGTGGACAACTTGGGCTGTGGAAAACCGGGTGACTGGCTGTGAGGGAGGTGCCTACCATCCGAGCGTGAAGAGAATTCTTGGCTGAGCGGTCCAGGTAGACCGCGCTCAGACCACGGCGCCTTCGGGCGTTCGCCACGCCGGTGCGGGCCCGCGACAGGGTCCCCGGCGCGCTTGCTGATTCTCTCCTCACGGAGCTGGCACATGACTGTGCACCGCATTGTCCCCAACCCGCGCTCCATCGGCGCGCAACACCCCAAAGTCCGCGACCTGCTCGCCGTACGCAAGGACGGCGTACCCGGCCGGATCATGATCGAGGGCGCCTGGGAACACGACCGACTACTCACCACCAACACCCCGATCGACGCCTTCTTCTGGTGCCCCGAGGCCGGTACGACGTACGCCGCCGAGCGGATCGCCGAACGCGCGGCCGAGGTCTACCGCATCTCGGAGAAGCTACTCACCCGGCTGGCACGCAAGACCCGGTCCGACGGCCTGATCTCGGTCGTCCGGCTGCCCACCTGGCGCCCGGACACGTTCCGGTTCACCGGCTCCTCGCT
The DNA here is from genome assembly GCF_044460355.1 of Kribbella sp. NPDC050124. Taxonomy (NCBI): domain Bacteria; kingdom Bacillati; phylum Actinomycetota; class Actinomycetes; order Propionibacteriales; family Kribbellaceae; genus Kribbella; species Kribbella sp. NPDC050124. Next base: position 12,706 of record NZ_JBITJU010000035.1, read on the forward strand.
CGTCCTGGTCGCGGACGGAGTCGAGTACGCCGGCAACCTCGGCACCCTGATCCGTACCGTCGACGCGGCCAACGCCGACTGCCTCGTCCTCACCAGCCGCCGAGCGCGTCCGAGCCACCCCGCGGTGTACTCGGCCAGCCGCGGGACCATCCTGTCGACTCCGGTCCTCGAGTTCGACGAGATCGGCCAAGCGGCCGACTGGCTGCACGGCCACGGCTTCCGCATCCACCTGGCCGACCCGGCGGCGACCGGCAGCTACCGCGGTGGCGCGTACGACGGTCCGACCGCGTTCGTGGTCGGCTCGGAAGGCAGCGGTCTGTCGAAGGCGTGGCACGAGCAGGGCTGCGAGGCGGTCTCGATCCCGATGCTCGGCCAGGCGGACTCGCTGAACGTCGCGCTGTCGGCGGGCATCCTGCTGTTCGAAGCGCGGGCTCGGAAGGCCGGGTGGTGACCGGCCAGGCAGAATTGCACCCGCCCCGCTATCCGGAGACTGAGGAGTGAGACGTGCCGTTCGAGCCAGGTGAGGTCGTCGCGCCGGGAGATCCCCGCATCGTCCTGGAAGGCCAGTGGGGACACGAACCGGGGCTGGCGGTCACGGTCAACTCCGGCTCGCGGATCTCGTTCTCCTTCGCCGGCGAGCGGCTGCAGTTGCTCTTCGACACCGCCGGCCTCACCGTCGCGCCGCACCTGTGGATCACGGTCGACGACGGTGAGCCGGCGCTGCACGTGGTCGACGACCCGGTGATCGAGCTGTCCGCGCCGGACGGTCGGCACCAGGTCGAGATCGTGGTCAAGGACGTCAACGAGCACGTCAACCGGTGGAACCCGCCGTTCGAGTGCGCGGTCGTGTTCGCCGGGCTGGTGCTCGACGTTAACGCCCGGCTCCGGCTGAGCGGTCGCCCGGGCGGTCCGCGGCTGGAGTTCTACGGCGACTCGATCACGCAGGGCGTACTCGCGCTCAGCACCCATCCGGAGTCCGAGGGCGCCGACGGTACGGCGTCGTACGCCTATCTGACCGCGCGCGCGTTCGGTGCCACGTCGTACCAGGTCGGCTTCGGGCGGCAGGGCATCCTGCGGCCGGGTAACGGCGACGTGCCGCCGGGGATGGAGTCGTTCGGCTGGAACTTCGCGGGCTCGCCGTCCGAACGCGTGGAGCCGTCCGACGTGGTCGTGGTGAACCTCGGCGTCAACGACGAGACGTTGGAGCCGGAGCAGTACGCCGACTTCGTACGGCGGGTCCGTACGGCGTACCCGGAGACGACGATCGTGTCCGTGACCCCGTTCAACGGCAAGCACGCTGACGTGATCCAGGCCGCGGTCAAGTCGCTCGACGACCCCAACCTCGTCCTGGTGGACTCGACCGGCTGGATCACCGACGTCGACACGACCGACGGCATCCATCCCTCCGTCGCCGGCCACGCCAAGCTCGCCGACCACCTCATCACCGCGCTCGAGACGCACACTTCCCTGCGCCGCAGCTCCTGACGGGCCTTGCACGGAGGAACCGGCCCTCCGCACGATGGCGGGTATGGCGGAGAACAAGTTCGCGACCGTGGACGAGTACATCGCGTCGTTCCCCGGCGACGTCCAAGAGGTGCTCGAGGAGGTACGACGTACCATCCGCGGGGTCGTCCCGGACGCGGGGGAGAAGATCAGCTACCAGATGCCCACGGTCACGGTGGACGGCAAGGCGCTGATGTACTTCAGCGGCTGGAAGGAGCACATCGCCGTCTACCCGATCCCGCCGGTCGATGACGAGCTCGCCGCGCGGATCGAGCCGTACCGCTCGGGCAAAGGCACCCTGAAGTTCCCGCTGAAGCAGCCCATCCCGTACGACCTCATCGCTCGTCTGGCGCAGGCCTTTCTCACGGCGCGGGCATAGTCAGCTCCTGGGGGTCGGGGGAGGGTGGCCTGGTCAGCGTCCAGTCGCTGAACTGCTGGTCGAAGCGGTACCAAAGTCCGTCGGAGCCCAGGCGTAGTTGGATGCGCCCGGCGGTGATGCGGTTGCCTTCGACGGTGCCGCCCAACGCGTCGAGTCCCTCGGCGAGCGCCTCGGGGGCGACGTCGGTTGGTTCGTCGACGGTGGCGGCGAGGCCGCCGGGACCGCCCTCGCGCCAGGCGACCGCCCAGCTGGTGAGTTGCCGGGCGGATACGCCGGCTCGATGGGCAAGGTCGGCCAACTCGGGTGCACCGAGGAGGCCGGCCGCGCGGCGGGCGAGGTCCTGGTCGGAGGTCAGCTGAAGCCCGCCGTCACCGTCGCCCGAGGCGAACTCCCACGCGCGCCGGGCGGCGTCGGTCGCCAGGACCACCAGATCGCGCACCTCGACGCCGGACGAGCGCGGCGGATCCAACGCCTGCACAGCCGCCGGCACCCCGGCCGCCCCCATAGGCCGCGGGGCCACTGGAACCGCAGGCCGAAGCGTGTCGCCGAAGGCTGTCTTGGCGAGCAGGCCAGGTGGAGGGGCTTCGCGTACGAGGGTCGTCGAGGTAGTCGTGGAGCGGCGGGCGCGCAGGGACGACAGCAGGTCGGTTTTGGGGCGGCCACGCAGCAGAAGAAGGGCGAAGGGGTCGTCGTCGAGGGCGTCGGCAACCAGGTAGCAGACGGCGGCGGAGTGTTTGCACGGTACGGCGAAGTCGGGGCAGCTGCAGTTCGTATGGACCTCGCCCGCGCCGGGCAGGAGATCGAGACCGGCGGCGTGAACGTCGTCCACGACCTCGGGCGGCAGCTCGCCGTCCAGGAGCGCCGCGACCCGGCCGATCTGGGACGAGACCACGTCGAGCACGGCGTCCCACTCGGCAGTCGTGAAGGCGCGGATCCGCACGGTCACCTGGTACGGCGTGACCCGGCTGCCCTGCACCACGGCCTCGACCTCACCGGGCGAGACCGTCAGCTCGAGCACACTCCCGCGACGCGCGTACGACCGGCCACGGGACAGCCGGTTCGGATCCAGTCGAGCCCGGTGCTCCAGCGCCTCCAACCACGCCCGGCCCCACCACGTTGCCCCGAACGGCCGCCGGCTCCCCGGACCCTTGGCCGCGGGCAGCCCGGCATCTTCACCTTTCCGCCGCCACCCCTGCCACGGCACCCGCTCATTCATCGTCATCACCCACCACAGCAGGAGATTTCCCGACCGCAGAAGGGTTGTAGGCACTGGCGGACCCAGACTTCACCGGCCCGGTCGACAGCTCCACCAGCTCGGTCAGCTCGGCATCCGACAGCTCGCTCAACCACGCCTCACCCGATCCGACGACCGCGTCAGCGAGGTTGCGCTTGCTCGCGATCACGGTCGAGATGCGATCCTCCAGCGTGTTCTCGGTGACCAGGCGGTGGACCTGAACCGGACGATCTTGACCGATGCGGTAGGCACGGTCCGTGGCCTGATCCTCGACCGCCGGGTTCCACCATCGGTCGTAGTGGACTACGTGGGTGGCCTGGGTGAGCGTCAGGCCAACCCCACCGGCCTTCAGCGACAACAGGAAGACCTGAGCCTCGCCTGACTGGAACTCCGCCACTAGCTGCTCGCGCTTCCGGACCCCGATGCCGCCGTGCAGGAACAGCGACTTGATCTGCCGGGCCGCCAAATGTGCCTCGATCAGCCGGCACATCTCGACGTACTGGCTGAAGATCAGGACCGACTCGCCTTCGGCCAGGATCACGTCGAGCAGCTCGTCCAACGCGGCCAGCTTGCCCGAGCGGCGCTCCAGCGGACCCGGCTCGTGCAGGAACTGCGCGGGGTGGTTGCACACCTGCTTCAGCTGCGTGAGCAGGCTGAGCACCAGCCCGCGGCGCGCGATGCCCTCCGCGGACTCGATCTTCGCCAGCGTCTCCTTCGCAACAGCCTGGTACAGCGTGGCCTGCTCCACCGTCAGCGGTACGACGACGTCGTGCTCGGTCTTCTGCGGAAGCTCCGGTGCGATCCCGGGATCACTCTTCCGGCGTCGCAGCAGGAACGGCCGCGTCACCCGCGCGAGCCGAGCCGTCGCCTCCTCGTCGTGGTACCGCTCCACCGGTACGGCGACGTCCTGCCGGAACCGGTCGAGTGTCCCGAGCAACCCCGGCGCCGCCCAGTCCAGGATCGACCACAGCTCGGACAACCGGTTCTCCACCGGCGTCCCGGTCAGGGCGATCCTAGTTGCCGATGGCAACGTCCTCAACGCGCGTGCCGTCCGGGACAGCGGGTTCTTCGCGTGCTGGGCCTCGTCGGCGACCGCGAGCCCCCAGAACACTTCGCCGATCACGCGATGGTCCTGGCGCACCACGCCGTACGTGGTCAGCACGACCTCGTCCGGTGCGAGGTCGCTCAGGGTCCGGCCGGCGCCGTGATAGCGCCGGGTCGGGACGTCCGGGGCGAACCGGGCGAACTCCCGCTCCCACGTCCCGAGCAGCGTCGACGGGCAGACGACCAACGTGGGACCGCGGCCGAGCAGGGCCAGGTGCAACGCGATCACCTGGATCGTCTTGCCCAGGCCCATGTCGTCGGCGAGGCAGCCGCCGAGACCCAGGCCCGCGAGCTGAGCCATCCACGCGACGCCTCGCCGCTGGTAGTCACGCAAGGTCGCGTTCAGCCCGGACGGCTCCGCGAACGGCGCAGGCTCTTCCGCCGCCCGCAGCCGCGCGAGCATAGACGCGAGCGACCCGTTCGGATCGAAGGCGACGAGCTCGCCATCGACCTCGATCGTCCCGGTCAGCGCCGCGCCGAGCGCCTCCGCGCCCGTCAGCTTTCGCGTGCCGTCGCGCCGTAGCTTGCGGACCAGGTCGTGATCGACCCGCACCCACCGCCCGCGCATCCGGATCATCGGACGCTTCGCCTCGGCCAGCGCCGCGACCTCCTGCTCGGTCAGCTCCTGCCCGTCCAGCGTCGGCCGCCAGCGGAAGGCCACCAACTCGTTGAGGTTGAAGTCCGGCCCGGTCACCGCGCCCGGCGTCGGCGTCGCGACCGTGCCGCGCACAGCCAGCTCACCCGCGAACAACTCGGTCGGCCACAGCACCTCGATCCCGGCGCCCTCCAACGCCGTGCTGCCCTCGGCAAGCTCCTCGAGCGCTTCGTCGTCGACCTCGACCTCCGACGGAGCCGCGTCACGTAACGCGGCACCCAGCGGCGGCCAGACCCGAGCGCCACGTCGCAACGCGAGCAGCAGGTCGGTCTCCGCTCGCTCGCCGAGCGCGGACAGCACGGCGGCAGGCGCGTTCCACACGTCCTCGACATCCACCAGCAGGCTCGGATCCACTCCGCTCCGGAGCTGCAACACAGCCCGGAAGTCGCTGTCCTCCTCCGGCGGCTCGATCCGCAGCACCAACCGCGAACCGGCCTCCTCGGTCTGCGCAGTCTCCTCGAGCCAACCAGTCGGCCCAGTCGTCTCAATCGGATCCACCGAGGCGAAGGCAGCCGCACCGGGCCGCACAGCGACCGCAGCCGCCGGCGTCCGCACGAGCGTGTCCGCGATCGCATCCCAGAACGCCCGCACCAACTGCTCCGGATCGACCAACCGCACCGGCCGCGTCCCGTCGATCGGCAGCGCGTGCGCGTACGGCGGCATGGCAGCGCCGAGGTTCTTCAACCAGCCGCGGTCCAGCGGATCCAGGGGAGCCACGCGCCAAGCGCCGTACCCACTCGGGCTGCGATCCGGCACCAGCCGTCCGCGCGCGATCAGCCCCAGCCCAGCCAACGCGGCCGTCCGCCAGGCCTCCCAACTCGCCGAACCGTCGGAGCCGTCGCGCACCCGATCGAGCACCTGCGCGATGGTCAGCAACCGCGCCGGCACCGTCGTCCGCCGCACCTGCGATCCCTTCGGCAGCACGAGCGAGACCGTCCCGTCCGCGACCTCGCTGACCGCCGCGAGGTCGCCGTACAGCGCCAGCCGGCCCGCGCGTGGCGGGTCGGCTGGGACGAAGACGGCATCGAACATGCCCTGCACAGTACGCCGGCCCGCCGACAGATTCCCGCCCGTCACCGAGCGCCTGTGGACAACCCCGGATTTGACCTCAACTCAAGTTCAGGTTGCAGCCTCGGAGATCAACAGCAGAGGAGAAAACATGCGAGCCGCAATAGTCACCGAGTTCGGCAGCGCGGACGTCATCAAGACCCAGGACTGGCCGGACCCCGTACCGGGCGCGGGCGAAGCACTGATCGAGGTCGCGGTCGCCGACGTCATCTTCGTCGAGACCGCCATCCGCCAGGGTCACCACAGCCAGTACTTCGACGTGAAAACGCCTTACGTGCCGGGCAGTTCGCTCGCCGGCACCGTCCGTGCAGTCGGGCCGGACGTGCCGACAGACTGGATCGGAAAGACCGTCCTCGGCCGTGCCTCGGGCTTCGGTGCGCACGCCGAGCTCGCAGTAGCCACCGGCCTGCTCGAGGTGCCGGCGGAGCTCAACCTGGAGACGGCGATCGCGGTCTACGGCGACGGCCTCACCGCACTCATGCTGGAGGACCTCGCGCCGCCGATGCAGGGCAAGGAGGTGCTCGTCACCGCATCCGCCGGCGGCATGGGCCTGCTACTGGTCCAGCTCGCGCACCGAGCCGGCGCACACGTCATCGCCGCCGCGCGCGGCCAGGCCAAGCTCGATCTCAGCAAGGCGCAAGGCGCCGATGTCGTGATCGACTACTCCAAGCCCGCCTGGGAGAAGTTGGTGCTTGAGGCAACGAACAACCAGGGCGCGGACATCGTCTTCGAGGGTGCCGGCGGCCAGCTCGGCGCGACCGCGTTCACGGTCGTCAAGGACGGCGGCTGGTTCTCCGCCCACGGTGCCCCGAGCGGAGGCTTCGCGGCCTACGACCCGGACGAGGCCGCCCGGCGCAACATCACCGTGAAGGGCATCGATGACCTCAGAGCCGACACGACCACCACCACGATCACAGGCGCCGACGTGATCGCCAGAGCCGTCGCGGGCGACCTCAAGCCTGTGGTGGACAAGGTGTACGACCTCGACCACGTGGCCGACGCCCACAGGGCCTTGGAGCAGCGCACTCTGCTCGGCAAGGCCCTGATCAGGGTCGTCAGGAGCTAGTCGCCGACCGGCTGGTCGGAGTGGTCGGTGACGGCAGGCGGGTTCGGGCGGGCTGCGACGATGCGGTTGCGCCCGTCCCGCTTCGCACTGAGCAGTGCGTTGTCTGCTGCCAGCACCAGCTGGTCCATGGTGTCCGCGACATCCGGGTAGACCGCGGCGCCGAACGACGCCGGTACGCCGGTGATCACCGCAGTGGACGCCGTCACCGTGTCCACCGACACGCTCAGCGTGCTCAACCGGTCACGGATCCGTTCCGCCACCTCGAGCACCTCGGTCTCGGAGGCGCCGGGCAGCAGCACCGCCAGCTCGTCTCCACCGACTCGGGCGACCAGGTCGCCCTGCCGGACCTCCGCGCGTACGCTCTCGCCGACCGCACGCAGCGCCTGGTCCCCAGCCGGGTGACCGTAGGTGTCGTTGATCTCCTTGAACTTGTCCAAGTCGAGCATCAGCAGGCCGACCGAGCTGCGCAGCGTCTCCGCACGAGCCAGCTCAGCCGGTACGGCGCTGGCCCAGTACGCCGGGGTCGCCAGACCGGTCTTCACGTCCGTGCCGGCCGCCCGCTGGAATTGCGGCAGCAGCAGATCGCGGTGCAGCGCCAGCACGGTCACCATCAGGATCGGCACCACCCACGGGTACGACGCCTGCAGCGCGGCAACCGCCACACCGAGCCCGAGGCCCGCCACGACGACGAGCTGGTCGGCGAGGTCGCCCAGAGCGCCACGGGCGGTGGCGTCGGGGGAGGACAGCAGGATCGCGCCGATCACCAGTGCGAAGTTGACCAGCCACCAGGTCGCGGCCGCGCCGATCACGACCAGCAGCGTCCACGGCCCGGTTGGCACCCGCGGCTCGTTCAGCAGGCCGCCACCGCGCAGCACACCGGCAGCGGCAGCGCTGGCCAGGATGAACGTGCTCGCCGAGAACACCTTGCGGTGCGCAATGGTCCGCCCGTAGACCCGGATCCAGGAGTACCCGTACGACACGACGATCAGCGCGACCACCAGGCTGAGCGGGAGCAGCAGCAGGCCTGCGAAGACCCAGAGGCTCTTCAGGTTGGTGTACGGCGAAGTGTTCGCCGCCATCTCGCGTCGGCGCTCGATTCCGCGGGCAGACTCCAGGTGTAGCACCGAGGCGGCCGCCAGCAGCGCGAAGGCGACCCACTCGGTCGGCCTGACGCCGGTTCGGGCGCCGGAGATCGTCGAGGCCAGAGCCAAGGCGGTGATCGTGACTGCAATCGCGTCGACGCCGAGCACATAGCTCAGCGCAGGACGGGGCAACGACCAGAGCTTCCAGTGGCGGGGTGGCACCCAATTGCTCCGACCGATCAGAATCATGGTGGCCTCACACGGATCGACCTGAACGGTTATTCCGTAATAGTAACTGCCTGTTCACGCGAGGTCATCCCCAGACCCGCAGAAATCCATCTGACGATGGCGACGGAAGGATCCAGCACCATGTCGAAGATCAGCACCGGCAACGAGTGGCTGCACGGCGGCAACGAGTGGTTCCACGGTGGGAACGAGTGGTTCCACGGCGGGAACGAGTGGTTCCACGGCGGGAACGAGTGGTTCACGCAGCGTGGCAACGAGTGGCTGCGGCGGCCGGGTGGATCCGGTAACGAGTGGTTCACCAGCGGTAACGAGTGGTGACCTGACGCTCATTGCCGAAATTTCTTAACCGACATTTTACGAAGCCCGTCCGGGGATATTCCCTGAATCTCCGGACAGCTCGTCCGGCGCCAATTCGAGGGCGCCGGTCCCGGGCCGGCGGGCCCGTGTCCAGGCTGCGCCCGCCGCCAGGGCCGCCACTGCGCCGGCGGCGCCCATGACACCCAGTGCGAACGACGGCGAGTACTGGTCCGCGACCAGTCCGGCGAGCAGGATGCCGATGCCCTGACTGCCCTTCAGCGCCGTACTGGCGACCCCGAAAGCCTGACCGCGTTGTCCGTCCGGCACGGCCTGCACGAAGGCTGCGCTGGTCGGGAGGTGGTAGGCCGACGCCAGGCCGGACAGAGCCCACAGCGCCACAGTCGGCAGCAGCCCTGGCGCGAAGAAGCAGGCGATCAGCGGCGCACAAGCCAGCACTGCGAGCGGGCTGAGGAGTCCCATCCGTCGCTCTGGCGGCCACAGCGTGATCAGCCACATACCCGCGACGGCCCCGGCTGGGCTCGCGGCCAGCAGCAGACCGGCGGCTTGCGGCCCGCCACCGATCTCGTGGGCGTACGGGACCGCCAGACCTTCCACCGTCACGTAGAACCCGGCGATCGTCGCCAACAGGACCAGCGCGCGCAGCTTCGGCGTACGGGTGACCAGCGAGAAGCCGGACGCCAGGTCCTTGAAGTAGCTGGTCTGTGGCTCATTAGTGCCACGGCTGGGCACCGGTCGGTGTCGTACGCCGAAGGCAATGAGCGCTGCGGACACCAAGAAGGTCGCGGAGTCCAGCAGGAGGCCGCCGGACGTGCCCACAGCGACCACGATCACGCCACCGGTCCCGAAGCCGAGCACCTGGCTGAACTGCACGACCATGTCGTTCGCAGCCTTGCCCAGCACGTAGTGGTCGCCAGGCAGTACGGCGGGGAGCGTCGCGGCCCGCGCGGCGTTGAAGGGTGACCCGAACGCCTGCAGTCCGAGCAGGAGCACGATGACGACCAGCAGCGGCAGTGCCTGAATCGCCATAGCTGCAACGAGAACTGCGCGCGCCAGGTCGGTGACGATCATCACAGTACGGCGCGGGTAGCGGTCGGCGAACCCGGCCAGCAGCGGCCCGAACAGCAGGTCGGGAACGTACGTCAGCGCATACGTCAGTGCGGTGAGGCCGGCGGAGTTGGTGCGGTCGAAGACCAGCACAGACAGCGCGACCCGGGCCAACTGGTCGCCCGCGACGGACAACACACCGGCCAGGAACAGCGCGCGGAACTCCGCATGCCCGAAGACGTCCCGCCAGCGAGCACGCTCGATCACCCCACCCTCCATACCAAGACCTTAACCACAATCCGTGGCCTGACACCTCCCGGCTGTGACTGAAAGGGTTTCCCTCCGCGGGAATCAGGCTGGTTCAAAGGTTTGTTCGCGGCGCATCAGTGCCAGATCGTGAACCCGGTGGCGCCGGGTTTGGATGAACGTTCTACTCTGGAGATCTCCGGTACCGGGGTCTGGGCGGGGCGGCCCCGACCCTGGTACCGGAGCTCTTCTTTGTGCGGGCCCGGTCAGGGTCCCCAAAACTGTCGGTGGCGCCCGGTAGCGTTCTTCTTGCCAGGGGCGGCTCTTGGACGTGCTTCCTTCTCCTTCACCAGGCCAAGTAGCGCGTTCGCTCTCCGCCCCTGGCGCGCTCATCCACGAGCCCAAGCTGGGGGGAGCTGTCATGCCCGAGGAGCACGCGCACGCCGCCGTACTGCTGCGTCGCCGCCGCATGGTCGACTCGGCCGGCCTGACTCCGCCGGTGCGGCGTTCCGCATGGCAGTGGCTGCGACGGCCGCTGACCATCCAGTCTGGGATGTCCGCGCTGCAGGCTGAGCTGGTCCAGCGTGGCTTCCTGCTGTCGGTCGGGCTCTACCGGCACTGCTCCGGCCTGTCTGCGCCCGCGCTCGCCGGCTTCGGCCGCGCGTTGCTCGACCTGCTCGACGCGGAGTCCGGGCACGACCAGCATCACGTGCCGTTGTTCCGCGGCTTCCCGGAGAGCGTGCTGGGCAACACCGAGACCTTCTACATCAACAGGATCTTTGCGCGGTTGCTGCAGGAGCCCGAGCAGCCCTGCGTCCTGTGCGGCGACGCCAAGTCGGTGCACGCGGTCTCGCCGTGCGCCCACCTGGTGTGCCGGACGTGCTGGGACGGGGCCGACTTCAGCGCGTGCCCGCTGTGCCTGCGCCGGATCAACCCCAACGACCCGTTCCTGCAGCCGTCGTTCGACGAGGTGCAGCCGGCACACGTGCGCTCGGACCGCCTACGGCTGCTGACGCTCGCGCCGACCGACGCAGCGCAGTCGACAGTCGCTGCCTTGCTCACACGGCGCTCACCGCTGTCCGCAGCTGATCGCGCCGACCTGCTGGTGTTGCTGGCTGATGCCGACCCGTCCTGGCTGCCGGACGAGATCCCGGTCCGGGAGACGCGGGCGCTGGTGCTGGCTCATTTCCTGGCCGACCACCCCGAGCTGATCGACCGCACCGGGACTGCGACGGACGTGCTGCGACTGCTGTACGCGCTGATGGACGCTGACCCGGGTCTGCGGACGCCACCGGTCCGGCGGAAGTCATTGCCGCGGGCAACACGGCGGCTGGTGCTGGAGCGGCTCGACCGGTTGCCGGCGGAGACGCTGATCGAGGACCTGCGCCGGCACGAGCGGGCCTGGAAGCGAATCGCGGAGAACCTGCACCCGTTCGAGTTCGCTACTCGTCATCCGCTCGCAGCGCTGGCGTTTGCGGTGCTACGCCGTACCGAGGTGGACCTGAGTACCGCGGCAGGGCGGGCCGTCGCGGGGGAGGCCGCGCGGCATCCCTTTGTGCGCTTGGAAAACGGGCGGCTGACGACCAGCACGTTCGCGTCCCGGGTCGAGGCCGCCTTGGAGACCAGACCGACCCATGCGCTCGACCTCCTGCGGCAGCGGCCGGGAGAGCTGGTGCGGCGACTGGTCCACTTGGCGCGCCTGCTGCCGGCCGATCAGCACGGTGCGCTGGTGGACGCGCTGGCGACCGCTGTCTCGGACGTGTCGCCGGTGGTGCTGACCGCCGCGCTCGGTCAGGTCCGTACGCCACCAGGCGACTTGCGTCTGTTCTTCCCGCGGGGTGGGACCGCGCGGATCTGGACGAGGGTGGACGACCGGGAGCCGTTGCCGACCGAGCTCGCCACGGCGCTGGCCGGCGTACTCGTGGGCGAAATGTTGCGGCGGGCAACGGATCTGCCCCGGCTGCGCCGGGTGTTCCTCGACGAGGAGCTGGCCCGGCTGGCGGCACCCAGTTCGGAGCGGAGCGCGTCGTCGACGTTGTTGCGGATGACGCGGGGGAGTGCGGTGCCGATTCCGCAGGACGAGTTGCTGCGGTTGTTCCTGCACTGGGTCGAGCCGAGCGCGCGACGGGTGGATCTCGACCTGTCGGTCGCGGTGTTCGACGAGGAGTGGGGTTTCGTCGGGCTGTGCGACTACACCCGGCTGCGGTTCGACCAGGACGCCTTGGTGCACTCGGGTGACCTGACCTCGGCGCCGGGACCGCACGGGTCGACGGAGTTCGTCGACTTGGACCTGCGGGCGGTGCGACGGGTTGGCGGTCGGTACGTGCTACCGGTGGTGTTCAGCTACAACAACGTCCCGTTCGACCAGCTCGAGCGCGGGTTCGTCGGCGTGATGCGGCAGCCGACCGGGCTGTTCGACCCCGCCGCGGTCGAGGAGCGGTTCGACCTGACCGGTCCGGCGAAGATCCTGCTCCCGTTCGGCGTCGACCTGCAGACGAAGGATCTCCGCTGGTACGACGTCAACCTCAGCGCGGCCGGCTACGGTCACAACATCGCGAAGTACGGCGGTCACCTGGCGCTGATGGCGGCGACGATGGAGGAGGTGCACGGCGCGGGCGACCGGGTCAGCCTGTGGGAGATCTGCTGCTGGCACGCCGCCGCGCGCACCGGCGAGGTCGTCGTCCGATGTGCGGACGGGTCGGTGGTCGGCTACGTGCGGGGCGAGGCTGAGGATGTCTCGGGTTTCGCCCGCCGGCTCACCGCGCGCCTGGAGCCGGACCGGGTCTGGGACCAGGACGCGGCCGATCGCGCCGACTTCGCCGCCGTACTGACCGCGGACATCACCCCGCGTGCCGGTGCGCAGGTCTTCGCGTTGCATCCGCAGTTGCTGGATCCGGCGACCCACACGTTGATCGACGCTCCGCAGCTGCTCAGCGCACTGGCTCCGGACACCCGGGCCCACGCTCCTGCTGCCCTGCCGAGCTGAGGGTCGGCTGAGCGGAGTTTGACAATTCTGTGACGCTGCGGGGCCGGATGCTTTGGCTGGCCGCGCTGCGGGGGTACAACGGAATTGACTGCGAAGGGAGCCACGAATGACGTATGACGTGGTGGTGCTCATCGAGCGGGAGATGAGCGAGGGCGACGCGCGCCGCGTTGCCGCCCTGCACGCAAGGTACGAAGAACCCGTGGAATACCACCTGCTCGTCTCCAGCCATCCGGAAAGCGGATTCGGTGGTCCGATGGCGTTGCTGGGGTCGACGTTCGCGGACGTGGCCGGACTGACCGGCTCCACGACCGTCGTCGGCAACGCGACCGTCGCCTCCGCCCGCGTCAGTCCGCCGGCGCCCCGCCGGACGCCGACGGCCATGCTCGCCGACCCGGACGTCGACCTGGCCTCGGTGATCGAGCACAGTTCGCGCCAGCTCCGCGCAGCCAGCGGGTATCCGGTGCACGTCTCCATCACCCACGGCGAGGTGCTGCTGGCCCTGAAGACCCTGGTCAAGAGCACCGACTGCCACGAAGTCGTGGTGGTCGCCTGGCCGGAGACCGCGGCCAGCTTCCTCTGCTCCGACTGGACCACCAAGGCCCGCAAGGCCCTCAGGGTCCCTCGAGTCCGCATCCTCGAACACGACACCTGACCCGCCCGCCGGGTTCCTCGACCGCTGACGCACTGCAACCCGCCAGCGGTCGAACAACCCTCTGCCGCGGCGCTATCCACAGGAACAAACTGACGTGCGCCCGACGACCGCAAGTGCGGCATGTTCTTGGGTGTGAACGGGAAACTCGCGGTGATTGCCGCCGCGCGCGGCGGATGGTTCGACCGGGACGACGTACTGGCGTCCGGGTACTCCGATGCCGAGATTCGGAACCGGGTGGCTTCCGGGCAGGGGGTTCGCCTGACTCGGGGTGCGTATGCCGAGCCGGGTCCCGAGGTGAAGTCGGTGGCGGCGTGGGACCAGGAGGTCTGGCGGCACGCTCGTACGGCCAAGGCTGTCTACCATCGGCTGGGCGGTCGTGCGGTCGTGAGCCATCAGTCGGCATTGCTGTTGCACGGCATCGCGGTCTCGGAACTCGATTTGGCGCGGGTGCAGGTGACCAGGCTGACGGGATTCGGTCGGTCCGGTACGGCGGTTTGCCAGCATGCGGCTCGCCCGCCGGTCCACGAGTGGGCCGAGGTTGGCGACGTACGGACGACAACGCCGGCGCGGGCGGTTGTGGAGGCGATTCGGGCGGCCGCGTATCCGGTCGGAGTGTCTGTGGTGGATCTGGCGCTGCGGTTGCGAGTGTCGACGACGGAGCAGTTGACCGAAGCTCTCGACCTATTCGCCGGGTGGCCGGGTGGCCGGGTGACGCGGTCGGGCGGGGGTCGGGCGGGGCGGTCGGGTGAGGTGGGCGGCGGGGGCGGGTTAGGTGGGTGGGGGTTGGGGTGGGAGGCGGACTGTGAGGGTGGTTTGGCCGGGGTGGGAGGTGATGGTGATGGTGCCGCCGTGGTGTTCGGCGATGATGCGTTGGGCGATGTCGAGGCCCAGGCCGGTGCCTTTGCCGACGTCCTTGGTCGTGTAGAAGGGTTCGAAGGCGCGGGCGATCACCTGCGGCGGCATGCCGGGGCCGGTGTCGGTGAACTCGACGACGATCCGGTCGCCGTCGGTGCGCGTGGTGATCCGGAGTGTGCCGGCGCCGGCCATCGCGTCGACCGCGTTGTCGATCAGGTTCGTCCACACCTGGTTGAGCTCACCGGGGTACGCCTCGATCCGGGGTACGTCGGCGCCGTACGAGCGGATCACCTCGATCCCGTCGCGCAGCTTGTGGCCGAGCATGACGAGCGTGCTCTCGATGCCTTCGGTCACGTCGATCGTCTGCAGCGAACCGCGGTCGACCTGCGAGTACGACCGGACTGCCGCGACCAGCTCGGTGATCCGCCGGGTCGACTCCTTCACCTCACCGAGCAGCGTCGACACGGCGAGCGTGCTCGACACCCACTCGAGCCCGGGCTCCAAGGCCTCGCCCAGCACCTCGGCCGCGCGCTCGCACCAGGAGACCGAGGCGCCGGCGGCGGCCAACGGCGGCGCGATCAGCCAGTCCCTCTCGACGTCGTGACGATCCAGCCATTCCGAGATCGTATTCTCGGCGTCGGCCAGGTCGACCGGATCCGGCACCGCCGTACCCGAGGAGGTCAGCTCCAGCCGCAGGTCGTCCAGGGCGCTGAACTGGACCGCCGTGATCTCGCCCTCCGCGAGCCGCTGGAGCGCGGACAGCAACGACGCGGCCGCGGTGTCGAGCGCGCTCACCGAGCGGGCGGCTGCCGCGGCGGGGTTGTTGATCTCGTGTGCCAACCCGGCCGCCAGCGTTCCTAGCGTGATCAGCGCGTCCCGCTGCCGAGCGGTCGACTCGATCGCGCGAGCGGTCCCGTACACGCCCTTGATCAGGTGCCCGCCGAGCGGGAACCAGTCGTCGACCCGCTCCCGCAGTACGGCGGCCGGCACCCGGAGCACCCGTCCTTCGGCGATTCCACGGCCGGACGCCAGGTAGACGCCATGCTCGTCCCAGGCCCGGAACCCACCGGCCCACCGGCCTGGTACGTCGATCTTGCCCATCACGGTGTCCTCGCGCCCGATCTGGCGGTGCAGCGCGATCGCACCCTCGACGAGCACCCACCAGAAGTCGGCCGGCTCGCCCTCGTGGAACAAGGTGACGCCCGGCTCGACCGCGACCTCGGTGCTGCCCGCGATCAGCTCGTCCAGCTGCTCGTCGGTGAGACCGGCGAAGAGCGGGATCCCGCGCAGGTCCTCGGTCTTCATCAGATCGTCGCAAGGTAGCGGTGGACGAGGTAGACCGACATCGCGCCCTCGCCGACGGCGGACGCGACGCGTTTCATCGAGTCGAGCCGGACGTCGCCGGCCGCGAAGACCCCTGGCCGACTCGTCTCCAGCGCGTACGGCGGTCGCGGCAGTGGCCAGCGATCCATCGCGACAAGCTCCGGGCCGGTGACGACGAAACCCTTGCCGTCGCGGACCAGCGAGTCACCCAGCCAGTCAGTCCGGGGTGACGCGCCGGCGAATACGAACAACCAGCTCGCCTGGACCTCCTCGACCCGGCCAGCGGATCGTTCGATGAGGCTGAGTGACTCCAGATGGCCGTCGCCGCCGCAGCCGATCACCTCGGTGCGGCAGCGGATCTCGATGTTCGGGGCGGCGGAGATCTTGTCGACCAGGTAGCGCGACATCGACGTCAACAGCGTTTCGCCGCGGACCAGGAGCACGACCCGCTTGGCGTACCGGGCGAGGTTCAGGGCCGCCTGACCGGCTGAGTTCGCGGCGCCGACGATATACACCTCGTCGCCCTGGCACTGACTCGCCTCGCTGGCGGTGGCTCCGTAGTACACGCCGCGTCCGGTGAAGTCGCCGAGACCGTCGACGTCCAGGCTGCGGTACGAGACGCCGGTCGCGACGATCACCGCACGGGCCTCGATCTCGCCGGATTCCTCGAGCAGTACGGCGTGCACCGGGCCGCGCGACTCAAGTCCGACGACGCTGCGCGCGAGCACCATCTCGGCGCCGAAGCGGGACGCCTGCGCGACTGCCCGAGCGGCGAGGTCGGAGCCGGTCAGGCCGCGGGGGAAGCCGAGGTAATTCTCGATCGCGGCGCTCAGTCCGGCCTGTCCGCCGGGCGCCTCGCGCTCGACGATGACCGTGCTCAAGCCTTCGGAGGCCGCGTAGACGGCGGCGGCCAGCCCGGCCGGTCCGCCGCCGACGATGCAGACGTCGTACAGCGGCTGCTCGGCGCGGGTCCGCAGGCCGAGCGCGGAGGCGAGGTCGATCGTGGACGGTGCGCGCAGGGTGTCGCCCTCGGGGACCAGGACCAGCGGGAGGTCGTTGTCCGAGGCATCGGCCAGGTCGCGGAGCCGTTGTCCCTCGGCGTCGCGCTCCACGTCGTACCAGCGGTACGGCACGTGGTTGCGGGCCAGGAAGGTCTTGATCTCGTGGGCGCGGTCGGACCAGCGGTTGCCGACCACCCGGACGTCGGAGGTGTGTTCGGGGTTGGCCGCCTGCCAGTCGCCGAGCAGGTCGTCGACGACCGGGAACAGCTGGTCCTCGGGCGGATCCCAGGGCTTGAGCAGGTAGTAGTCCAGACCGATGTCGTTGATCGCCTTGATCGCCACGTCGGTGTCGGCGTAGGCCGTGAGCAGTAAGTACTTCGCGGTCGGTGCCTGTTCGCGGGCGCGTTCGAGCAGCTCGATACCGGTCATGCCCGGCATCCGCTGGTCGGTGGCGATCAGTGCGATCGGCTGGTTACGCAACGCGAGTTTCGTCAACGCTGCCAGGGCTTGCGCGCCGGAGGTCGCCTTCACGACCAGGTAGTCGTCGCCGTACCGCCGGCGTAGGTCACGGGAGATGGCCGCCGAGACCATCGGGTCGTCGTCGACGGTGAGAATCGCTGGCTTGGTCACGCGGTGCCCCCCACAGCAGTGAACCGGTCACGTCAGCATGACACGCAACCGCCTAGTCGTCGATCAGTGCGCGAAGGGTCTCGCGGTCCTCCTCGAGGACATAGCTGGCGTAGTAGTCGTACATGTTCTGCCGCGCGATCCGGGCCGCGGCGTGGCCGTTGCCGGCGCGGATTGCGTCCACCACCTCGGCGTGGTGCTGCAGCGATTCGAGCATCAGGGCGCGGCTGTTGCCGGCGTGCGCGATCTTGTCCGAGATCAGGCTGAGTACGACGCCGCGGACGACCTCGTTGCAGGTCTGGATCAGCGAGTTGCGGCTGATCCGGGCGATCACGTCGTGGAAGGCCAGGTCCGCCTGGCTGAACGCGTCGAAGTCGACGTCGATCGCAGCCCGCATGGCCACCAGCGTCTCGTCCATCTCGGCGAGCTGCTCGGTGGTGCGGAGCCGGGACGCGACCTGGATCGCGGCGCCGTCCATGATCATCCGGAAGCCGATCAGCTCGCTCAGGGTCAGCTCGTCGACCCGCGCCAGCCGGACCATCTGCTTGCGCAGCGCCGCCTGGGAGAACGGCAGGATCTCCGGTCCGTTCGGGTCGCCCGGGCGGGACCGGACGACGCCGTTGCTCTCCAGCACCCGCAGCGCCTCGCGGACCGTCGACCGGCTCACCTCGAACTGCGCGACCAGCTCGCGCTCGCTCGGCAGCCGCTGGCCGGGAGCGAGGTCGCCGCGGACGAGCGCCTCCTCGACCTGCTCGACGATCCGCTGGTACGCGCGAACAGGCTGCACCGGCTCGAATCGCGGACTTTTGGTCATTCCGGAGCACCCCAATCGCTTGACAGACCCCTGCGTAGCGACAAACCTAGTGGACCACTGACACCTAGTCCACTGGTCGGACCAGTCACAAGCTGTACGGCGAACTCGCCGGAGCGGCGTGGCCCCGTTCAGCGGACTCCGCACAGATCGCCAGAATGCGGCGAGCACACAGCCGGCAGCACTGGAGGAGTTCGCGTGAAGTCGTCGTATCGGAAACGGGCGGTGGCGCTGGTCGCCTCCGCAGTACTCCTGGTCCTGACCGCCTGTTCGGCCGGTTCGACTACGACCCCCGGCGGCAGCTCGCCGGGCGGTGACCAGTCGCTGTCGATCGGCCTGGTCGCGGAGCCGGCCAGCCTCGACTTCACCACCACGGACGGCGCCGCGATCCCGCAGGCGCTGCTCGGGAACGTGTACGAGCGCCTGGTCAAGCAGGACGACTCAGGCAAGATCGTGCCGGAGCTGGCGAAGTCGTGGACGCTCTCGCCGGACCGCAAGACCTACACCTTCGACCTGGTCGACAACGCCACGTTCACCAACGGCAAGCCGTTCACCGCGGCGGACGCGGTGTTCAGCATCAACCGGGTGAAGACGGCTTGGACGACCTCGCTGGCGGCTGCGATGGACGTCGTACAGGAAGCCAAGGCGCTGTCGCCGACGCAGTTGCAGGTGACGCTGTCGAAGCCGAGCAACGGCTGGCTGTTCCGGATGACGACCCGGATCGGCGCGATGTTCTCCGAGACCGGAGTGAGCGCGCTGGCGACCGCGCCGGTCGGCACCGGGGCGTTCAAGTTCTCCAAGTGGAACCGTGGCGACTCGATCGTGCTGCTGCGCAACGACGACTACTGGGGCACGAAGCCGTTCTTCAACCAGATCACGCTGAAGTACTTCAAGGACGCGACCGCGCTGAACAACGCGTTGCTGACCGGGACCATCAACGTGATCGGCACCGTGCAGGCGCCGGAGGCACTGAGTCAGTTCACCAGCAACGACAAGTACCAGGTGATCGAGGGTACGACGAACGGCGAGGTGCTGTTGTCGTTCAACAACTCCGAGCCGATTTTCAAGGACATCCGGACCCGGCAGGCGATCCGGATGGCGATCGACCACAAGGCCTTGCTGGACACGTGCTGGGCCGGTCGCGGGAAGCTGATCGGCAGCATGGTCCCGCCGACCGACCCCTGGTACGAGGACCTGACGAGCGTCGCGCCGTACGACCAGGCCAAGGCGAAGTCGCTGCTGCAGGCATCCGGCGCCGCGGGCAAGACGCTGCGGCTGCGGCTGCCCACCCTGCCGTACGCGATCTCCTGCGGCCAGGTGGTGAAGAGCCAGCTGGAGCAGGCCGGGCTGAAGGTCGCGATCGACCAACTGGAGTTCCCGGCGGCGTGGCTGACCTCGGTCCTGAAGAACGCCGACTACGACATGTCGATCATCGCGCACGTCGAGCCCCGCGACCTGGGTTCGGTCTTCAACGCGAAGTACTACACGCGCTATGACGACCCGACGCTGCAGCAGTACTTGGCCGCGGCGGACGCGGGTGACGAGGCGGCGCAGGTCGACAACATGAAGAAGGCGGCGCGGCGGATCTCCGAGCAGGCCGCGGCCGACTGGCTCTTCCTGCTGCCGAACCTGATGGTCGCGGACAAGGACGTCAAGGGCCTGCCGCAGAACGCGATCACCGAGAACTTCGACCTGACCAAGCTCGCCCGCTGAGGACCGGCCGATGATCCTGCGCCTGATCGAACGGACCGCGGTGCTCGTGGTCAGTCTCGCGGTCAGTTCGGTTCTGGTGTTCGCGTTCATGGCCGTGCTGCCCGGCGACCCGGCGCGGGTCGCGCTCGGCGTGAACGCGACCGACGAGGCGGTCGCGGAGCTCCGCCGTCAGTTCGGCCTGGACCGGCCGCTGCCGACGCAGTACTTCGACTGGATCGGTGGGCTGTTCCGGGGTGACTTCGGGACGTCGTACGTGTCGAAGGCCGAGATCGGGCCGCAGATCATCGACCGGTTCCAGGTGACGCTGTGGCTGGTCCTGGCCGGCATGCTCGTCGCGCTGCTCGTCGCGGTGCCTGCCGGGACGATCATGGCCGCGCGGCACCGCAAGGTCTCCGGTCTGGCGCTGTCCGCGGTATCGCAGTTGGGCGTCGCCGTACCTGCGTTCCTGGCCGGCATCTTGCTGATCATGGTGTTCGCCGTGAAGCTCGGCTGGCTGCCTGCGAACGGCTGGACGCCACCGGCCCAGGATCCGAGCATGTTCATGCGGCAACTGATCCTGCCGGCGTTGGCGCTCGGCTTGGTACAAGGCGCCGTACTGACTCGGTACGTGCGCAGTTCGGTGCTCGACGTACTGCGTGAGGACTACCTGCGGACTGCCCGTGCCAAAGGGCTGCGACCGTTCCCGGCGTTGTGGCGGCATGGGCTCCGGAACGCCGCCGTCCCGGTCGTCACGGTGCTCGGTCTTCAGCTCGCGACCCTGCTGATCGGCGCGGTCGTGGTGGAGCGGGTGTTCGTCATCCCCGGGCTCGGCAGCCTGCTGCTGGACGGGGTGTCGAACCGCGACCTGCTCGTGGTGCAGGACGTCGTGATGGTGCTGGTGATCGCCGTACTCGTGGTGAACTTCCTGGTCGATCTGCTGTACGTCGCCCTGGACCCGAGACTGAGGGTGGGGTCGCGATGAGGCGGTTGAACCCGAGCCTGATCGCCGGCGGCGTGATCGTCGGGCTGATCGTGGTGATGGCGCTGGTGTCGTTCGTCTGGACGCCGTACGACGCCATCCTCGTCGATCCCGCGGTCCGGCTGGCCAAGCCGTCGTGGGAGCACTGGTTCGGGACCGACAAGTTCGGCCGGGACGTGTTCAGCCAGATCATGGTCGGGTCGCGGACCACGCTGTTCGTCGGGGTGGTCGCGGTCGGGGTGGCCGCGGTGATCGGCGTGCCGCTGGGGATCCTGGCCGCGATGTCCAAGCGCTGGCCGAGCGAGTTCATCATGCGGACCAACGACCTGCTGCTCGCGTTCCCGGCGTTGCTGCTGGCGATCATGTTCGGCGCGGTGTTCGGGTCCAGCACGCTGACGGCGATGATCGCGATCGGGATCGCGACGGTGCCGAGCTTCGCCCGGGTGATCCGGAGCGGGGCGTTGCAGGTGATGCGGACCGAGTACGTGCTGGCGGCGCGCGCGGCGGGGCGGCAGCCGTTCCCGATCGCGGTCCGGCATGTGCTGCCGAACGTGAGCAGCCTGATCACCGTGCAGGCGTCGGTGTCGTTCGCGATCGCCGTGCTGGCCGAGGCGGCGCTGTCGTTCCTCGGCTACGGGACACCGCCGCCGACGCCGTCGTGGGGCCGGATGCTGCAGGAGAGCCAGGAGTTCCTGTTCACCGCGCCGCGGCTGGCGATCTTCCCGGGGGTGGCAATCGCGATCGCCGTCCTGGGGTTCAACCTGCTCGGCGACGGGCTGCGGGACCGGTTCGACCCGAAGCTGGAGGACCGGCGATGAACGAGCGGAGCGAGTTCATAATCAAGCACAGCACGCCTCGAGCCTCATCCGCGCCCGGAGCGAAGCGAGGACGCGGATGAGCAACGTACTGAGTGTTCGCGGGCTGACCGTGACCGTGCGGGACAAGACGTTGGTCTCGGACGTCGACCTGACCGTCGGACCGGGGGAGCGGGTCGGGCTGATCGGCGAGTCCGGATCGGGGAAGTCGCTGACCGCGTTGAGTCTGCTCGGTCTGCTGCCTGAGGACGTGATCGCGGCCGGGTCGGTGCGGGTGACCGGAGTCGACCACGAGCTGATCGGCGCGGACGAGCGCCGGATGTCGCGGGTCCGCGGCCGGCAGTTGGCGATGGTGTTCCAGGAGCCGATGACCGCGCTCAACCCGACGATGCGGATCGGCGACCAGATCGCCGAAGGCATGCTCATCCACCGGACGCGGTCGGGCCGGGGCTCGGCCCGGGAAGCCGCGGCCGAGTTGCTCGAGCGGGTCCAGTTGCCGACCGACACGATGCGTGCGTACCCGCACCAGCTGTCCGGCGGCCAACGGCAACGGGTCGTGCTGGCCCTCGCCCTCGCCAACGATCCCGCCCTGCTGATCTGCGACGAGCCGACCACCGCACTCGATGTCACGGTGCAGGCACTCGTCCTCGACCTGATCGTCAAGGGTGTGGTCGCCCGCGAGGCGGCCTTGCTGTTCATCACCCACGACCTCGCCGTCGTCGCGACCGTCTGCGAACGCGTCCTGGTCATGTACGGCGGCCGCGTCGTCGAGTCCGGCCCGGTCGGTGAGGTGTTCACGCGGCCGCGACACCGGTACACCGAAGGACTGCTCGCGGCCTCGGACCTGGAGACGACGGATCGGCGGCTGACCACGATCCCGGGCAACGTGCCGTCGGCCGGCCAGTTCCCGTCCGGCTGCGTGTTCCGGACCCGCTGCCGGCACGCGACCGAGGTCTGCGCGACCACACCGGCCTGGAGCGGCTCCGAGTCGACCGGCTTCGCCTGCCACCACCCCGCGGAGGTCGCGCATCATGTCTGAGCCCGCCATTCAGCTGATCGATGTCGTGCGCAACTACACCCGTCCGCGGACGTCGCTGGTGCACGCGGCGCCGGTCGTCCACGCCCTGCGCGGAGTGAATCTCGAGGTCAAGCAGGGCGAACGCTTCGGCATCGTCGGCGAGTCGGGCTGCGGCAAGTCGACGCTGCTCCGGATCATCGCGGCCCTCGACCAGGCCACGTCCGGCCATGTCATCGTCGAGGGCACCGACATCACGCGGCTGCCGGAGCGCCGGCTGCGGTTCCTCCGCGAGAACCTGCAGCTCGTCTTCCAGGACCCGATGAGCTCGCTCGACCCGCGGATGCGCGTCCGCGACATCATCGCCGAACCGCTTGTCGTCCAAGGGCATCCGGCCTCCGGGCAGCGCGTCCGCGAGTTGCTCGAAGCGGTCGGGCTGTCGGCAGACGCGGGCGACCGGTATCCGCACCAGTTCTCCGGCGGCCAGCGGCAACGCATCTCGATCGCCCGCGCCCTCGCCCCGCGACCGCGGATCCTGATCGCGGACGAGCCGGTCAGCGCGCTCGACGTGTCGGTCCGGGCGCAGGTGCTGAACCTGATCTCCGATCTCGTCGACGAGCTGAACCTGACTCTGGTGTTCGTCTCCCATGACCTGTCGGTGGTCAAGCACGTCTGCGACCGGGTCGCCGTGATGAACGCCGGCCAGATCGTCGAGACCGGCTTCACCGGCGACGTGTACGCGGCACCGCAGCACCCCTACACCCAGCGTCTCGTCTCGGCGATCCCGACGCTGCACCGGGCGCTGGCCGGAGCCACCACCACCGACCTCCTCGCAGCGAAGGGAGCATCCGGATGAAGTACCCAGCCGGCCTGCCGATCGGACAGACCTGGGTCGAGGCCCCCGCCACCGAGCCGGTGATCTTCCCGTACGACGGTTCGACGGTGACGGATGCCCCCGTCGGAGACGTGGACCTGGCGAGGCAGGCGCTCGACCACGCGCTCGCCGTACGGGATGAGGTTGGCCGGCTTCCGTCGTACGTGCGGCGGAATGCCTTGCAGAGCGTGCATGCGGCCATCTCGTCCGAGCGTGATGCGTTCGTCGACCTGCTCGTGCTGGAGACCGGGAAGCCGCTGGTCGACTGCCGGGTCGAGGTCGACCGAACTCTGCTGACGCTCGAGACCTCGGCCGAGGAGGTCGCGCGGTTGCACGGCGAGACCGTGCCATTGGACCTGTTGCCGAGTGGGGACGGGCTGGTCGGGTTCTGGGTCCGGAAGCCGATCGGCGTGGTCGTCGGCATCACCGGGTTCAACTATCCGCTGCTGCTGGCGTCGCACAAGATCGCGCCCGCGCTGGCGGCCGGGTGCCCGGTGATCGTGAAACCGGCGCCGCAGACTCCGCTCGCGACGCTGTGGTTGGTGCATCTCATGCGGTC
Source organism: Kribbella sp. NPDC050124 (assembly GCF_044460355.1). NCBI lineage: Bacteria > Bacillati > Actinomycetota > Actinomycetes > Propionibacteriales > Kribbellaceae > Kribbella > Kribbella sp. NPDC050124. The sequence goes on from NZ_JBITJU010000035.1 coordinate 36,840, forward strand.
GGCCCTGCTGGAAGCGGGTGGGCCGGAGGCCGCCGTACAGCTGGTCACCGGGGGAGCCGAGGTCGGTGCTGCGCTGACGACGGATCGCCGGATCGGGGCGGTGTCGTTCACGGGATCCGCGGCGGTTGGGCACCGGATCGCCCGGGACGCGGCGCCGACTAAGGTGCTGCTCGAGCTCGGGTCGAACTCGGCGCTGATCGTGGCCGAGGACGCCGATCTCGACGCGGCTGCGGACGCGATCATCCGTGGTGGGTACTACGCGTCCGGGCAGGCCTGCATCTCGGTACAGCGGGTCGTCGCCGTCGAGAGCGTTCGCTCCGCGCTGCTGGAGAAGTTGGACGAGCGGCTGCCGTCGGTGGTGGTCGGCGATCCGCGCGACCCGGCTACGCGGGTGTCGGCGCTGATCGATCCGAAGTCGACGGCGCGGGTGCGCACGTGGGTGGACGAGTCGGTCGCGGCGGGCGCCAAGGTCGCGTTTGCCGCGTCGGCGGACCTGGGTCCGACGGTGCTGACCGACGTACCGGATGGTCAGTTGGCCTGGGACGAGGAGATCTTCGGGCCGGTGATCGCCGTACGGTCGGTGCCCGATCTGGAGACCGCGTTCGCCACGGTCAACGCGTCTCGTTATGGACTGCACGCGAGTGTGTTCACGTCCTCGCTGGACACTGCGTTCACCGCGATCGACCGGCTCGACGTGGGCGGGGTCGTGGTCAACGAGGTGCCTGGCTTCCGGTCCGACGTGATGCCGTACGGCGGTGTGAAGGACTCCGGGATCGGCCGGGAAGGACCGCGGTTCGCGATCGAGGAACTGACCACGACCCGGATGGCGATCATCCGCCCGAGGCCCTGACATGGATTACACGAACCTCTTCCGTCTGGACGGCAAGCATGCGCTGGTGATCGGCGCGGGCAGCGGCATCGGCCGGGAGAGCGCGCTCGCGTTGGCCGCGCACGGTGCTCGCGTGACCTGCGCCGACCGCGATCTCGCCGCCGCGAAGGAGACGGCGGCGCAGGGTGACCACCTGATGTCCTACGAGCTCGACGTACTGGACGACTCGGCTCTGCTGCGTGCCGCGGATGAGCTCGAGCCGGTCGACGTACTGGTGTTCACCGCGGCGACCAACGTGCGGAAGCGGATCCTCGACTACACCGGGGAGGAGTTCGACCGGGTGGTGTCGCTCAACCTGCGGGCGTCTTTCCTGCTGATCCGTGCCTTCGGCAAGCAGATGGCCGAACGGGGGAGCGGCAGCATCATCGGGTTCAGCTCCATCCGCGGTACGACGGTGGAGCCCGGCCAGTCGGTGTACGCGGCCACGAAGGCCGGGCTGGTCCAGATGCTGCGGACCGCGGCCGCCGAGCTCGGCCCGAACGGCGTCCGTGTGAACGCGATCGCCCCCGGCGTCGTCGAGACCCCGCTCACCGCGCAGATCAAGGCGAACCCGGCCTGGTACGACGCCTACGCGCAAAAGGGCGCGCTTGGTCGCTGGGCCCGCCCGGACGAGCTCGCCGGCGCGGTCGTCTACCTCGCCTCCGACGCCGCCAGCTTCGTCACCGGCAGCGTGATCGCGGTCGACGGCGGCTGGACCGCGGTCGACGGCCGCTTCGACCCACCCAACTAGTCGTTTGGAGCTTGGATGAGCCTCGCCGATCTGACCGCGACCGAGCTGGTGTCGAGGTACCGCGACGGGTCGCTGTCACCCGTCGAGGTGATCGAGGACGTGCTCGCGCGGGTCGAGGAGCTCGAGCCACAGGTCTGTGCTCTCTACGCGCCTGATCCGATCGGCGCCCGCGAGGCCGCGCTGGCTTCGCAGCGTCGCTGGTCCGACGGGTCGGCCGGCGTGCTGGACGGTGTGCCGGTGACGGTCAAGGAGAACATCGCCACCCGCGGTACGCCGGTCCCGCAAGGCACCGCGGCCACCGACCTCGTCCCGGCTGCCGAAGACGCGCCGGCCGCGGCCCGGTTGCGCGAGGCCGGTGCGGTGATCTTCAGCAAGACCACGATGCCGGAGTACGGGATGCTGTCGTCCGGTGTCTCGACGTTCCATCACCTGACGCGCAATCCGTGGGATCTGTCGAAGACGGCCGGCGGTTCGAGTGCGGGGGCTGCTGCGGCTGCGGCAGCCGGGTACGGTCCGCTGCACATCGGCACCGACATCGGCGGCTCGATCCGGTTGCCGGCTGGCTGGTGTGGTGTCGTCGGCATCAAGCCGACGCATGGGCGTGTGGCGGTCGGCAACCCTTACCCGGGGCGTGCGATCGGCCCACTCGCGCGTACGGCGGCGGACGCTTCGCTCGCGTTGACGGTGATGTCGGGGTACGACCCGCGGGACTACACGTCGTTTCCGTCGGTGGTCGGCTCGGACGAGCCGGCGGTCGAGGGGCTCCGCGTGGGCCTGCTGCTGGACGCCGGCGTCGGGCTGCCGGTCGATCCTGAAGTGCGGACAGCTGTCTCGTCGGCGGCCGCCATACTGGAGAAGGGCGGGGCTGTCGTCGAGCTGATCGACCCGATCATCACCCGCGAGATGCTCGACGGGCTGGACAGGTTCTGGCGGGTGCGGTCGGCGGTGGACATCGCCGCGCTGCCCGAGGAGCGGCGGGCCAAGGTGCTGCCCGAGATTCGGTCCTGGGTGTCGACGGCGGGTGACCTGTCCGGGTTCGACGTGTTCCACGGGTACAGCCAGATGGGTGCGATGGCGGCAGCGGTGACCGCGGTGTTCCGGTCGTACGACGTGATCCTGTCGCCGGTCGCCCCGATCACGGCGTTCCCGGCGGAGTTGGCATACCCGACCGACGATCCGTCGAAGCCATTCGAGCACATCGGGTTCACGGTGCCGTACAACATGTCCGCGCACCCGGCGACCACGGTGAACGTCGGGTGGTCGGCGTCGGGGCTTCCGATCGGGGCGCAGCTCGCCGTACCGCATCATCAGGATCTGACCGCGCTGGCGTTGGCGGCGTACCTGGACAGTCAGCAGGGCGAGCGGCGAGACTGGCCGACGGGGTCTGATGGACAGCTACGACGAGGTGACGACACCCCACGCTGACCAGTTACAGCGCGGGTTGATCTCGCACTGCTACCGGATGCTGGGCTCCATCACCGAAGCCCAAGCCGTTGCCGCGCGGTCGTCTGACCTGGCGGGCGCGACGGTTGCGTGTCTGTCCCAGGCCGGCGAGCGCCCGTTGCCGACCGACCTGGTCGCCGCAAGCGACGACCCCGAGGGGGAGCTGCACCAACTCCCGGAAGTGCTGTGGCTCGAGCCCATCCCCGATGGTTTGACCGACGGCCGTCCGATCGGTCTGGACCTCGTCGCCGCCCTCCAACGCCTCCCCGTGCGGGAGCGCGCCGCCCTGATCCTGACCGACATCGAGGGCTGGTCACCTTCGGAGATCTCGGCCGCGGTCGGGTTGTTGCCCGCCGACCTCGCCCGGGCTCGCTCCGCCTTCAACCCCGCGCCCGCGCACTCGTTGACCGACGCCGGCTTGCTGGCCGCCTATCAGGCTGCCTTCGAGGAGTACGACGTACCGGCCATCACCGGCTTCTTCACCGACGACACGATCTGGGAGATGCCGCCGTTCACCTCCTGGTTCCGCGGCGCCCGCAACATCGGGCGGCTCATCTCCACCCACTGCCCCGCCAAGGGCCCCGGCGACCAGCTCCTCGTCCCCCTGAAAGCCAACGGCCAACCCGGCTTCGCCGTCTACATGCGCGACCCCACCGACAACCTCCACCGCGCCTTCCAGCTCCAGGTCCTCACCCTCACCGCCACCGGCATCATCCACGCCATAGCCTTCTTCGACCTGACCCTCTTCGAAACCTTCAACCTCCCCGACCTCCTCACCACCCTCCCCAAAACCCACCAGGAAGCCACCCCAACCCTGCACATAGGAAGAGCCGGCAAACACCACGAATGAGGGTGGTTGCCGGCTCGGGTAGCGCGTCGAGGTCAGTAGTCGCCGTAGACCTGGACCTTGGTGCTCGCTCCTACAACCCCTGCTCTGTTGGGTTAGTAGTCGCCGTAGACCTGGACCTTGGTGCCGATGGGGGTTTCTTTGAAGATCTGGGTGATTTCGGGGCGGGTTACGCGGACGCAACTGTGGCTGGCGGGGTAGGTCTTGACGAGGGAGTTGGCGCGGGAGCCGTGCAGGGCGATGCCGGGGCGGTCGCGGAGGAAGTAGAGGGAGTCGTACATGTAGGCCTCCGGGTAGAGGCTGCTCTCGTGGGCGCCGGCCCACTTGCGCCAGACCTTGCCGGTGCGGTTGGGGGTTTCGTAGCCGGGGGCGCCGGTCGAGACCCAGACGATCCGCTTGTAGGCCTTCCCAACGATCTGGTACGCGACCTGGCAGGTCTTGTTCACGTAGATCCCGGGCTCGCGCGTCGGCGCCGGCTTGCTCGTTGCGTTGAGCACCGAATACGCGTCGGCCAGCGTCAGCCCCTTGCGGCTCACCGGCATCCCATTCGTCTCGCGCCACGCACACAGTGCCTGCTTGGCCCGCGCGGTGATGTCACCGTCCACATCACCCACCGGGTATCCGAGCTTGTCCAGTTGCCGCTCGACCCGCAGCGCGTAGTACTGCGGCTTCTGCTTCACCTGGGGCTTCGGCGTCGCGGTCGTCGGCTTGGCGGTTGGTGTGGCGGACGGCGTGGCGCTCGGCGTGGACGGCGTACTGGATGGTGCGTTGCTGGAAGGGGTGTCCGACGGACTCGACTCGCTCGCGGCCACGTCGGAACAGCCGACGAGAACGAACGACAGTACGACGGCACCGGCAACGAGACCACGTCGACGAGACACGATTTCCCCTCTCCCTCAGCATTGTCAGAGTCGCAGAACCGCGCTGCTCGAGCCTGCAACGAAACGCCGAGACTAGTGCTCCGAGGGTTCCCCAGACGTGCCGTCGCCCGCGCCCGTCACCGAACCGTTGCCGACGACGGGGCGCGGGTCGTCCCGCAACCTGGTGTACCAGTACCCGTTCCGGCATTTTCCAGCCCGGAACAGTCGTTGCCTTCCGCTCCTAATGGCGGAGGTACGGCGGACTACAGACCCAGGTCGCGGAGGAACGAGGGCTTGTAGGCCTGCATGACGACGTACCGGGGATCCGGGACCTCCATGCCGGCGTTCTTGGCCGCGTCGTCGTCGGCGTCGTGCTCGCCGACCGGGACGTTCGGGTCGGTCCAGTCCTGCTCGGCCGCGTTCCACCGGGTGATCGTGTACTCGGCGGAGAGCTTGTCGTCGGCGACGAGGTCCTTGACCGTCCGCTCGGCCTCCTGGGCGTCCTCGAGGGTGTGCGTGTACAGCAGCATCCGGTTCCCGTCCCGGGTGACGGTCACCTGCCTGCCGAGCCGCTTGCGCGCGTCGTCGTCCAGATCCAGCGCCCGCAACCGCTCCCAGAACGACAGTCCGTGCTCATCGCTCCCGAGCTCGACCTCAACCCGAAACTCCTCATCCGCCATACCTCTCACCCTACCGACCACACCGCCCCACCGTCCCGCCCGGTCGCCACCCACCCGCCCATCTCGTACTGGGGAGTTCTGCTGGCTGTTCTGGGTGCATCGTGCTCCCCGAGTCTCCCGGGTCGAGAGGAGCGAGGGGAGAATGGAGGTTTTTCGATCGACTACAGTTCTTAGTCATGGAGCTGAGGCATCTGGAGCACTTCGTCGCGGTGGCCGAGCAGAAGCACTTCACCCGGGCCGCCGAGGCGATGTCGATCTCGCAGTCCGGCCTGTCCGCCTCGATCCGCGCCCTCGAGCGTGAACTCCGCGCCTCGCTCTTCGTCCGCAACACCCGCAGCGTCGAGCTCACCGAGGCCGGTCGCGCGCTGCTGTGCGAGGGACGCCGTGCCCTCGCCGCCGCCGAGGCCGCCAAGGACGCGGTCGCCGCGGTCCAGGGGCTGCTGCGCGGTCACCTCACCGTCGGGCTCGAGCAGTGCCTCGGCGTGGTCGACGTACCGGCGCTGCTCGCCAAGTTCCGCTCCGCCTACCCGGGCGTGGAGATCGAGGTTCGCCAAGGCGGCTCCACCCCGATGCTCGACGAACTCGCCTCCGGCCGTCTCGACCTCGCCTTCGTCGCGACCGCCGGTGACCCGGTCGACGGACTCGATCTGCGGCCGCTGTCCAAGGAGTCGATGGTCCTCGTCTGCGCTCCTGACCACCGGCTCGCCAAGGCGACCGCGGTCTCCCTGGCGGACCTCGCGGGCGAGTCCTTCGTCGACTTCGACCCGACCTGGGGCGCCCGCGCCATCTCTGACCGTGCCTTCGCCACCGCCGGTGTCGCTCACCCCGTGACCATCGAGGTGAACGACGTACACACCCTGCTCGCCCTGGTCGCCCACAACCTCGGCGTGGCCCTCGTCCCCGAACGCATCTCCGCCAAGCGCGGCGACCACGCCACCGTCCCCCTGGTCCCCGGCAGCGCCTCCGACTGGCAAGTCTCAGTAGCCGTCCCCACCAGCCCCTCCGCCTCCCTAGCCGCCGACGCCCTCATCGGCATGCTCCCCACTACGGCCGTCCACGCCTGACTCGTGACTGCGGTGGCCCGCGGTGCCACGTGACGCCCTGGGCGAGATCGCTTCGGCATCACGCGACCTGGCCGCAGCAGGTGCTCACGCGTACTGCAGGTTGGCGACCCTGATCCTGCCGTCGCTCACCGTGAAGTCGTAGTGGGCGCGCCAGCCGTCTGACCCGGCCGGCGCCCAGTGCACCAGCAGCTTCTGGCCGTCGGGCCGCTGCTCGACTACCTCCAGTACCCGCAACGTCCCGCCGATGACCTCGTTACGGGCCCAGGTGCGGATCGCGTCGTGCCCGGCGATCGTCCGCGACACGTCGACAATCCGTCCATCGGGGTGGAACGCATTCACCAGCCCATCGAGATCGCGCCGCCCGACCGCGTCGACGTACGCCTGCGCCCCCGCCATCACCCCCACCGCCGACGACCCCGCACCAGGCGTCCCCGCACCAGGCGTCCCCGCGCCAGGCGTCCCCGCGCCAGGCGTCCCCGAGGTAGCCGGGCCTGAGGTTGTCGACTGGGGGATTGTCGGCTGGCCGGTTGTTGGATTGTTGGCAATCTGATCGTCGGCAGGCGACGAGCCGCTTCCACACGCAGTCAGCAAAAGGATTGCCGACAATCCGACGATTGCCTTCATCGGGCGTCCTGCAGCAGGGTCGCGCCGACGGGCTCGAGCCGCGCGAGTACGGCGTCGATGCGGGCGAGCGTGTCCGGGTGCAAGGTGATCTCGGCCGCGGCCAGGTTCTCGACGATGTGCGCCGGCGTCCGGCTGCCCGGGATCGGCACGACCGCCGGATCCTGATGCAGCAACCACGCCAACGCCAGCTGACTCCGCGTGATCCCAAGGTCCGCGGCCAGCGCCTGCAGGGCGGCGTACGACTGGTTGTTCGCCTGCAGGCTGTCGGCGTCGAACCGCGGCGCATTGTTCCGGAAGTCGTCGGCAGCCAACGTCTGCACAGTGCCGGTCAGGAACCCGGCCCCCAGCGGACTCCAAGGTACGACGCCAACGCCAAGCTCCCGCGCCACCTCGAGCAGCTCCGGATCCACCGGCCGCCACATCGACCACTCGGTCTGCACGGCAGCGATCGGATGTACGGCAGACGCCCGCCGCAGCTCCTCCGGCGTCACATTCGACACCCCGAGCTGCCGAACCTTGCCGTCAGCAACAAGCTCGGCCATCGCGCCGACCGAGTCCTCGATCGGCACCTGCGGGTCGGGGAAATGCAGGTAGTACAGGTCGATCACGTCGGTCCCGAGGTTCCGCAGGCTGTCCTCGGCGTACGTCCGGATGTACTTCGGCTCCGCGTTCACCAGCAACTCCTCGAACGCGAACCCGACCTTGAGCGGATGACCCTGCTCGCCATCGGCCAACTTGAGCCCGAACTTCGTCGCCAGCGTGATCTCCGAACGCCGGCCGCGGATCGCCCGCCCGACCAGCCGTTCGTTGTGGCTGTGGTCGCCGTACGCGTCACTGGTGTCGATGAACGTCCCGCCGTTGTCGATCGCTGCCTGCAGGGCGGCGACCCCGCGGTCGTCGTCGATCTCGCCGTACATGCCGGGGGAGAGCACCATCGCGCCGAACCCGATCGCCGGCACCTGAAGTTCGCCAAGAGTGCGAAGTGTTGTCATGCTCCCAGCTTTGGTCCGGGGCGGCGGCGTCGTCCAAGACCTGTTGATATAACCATTGGTTATGGACGCCCACCTGCGGGAACTGCGGTACTTCGTCGCCACCGCCGAGGAGCTGACCGTGACAGCCGCGGCTGCCCGGCTGTTCGTCTCGCAGCCCGCGCTGTCCAAGCAATTACGTGCGCTCGAGCGCCGCCTCGGGTTCGACCTGTTCGTCAGGCAGCCCCGTGGCCTCGCCCTGACGAACCAGGGGAGCGCGCTGCTTCCCGTCGTACGCACGATGCTGGAGACCTGGGACCGCGGCTACACCGAGGCTCGCGCACTCAGTCATCCTCAGCAGTTAGTTGTCGGCATGCAGACCGCCGTCGGCCGCGACCTCCAACGGCCCGCCGTCGCCCGCTTCCGCGAACGCGCACCCGGCTGGACGGTGTCCCTCAGACTGGTCGGCTGGGACGACCCCACCGCCGGCCTGGCCGACGGCACCAGCGACGTCGCGTTCCTCTGGCTCCCGCTCGGACTCGACGACATCGCCACCCGAGTCCTCGTCAGCGAACCCCGCTGGGTCGCCCTCCCCGCAGGGCACCCCTTGGCCGACCGCGACGAGATCCCCTTCGCCGACTTGGTGGACGAACCCTTCGTCGCCCTCCCCGCAGCAGCCGGTCCTTTGCGCGACTTCTGGCTCGGCATGGACGCCCGCACCACCCCGCCAACAATCGCCGCCGAAGCCACCGCTGCCGACGAAGTCCTCGAACTGGTCAACGCCGGAGTAGGCGTCGCCCTCATAGCCGAAGGCAACGCCCACCTCTACAAACGCCCAGGCCTGACCTTCCGCCCAATCCCAGACCTCGCCCCCGCCGAGTTGGCCATAGCCTGGCGGCGCAACGACCGCCGCGCCGTCATCCAACTCTTCACCGACTCCATCGAATGACCCGGCTGCGGATCGTGCAGCTGGACGCCGGCTCGGTAGCGTTTCCTCATGGCACGGAAACCCGATCCCCAGGTGCCGGCTGAGATCCTCGAGCAGTTCAAAGAGCTCATCGGCGGCCTGGACTCCAATGATCTGCGCGGACTACTTCCGAAGGTACTGGCCGCCGCTGAGGTGAACACCCGGACACCACCACCGTCTCGGCGGCGCGCACGCCGTGATGACGTGGTCACGTACCGGGTGCGCGTCGATCTCACCGGAACCAAGCCACCGCTGTGGCGGCGCCTGGAGCTCGCCTCCGACATGTTCTTGAACGAGCTCCACGACGTCATTCAGGCCGCGTTCGGCTGGACTGACAGCCACTTGCACGAGTTCGCATCGGGCAAGGACTACTACCACGTCATGGCCGAGCACTACCTTTGCCCCTTCCAGGCCGACGAGGGCGAGACCGGCGTACCCGAGGAGGACGTACGACTCGACGAGGTGCTCGCGAAGCCTGGCAACAAGCTGTTCTACCTGTACGACTTCGGCGACGGCTGGATGCACGTCATCAAGCTCGAATCCGTGCAGCCGCGGGACGATTCCGCTCCTCAGGCTGTCTGCACCGACGGCCGGCGTCCTGGCCCGAGCGAAGACTGCGGCGGGGTGTACGGCTACGAGCTGATCACGGCTGCTCTCGATCCCACCCATCCGGAGCATGCCGAGGCGGTCGTCGAGTACGCGCGGATGTACGGCGACGACGTCGACCCCGGCGAGTACGCGCCCACCCCGTTCGAGCGCGAGGAGATCAACGAGGCACTTGCCCTGCCTGGCGGCAGTGAATCAGAGCCACCCGGGCCGCTCGGCGAACTAGCCGTCGCGTTCCGCTCCATCGCCGCGAGGCGCCGCTTCGAGCAGATGATCGAGGACGCAGAGCTGACCGCCGCTGTTGTGATCGACGCGGAGACGGCGGCGCGGATGGTCTCGCCGTACCGTTGGCTGCTTGATCGCGTCGGGCATGACGGCATCAAGCTGACCAGCGCGGGCTATCTGCCGCCCCACCACGTGGAAGCGGCCATGACCGAACTCGGACTGCACGAAGAATGGATCGGCAAGGGCAATCGCGAGATCCAAACCCTGCCCGTCCTGCACCTGCGGGAAACTGCGCAGGCCATGGGCCTGCTGCGCAAGTACCGCGGAATGCTCGTACTCACACGTCGCGGACGTGCCGTCCGCGACGATCCGGGCGCCCTGTGGTGGCACCTCGCCGAACAGATGCCGCCGACCTCCAAGGACGCCTGCGAAATCCACGCCGGGCTTATTTACCTGGCCAGTGTTGCCTCCCGGGCCGCTGAGGACGACGCGGACGCGACGGTCGCGGAGCTGCTCACCGCGATCGGTTGGGCGAGCATCGATGGAACACCGATGACGCGATGGCTGGCCAATGATGCGGCCTGGGACACCAAAGCCGTCCTACGTCGCCTCGGCGCCCTCGTCGGCGACCCCAGCCACCGCTGGTCCGACAACGCGACACCGGAGGGCGTGATGTTCGCCAGAGCGGCCCTGAGCACCTGGCCTGGCTGACCTGGTCGCTCCGCCCGGCCGCCGTACAGCGCCATCCGTACGGCGGCCAAGTGCGATCTACTACCAGGCGTAGTCCTCAGGGGCGGTTTTGTAGCCCGGGAAGATCTCGTCGAGGCGGGCGAGTGCCTTCTCGTCGAGCTTGATGTCGACCGCGCGTACGGCGGACTCCAGCTGCTCCATCGTCCGCGGCCCGACGATCGGCCCGGTCACGCCCGGCTGGTGCAGCAGCCAAGCCAACGCGACCTCGCCCGGCTCGTGTCCGAGCTCGTCGGCGAACGCCTCGTACTGCTCGATCTGCGGACGCAGCTTCTCCAGCGTCTCCTTGGCCCGGCCCTCCAGCCGCCGTACGCCCTCGTTCTCCTTCCGGATCACGCCACCGAGCAGACCACCGTGCAGCGGCGACCACGGGATCACGCCGAGTCCGCAATGCTCAGCGGCCGGCAGGACCTCGCGCTCCAGGTCGCGCACGATCAGGTTGTACAGCGACTGCTCACTCACCAGACCGGTGAAGTTCCGCTTCTCCGCCGCGGCCTGCGCCTGCGCGATGTGCCATCCGGCGAAGTTGCTGGACCCGGCGTACAGGATCTTCCCCTGCTGTACGGCGACCTCGATCGCCTGCCAGATCTCCTCCCACGGAGTCGCCCGGTCGATGTGGTGGAACTGGTACAGATCCACGTAGTCCGTCTGCAGCCGCTTCAAGCTCGCGTCGAGCGCCCGGCGGATGTTGAGCGCGGACAACTTGCTCGTGTTCGGCCAGTCCGCACCCATGTCGCCGTACACCTTGGTGGCGAGCACCGTCTTCTCACGGTTCCCGGGATCCTTCGCGAACCACTCCCCGATGATCTCCTCCGTCCGCCCCGGGTAGATAGCCCGCCCATACCCATTGGCCGTATCAAAGAAGTTGATCCCCCGCTCATGCGCCGCATCCATGATCGCGTGCGCATCCCCCACCTCGGTATGAGGCCCAAAGTTCATAGTCCCCAACACGATCCGACTGACACTCAGCCCCGTCCGCCCAAGATAAGTAAAGTCCATGCTCTCCACCCTCGCGCGCGCCAGCCGCCAGTTCCAACAGGAAGATCAGGTCAGTCTGATCACCTCAGCTTCTGACCGACCTGCAGCGCTGCCGGCGTGACGGGCGCGGTGTCCGGTAGTGCTTGAGGCGGGTGTCGCGCTAGTGCGTGGATCTCCGTACTTGGACATGCTCAGAAAGTAGTTGAGCTGCTGGCCGGCGGGCGTCCGCGATCGGAGGCTTGGCAAGCGCTAGGCTCTGCGTGATCGATCCCCGGGCAGAGTGGAAGCCGTCGGCATGAGTCGCGCCAAGAGCAGGCAGGGCACAGTCCGACTGGTGTGCACCGAGGAGCCCGCCGCCTCCTCGTTTGAACGCTTGCCCGATTTGACTCTGGGATCGCGCGATTTCTACACTCGAACAAATGTTCGACTCCCTGGGGAGGTCTGGTGAACCAGCTTCGAGTAGTGGAGATCTGCGCAGGTGCTGGCGGCCAGGCTCTCGGTCTTGAGCGGGCAGGCTTCGAGCATGCGCTGGCTGTCGAGCTTGATGCCATGGCTGCCGCGACTCTCAGGCTCAATCGCCCGGAGTGGGATGTACGCGAGGGCGACGTCGCGGACCCAGCAGTCTGGGATCCCGCTGAATTCGCAGGCGTTGATTTGCTGGCCGGCGGCGTGCCCTGCCCTCCGTTCTCGATCGCAGGCAAGCAGCTTGGCGCCAACGACGAACGAGACCTCTTCGCGTGGGCGGTTGAGCTCTGCGAGGTCATGCGTCCCAGAGCCCTCATGCTTGAGAACGTACGTGGCCTATCCGCCCCACGGTTCTCGGCGTACAGGCAGCACGTTCTCGATCGGCTCAGTGAGCTGGGTTACGTCGCTGACTGGCGCCTTCTGCAGGCCTCTGATTTCAACGTCCCGCAACTGCGTCCTCGTTTCGTACTCGTCGCATTAAGCACCGAGGATGCGCCGTTCTTCAGTTGGCCGGAGACGACCCCAGTTCAACGGTCTGTGGGCGAGGAACTCGTTGATCTCATGGCCTCAAATGGCTGGGAGCACGCCGAGCACTGGTCGACTCGGGCAGACAAGATCGCCCCTACCATCGTCGGAGGCTCGAAGAAGCACGGGGGAGCGGACCTCGGACCCACTCGTGCGAAGCGCGCATGGGCGGAGTTGGGCGTCGATGCGCTCGGTGTCGCCGACGCTCCTCCACCGGCAGGTACGCCGGAGGGCTTCAACCCGAAGCTCACAGTCGAGATGGTTGCCAGGTTGCAAGGCTGGCGCGAAGAGTGGGATTGGCGCTTCGCGGGGCGAAAGACCTCCAGATATCGCCAGGTAGGCAACGCGTTCCCGCCCCCGGTTGCGGAAGCCATCGGCCGGCGGATCATCGCGGCGCTGCAGCACATTGGTGAACCGCGCCTTCAGAGTGAGGCCGTTACTCACGACGAGGTCTATCGCGTTTTGAGGTCAGCCGACAAGCCGCTCAGCATCGATCAGATCCATCGCAAGATCGATGGTGTGCTCACTCGCGACGAGATCGACCTTCGCATCAAGCACCTCATGCGCGACTTCGACATGAACGTCAAGCCGTCCCGATCGAACGAGCTAACCTTCAAGCTAGGCGGGTTCCGCGCGTTCATCGGCCAGGACGATCACATCCGGCACGAGTACCTCGCCCAAATGCGCTCGAAGGTCAGCTAGGCGGCCCGAGACTGAAGCGCCTGTTTCACAAGGTTCATCGCAGTCTCGAGCGACTCATGCTCCCAGATGCGAACGACACTCCAGCCATCGTCCCCGAGAGCAGCATCCGCCAGTCGATCGCGCTCGACGTTCCTTGCAAGCTTCGGCGACCAGTATCCGGAGTTCACAGACGGCTGCCTGCCATGCTCCGGGCAGCAGTGCCAGAAGCATCCGTCAACGAAGACGGCAATCTTGCGCGCCGTGAAGACGATGTCGGGCCGAACGCGCCGTGACGACGTCTGCACGGCCATGTCCTTCCGGAAACGGTAGCCCTCCCGGTGCAGCGCTGAACGAAGCTGCACCTCGGGCTTCGTATCCGTCCGCCGGATAGCCTGCATGTTTCGCGACCGGCCCGCGGTAGTTGGCGTTTCCATCCCAGCGGTGACCGGGCGCCGCCGGGCGGCGTCTTCGCTGCTGTCGCGAGATGTCTGACGCTTCGCCATCGTGCTGCTATGCCTCGGATTCGGTCTGAGCGTCCGCCTCGGTCAAGACTGAGCCGGCGGGAGCCGGAGCCTTCGGCTTCCGGACATCCGGAAGCTTGGGTGCTGGCATCACGATCTCATCATCCTCTCGTGCGAGGCGCCAATGACGGCCGTCGAGTTCAACGCTAAAAGGTGCATCCGGCGCGGACGGCACGACCTTGAAGCTGACGACCTCGCCAGGTTCGGGCACCACGACTCCAAGGCGCCGCGCAACGGATCGATGCGCCTCGTAGTCTCCGCCAGGAATCAGGTAACCCTCCTTCCTGAGCGTTGTGCGGGCACCGTTGCCGTTGTCCCGCAGCCTCGCCATGTAGTCGTCCTGTTGGGCGAGCGTGGCGATCGTGTTCCTGCCGATCCGCTTCTCCGTGACCTTCCTGAGGAGCTCCGTCACACGACGTTGGCCAGACCGCGGCGCTAGCACCTTCGCCAGCGTGGCTGGGTGCAGACCAAGAAGAACATTCGGAGGTAGGTCCGCCTCGTAGTGCAGCCACTCGATCTGCTCGCGGCCCTTGGCGCTGAGCTGGGTCTTCCCATCGCGGTTGGCGCTGACCCTGCGGTTGGCTTCAGACGCTCTGACAACGCCGAGGCTCCAGGTCCCACGCTGATCGTCAGCCCAAGCCACCAGCAGCAGATGCCCGAAGCTCTCAGGCGGCAACATCCACCCACCAAAGCTCTGCGAGAACTTACAGTCGACATCGTGCCCGCTGATCAGGTAGTCGAGAGGCCGACCCTCGGCAGTGTCGTCAATGACATCATCGAACTCGCGCCTCAGGTTGATCTCAAGCAGAGTTCCATAGTGCGTCTTCTCCGTCTTAAACAACTGATCCCACCGAAACCGCCCAGTGTGCTGCCCGTCATACAACTGGTCATACGTCGCCCTGAAGACAGCAGCCGCACGCTTGCCCTCCGGGTCCGCACGTCTGAACGACTCCACCACCTGGTCCCGCTCAGGGTCGGGATCCGGTTCACTCAGTGGCATTCCAGGTAGCTGCACATCAGTCACGCTAGTGAACCATAGATGGTCGATCTGATTTGGTGTGCAGCAATGTCGCGTTGATGGTTTCCGGAGCGTCGGCCGGTCGGCCCGATGTCGCTGTCGCAATCGACCTGTCTCAGCCCCCCAATCGCCTCGATAGTTCATCGATCAGGCGCAACTGTTCCCTGGCCATTGGGGGCCAAAGCGTCGAGGGTCGAGCCTCGACCGGGTGGATGGGGCGAGGTTGGAGAATGACTGTTCACCAGGCAATGGCCACGAACGGCGCTGCGCGGCGTCCGGTCCAGACACCGCGGGGATCGCGGTCGCGACCTCCTCCTTCGACTCGAGGTCCGTATCTGATCTCACTGGCTCATTGCATCGCGAGCCGACCTGTGCGACTCAGGTCAGGTGCGGGAAGGGTGATCGCCAGCCAGCGCCGACGCTGGGTGGCTCACTCGCGCCCGCCGATATCCTCGCAGAGCTGGAAGACCCTGCCGGGATCACGGTCGAGGGTGATGCTGTCGACGAAGACCACGCCGCCGATGCCCTCTTCCTCTGCCTCGACCTGCGCGAGCGCATCGGCCAGGCGGTCAGCCATGAATTTGCCTTCGGATGCCTCCAAGGCGTGCCGCACGATCACGATATGGTCGCCGATGCGCGGATGCCGGAACCGGGCTGCACCAGGGACGCTGGTCAGCACTGTCGCGCCGTAGCCGTGCGACCACGTTGCGAGCGCCGCCCGCAGACGCTCCAGCTCAACGGCGAGGCTTCCATGCCGAAGCACGTGGAGCAGATCGCGTGCCAGACGCCAGTCGAGGAGCGCGTGGTAGGACATGTTCCCGTAGTCGCGCAGGCACTTGTAGCAGGACGCCGAACAGACGCTGGCGTGGTCTTCCTCCGCCAACCGGCCGAGGTAGTGCTCGACGGCATCTAGGAGGGTCGGCAGCACGTCGTCCCGCCCTAGATGGGTAGAGAACCCCGCCCCGTTCTCTAGGGTGTCGGCGATGAAGGCATAGGGCGCGGGCTCGTTGTTGGCGGCCAATCCCGCGAAGATACCGGCGACAAGCTCGAGCGGCTCGATGTCGAGCTCGGACGCCGCGACCTTACGGAGCAGGAACGCCAGCGAGTACCAAGCGGCGCGCCGACCGTCGGTGAGCTCGCTGACCCCATAGGGCTGAAGACCAGCCGAGAAGTTCAACCGCAACCCCTCACTTGGGACCGTGCCCGTCTGAGGACCCAGGAAGAGGAAGTCGGTCGGCTGCACGGCACCAAGCGCGACCTCGAACGGATCCCCTGTGGCGACCGCCGGCAGAAGGATTCCCTTCTCGACTGCCTCGACCGCGACGTAACCGCCCCAGTCAACGTTGTCGGTCGCTGCCGCCTTGAAGCGGAAGAGTTTGCCGCCGTTGTCGTTGATCACGAACCGGCGCCCCGGGCCGCTATAAGCGGACGCGGGCCCCAGGCTCGTCTGGTGGAGCTGGCTGAGGTCAGCGAGGGCGCGGGCTGCCATAGCCCGTGGCGACCAGGAGAAGTTGCCGTCGAAGTCACGCTGGCCTGCGGCGCGGAAACCGAGGGGCTCACGGAGCGGCATCCGGGTGAAGCCTTCAGGACCGTAGCCGCACTGCGGACAGGTCGCGATGTCACCCAGGTTCTCATCGGACAGGAACGAGCACGACCGGCAGAGATAGATAGTCCGGTCGATGCCGAGGGCGTCCGTCGTCGGGTGCTTCGGCCGACGGCCGATTGGCTCGAACGCCGCCACGCCCACGGCGGTGTGGACCCGGCCGTCCCGCACCACCTCGCTCATCGGGGCGAACTGGCTGACCGCCATCGCGAGGTCACGATCGATGACGTCGGCCGGCGGCCAAGGGTACGTCCGGAACGGGCGCTTCAGATACAGGTAGCGGACGCTGGTCGGGAAGCCGAACATCGGCAGAACGCCGTGTTCCGCGAGGCGCTGGCTGAGCTCGTCGTGGCCAACGGAACCCGGACCGGCTGCCCGGTCAATCACGGCCGGGAGCTCGGCGGCGCAGGTATCTGCCAGCGCTACTGAGTCGGCTGCGAGCGGCGTCCGGACGGCCAACGCGGCGGCAGTGCTGCGTACCAGGTCATGGTTGTCGAGCAGCCAGTGCTCTAGGTGCGGGCGGGCGTCTGTCCACTCAGTTACCAGGCCGAAGGCACCGTGGACGTTGACGGTCGGTGTGAACACGCCGCCTCCGTCGATGGTCGCCTTCTCAACGTCGGGCATGGCCAGGCGGAGCACCTCGGACCTGAGCGACCGGCCGAAGATCTCTCGGCGGTCCACCGCCAGATACGGCTCCGGCGTCGGGTCGTTCGTGATCCTGTCGGGCTGGTCGAAGTAGTACTCGTCATGGCTGCGGCCCCGGCAGACGGTCAGGGCGATGGCGATCGGGTTTCCGCGACGACCGGCACGTCCGACGCGCTGCTGGTAGTTGAACCGCGTCGGCGGCATGTTGCCCAGCACGACCGCCGAGAGGGCGCCGATGTCGACCCCGGCCTCCATCGTCGTCGTCACGCTGAGCAGGTCGATACCGTCGGCGGACGGCACCTCGGCGTGCTGTCCCGTGCTGAGGAAGACGCCCTGGAACCGCGCCTGGCGTGCCTGGGCATCGATACGGTCGGTCTGGCCGGTGAGTTCCTCGCAGTTGAAGCGGAACCGCCCGGCGTTCCGGACCGCCTTCCAGCCGTAGTAGTCGCTATCGGGCTGGATCGGGGCACCTGCCGTCGGCAGGGTGCGCCCGCAGTGGGTGCAGTAGCCGCATCCTCTCGTCAGGTGCAGTCGTCCGCAGGTGCCGCACGCCCAGCCCAGGTCGCCTGCCCGGCGGAGTACGACGCGGTCCGGGGCGATCACGTACTCGGGGACGGCGGTGCCGCAGCGGGTCAGGAAGATGCCGCGGAGTTCGGCCTCGCTCGGCCCACCGTCACGCTCAATGGCGCGCCAGAAGTTGCGGAGCTGCCGTGGCGGCTCCGGGCGCGGCGATCTGAGCCCGTCGAAACGGCGCAGATCGGCGAGCACACGGAGGCTGGCCCGCGTGTAGGCGAGGTCTGATACCGGCGAGATGTTGATCGGGTCGCTGTCGTCGCTGAGAGCAAGCCAGCCGAGCCCCAGCGACTCGAAGTCACGGCCGGCGCCTGAGAACAGCCCCTCGAGTACTTCCTCAAGCAGCGCGTGATTGATGTCGGCCCGGAGCGCCTCCTGCTGTGCCGAGAGGTTGGCGCGCGGGACGGGAGGATTGGCGTCCCAGTCGTACAGGCTGGTCCACTTCCGCTCGTTGGAGGTGAACTCCAGGCTGGCATGCGGCCCGCCGGGGTTCAGGCCCATGCTGAGTAGGTGCCCGGCGATGGCTCCCGACGACGCGGCGATGCTGGGGCCTCTGTCCAACCGTGCGATGAGGTCCGGCTCATCGTCCGGGTTGGTGCCGGGGCGCTCGTCCCAGATGTCACGCAACTGGCCGAAGACGCCGGCGTCCCGCTGCTCCAGCCGGTCTACCGCTGCCCAGGATTCGGCCGACCGTTCCCGGTTGACGAAATGCGCCTTCGCGCGGGCCACGTCGGCCGACGCGTCGCCGAGGGCCGCCATCTGGCTGTGGAGCAGCAGGCGGAGAAGGTCCTGATAGTGGCGCAGGCCGAGCCCAGACGACAACTTGGCGGCGTCCTGGCGACTGTCGGTGAACATGATGAGCTTGCGGTCGTCGGCAGCCAGGTCGGTGGCGAGCTCAGTTGTCAGGACCTGGTTGATCTTCTCGAAACCGGTCCGCATGCCACGGATCGGTGAGCGCTGGGTCAGCGGGTCGGTGTGCGGAAGACGCTGCCCTCCCCGTGCATACTGGATCTCCCAATCGTCACCGCAGGAGGGGCACTGGGTCGGGAACGGGCTGATCGTCGCCGGGTCACGGTGTGCCCGGGCTGCAGGCGGGACGAATGCGTGGAAGGTCCAGCCGGTGTGGCCGCCCTGAGTGCCGACGTTACGGATACCGCCCGTCGCCGGCGTCAGCTCGCTGCGTCGGAACTGGTAGCGGACGCGGTTGTTGTCGCGGCTCCAGTCGCTGCGGTCGAGCGCGTCGAGACCCGCAGCCGGGTTGGGCCAGTACACCAGATAGTTGTTGGCGGTGCGTTCCAACCGGACTTGATCCGGCAGCTTGGCGAGCTCCGGCACGTCTGCCAGGAGCAGCGTGTCGACCCGCGTCGACTGCGCCTGGCCCTCCGGTGTGAAGCCGCCAAGGAGCACGTCCCCGCAGTTCTGGCAATAGAGCAGCTCCAGGACGCGGGAACCGCAAACGCACCGGGTCGTCGGCTCGGAATACAGTCGGCCGACGGGACGCGGCTCCTCGCTCTCAGGCGCTGCCGCGCAGTTGGGATCGCTGCATGCCCAGACTCCCGGCACGTTGCGGAAGAAGTAGTGGGCGCGCAGCTTGGGGTCGCCGTCCTTCGGGCTGGCCGCCAGCGCGGCGAGCACCTTGGTGAGAGCACTCTCGGCATCAACCGGTGCTGTGCCTGGAAACACCCGCTCCGCCAGGTCTCTCAAGGTGCGGGCCGCCGCCTTTTCGCTGCCTTCCTCCACTTCGTCGAGGAAGGCGCGGCGGAGAGTGTCGGTCAATCCTTCCTGCCGGGCGACATCGCCTGCCGTGTCGCCCTCAGCGGCGAGAACGGCCGCGACGTGCGCTGCCGTGCCCGATGGCGCTGACGCGGGCATGGCGAGGCTGCCGGGTACGAACTCGAAGCTCGCGGCATCCACGCCGAAGAACTCCTCGAGGTAGTGCTGGTCCCGCTCGGCGTCGATAGAGGCCGAAGCCGCGAGGACGCGCAGCTGGTCGGGCCGCTCGGTGAGCCCGAGCCGCTGCTTGAGGTTCCGCAGCAGGTAGGCGACCTCGGTGCCGCCCGTGCCCCGATACATGTGCAGCTCATCGACGACCAAGGTGAAGCGGTGATCCGGGCTGGCGTCAAGCCAGGCCCGGGTCGAGTCGAAGAAGTGGCTGTCCCGGTCGCGGAGCAGCATCACGTTGAGCATCGAGTAGTTGGTGACCAGCACGTCGGGCGGGGCGTCGGCCATGTCCCACCTGGAGCGCATCTCGGCGCCGTCTAGGCGAGGCACGAAGTAGCGGACGTCGTCGTTGCCGGTCTCGGCGGCAACCTGGGAGGCTCGCACGCCGCGCTGCTCTGTTGCGACGAGCACTTCCCGCAGACGCTGCAGTGCAATCTCGGTCGTCCGATATCCGGTGACCGGCGTCGCGCCGGTGTAGCGGCCGAAGTAGAAACGGTGGCCACGGCGGTGGGTATCGAGCCAGCTCCGGATGGCGTCGCTGTCCAGGGCCCGGCGCATACGCATCAACTGGTCATCGACCAGGGCGTTCATCGGGTAGAGGATCAGCGCACGCACCGCCTTGGGGCGGCCGGCTTCCCCATCGCGCTGGGAAGCGAACTCTGACCCGGAGGCACGCCACCACGGATCGAAGGGGGCTGGTCCCCCGCCCCAGCCAGCGGACTCGGCGAGCAGCGACCCGAGTACGGGAAGCAGGAACGACTCGGTCTTGCCGGAACCCGTGCCAGCGGTGACGATCATGTTCCGCCCATGCGTCAGACCCGCGGTCAGGGCGTGCTCCTGGTGCAGGTAGAGCGGGCGACCGGACGGGATCAGCCCGCGACTGGCGAAGTCGGCGAGCTCCGGCGGCGCACCGGCCAGGGCGGCAGATTCCGCCAGGGTGCGCTCCGTCGTGACATACTCCGGCCGCAGTTCGACCAGCGGCAGACGGAATGCGCCGTTGTCACGGTCGAAGAGTGCCCGGCGTTCCTGCTGCAGGCGCTCGTCGGTCAGCCCAAACGGCGTGTCGTAGTACCGGAAGTACGCTTCCCGAAGGCGGTCGAAGGTGCCCATGACGTCCAGCGCACGGCGCGCGTCGTTTTCGAGGGAAACCATCGATACCTCCGGGATGTAATCAGGTGAGGACGGACACCTGTTGCCGAATGGATTTTGCCACCAGTACGGCGATGTCCCTGGGGACATTGCGGTAGATCGCGGTGCGGGCGACGTCACCAAACTGGGTGGGCAGCCCGCTGCAGAGCACTAGTGCGCGGGCCTGCAGGGGCGGCAGCGGCGCACCCTGGTCGATGAAGACGGTGCCGATCTCTTCGCCGTCCGCGACCCGCTCCAGCCTCCAGCGGAAGACGTTGATCCGACGATCGGCACGGTCGAGCAGGATGCCCGTGGCGTGGTCCGTGTGGTACCAGGTGCCGTTCGAGCGGTACCGGTAGCTCGGCCGCCCGTAAACCGAGGTGCGGCACAACCCGTCACCGCTGGGCATGCCGGAGTAGAACCGCACCCCCTCTGCCCACGACGAAAGATGCTCGGCCGCGTCACCTCGCGCGGGCGGTGCCGCGGGCGCTCCGAGCGCGATCTGGCGAAGTCCCATGGCGATGCTCCGGGCGGCGCAGCCGACGTACTCCACGCCCGATTCCTCCAGCGAACTGCGCAGCTCTCCGAGGCTGTCAGCCTGCACGAAGACCGCCGACGGCACAGGCAATGGGCCGTCGTGGCGGATCGCGGAGTGTTCCACATGAACGGAGACGATCTCTGCCAGCCGGTCGATAAGCCCGACGCGCCGACTCCCGGCGAGGACCGCCGTTCCCCCGGTCGCCGGAAGGACGGTCGCGACAGCGGGCGCAACCGCCCAGGTACCGCCCTGCCAGTCGATCTCGGCGTGGCCAAGCGCCGAGATGTCCCGCAGCCAGCGCCCTGTCTCGTACGGCTTCGGGCTGCGGTCGGCAGCCCGTGCCGCCCAGGCGACGCGCTGGCGAAGGTCGCGGACATCGCCTGAGCAAACTTCACTGATCCAGGTCAGCAGCAGGTCAGCGTCCATCGGCACGCTCCCACGCGGCGACATAGAGCGGCCACAGCCGGTCAGCGGATCGCACGGAGACCGAGGCCTCACTCCAGACGCGGAAGTCGTCAGGTCCTAGCGCCTGGAAGGCCGGTTCGGCGGGCCGCAGCCGCGTCACCTGCCATCCCTTGGAACGCTTCTGCAGCAGCCACGCACCACGGTCTCGGCGGACGTCGAAGTACATGAAGGGGACGCTGGGGGCGAAAGTGGGTAGTGCCGGTTCCTCGAGCGCCCTCATCTGTCCGGAGCGGTCAACCAGCCAGTTCTCGACGGCGCCCCGCCGAACGAGCACGACCTCCGGATCGTCGAGCTCTTCCGTCCAGGCACCGCAGACGTCTCCGCGCTCGTCGGTCAGCACCAACTCGCCGTCCTGCCAGCACAGCCCGCCCGCGCCCAGCTGCTCGTAGGCTTCCCCGGAGCCGGGGCGCACCACGAAGGTGAGCGTCTCCCCGTCCGCACCGATGGTGTGGTCGCCTTCCTCATACGGCCCGAAGCGGCAGAACGGGATCGGGAACATGGACGCGCGGAAGACCTGGCTCCGGTTCTCGTCTAGCAGTACCTCGACGTCGCGGGGCTCAGCGCCGACGGGCAGCTCAAGGTCAGGCTCGCCGCCCGCCAGGTAGGTGTTGCGGCTCAGGTTGCGGTGCAGCGGCAGCCCGTTGATGAGCCTCGGTCGCGCCGTGGTGCCCAGACGGATGTTAGCGGCGAGCGACGCGGGGAGCAGCCGCATCGCCTGCTCCAGGGCGTCGCGATCCGAGAAGGTGACCCCGTAATAGATGGCGTAGCCGTCGAGAATCTGACTCGCGATCTCGTCGCTCATGCGTTTCCAACCGGAGTCTGCTGCCACCTCGAGGGCGCGCTCGACCAGCGGCCGTACGTCGGGTGCTGCGACGAAGACGTGTTCCTCGTACGCCTGGATCGCGTCGACCGACATCCAGCCGCCGGCGTCAGCGTTGTCTGCCATGACCAGGAACCGGGCTGGCTGGAACTCCGCCACGCAGAGCCTGCCGCGAGCCGTCAGACCGTGCGCCAGGGCCTCGGGCGCGACTGGCGGCAAAGCCTCCGTCTTGAACATCGAGCTGTAGGGGTCAGGAGTGATGAGCACGCTGAAGTCGGTGCCGCCCGTCGTGCCGCTCAGGATGTCGCTGGGAGCGTCCGACACGGCCGGGATGACCCACCATGCGCTGCCTCGGTCGAGGTCGACGGCAAGCCGCATCTCAAGCCGCCGCAACCCTTCTGCCGTGATGACCTTTCCATCCCAGGCCACGGCGAGCTCGTGGATGAGCGGGCGCAGATAATCCTGGACGTCCGGCTCGTCCAGCACCTCCACGAAGCGGTCGCTGAATCCCTGTGATCGGCGGTGCGTCCACACCTTCAAGAGGGCCAGGAGCGCCTCAGGCGGCGGCACGCCCCGGCGCGTGAGGTGCATGCGGTCGAAAAAACGGGTCAGCGCCGCCCGGTCGCTGCGCCGGATAAGCGCCTGGGACAGCGGATAGCCGATGCGGCTCAGTTCCGGGTTTTCCGGGATCGTCGAGGTACCGAAGGCACCCGCCTGCTCGCCGATCCAGCGGTGGATGCGCTGCCACATCGCAGCGACGTCGGTAAAGGCGCCTCGCTCGCGGAGGGAGTGCCGCAGGGATTCGATCTCGGTGTCGGAACCGTCCGGCAGCAGGGCATGGGAGAGCCGAATGTAGTAGTTGTGACGTGCCCCCGATGCGTCGTTGCGCATCTCCGAGGCGGCGAGCACGCTGAGGGCGAGTACCGGCAGCGTCGGAGGTGGCTGATCCTGTGTCCCTCGACGCCAGACGGCCTCCATTCGTAGTACCTCTGAGAACATCGAGGCCCCGCGACCGAGGTTAACCAGGCGCTTCACCGCACCTGCCAGCGCGCGAAGCGGGTCTTCGCCGCGATCCGCGAGACGTTGGAGGTCGTCGAGCCCGACGAACATCACGACGGGCTGCCCCTCCCGCCCGTCGAAGAATTCGTGGGCAAGCCGCTCCTGCCAGCGGAGATAGTCCGGCGGCAAGCTCAGATCGACGGTTGTTGGCATGCGCACAACGCTAGTGATGGACTTGGACAGTAATCCGCCACGCACGGGAGGCTAGTCGGGGACAGCTGAGATTACGGCCGACTTCGTGAGGAGCCTGACGGAAGCCTCCTCTTGAGCCTCGACACTTGTCGGTCGTGAACTGCCTCGAGTCGCGATCTTCTGAATCAGGGAGCAGGCCAAATGCACATACAGCAATCGCCACAACTGATCCTCCCGTTAGGTCAGCACACAGTCTTGAAGTGGGCTCGGGGGCCCTTGGGGGAGGGGCAGGACGAGCGTAACTGAGCGTGAGAGCGACGTCCAGAGCCATGTACCAAACCGTCGCGGCACGCGTTGGCCGAATCTGCCCGACACAGTACTGAATGCCTTTTCGCCGGGCCATCGCCCTAGTGTCGTCGGACAGACTGAGATTGGGTGGTCGGCCATTCGCCGTGCCAACACCCACTCTCGCATCGAAGAAAGTTGTTCAAATTCTGACAGGCTAAGAGATGGCGGACGTGCAAGCCTCATCTGAGGCGGATGTTTGGCAGGTCACCAACGCCCGTAGCGAGCGGCATCACTTGGCAGATCGGGAGCGGGTTCGACGGGATCGGACTCGTTTGCAAGCGTCCAGCGCTCGCCATCGACTTCGAACGATTTCGCGTCTCCGACCGCTGCGTGTCTCACCCGCGCGGCGACCCACTCCCCTTTGACAGGCACCATAAGCCCGAGTGCACTCGCGATCCTCGGGTGCACGCCCTGATGTCCGAGCACGATGACACCGTCGTCGCGCAGCTGAAGGCGCGCGTCGCGCGCACGCTTCGGCGCATCGTCCT
Source organism: Kribbella sp. NPDC050124 (assembly GCF_044460355.1). Taxonomy (NCBI): domain Bacteria; kingdom Bacillati; phylum Actinomycetota; class Actinomycetes; order Propionibacteriales; family Kribbellaceae; genus Kribbella; species Kribbella sp. NPDC050124. The sequence goes on from NZ_JBITJU010000035.1 coordinate 61,418, forward strand.
GTTGTGCGACGGTTAGCACGGTTTGCCTTCCGACTATCCGCCCTTGAACCTCGCGGAACAGCTGATTCACCCGTCTCTGACCGGAGGTAGTGAACGAGAAGATGCGTGCTCTCACGTCGTCCGGGAGGTTGAGAATGAGGTTTGTCGGCAGGTCGGTTTGAAGACCACCCCAGAGCCAGTAGACGTCATCGGCGTGCCCGGGATCGAGCCTCCGCTTGTTGTCGCGGTTGTACGCGCGGACCCGCTCTTGCTTGCCCTTGGCGATCTTCCATCGGAGAACCTGATCTGAGATCATAATCGCACCAACTGCCCACTGGCTGGTGTCGTCGTTGAGCCATACGAGCAAGGCAGGACGATCGGCGTTGCCAGATCGTTCACCGTGATCCGCGCAGACGTACATCTCCATCGGGATCTCCCATCCCCCGAGGTCCTTCGAGAATTTGCAGTCCACGTCCATTTGCGCGACACGCCAGTCAAGATCGACGCCGTTATCGATCTCGAACTCCTTGGTCAGGTTCACCTCAACTGCTGTCCCGAGGTACGTCTTCTCAGTTTTCGTCAGGTGCTGGTAGCACCAGCGCCCGGTTCGCTGTCCATCCAGGCACTCATCGAGTGAGTCGCGTAGGACCCATCGAAACCGCTCCCGCGCGTCCTCCTGCGTCTCAAACCAATCGACCAGCGGAGCCAGCTCAGGCGGCAAAGACCGGCGGCGACTGCCACCCAGCTTCCAGGCCTTCGTTGGCTTGGACATGGCCTCAGTCGGCGACGGATAGGTACGGAAGCTATTACGGCGGCGACGGACAGCGCGCTTTCGACTGTCCTGCGCAAGCGGAACCTCGCTGTCCCTGAACGATGGCTGAGCGCCAATCTCGATCCCCACGCAAGCAGTGTCGCAGCTAGTGTCGGCTCCGCCTGCAATCCCGGATCGCGCGTGTCCCAGAGCCGACAGTCCCGACAACGTTCGCTGAGTCACGCCGGGCGCCGCACACGTTAGCGCCTGCGGCTGACATCCGGCGTGACTGTGCGGATCTGGCGACGTATCCGGATTCGGCGAGTTCCGCTTCGTTGATTGCGGCAAGCGTGCTGGAAATCAAGGCGATCAGTTCGATCCCGTGGCGGACCACCTCGGCCGGGTAGAACGTCGCGGCGAGGATCGTCATGCCGGACGCCTCTCGTGTCCCGCGAGTACATCGGCTGCTGACCGAGTACTCGCCAGCCATCTCAGTGCGACTTCTCAACTCGCTCGACGATGGTGAGGAGTCGATCGCGGCCATCAACGGGCTCCTTGTCGAGTTGAAGGCGGTCCCTATCGGGATGAGTGTGACCGCGGGCGCGTCGGGGTGGAGAACGGCATACCGGCTGCGTTCGGGAAGGGTCGTCTACTTCAAGCAGATCCGGCCGGTACGCCTGCCTCGGACATGCGCCGGCTGCCGTTTCAACAACGCTACTGACTGCGAGGAGGGGTACTACGGGGTGCGGCTGTACCGCGATCGTCGGGGCACATTTCAGGTCGGTGTCTGCATCCAGCGCATGGATCTGTGTCTGCCTGTGGAAGAGTTCGTCCGCAGCGACCTTCGGGAGGAGGTTCTCTCCTTGCGGGAGAGCGAGTTCCGAAAGCTGGCGAGGAAGTACGGGGCCGAGGGAGGGGCAGATGCCGATCGAGTTTGAAGCGAAGGTGTTGGATGTCGAGCCGGGTGAGATGGCGGACAGGATCCTTCGGCTGGGTGGGTGTCGGGTGGGGGATCGGCTGATGCGGCGGTATGTGTACGACATTCAGGCGGGGGACGCGTCGCGGTGGATTCGGTTGCGGGATACGGGCAGTGCGGTCACGTTGACGGTCAAGGAGATTGCGCACGACGGGATCGACGGTACGACGGAGACCGAGGTCGTGGTGGGGGACTTCGAGGGTGCCAATGAGTTGTTGGGGCGGATCGGGTTCGTGCCGAAGTCGTATCAGGAGAATCGGCGGGAGAGCTTCGAGTTGCGAGGCGCGCAGTTGGAGATCGACTCGTGGCCGCTGATCCCGCCGTACCTCGAGATCGAGGGGCAATCTCGCGAGCACGTTGTTGAGGTTGCCAACCTGCTGGGCGTCGCGGAGGACCGGTTGACGGGTGAGAACACGACGAAGGTGTACGCCCGGTACGGGATCGATCTGAGCGCGATTCCTGACCTGAGATTCACTGCGTGACGATCGCCCTCACCATTCCGCGGCGCTCGCCGGCATCACCAGGGCCCGCTACAGCGGTTGGGCTGGGCTGGGGCAGACTGCATGTATGGGCTTGTTTGAGTTGACTGGTGAGGGTGGGCTGGCGAAGGTTCCGACTACTAGTTTTGCTGCTCAGATGGTGCTTGAGCGAGCTGATCTACAGCAGGCGCTCCGGGGTCATATCGACGTACCGGCAATCCCCTCAAACCGTAGAGACTTGAGTTTCATCGTTTGGTTGTTGGCCGGTCTCCCGCTGGCTGCCTTGGGGAGCTCGCCCGGAGCCGGCGTCACGGCTGGCCGGAGGCCACCCCGCAGGGGCTTGGCC
>NZ_JBITJU010000036.1:0-63564 GCF_044460355.1 Kribbella sp. NPDC050124
TTGCGCCCCCCGCCCCCGCCCCCCCCCCCCCCCCCCCGCCGCCCCCCCCCGCCCCCCCGGGGGGGGCCGCGCCCCCCCCCCCCCCCCCCCCCCCCCCCCCACCAGTGCGTTCAGGTCCACTCAGTGAAGATTACGGTGCAACGCCTTGATCAGCTCGCCATTTTCGGTGTCCCCGTCGAGCGACCAGATCATCGCCCCACCCAGGTCGCGCTGCGAGATGTACTGCGCCTTGCGCTTCATCTCGACCGGGTCGTCCCAGGTCCAGAACGTCGTACCGTCGAACAGCCAGGCGAATCCCGCCTGCTCGTCGCGGTGCACGGTGAAGCCGGACAGCTTCGCCTTGAGCAGCCGGTAGTCCTCGTAGCCGGCCTCGTACGTCGCCGGCGCGGGGCCGGTGGCCGGTTGGAACAGGCCGTTGTTCTGGTTCGTCACACCGGTCCAGCCGCGGGAGTAGAACGGCACGCCCATCACGAGCTTGCCGCGCGGCGCACCGCGGGACAGGTAGGCGTCGATCGTCACCTGCGAGCTGAACTCGGCGGTCGACGGATCACCCGCCGGGCCGTCGATCGCGGACTGCTGGTTGGTGATCGGGTCCCACGAACCGTGGTAGTCGTAGCCCTGCGTCGTACCGAAGGTCAGGTCCTTGAACAGTTTCGTGACCTCGAACCCGCGGTCGACCTGCACCGGGTCGGCCGGCAGGAACGCCGTCAGGTTGTAGCGGTTGTGCCACGACAGTCCGTCGAGCTGCTTGCGGTACTCGTGCACCAGCGCGGTGAAGTTCTGCTTGTCCTCGGGCCGGACCACGTTGCCCGGGTTGCCCTCGCTGGCCGGCCACTCCCAGTCCAGGTCGATGCCGTCGAAGACGCCCTTCGCGGCGCCGGCGGGCAGACCCGGCAGGTTGCCCTTCAGCCACAGGTCCAGGCAGGACTTCACGTGCGCGGCCCGCGACGCCGGCGTCAGGGCCGCGTCGGAGAAGTACTTCGAGCCGGTCCAGCCGCCCAGCGAGATGCTGATCCGCAGCTTGGGGAACTTCTGCTTCAGCTGCTTGAGCTGGTTGAGGTTGCCGTTCAGGGCCTGGCCCGGCTCGTCGGCCTTGCCGTTGACGCTCTGCTCCGCGGTGAACGGCCGCTGGTAGTCGGCCCACGGATCGCTGCTCACACAGGTGCCGTGCTCGTCGACGAACCCGAACGCGTAGTTCAGGTGCGTCAGCCGCGCGGCCGTCCCGTTCTTCACCAGATCGCTGACCAGGAAGTTCCGGTCGTACCCACTCCAGTTGGTGTAATACCCCACTACTCGCTTGCTGCTGTGCGCTTCGGCCGGTACGGCGGTCAATCCCGCGAGCACCGTGGCAGCCGCCACCAGCAACCCCACACTCCGACGCTTCATCTGACTCCCCATCGGGCGGTTCAGGTAATCAAGTGGCGCCGACTCTAGGGCCCCTCCGACGATTTACGCAATGACTCTGCTGAAAGATCGTCAGGAAAGTTTCCTACCGGTTCTGGAAGTAGTGCCCCTTCTCGAGATCGGCGATCAGCCCCGGGTGGGTCGGGTGCCAGTCGAGCAGTGCCTGGGTCCGGGCGCTGGAGGCGGGTGCGTCGAGGGTGGCGAACCCGGCCAACCAGCCGAAATGACCGGGCTCCTCGACGGCGGTGACCGCGAGATCGAGATGGCGGCCGATGACCTCGGCGATGTCGTGCAGCGGGATGCCTTCCTCGCCGACCGCGTGCAGCTTCGACCCAGCCGGGGCCGACTCGAGTGCCAGCCGGTAGAGGCGTACGGCGTCGAGCCGATGGACCGCGGCCCAGCGGTTCGTCCCGTCACCCGGGTACGCCGAAACGCCCTGCGCGCGGGCGATGTCGATGAGACCGGGGACGAAACCGTGGTCGCCTTCGTCGTGCACGGTCGGCGGGAGCCGCAGGACGGACACTCGCACGTCGTGGTCGACGTACGACAGGGCAACGTCCTCGTTCCCGCGCCGGCCGTTGGTGGGGACCTTGGGGTCCGGCTCGCTGTCCTCGGTGGCGATGCCGTCGCCGCCGACCAAGCCGGTCCCGGAAGTGACGACGAACGGTTTGCCGGAGCCGGTCAGGGCCTCGCCGATCGCCTCGATCGCGTGCCGGTCCACCTCGACGGACGCCGCGAAGTTGGCGAAGTCGTGGATGAAGGCCGTGTGGATCACGCCGTCGGCTGCGGCGGCCGCCGTACGCAGGCCGTCGAGGTCGGTGAGGTCGCCTCGGTGGACCTCGGCGCCGGCTTCGGCGACGGACGCTGCGCCGGCGTCCGACCTGGCCAGGCCGACGACCTGGTGTCCGGCGCCGATCAGTTCGCGGACGACCGCCGAGCCGACGAAACCACTGGCGCCGGTGACGAAAACACGCATGAAAAGCAACTCCTCAAAGACCGGGGGAAGGTGCTTCCATCGTGTGATCGCGATCCGCCGCGATTCCAAAGCTTGTTTCGCATGGCGTAATACGTTTCAGGCATCACCGCAGCTCACCGTCCTATGCTGGGTGGCATGCCCTCCGATCTCGACCTGCGGCTGGTGCGGTACTTCACCGTCGTCGCCGAGCAGCGGCACTTCGGCCGCGCCGCCGCGGAGCTGCACATCACGCAGCCGTCGCTGAGCCGCCAGATTCGTAGCCTCGAGCAACAACTGGGCGCCCGCCTGCTCGACCGCACGCCGCAAGGCAGCCGGCTCACCGAGGCCGGCGAGGTGTTCCTGCCGCGGGCGCAGGCCCTGCTCCGGTCGGCCGCCGAAGCCACGGCTGCCACCCAGGCCGCGGCCTCGCCCAGCCGGATCGTCATCGGGTACACGACCAACCTGATCGTCACCCCGGTCGCCCGCGAGCTCCGCCGCCGGCACCCCGAGGCCGACGTGCAGGCGGTCCACATCGGCTGGAACGAACCGCACTCGGCTCTGACCGAGCATCGGGTCGACGCGGTCGTGGCCCGGCTCCCGTTCGCGAGCGAGCGGCTGCACGTCACCGTCCTGTACGACGAGCCGCGGGTGCTGATGGTCCCGCTGGACCACCGCCTGGCCGGCAAGGAGTCCGTCACCGTCGACGACATCGCGGACGAACCGCTGCCCCGGCTGCCCGACGCCGAGTGGAACGCCTTCTGGCGCATCGATCCCCGGCCCGACGGCCGTCCCGCGCCGGACGGCCCGTTCGTCAAGGACGTCGAGGACAAGCTGGAACTCATCGCCGCCGGCCAAGCCGTCGCGATCGCGCCGGGCGTCGTCGGTGGCCCCCGGCTCCGGCCCGACATCACCTTCATTCCGCTGGAGGGTGTCGAGCCGAGTCACGTCGTCCTCGCGACCAGGGCTGGAGACCGCAGCCGCCTGGTCGCGGACTTCCGCAAGTACGCCGAAGCGCTGCTGCGCCCCGGCGAGTAGGGTCGCCGGCATGACGAGTGTTCGTGAGGATCTGGCGCCGTCGGGCGTGCTGCGGGCGTCCATCAACCTGGGCAACCCGGTGCTGGCCCAAGGGACACCGGAGGAGCCGGCCGGGGTGACCGTCGACATCGCGCGCGAGATCGCCCGCCGCCTCGAGGTCCCGCTGGAGCTGGTCTGTTTCGACGCGGCTCGCAAGTCGTTCGAGGCGCTCACCACCGGCCAGGCCGACCTCTGCTTCCTCGCGATCGAGCCTGCCCGGGCCGACCAGGTCGCCTTCACCGCGCCGTACGTGATCATCGAAGGGGTCTTCGCCGTACGGCGGGAGTCCGGTCTGCAGGCCCTGGCCGACGTCGATCAGGCCGGTGTCCGGATCGGCGTGAAGCGGGGATCGGCGTACGACCTGTACCTGACCCGCACGGTGCAGCACGCGACCATCGTCCGCGGCGACCAAGGCGCCGACGTGTTCCTGGCCGAGGACCTGGAGGTTGCCGCCGGCATCCGCCAGCCGATCACCCGGTTCGTCGCCGAGCACCCCGAGGTGCGGCTGATCGACGAGCGCTTCATGGAGATCCAGCAAGCCGTCGGCACCACCAAAGACCGCCACCCCGACACCGTCGGCTACCTGCACGCCCTGGTCGAGGACCTCAAGTCGAGCGGCTTCGTCGCCGACTCCCTCATCCGCTCCCACCAGCCCGACGCCGCGGTCGCCCCTCCCGCCTAGCGAGGAGGTCGAGCCGAGCACGGACCCGGAGGACCCGTTCCCAGTCACGATCAGCCGGCTGAGCTCGCCGGACCGTGAGTACAAGGCGGGCAAGACGTACCGAGAGCGCTTCAACGCGGTCGCCTTGACGTCCACGCCGGGGGTCGCGGTCCGGGCCGGCGACGGGCTGCTGCTGTCGGCCTACCTGCTGTCCGATGCCGATGGCAACAAGGGCTACGGGGTGACGGACACTGAGTTCAGCAAGCTGATCCGGGACGGGCAGGTCGTCGCCGAGTCGCCGTACTTCGGTTACATCGAGGCGACCGGGTTGCCGGCTGAGAAGGCGACGTACACGCTGGAGTCCTCGCAGACGCGGCCGTCGTACTCGACGTTCAGCACCAGGACGGACCTGAAGTGGACGTTCACCTCGGGCGAGACGGCCGAGGAGACGCTGCTGCCGATGCTCGGGGTGCGGTTCCAGCCGAAAGTGAACAGCCACAACGTCGCCGAGCGCAAGCCGGTGACCGTGCTGCCGGTCGTCGTCGAAACCCAGCCGGGCGCCACTCTGCCGGGCATCAAGAAGCTGGAGATCCAGGTCTCCGGTGACGACGGCAAGAGCTGGCAGAAGGCCGCGGTCGCGCCGACCGGCAAGGGCGCGTACAAGGCGATCTTCGCGACGCCGAAGGACGCCAAGTCCGTGTCGCTGAAGGCTCAGCTGGTCGATGCCCAGGGCAACGTCACCGATCAGACCGTGATCGGCGCCTACTCGATCGGATGACGAATCCCTGACGGACAGAGAAGAAACCGCAATCAACACTGGCCGGTTCGCCCGCGTCAGACTCCTGCGAGAGGCCCGATCTCAGGCCGCTGACTCGGGGAGGAACCCATGGGGTTGAACAAGAAAGCGCTGGCAGGCACCGCGGTCGTCACGGCCGCGGCGTGGAAGGCCGGCTACACCGGCAAGGATGTCCGGGTCGCGGTCGTCGACACCGGGATCGACAGCACTCACCCGGACTTCAAGGGCCAGGTGGTCGCGACCAAGAACTTCACCACCGGTCCGGCCGGTGACGGCTTCGGCCACGGCACACACGTGGTCTCCACGATCGCCGGCACAGCGGCCGCGTCACAACCCGCGTCCCGATGTCGGAGGGTTTTCGTCATATGCGCAGCAAAACCCGCCAGGGTTGGCTGCAAACAGTGCAACCGACACCGAATTCTGGGGAGGGCCCTCGTGGCTTTCAGTTCGACATCGAAGCACAGAGCAGTGCCCGCGGTCGCCGCGCTGGCGACCGCCCCGCCGGCCCCTCCCTCTCCCTCAAAGCAACCGTTGTGGACACCACCGGCAACACCACCACCCAAACGGTGATCGCCGCCTACACCTTCCGCTGAAACAGCAGAACCCCCGGGGAGTTCCCCCGGGGGTTCTCGGTGGTGTGGGTCAGCCGATGAGGCCGAGGGACTTGACGGCGTCGCGTTCTTCGGCGAGTTCGGTGGTGCTGGCGTCGATGCGGGTGCGGGAGAACTCGTTGACGTCCAGGCCCTGGACGATCTCCCAGTTGCCGTCCTTGGTGGTGACCGGGAAGGACGAGATCAGGCCCTCGGGTACGTCGTACGAGCCGTCGGAGACGACCGCCATCGACAGCCAGTCGCCGTCGGCCGAGCCGCGCAGCCAGTCGCGGGTGTGGTCGATGGTTGCCGCCGCAGCCGACGCCGCCGAGGACGCGCCGCGGGCCTCGATGATCGCCGCGCCGCGCTTCTGCACGGTCGGGATGAAGTCGCTCTCCAGCCACGCCTGGTCGTGCACGACCTCGGCCGCGTTCTTGCCGGCCACCTCGGCGTGGAAGATGTCCGGGTACTGGGTCGCGGAGTGGTTGCCCCAGATCGTCATCTTCTTCAGGTCGGTGACGTGCACACCGGCCTTCTTCGCCAGCTGGGCCAGCGCGCGGTTGTGGTCCAGCCGGGTCAGCGCCGAGAACCGCTCGGCCGGGATGTCCGGCGCGTTGCTCTTCGCGATCAGCGCGTTGGTGTTGGCCGGGTTGCCGGTCACGGTGATCCGGATGTCGTCCGCGGCGTGCTCGTTCAGCGCCTTGCCCTGGACGGTGAAGATCGCGCCGTTCGCCTCCAGCAGGTCACCGCGCTCCATCCCCTTGGTCCGCGGCCGGGCGCCGACCAGCAGCGCCACGTTGGCGCCGTCGAAGATGACGTTCGGGTCGTCGCCGATCTCCACCGCGGCCAGGGTCGGGAAGGCCGAGTCGTCGAGCTCCATCACGACCCCCTCGAGCGCCTTCAGCGCCGGGGTGATCTCCAGCAGTCGCAGCTGCACCGGCGTGTCCGGGCCGAGCAGCGCACCGCTCGCGATCCGGAACAGCAGGCTGTAGCCGATCTGACCAGCGGCCCCGGTAACGGCCACCTTCACCGGTGTAGTGCTCACGACTCGCTCCTCGAACTCTTGTGACTGTGTGCTTCGGACGCTAGCAAGCCCAGTGCGTGCGACCAACGCTGGGGGACCCACGACTTGCTCACATCGCGGCGAATCGTTCACCGCGCGGACATCCGCAGGTCTTGGCAGTATCCAAGGGTGTCTTCCAGTTCCTGACCCGTGAGGAGAACTTCATGAAGCGAACGGTGCTGCCCCGCCGATTCGTCCCGGCTGCCGCGTCGGCGCTCGCCGTGGCCGCGGCCGTGCTGGTCCCGCAGGCCCTGCCGACGTCGGCCCCGGCCGACGTCACGGCCGCCCAGTCCGCTGACAAGCACCGCGACGACTTCGTCATCGTCGGGCACCGGGGTGCCTCCGGCTACCGGCCCGAGCACACGCTGGCGTCGTACGAGCTGGCGGCGCGGATGGGCGCCGACTACATCGAGCCGGACCTGGTGATCACCAAGGACCGGGTGCTGGTCGCGCGGCACGAGCCGGAGATCGGCGGTACGACGGACGTCGCGGCGCACCCGGAGTTCGTCGGCCGGAAGAAGACCAAGCAGCTCGACGGCGTCGCGGTGACCGGCTGGTTCACCGAGGACTTCACCCTGGCCGAGCTGCGCACGCTGCGCGCCAAGGAGCGGATCCCGGCGGTCCGCCAGCACAACACCGTGTTCGACGGGCGCTACCAGGTTCCGACCCTGCAGGAGGTCATCGACCTGAGCCGCCGGCTGTCCCGCGAGCTCGGCCGCCCGATCGGCATCTACCCCGAGACCAAGCACCCCACCTACTTCCAGCAGCAGGGCCTGGCGCTCGAGCCGGAGCTGGTGAAGACGCTGAACCGCAACGGCCTGAACCGCCCGGACGCGAAGGTGTTCGTCCAGTCCTTCGAGGTGTCCAACCTGAAGGCCCTGCGCAACCAGCTCCGCGTGCCGCTCGTCCAGCTGACCAGCTCGTCCGGAGCGCCGTACGACTTCGTGGTCGCCGGCGACAAGCGCACGTACGCCGACATCGTGAGCGCGACCGGGTTGCGCGAGGTCGCGACGTACGCGAAGGGGCTCGGGCCGGCGAAGGACCAGGTGATCCCGCTGGACGCCGCCGGCAACCTGGGTCAGCCGACCGCGCTGGTCGCCAACGCGCACAAGGCCGGCCTGGTCGTGCACCCGTACACGTTCCGGGTGGAGAACAACTTCCTGCCGGCGAACTTCGACAGCTCCGCGGTCGCGGCCGAGTCGGGCAACCTGTTCGGCGAGATCGCGGCGTACCGCAAGGCCGGGATCGACGGGCTGTTCACCGACAACACCGACGTCGCGGTGGCCGAGGAGGCCGAGGCGCGCTGAGCGTCCGGTGACAAGATAGGCGGGTGGAACGCAAGGTCGGGTCCGGGACGGCGACCGTCGAGGCCGAGGCCGACGGCACCTTCGTGCTCCGGGTCGACGGCTCGCTGCAGTCGCAGGTCGACCTTGCCGACCCCACCAACCTGGCCTTCGAGTACATGCGGCGGATCGGCGACGTCGTCGATGCCGCCGCACCTCGGCGTCAGCCGGTCGCCGTCGCGCACGTCGGCGGCGCCGGGCTGAGCCTGCCGCGGTACGTCGCGGTGACCCGGCCGCGGTCGCGGCAGATCGTGCTGGAGCCCGACGAGGACCTGACCGAGTTCGTCCGCGAGGCGCTTCCACTTCCGAAGCGCTCCGGGATCAAGGTCCGCGGGGTCAGTGGCCGGGCCGGGATCACCGAGCTGTACGACGACTCGATGGACCTGCTGATCCTGGACGCGTTCGAGCGGGAGGCGGTCCCGGCGAACCTGGTCACCACCGAGTTCTTCGCCGAGTGCGCCCGCGTCCTGCGGCCGACCGGCGTACTGGTCGCGAATCTGATCGACGGATCGGCTGGGCTGCCGTTCATCCGCCGTACGGCGGCGACCGTCCGCGGGGTCGTGGGCGACGGGGTGGTGCTGGCCGAGCGGAAGGTGCTGCGGGGCAAGGGATTCGGGAACGTCATCCTGGTCGCGTCACGCCAGCCCGTCCCGGATCTGACTGCGCTTGGCCGGCGGGCGCAACCGCCGTACGACGTCCTCCCACTGAGTGAGCTGGCCGGCAAGGCGGCTCCACTCATCGACGCAGAAGGCTTCATCACCCCGGCTGCGCCCGCCGGTACCTTCCGCCGCTGAGCCGCTTCAGCTGATCGTCAGGCGGCTGCGCGGGGCCGTCCGGAGCTGATCCGGTCGAGGGCGTCGGCGACCGCGGCACGCTCCGCGAGTGTCGCGCCGACGGCGCGGACCAGCCGGTCGAGGCGGTCGCGGCCGGGCATGCGCGCACCCTGGAACCATGCCTGGATGGTGGTCCGGGGGATTCCGGTCAGCTGCTCCAGGCTGCGCGAGGACCGCGGCCGCGCGAGCGCCGCCAGCGCGGTCCCCAGGTCCTGCAGGGTCTCGGCGGTCCGGAGCAGCTCGACGACGTCCTGCGCGTCGCGGACGGCCGCCTCCCAGTGCCGCCGCCAGACCGGGAGGAGCTCAGCCGGTACACCGCACCCGGTCAGGAACGCCGCAGTCACGTCCCAGGTCGGCAGTTGCTTCCCGCTGGTCGCTCGAACCAGGTGTGCGTGCGAGTAGTGCGCGCGGTCGGCCAACTCACGGTAGGTCAGGCCGGCCTGTCGCCGTACCCGTTGCAAGGCTGCGGCGAACGCCGGCACATCATGCATCTCGACCTCCTCGTGATCAAACATAATCCAACATGAACAAACAAGGCAAGTGTCAGGAGTCAAGCTACGATTGGGCAATGTCTGTTGCGAAGGTTGCCGGTCTCGCCTACTACCCGGTGAAGGGGCTGGCCGGGGTGTCCGTGGACCGGTCCGAGGTCGGTCCGGCCGGGCTCCGGCACGACCGGAACTTCATGCTGGTCGAGCCGGACGGGACGTTCCTGAGTCAGCGCAGCCTGCCGGCGATGGCCGCGTTGCGGGTCGAGGTGCTCGACGACGGCGCCGCGCTGCGGTTCTCGGCCGCGGGCGCCCCGGACCTCGAGATCCCGGTCCAGTACGACGGGAAGCGGCGCGACGTCAGCCTGTTCGGGAAGTGGTTCGGCCTGGGCGTCGTGCAGGACCCGGCCGCGGACGAGTGGTTCACCGCGCGCCTCGGCCGACCGGCTGCGCTGGTCCGGGTGACACCCGAGCACGAGCGGCCCGGTTGGGGCGTGAACCCCGGCCAGACCGGGTTCGGTGACGCGCACGCCTTGCTGATCGCCTCGCTGTCGTCGCTGGACGGCCTGAACGAGCGGATCGTCGAGCGCGGCGGCGACGCGATCCCGGTCAACCGCTTCCGGCCGAACATCGTCGTCTCCGGCTGGCCGGAGCCGCACACCGAGGACCGGGTGCTGCGGATGACGGCCGGCTCGGTGGAGATCGGGTACGCGGCCCGCGCGATCCGGTGCGCGGTCCCGACCGTCGATCAGGCGACCGGCGAGAAGCGAGGTCCGGAGCCGACCCGGACGCTGGCGACGTACCGCCGGCAGCCGGACTACGGCGGCGGGGTCAGCTTCGGCATGAAGGCCGCGGTCCTTGCCGAGGGCACCCTTCACGTAGGCGATGAGATCTTGGTACACGAATGGCTCCCGGACGGGCCGGATCCGGCGCCGACCACTCGGTAGCCCGCAGACTCCACCAGCACGGGGAGTCTGCGTCGTTGCCGGCCGCAATCACCAACCCGATGTCCTAGCGTTCAGCCGACGGTGGTTGCCACACCGTGGGTGAGGAGGTTCAGGCGGCTGGCCAAACCGGCGGCGGCGAAGGTGGTGGAGAGGTGGTCGGGGCCCTCCGAGAAGTGGGTCCAGCCTTCGGTGTGGACGGGGACGATGGTGGCGGCGCCTAGGAGGTGGGCGGCTTCGGCGGCGGCTTCTGAGGTGAGGGTCAGGGGGGCGCCGTCCATCAGCGGGGTGCGGGCGGCGCCGGCGAAGAGGATGGCGACGTCGACGGTGAAGCGGTCGGCGATCTGCTTGACGAGGTCCACGGAGGCGTTGTCGCCGGAGACGTAGACGGTGGGGAGGTCGTCTCCAGTGAGGACGAAGCCGGTGACGACACCGAGCACGGCTTCGGCACCTTCCGGCCCATGCAGCGCCGGTACGCCGGTCACGGTGATCACACCGCCATCGGGCCGAGCCAACTCCACCGACTCCCAGCTCTCCAGACCGCGTACGCCGGGGATCCGCGTCGCAGCACCCGGTGTCGACAAGACAGTCGGCACCGACGGGAGCAGGGCACGTCCCGCGTCATCCAGGTTGTCCTTGTGCTCGTCGTGTGACAGCAGTACGACGTCGACCGGGCCGAGCTCCGCCACCGGCACCGCGGGGCCGATCAGTTTGGTCATCACCCGCCCGGTCGGCAGCACGTAGTCCTGTGGCTCGTCGAAGGCGGGATCGGTCAGAAAGGTGAGTCCACCGAGGCTGAACAGCGCGGTCGGGCCGCCGATGTGCGTGATCTTCATGCCTCGATCGTCGCGGCCGCCGACCTCGTCCACCATTGGCCCGAGAGCCACAGTTCCTGAAGATCGGGCCATACTGGTTCCATGCGCACTGTCGCCGTCCTCGCTTACGACGGGATCAGCCCGTTCCACCTGTCCGTGCCGTGCCTGGTCCTCGGCGACCGCCTCGGCGAACCCGGCGAGTACGACGTCCGCGTCTGCGCCGAGGAACCCGGTCCGCTCCGGACCAACGCCGGCTTCGGGATCAGCGTCGACCACGACCTCGAGGTGATGGACACCGCCGACCTGGTGATCCTGCCGAGCTGGCATCCGGACCGCGAACCGTCCGCCGTGCTGATCGACACCATCCAGCGCGCGCACACCCGCGGCGCGACCGTCGTCGGCCTGTGCATCGGGGCGTTCCTGGTCGCGGCGAGTGGGATCGCCGACGGCCGGGAGGTGGTCACGCACTGGAAGTGGGCCGACGAGTTGCAGGCCAAGCACCCGGACATCACCGTCCGCGCGGACGTCCTCTGGTCCGATCTCGGTGACCTCGTCACGTCGGCCGGGACCGCCGCCTCACTCGACTGCTGCCTGCACCTCGTCCGCACGCATCACGGTGTGGAGCTGGCCGAGCGGCTGGCCCGGAGCATCGTGGTCGCACCACATCGCAGTGGCTCCCAGGCGCAGTACATCCCGGTCCCGGTGCCGCCCGATCCCAGCGACGACGTGATCGAGAGGGCGATGCTGTGGGCGCGGACCCGACTCGACCAGCCCGTCACCCTCGACGAATGGGCGGCTGCGGTCGCACTGTCCCGCCGTACCTTCACCCGGCAGTTCCGCGCCCGCACTGGCAGCTCCGGGCAGGCGTGGTTGCTGCGTCAGCGCCTCGATCGGGCCCGGTTGTTGCTCGAGACCACGGACCATCCGGTCGAGCGGATCGCCACCGAGAGCGGCTTCGGCAGTAGCGCCGCCCTGCGCCACCACTTTCACGCCCTGCTCGGTACGACGCCGCAGCGGCACCGTCAGGAGTTCGGCTGACTCACAGGAGGAGCAGGAGAGTGTAGAGCGCCGGCGCCGCGAACGTGACCAGCAGGATCCACGCGATCATCCGGTGACCGGGTTTGCCCCGGTCGAGCGAGGACGCGAAGTACAGGACCGCGCCTTCCTCGGTGTGCCGGCTCAGGCCCATCCGCTTCGCCTCGTCCGGGCGCGGATCGGGGCGCTCGTCGGCGAGCGCGTCCGGCGGAATCCCGAAGTGGGCGGGCCGGGGCGGGTCCAGGTCGTCGTGTTCCCCGTACATCCGGCCTCCCGCAGGGTTGGTGGACCAAGGGTCGTTCCCTCCCATGGTCCCACCAACACCCTACGAAAGTGCGCTCCGCCCTACGTGAAGTCCGCGACCCAGGCGACCCGGGTCTTGTTGGAGCAGATGAACAGCAGGCAATCCTTGTACTTGGCCTTGTCCGTCCCGACACCCAGCGTCGTCAGACCGCAGTTGAGGATGGTGTTCCGGCTCTGGGCCATCATCTGGTCGAAGGCATCCTGAGCGGTCCACTTCTCGCCACCGGCGGTGGATGACGACGAACTGAACGAGTTGGTGTTCCCGGACGCGGCGCGCTGGGTGGCGTCGGCGCCAGCGCCGTCGCTGAGGTCGCTGTCGCGCTTGAGCGGCGCACAACCGTTGTCCTGCCGGGCATTGTCGATCATTTGGAACAGTTGCAGCTCGTCGGCCGACATGTCGCCGTCGTCAACCGGCGGAGGCGGAGCAGTCGTGGTCTCCGTTGGCTTCGGCTGGGTCGACGTGGTGGTGCGGTCACCGGTTGGGGTCGGGCGGCTGGTGGGGGCCGTGGTCATCCGGCGCTCGGTGGGTGACGACGTCGGCCGGTCAGTGGGCGAGGTCGTCGGGGTACGCGTCGGGGTGGCCGACGGCGTGGGGGTGGCGCTGGGGGTCGCCGGGGGTGTGCTCGGCTTCGGCGTCGGAGGGTTGGAGACCGGCTTGGTGGTCGGGGTGACGTAGGTGTCGTCGGTGCGGGTGACGATCGGGATCGAGGCGTCGGCCTCGTCGTTCTGCGGCTGGTGCAGCAGGATCCAGGAGATCGGGGTGATCACCAGAATCACGGACGCGACCGCGATCACGGGTCGCTTCGCCCTCGAGCCACGTCCGCCGCCGGCGGCGCGGGCGGCGGTGCGCGAGCCGACGCGTCCGCCGCCACCTGAGGAGGCAGCCGCTGCGGTCGTCGTCGGTGCGGTCGTGGCCGCGGTGGTGATGGCTGTGCCGGCGACCCGCGAGCCTGCGGTGGCGGTGGGCGCCGACTCGGCCTCGGCGGCCTCAGTCGTCGAGGCGAAACGCCGGCCGGCGCGCGCCGCGGTCTCGGTCGCCGTCGCGGAGCCCGCGGGGGACTGCGTCACCCACGAGGGTGAACCGCCGGCCGCCGCCGCGCGCGAGTACGAACGGGAGGAGGCGGCGTCGGACGTCGTACCGGCTGCTGCTGCCTGGGAATAGGACCGGTCGGAGTCGCTCGCACGTGTGTAGGAGCGGGAGGAGGCGGATTCGCCGGCGCGGGAGTAGGACCGGGAGGAGGCGGTTTCGCCCAGGCCGGAGTCGCTCGACCGCGAGTACGAGCGGGACGACGCGGTCTCGCCGAGGCCCGCCGTACGGGAGTAGGAGCCCTGGCCGGGGGTGACGCTGGAGGGCGAGGTCGGGCGGGCGATCGGCTGGGTGCCGGCGCCCGGGGCGGACTGGGTGTTCGCCCAGAAGGGAGACTCGTTGGCCGCGCCGGCGGACTGCGCGGTCGCCCAGAACGGCGACTCGTCACTCGTCCGCGGAGCGTACCGCGGCGGTTCCGGTGGTGGCGGCGGAGTGGTCTCCGCCGGAGTAGGCCGGTTTGCCGCGCTGGACCGGGATCCGCGGGATGCGGCCCGGGTCGCCTTCCTGCGCGGCTTGTACCGGCCGTTGCCGGACTCGGACATTATTTCGTTGTTCCCTTCACTGTCTCGCCCCCAAGACATGCCTCATCACTCGTCTCACCGGAGCCCCCAGGACGGTCCGGCGACATGACAAGGACGGATCTACCCGCAGTGACCGGCCGTGAAGCGGCCGGACGTTGTGGCGCTGAGACAACGTCTTCGCCACACTCAGTGTTTTCAGCACAATGACAGCCCGCCGCCCTCAGCTGCGTCCGAAGTCTTGGACCCAACTGCCCGGACCCCAGTCGGACCGGACCTGGCCCGGGTCGTAGCCGATGCCGATCGACGTGAAGCGGCAGTTCAGGATGTTCTTGCGATGTCCTTCGCTCTTCATCCAGGCGGCGACGACCTTCTGTGCGGAGTCGTAGCCGGCGGCGATGTTCTCGCCCCAGCCGGAACCGCGGTACCCGGCGGCCGTCATCCGGTCGCCCGGGTCCTTGCCGTCGGGGTTGGTGTGGTCCATGTAGTGCCGGCGGACCATGTCGGAGGCGTGCCTTCCAGCCGCCTCGACCAGTGCGTTGTCCAGGCGGAGCGGGCCGCAGCCCTGCTGCTCGCGGATCGCGTTGGTGTAGTTGAGGACCTCGCGCTCCTGCGAGTTGGTGCCGCCACCGCCGGCCGGAGGCTCGCTCGGCCGGGGCTCGCGGCTCCGCGTCTTCGTCGATGTGCTGCTCGACGGCCGCGGCTTCGGCTTGGTGCTGGTCTGCGTGGTGCGCGATCCCGTCGGGCTCACCGTCACGGTCGTCACGCTGGCGGTCGGCGCGGTGGTGACGGTGCTCGTCGGCGTCACGGACGGAGTACCGGTGGTACCGGTCGAGGCCGGTGTGTCCGAGGTCGACGTCGAGGCCGCCGAACCGAGGGCCGGGGTGCCGGAGACAGTCGTGCCGTTCGGAAGCGTCATGCCGGCCGGCGCACCGGAAGAGTTGGTGCCGTCGACAACTGAGCGACCGGCGTCGTCCCGGGTGTTCTCCGAGACGTTCAAGACCTTGGTCGCGCCGTCGACGGTGGAGTTGTCGCTGGACATCATGTAGACGACCGGGCCGGTGGCGAGGAGAACTGACAACGCGCTGACGGTAGGGCCGATCAGGCCGCGGCTCCGCCGGGGAGCTCTTCTGCTGCCGCGGTGTCGCCGGGGGGTAGGCGAATCCGTCATGGGTGGGCGAATCCTCTTCGTTTTCGTCGTACCGAGTGCTCGTCGTTCCCCGCGTTCAGTTGTTGCCAGGTCCCCCCTGGTTCACCGAACAGCGACCTTAACCGACCGTAGAGGTCACTGTTACAGGTTCGCGACGCCTCTTAACGATTATCGAAGGTTTACTCGGCAAGCGTTAACCGCCGAAGTCCTGCACCCAGCTTCCGCTGCCCCATTCGGGCTTCACCTGGCCGCTGTCGTAGCCGATGCCGATCACGGTGTAGGTGCAGTTGAGGATGTTCTTGCGGTGCCCGGCGCTGTTCATCCAGCCCTCGACCACGGCCGCCGGGCTCTTGTAGCCGACCGCGATGTTCTCGGCCATCGCGCCGCCGCTGTATCCGGCCGCCTTCATCCGGTCGAACGGGCTGCGGCCGTCCAGACTGTCGTGCGAGAAGTAGTGCTGGTCGACCATGTCGGCGGCGTGCGCCTCGGCGGCCTCCGTCAGCGCGCTGTTCATCTTCAGCGGACCGCAGCCGGCCTTCGACCGCTCGTTGTTGGTGAGGCTCAGCACCTGCGCTTCCGCCGTACCCGATCCGCCGGACGGCGCGCTGGTCGTGGTCTTGGTGGCCGTCGGCGTGCTGGTGCTGGTCCGGGTCGGCGACGGCTTCGAGGTCCGGGTGCCCGCCCGGCTCGGGGCCGTCGTCGTACGGCGCGGGGTCGGCTTCGGACTGCTGGCTTTCGCGCGGGTCGGCGTACGAGTCGGTGTGAGAGATGGAGTCGTACGGCGAGACGGCGTGACCGACGGGGTCTCGGAGAGCTCGTCGGTCGTCGAGGTCAGCGGCCGGTCCTGGCTGGTCAGGACATTCGCGGTCCGGTCCAGCACGAACCACCCGATGCCGGCGATCAGCACCAGCGCCGAGAGTGAGGCCAGTACCGGCCCGATCACTCCATGGCGTTGCTGGGGGCGGCGGTGGTTCGTCATGGTCTGCAGCCTTGCCCAGGTCGGGTCGGGCTGACTCCCCGGGCAGGCCGCACTTCACGAACCTTTGACAATGTCAGTCGTTTGAAACGTGTGCGCGGTCACCGGGAGCGGGCGATCACGATGTCCGCGACGACCTTCCAGCCCAGGCTGCGATACAGCCGCAGGCCGTCGATCGAGGCGATCAGGATGCCGCGCTTGGCGCCCTGGGCGGCCGCCGTCTCGACCAGCGAGGCCATCACCGCGCTGCCCAGCCCGCGCCGCCGGTGCGCCGGATCGGTCTCGATCCGGTCCGCGACCGCGTCCTCGCCGACCACGGCCATCCGCCCGCTGGACACCACGCCGCCGTGCAGCGTGGCCCGGGTGATGATCAGGTCGGACTCGAGCTCGGTGTGCAGGGCGTAGCGCTCGTGCAGCTTCAGCGCCGGCTGCTCGGACAGCTGGATGGTCATCAGCCAGTCCTGGTCCTGCTGCACCTCCAGACCGAGATCCTCGAGCTGCTCGATCCGGGCTTCCTTGTCGTCGGTGGCCAGCGTGATCCAGCCCGCGCCCCGGCCACCGCCGGCGGCCAGCGCCAGCTCGGCGGCGCGTTCGACGCGTTCCGGCTTGTCATCGGCGTCCAGTACGACGTACTCCGTCGCGCGATTCTCCTCACCCGCACGGACGGTCAGAATGCCGTCGTTGTCGTCCTCCACGGTGGTCCAGCCCCTCGAAACCGACCACCCGGCCTGCCAGCGGCGGACGAGCTCCTCACGATCTCTCACCAGTCGATTCAAGCAGCCGGATGCCGAGACGGCGAGGGGAAGTGGTGTCGGATGACACCAACTGGCCGTACATCACCGATTCCGGGCGGTCACCAATACCGCCCGGAGCCACCGCTGGGCAACCCTTCGGCGCCCGCGGATCTCAGGTCCGCTCGGCCGCGAGCAGGTCGAAGCCGTGCAGGTCGGCGAAGCTGCCGTCCCGCCGCGGGCTCGCCGACCGCTCGAGCACGACGTGGGTGAAGCCGTTGATCTCGGCAACGTGGGCGGACGCGGTGTTGCCGTCGGCAGCGAACAGCACCAGCCGGCGCCGTCCGAAACCGCCGTCCTCGACCGGCTTGAACGCCTGCTCGATCACCAGGCGGACCGCCGCCGACATCACCCCGCGACCCCGCGCCTCCGGATGCAGCCAGTAACCGATCTCGGCCATCGTCTTGTCGATCCGGTTGGTCATGTCGAACAGGCTCACGCAGCCGATCAGCTCGTCGGTGCCGGCGTCCGCGATCGCCCAGGACACTCCTTCGCCGGTGGCCAGGTTCTCGTGCCGGCTCCCGAGGAAGCCTTCCGCATCCGGCAGCTGGTACGGCGACGGCAGCCCGGGCAACCAGTACTGCGTCCGCTCGTCGCTGCACGCCTCGACGATCCGCTTGGCATCCGACGGCTCGAACGGGCGCAGCCGGAATCCGTTGCCTTCGACGACCGGCGCCTTCCACCAGTTGCCCACCGGCTCCAGTGCGTCGTCGCGACCGACGGTGGCGACCCACTCGTCGTACCGCACGCCCCGCGCTTTTCCACCACCTGGCACGACGACCAGGCCACGGAATCCCGCCTTCCACGCGACCCGGCGGGACGCCCAGTTGCCGACGAACGCGCGCCAGATCACCCGGTCCCACTCCAGGACGTCGAACGCGTGCCGGACCACCAGCCGCAGCGCCCGCGTCATCACCCCGGCGCCCCGAGCCGACGGCGCCACCGCGAACCCGACCTCGCCGACGCCGCCGTCACCGTCGCGCAGGTCGACGGTCCCGGCGTAGCGGCCGTCGTACTCGATCGCCCAGGCCCACATCCCGCCGTCGCGCCACCCGTTCGGGATCTGCTCGGTCAGGAAGTTCTCCGCGTGCTCACGCAGGTACGGCACCGGAATCGTCGTCCAGCGCTGCATCTCGGGGTCCTGGCACATCTCGAACACCGGGTCGATGTCCGCCGGGGTGTGCGCACGCAGGGTCACCACGTCGTCGGACAGCACCGGCACGTCTTCGGGGAATCGCATGCTTCAGCGTGCCAAGCCGGGCCCGCCGCGGCAACGCGATTTCCCTGACAGACACCGATTTCCGCACTAGGCTGTGCCTCGTGAACGCAGCAGCCGGAGCAGAGGCACCGCGGGGCCGGGGAGGGCAGCTCGCCGCTCAGCGGCAGGCCACGATTGTTGCCGAGGTCAACAGTCGGGGCGCGGTCACGGTCGCCGAGCTGGTCGAGCGGTTCGGGGTGTCGGACATGACGATCCGGCGCGACCTGGACGCCCTCGACTCCAGCGGCCTGCTGCACAAGGTGCACGGCGGGGCCACGTCGGTCGGGCTGCGCAGCGCGCACGAGCCCGGGTTCGACGCCAAGCTGACCCAGGAGTCCGCGGCCAAGCAGGCGATCGCCGCCGAGGCGGCCAGCCGGGTCCAGCCTGACAGCGCGATCGGCATCGGCGCCGGTACGACGACCTACGCACTGGCCCGGCAGCTGCTCCGGGTGGAGAACCTGACCGTCGTGACGAACTCGGCCCGCATCGCCGACGTGTTCCACGGCAACAGCCGGTCCGACCGCACGGTCGTCCTGATCGGCGGTATCCGGACGCCCTCGGACGCGCTGGTCGGCCCGATCGCCACCGCCGCGCTGGGGTCGCTGCACCTCGACCTGCTGTTCCTCGGTGCGCACGGCGTCGACGCCGAACACGGGCTGTCCACGCCGAACCTGATGGAGGCCGAGACCAACCGGTCCTTCATCGCCGCGAGCCGCGAGGTCGTGGTCGTCGCCGACCACACCAAGTGGGGCACGGTCGGCCTGAGCACCTTCGCCACCTGGGCGGACCTCGACGTCATCGTCACCGACGCCGGCCTCTCCACCCAGGCCCGCAAGGCCATGCGCGACACCGGGTGTGAGCTGGTCATTGCCTCATGAACTTCCGCCATGGGCGGCTGGAGGTCCGCTCGGGTGGAGGAGGAAGTGATTGAGGGGGGTTGTTCGGCGGCGGCAGGAGCCGCTCGGTAGGCCGTACTGGGTGCTCTGGACCGCCGGCGCGATCTCGTTCCTCGGCGACGGCATCACCTTCGGGGCGCTACCGCTGCTCGCGGCCTCGATGAGCCGGGACCCGCGGATCGTCTCGCTCACCGAGGCGGTCACCGGCGTCGGCTGGCTGCTGCTCGGCCTGGTGTCCGGCGTGATGGTCGACCGCTGGCGCCGTACCAGCACGATGTGGATCGTGGACGCGATCCGGGCCGTCATCGCCGGCGCGTTCGCGGCCGCGGTCCTGGCCGGGCAGGAAAGCATCCCGCTGCTGCTCATCACCGGCTTCCTGCTCGGCATGCTCGCGCCGTTCTTCGACAACGCGTCCTCGGTGGTGATCCCGGACATGGTCGTGGGGACCGCGCTGGAGCGGGCGAACGGCTACAACCAGGCGGCCCTGGTCCTCCTGGCAAACCTGATCGGCCCACCGGTCGGCGCTGTGCTGTTCGTGATGCACCACGGGCTGCCGATCCTGATCGACGCGATCTCCTTCGCTGCGGCCGCCGTACTGGTCTTCCTGGTACGGCGTGCCGCACCAGCCCGCGCGGTGTCGCCGGACCGGCATCTCGGCCGGGAGCTCAAGGAGGGACTGCTCTATCTGTGGCGGCACAAACTGCTGCGGTCGCTCTGCTTGCTGCTTTTGGTCGCGAACGCGGTCGGGGCCGGCATCATCGCGATTCTCGTTCTCTACGTGCTGGAAGCGTTACACCTGCCGGAGGCGTGGTTCGGCTGGCTGGTCGCCACCTATGCAGTCGGTGGCGTCGTCGGTGCAGCGCTCGCGCCCCGACTGGCGCGCCGCCTCTCGACGTTCAAGAACCTGATCGTCTCGATGCTCGTGCTCGGCCTGGCGGTCGTCATGTTCGGGATCTTCACCGAACTGGCGCTGATCATCTGCGGCGCCGTGCTGATGGGCTTCGGCAGCACCTGGTGGAACGTCATCTCGATCACGCTGCGGCAGCGGATCGTGCCGGCCGCACTGCTCGGCCGGGTGACCGCGGTCTACCGGATGGTCGCGTTCTGCGCGGCCCCGCTGGGCGCGGTCGGTGCGGGTTTGCTCGCGCACCGCACCGACCTGCGCACGCCGTACCTGGTGATGGGACTGGTCCAGGTGATCGCCACCCTGGCCTTCGCCCCACTGATCAAACGGGAACTGTCAGTCGACCCGGGACGCCCCGGCTGACGGATCCGCGGCCAGTGCGCTGGGCGCGGTGAAACCGTGCTCTGCGAACGCCTTCTCGATCGCGGACAGTACGGCGTCCGCCGCATCCGCCTCGGTGAGCGCGATGATGCAGCCGCCGAAACCGCCACCCGTCATCCGGGCGCCGACCGCGCCGGCCTCGAGCGCGGTGTCGACCGCGACGTCCAGCTCCGGCACGGTGATCTCGAAGTCGTCCCGCAGCGACACGTGCGACGCGGTGAACAGCGGCCCGACCTCTCGCAACCGGCCGGCCCGCATCAGCTCGACGGCTTCCTCGACCCGGCGGATCTCGGTGACCACGTGCCGCACCCGGCGCCGTACGACGTCGTCCTCGAGCCGGCCCAGTGCGTCGTCGAGAGCGTCGTACTCGATCGAGCGGAGCGCGGGGACGCCGAGCAGGGCCGCCGCTTCCTCGCAGCTCTTCCGGCGGGCGGCGTACTCACCGTCGACGTGCCGGTGCGGGGCCTTCACGTCGACGACCAGCAGCGCGAGCCCGTGGGCGGCCGGGTCGAACGGGATCTGGTCGGTGGTCATCGCGCGGATGTCGAAGTACAGGGCGTGGCCTTCGGTGCAGCACATCGAGGCCATCTGGTCCATCAGGCCGACCGGCGCACCGACGTACCGGTTCTCGGCCTTCTGTGCGAGCCGGGCGACCTCGGCCGGGTCGACCTCGAGGTCACGCAGCCCGAGCAGGGCGACCGAGGTCGCGCAGAGCAGGGCAGCCGACGACGACAAGCCGGCGCCGGACGGGAGGTCGGAGTCGACCAGCAGGTTGGCGCCGCCGATCGCGTAGCCGGACTCACGCAGGATCCAGGCCGCGCCGGCCGGGTACGCCGCCCAGTCGCCGACCGAGCCCGGAGTCAGTTCGTCGATCGCGAACTCGATCACGCCCGGGTGGCCGCTCGACGCGACCGCGATCCGGCCGTCGTCGCGCTTCGACGCGGTGACCAGGATCCGGTTCGGCAGCGCGATCGGCAGTACCAGGCCGTCGTTGTAGTCGGTGTGCTCGCCGATCAGGTTGACCCGGCCCGGCGCCCGCCAACTGCCCTCCGGCGCAACCCCGAAGACGTCTTCGAAGGAGCTCACGAACCCACCTTCCGCAAGGTCTCGGCCACGTCCTCGGGCCGGGTGTCACTGATGAACGCGCCCATCCCGGACTCCGAGCCGGCCAGGTACTTGATCTTGTCCGCGGCCCGGCGGATCGACAACACCTCGAGATGCAGGTAGCCGAGCTCGCGGTCGATCCGGACCGGCGCCTGGTGCCAGGCGGCGATGTAGGGCAGCGGGTCGCCGTACAGGCCGTCGAGGCGGCCGAGGACGTCCAGGTAGAGCTCGGCGAAGTCGTCCCGCTCGCCGACCGAGAGCTCGCTGATGTCGGCGACCTGGCGGTGCGGGTACAGGTGCACCTCGACCGGCCAGCGGGCCGCCTCCGGCACGAACGCGGTCCAGTTGGTATTCTCCGCGACGATCCGGGCGCCGTCCTTCTTCTCCGCGGCCAGGATGTCGGCGAACAGGTTGCTGCCGGCAACCGCCTGGTGCTCGCGGGCGCGGGCCAGCAGGGTCCGGATCCGCGGCGGCAGGAACGGGTAGCCGTAGATCTGGCCGTGCGGGTGGCTCAGCGTGACACCGATCTCGCGGCCGCGGTTCTCGAACGGGAAGACGTACTCGACGTCGTCGCGGGCGCTCAGGTCGGCGGTCCGGTCGGCCCAGGTGTCGACGACCAGCCGGGCCTGGCCCTGGGACAGGTCGGTGAACGACTGGTTGTGGTCGCTGGTGAAGCAGACCACCTCGGTCCGCCCGGGACCGGCGAAGGAGGGGAACCGGTTCTCGAACACCGCGACGTTGTAGTCGTGGTCCGGGATCTCGGTCGGGTTGCCCGGCTTGCTGGCGCACAGCGGGCACTGGTCGGCCGGGGGCAGGTAGGTGCGGGTGTTGCGGTGGGTCGCGTACGAGATGACGTCGCCGGTGAGCGGGTCGGTGCGCAGGTCGATCTGCGGCTGCGGCGCCGGCAGCCCGCGGGTGTCCTCGAGCGGCACCCGGGCCGGCGCGTCGGCCGGGTCGTAGTAGATCAGCTCGCGGCCGTCGGACAGCTTGGTGTCCGTACGGCGTGCGCCGCGCGGTGTGTTCATCGTGTGACCCTCCCGGCCGTCGGACACCGACGGCCAGGAATCATCGTAAACCAACAAACTCGAACATGCACGGTGATGCGGCACACCGCTAGGCTTGCTGAATGGACGACTACGCCCAACGCACGCCCTCTCGACATACGGCGAGAGGGCGCTAGGAACCCCCACCCATGAACGCCACCCTGCTCAATATCGTCCTGATTCTGGTCTTCGTGCTGATCGGTGGGGTCTTCGCCGCAGCCGAGATGGCGCTGGTCTCGCTGCGCGACAGCCAGCTGAAGTCGATCTCCCACCGCGGCCGGCGCGGCGAGACGGTGGCCCGGGTGGCCGCCAACCCGAACCGGTTCCTGTCCGCCGTCCAGATCGGCGTGACCCTGATGGGCTTCCTGTCCGCCGCCTTCGGTGGCGCGACCCTCGCCGACGGACTGTCCCCGCACCTGCAGGACCTCGGCCTGCCCGAGTCGGTGGCCAACACCACCGCGCTGGTGCTGATCACCATCCTGATCTCCTACGTCTCGATCGTGCTCGGCGAGCTCGCGGCCAAGCGGCTGGCGCTGCAGCGGGCCGAGACCTTCGCACTCGGCCTGGCCCCGCTGGTGGACCGGATCGCCTCGATCGCCCGCCCGGTGATCTGGCTGCTGTCGAAGTCGACCGACCTGGTCGTCCGCGCGCTCGGTGGTGACCCGAACGCGAACCGTGAGGTGATGACCGACGAGGAGCTGCGCGACCTGGTCTCGGCGCACGAGTCGCTCGGCGAGGAGGAGCGCCGGATCGTCGACGACGTCTTCGAGGCCGGCAGCCGCCAGTTGCGTGAGCTGATGCTGCCGCGGACCGAGGTGGACTTCATCGACGCCGAGATGCCGGCGTACAAGGCGGTCAAGTTCGCCGCCGAGCGGCCGCACTCGCGCTACCCGGTGATGAACGGCTCGGCCGACGACATCGTCGGGTTCGTGCACGTCCGGGACCTGTTCGACCCGGCGGTCGCGTCCCGCTCGGTCCGGGTCGGCGACCTGGCCCGCGAGGTGCTGCAGCTCCCGGACACCGCGAAGCTGCTGCCGACGCTGACCGAGATGCGCCGCCGGTCGACCCACCTGGCCATCGTGCTCGACGAGTACGGCGGAACCGCGGGCATCGTCACGCTGGAGGACCTGGTCGAGGAGCTGATCGGCGACATCAAGGACGAGTACGACGAGCAGTCGGTCGAGACCACCCGGTTGCGCAGCGGCGACATCGAGGTCGACGGTCTGCTCAACCTCGACGACTTCGCCGACGAGACCGGTGTCGAGCTGCCCGACGGCCCGTACGAGACAGTCGGCGGCTTCCTCGCCGCCCGGCTCGGCCGCGTCCCCACCGTCGGCGACGAGACCCCGATCGACGGCCACCTGCTCACCGTCACCACCATGGACGGCCGCCGGGTCGCCCGCGTCCGCATCCACCGGGTCAAGCCGACGGACGAAGAGCCGGTTCCGGAAGAGGCGTAGCCGAGAGCATCCGGCGGCGGGCGAGGATGACCGAGCCGCCGACGACGTACCCGAGACCCTGGAAGACCAGGACCGGGATGATGCCGACCAGTTCGCCGAGGACGCCCGCGGACGCGATGCCGATCAGCACCGCGACGCCCTCGGCGGCGGCGATCGCGCCGAAGATCCGGCCGCGGGACGCATCCTCGGTACGGCGCTGGAGCACGGTCATCATCCCGGCGATGGTGAACGCGCCGGGCAACCCGACGACGATCATGCAGGCGAAGGCGGGCAGCAGGCTGTCCCAGAACAGCGGGTAGCAGAACAAGGCCAGGTCGATCAGGCCGAACAGGAACGCCCCGGTTCCCCACATCGTTGCCGCTGGCAACCGCGAGCCCACGGCGGCCGCGACCAGACCGCCCACGATCCCGCCGATCGCCTGAGACGAGACGATCAGGCCGTACGCCGTACCGTCGCCGCCGAGCTCGGAGCTGACGAAGGGCGCGAACAGCGTGCTCATCACGCCCTCGCCGACGCCGGTCACCACGCAGAACACGAACAGCAGCCGCATCGCGGGTCCTGTGACGCAGAGCCGGATGCCCTCGGTCCACTCCGCTTTCAGCCGCCGGATCGCACCACCAGCCGGCGGCGCGAGCACGCGGACGACGCGGTGCCGGACCCGAATGATCAGCCCCATCGCGAAGAGGAAGGTCGCGGCGTCCACGAGCGCGAGCAACGGCAGACCGCCGAGACCTGCCAGCACACCGCCGATGCCGGCGCCGACCAGCCGGGCGATGTCGCTGGTCTGGCTGTTCAATGCGTTGGCAGTCACCAGTTGCCGCGGCTCGACCAAGACCGGGATCAGTGACTGCTCGGCCGGACGGAAGAACTGCTGCAGACAGCTCTGCACCAGGACGACGGCGTACACGATCCAGATCGCGCTCTCGTCGCGGACTGCGAGCAGCGGCAGCAGGAGAAGTGCGTGCAGCAGGTTGGTGACGATCATCGTCCGGCGCCGGTCCCAGCGGTCGACGAAGACGCCGGCCAGTGAACCGAGGACGACCATCGGCACGAACGACGACAGCAGCAGACCGCCGGAGGCGAGCGTCGACCCGGTCAGTACGTAGACCTGGAACGCGAGGCCGGTCTTGAGGATCCAGTCGCCGGTCAGCGACACCAGGCCCGCGGACAGCACCAACCGGTAGTCGCGCTGCCGTGCGAGCACGCCCCACAGCTCTTTCACGGCTACTCCTCGGGCTCTTCCGGTGGCGCGACGGTCACGATCCGGGTGATGTCGACCAGGCGGCTGCCGGGAGGCCGGGTCGACTTCACGTCGATCGGGCGCTGGTCGACGTACTCCTGCAGCAGCCCGCTGATCTTCGCCTCCAGCTCGGCGAGTTCGTCGGCGGTGAGATAGATGCCGGTGTGACCGATGCCCGAGTTGTGCACCCAGATGTCCGGCTCGGCGGTCCGACGCTGCTGCCAGTCGGCCAGCGCGCCGAGCGCACGCTCGGCGAGCAGTTGCTCGAGTACGTCGGCTGCCGCGACACCCTCGGCAGTGAGCTTCGAGCTCCGCCACGACTGGGACGTCGACACCAGCCGCCAGGGTCGTTCG
This sequence comes from Kribbella sp. NPDC050124, assembly GCF_044460355.1. NCBI lineage: Bacteria > Bacillati > Actinomycetota > Actinomycetes > Propionibacteriales > Kribbellaceae > Kribbella > Kribbella sp. NPDC050124. The sequence continues at coordinate 25,464 of NZ_JBITJU010000036.1, forward strand.
CGGTTGTCCTTGCCGGGGGCGGGCTCGACGAAGTCGTACTTCGCGAGCTGCCGCAGGTGGTGAGACGCCAGGGCCTGGCTGATCCCGAGCCGCCGGGCCGCGTCGGCCGCGGTCATCGGCCCCTCCTTGCCGAGCAGGGCCTGTAGATCCAGCCGGACCGGGTGCGCCATCGCCCGGATCGCCAGTGGGTCGTCCAGCAGCCGCGACCGGCGCGGATCCTTTTCCAAAGACATGCTTGGAATATGACGCCGACGTCCGCCAGATGTCAAGCCTTTGCTTGGAATCGACCGGGTCAGCGGATCAGCGGGCCGCGGCGAGCAATGCGCGCCAGAGTCGGCCGAGTTGTGGCCGCCGCCTGACCTGACCGTCAGTCACCGGCATCGCGCCGTCGACGATCTCCGCGGTGGTCGGACGGTCGGCCGGATCCTTCGCCAGCATCCGGAGCAGCAAGTCCTCGATCGGGCCGGCAAGCTCCGGGCACTCCACGCTCGGCGGGACCGGGGCGGTCCCGACGTGGTCGCGCAGGACGGCTGTCGGGTCGTCGCCGGTGAACGGCGGGTGCCCGGTCAGCAGGTGGTAGAGGACGCAGCCGAGTGCGTAGATGTCGGACGCGGCGGTTGCCGGCTTGCCCAGGGCCCGTTCCGGGGCGAGGTACAAGCTGGTTCCGAGTACCTGTCCGGGGGTCGTGGTCGCCGGGTCGGTGACGAACCGGGCGATGCCGAAGTCGGCGACCTTCACCGTGCCGTCGGCGTCGATCAGCAGGTTGGCCGGCTTGATGTCGCGATGGACGACGTCGCGCCGGTGTGCCGCCGCCAGTCCGGTCGCCGCCTGCTGAACGACGTCAACGGCCCGCTCGGGTTCGAACGGGCCGTGCATCGCCAGTTCGTGGGCCACGCTGCGGCCCTCGACCAGCTCCATCACCAGGTAGTAGCAGCCGTCCTGCTCCCCGAAGTCGTAGGCCGCCACCACGTGCGGGTCCTTCACGATCGCGGCCGTGCGCGCCTCCCGCCGGAACCGGGCCGCCGCGAACGGATCCCCAAGTCCCGGCAGCAACAACTTCACCGCCACCGGCCGTCCCAGCAACTCGTCGCACCCCCGAAACACCTCGCCCATCCCGCCATGGCCGAGAATTTCGGTCAATCGGTACCGACCCGCCAGCAGCACGTCACTCCAGTACCCAGGCTCTTTGCTGCTGAATCAACAGTTGCCTCAGGCATCGGTCAGCCGGTCTGCTCGCGGATCCACTCCAGGGCAGGCTCGGTGTGGTTCAGGATCGAGATGTGGCTGTCGCCCGGGTACGTGCGCAGCGCGGCCGACGGGATGTGCTCGGCGAGCCAATGGCCGTGGGAGCAGGGGATGATGCCGTCGTCTTCACCGTGCAGGAGGAGTGTCGGCGCGGTGATCGCGGCCGGAGAGCAGTCCCACGGGATGACATAAGAACAGTCGTCGTCGATCAGGCCGTCGGGGCCGTTGGGCATCGACTTGTCGCCGGCGACCGAGCCGAGCCAGCCCCACGGGCCGTCGAACGTGGCCAGGTCGCGCGGGGTGAACTCCGGGTCGTACTCGGCGCCGGACGTCTCGTGCCGCACCTTCGCTTCCCGTCCGGCGGCGGCCGCCTGGAGTGATGCGACACCGGAGCGAATCATGCCGCCGTACCAGTCGAGACCTTCGGCGTCGTACGGCGCGATGGCGGCGAAGGTGGCGACGGCCTCGACCCGCGACCCGAGGATCGCCGCGGTGCCGAGCGCGTACGTGCCGCCGCCCGAGTAGCCCAGCACGGCGAAGCGGTCGATGCCAAGCTCGTCGGCGACCGTGGTCACGTCGGCCGCGACTCCGGCCACTGTCCGCCCCGGCGCGGCGGTCGAACCGCCGTACCCGGGTCGGTCGAAGGAGAACCACCGGATCCCGAGCCACTCGCCGGCCTCGAACAGCGGCTCGGGCGGGGCGCCCAGGTTCGGGGTGCCGTGGTGCCAGAACACCGGCAGCCGGCCGTCGTCGCCCGTCGCTGTGTCGTACACGTGCAGGGTGCGGCCGTCCGCCAGCCGGAGGTCCGTCTCGTTCATGGCGCTCACCTTAGGTCCGTGGAGGTTTGGCGAGCGGTACGTCGGAAAGCTGCCGGCGGACTCGACATTTCGGGGCACCCGAGACTGCCCGAGGGCGAAATGTCGAGTTGTCCCGGACGGCCCCGACCTCTGCTGCGAAGATCCAGCCAGACTCCGAAAGGAACGGTCATGAAGTACCTGCTGCTCATCCACAGCAACCCGATCACCTGGGGCCATCCGTCCTTCCTGCACACCGAGGAAGGAAGGAAGCTGCCGAAGAAGGCCCGCGACGCCCTGGCCAAGCAGTTGGACGACCTGCTCACCGGGTTGGACGAGTCGGGTGAACTGATCACCGCCGTACCGCTCGAACCGCCGGCGCGGACCCGGGTCGTCCGCGTCCGTGAGGGTATCCGGGCCACTACCGACGGTCCCTACTCCGAGGCGAAGGAGCAGTTGGCCGGCGTCTTCCTGATCGACGTCGCGACCGCCGAGCGCGCCGAGGAGATCGCCGCCACCATCCCCGAGGCCCAGTTCGTCGCCGTCGAGGTCCGTCAGGCGTCAGTGTTCGACTAACCCGACTCCCACTCCCAGTCCCACCCCCCGCCGCATTTGATGGGTTGACCACCGGTCTTGGGGGTTCTCCGCTGGTATACGAGTGGAGAACCCGCGACGGGAGGGGTTAACCCATCGAATGGGCGTGGCTAGCTGACCAGGCGGGTGTGATTCTCGCGGGTGGCCAGGGCGGGGTCGAGGGTGCCGAGGGCGAGCCAGGTGGCGCCTCCGACCCCGTCGCGGGCGGTCAGGACCTCACCGGAGAAGTGCCGGTGGATGGTCTCCCGGATCAACCGGCCGACCGGTGAGGATTCACCGGCGACACTTCCGGCGAGCACCATCGGGCCCTTGTCCGACGTTGTCCGCAGCCGGCCGACGGTTTCTGTGAGCAGTTCGGCTGCGCGTTTCACCAAGGCGTGCGCGGTCTCGTCGTTCTGCTCGAAGGCCCACACCACGGTCCGGGCCAGTTCGGCCAGCATCACCGGTGGACGGCCGTTCACCGCGCGGATCAGGTCGTCACGCAGTACGTCGTACCCCTCACGCTGGGCGATCGCGTGCTCGTCGCGGTCCGGCAGCACCGCCTTGGCGACGGCCTGGCCGAGCACACCGATCGGTTCACCCAGATCCAGTTTGCGCAGCACACTGCGCACAGCCTCCCGGCCGAGCCAGAAGCCGGAGCCGTCGTCGCCGAGCAGCCAGCCGTGGCCGTCGGCCGTCCGGATCAGCTGGTGGTCGCGGACCAGGCCGGCCGCGCTCCCGGTGCCCGCGATCAGCACGACGCCGTCCGGTTCCGGCGTACCGGAGGCGAAAGCGACCTCCAGATCGCCGATGAACTCCGGTTTCGCGCTCAGCCCGGCGCCGTCCCAGGCGGCGTCGAACTGCGCCCGGACGTCCGGCCGCGCGAGCGCCGACCCACCGGCCGCACCGATCACCGCGGCCTTCACCGCGCTCGGGTCCAGCCCGGCCAGCGCGGCGTGAAGCGCCTGGCCGAAGTTGGCTGCGGCACTCACGGGGTGGCTGGTCGGGTTTCCGCCCGCGGCCGCCCCTCGACCGACTACGTTGCCGTCATGGTCCGCGATCACGATCCGGGTGGAGGTGCCGCCGAGGTCGCCGCCCAGGACCAGTGCCGATGCTGGCATCAAGACCACCGAGTCCGCAGGTTCCGGCAGTTGGCGTTCGACCGACATACGCAATGCTCCAAACTGCTCGAAAGAGTGCACTAGTGGACAACAACAACCAAGGTCACGCAACGGTCCCGATCTGGGAAGAAGAGTGAGATGAGCCTTGACTTTAGCTGCCAGTTGAGAAAAGTTCTGTCCAGCAAACCGCAAACTTGCGCACTTGTCGGCACCAGGTGTGTCGCGGCGAACACATTAGTCGAGGGGTGGGGCCGCTGATGGCCAGCAGTAACCAGGGCGGACCGGGCGAGAACGGCGGGGTGAGCGCGCACGCTTATGTTCACGCGCTGACGCCGATCATGACCGCCGTCACCGAGCAGATCGACGGCCCGATCCAGGACGCCGCCGACCTGTTCACCACGGCGCTGCGCAAGAACGGCGTGATCCAGGCGTTCGGCTCGGGCCACTCCGAGGCGCTGGCGATGGAGATCGCCGGCCGGGCCGGCGGGCTGATCGCCACCAACCGGATCGCGCTGCGCGACCTGGTGCTGCTCGGCGGCGAGCCGCTCGAGCTGCTCAAGGGCGGTGAGCTGGAACGCGACCCGTCGATCGCGCGCCGGCTCTACGACCTGGCCGAGCCACACCCGGCCGACCTGTTCGTGATCGCGTCCAACTCCGGGGTGAACGGCTCGATCGTCGAGTTCGCCACCGTGGTGAAGGAGAAGGGCCACCCGCTGATCGCGATCACCTCACTGCAGCACACCGGCGGGATGGACTCGCGCCACCCGTCCGGCAAGAAACTGATCGACTTCGCGGACGTGGTGCTGGACAACCATGCGCCGTACGGCGACTCCGTGCTCGACCTGCCGAACGGCGCCAAGGTCTGTGCGGTCTCGTCCATCACTGCCGCACTGATCGCGCAGATGCTGGTCGCCGAGGTCCTGCGCCGGCTGACCGAGGCAGGTGAGACCGCACCGGTCTACCTGTCCGCGAACATCCCGGGCGGCGACGACCACAACCACGCCCTTGAAGCACAGTACGCCGGCCGGATCCGGCGTACTGCATGAAACACTCTCGGAAGGCGGGACCCATGAGCACTCCTGACAACCTGTCGCGGCGGCTGTTCCTGCAGCGCGCGGCGGTCGGCACCCTGCTGGCCACCGGCGGCAGCACACTGCTCTCGGCGTGTGCCAGCGGCGGCAGCGAAGACGAGAACACCGGCGGTGGCGGCGCCGAGCAGACGGCGGAGAACCCGTTCGGCGTCAAGTCGTCGGACCCGCTCGACGTGGTGATCTTCAAGGGTGGGTACGGCGACGACTACGCCAAGGCCCACGAGGAGATGTACAAGAAGAAGTACCCCGAGGCCACCATCAAGCACGCCGGCATCACCGACATCACGCCGCAGCTGCAGCCGCGGTTCAACGGTGGCAACCCGCCGGACGTGATCGACAACTCCGGTGCCTCCGCGCTGCCGGCGTCGACGCTGGCCACGAGCGGTCAGCTCGCTGACCTGACCCAGCTGTTCGACGCCGCCTCGATCGACGACGCGAACAAGAAGGTTCGCGACACGATCGTGCCGATCACCCTGGAGGCGGCCCAGCTGAGTGGCAAGCCGCTGCTGCTCAACTACGTGCTGACCGTCTACGCGATCTGGTACAACAAGCCGCTGTTCGCAAAGAACGGCTGGGAGCCGGCCAAGACCTGGCAGGAGTTCCTCGACCTGTGCGAGGAGATCAAGAAGACCGGCATCGCGCCGATGGCCCATCAGGGCAAGCACCCGTACTACATCGGCCAGGTGCATATGGACATGGCCGTCAAGCACGGTGGTCACGACGTCATCAAGGCGATCGACGAGCTCGAGCCGAACGCGTGGAAGCACGAGTCGATCAAGGCCGCCGCCGAGGCGATCCTGGAGATCAAGGGCAAGGGCTACTTCATGCAGGGCACCGAGGGCCTGGATCACATCCAGTCCCAGACGGCCTGGAACCAGGGCAAGGCCGCGTTCATCCCGTCCGGCTCCTGGCTGGAGAACGAGCAGAAGCCGGTCGCGCCGGCCGACTTCGAGACCACCGCGGCCTACACCCCGCTGCTGGACGGCTCGAAGCTGCCGGTCGACTGCACCGAGATCGCCGCGGGTGAGCCCTTCATCGTCCCGGAGCAGGCGAAGAACAAGGCCGGTGGCCTGGAGTACATGCGGATCATGCTGTCGAAGGAGGCGGCCGGCAAGTTCACCGAGCTGACCGGTTCCCCGACCGTGGTCAAGGGTGCCGGCGAGGGCCTCAAGCTCAGCGCGGGCGCGTCGTCCGCGGGCGCGCTGCTGGCGTCCGGTGGCGACAACAACTGGACGACGTACTTCGCCGCCTGGTACTCGACGATGGACAAGCCGATCCGCAACGTCTGGGGCGAGCTTGCCGCCGGCCGCATCACGGCCGACGAGTTCTGCACCCGGGCCCAGAAGATCGCGGACGACACCGCCAAGGACCCGAAGACCGTCAAGCAGACCCGTAGCTGAAATGAAAGAGCTGGCTGTGGGTGGATGCAAGCAGACCCGTAGCTGAGTTTTTGGGTGCATGCTGGGCTGTGGGGGGACGCTGACCCCGCAGCCCAGCTGAACCTGCCCCTGCGCTGTTAGGAGAAAGATGCGGCACGGCAGTTACCGGTTCGTCGCGAGTTTCCTCGCGATTCCACTGGCGTTGTATGCGATCTTCGTGATCTCGCCGTTCGTCCAGGCGTTCTACTACTCCCTGACCGACTGGACCGGGATCTCGCCCGAGTTCAAGTTCGTGGGCCTGGACAACTTCCGGACGCTGGCCAACGACTCGGTGTTCCGCCAGGCGCTCGGGCACAACCTGATCCTGCTGGTCGGCCTGCCGCTGATCACCATCTTCCTCGCCCTCACGTTCGCCTACCTGCTCAACGTGGGCGGGCGGTCGAACACCGCGGGAGTGCAGGGAGTCAAGGGCAACGGCTTCTACAAGCTGGCGTTCTTCCTCCCGCAGGTGCTCGCGGTCCCGGTCATCGCCGTCATCTGGTCGACCGTGATGACCTCGACCGACACCGGGCTGGCCAACTCCGTCACCAAGGCGCTCGGTCTGGGGACGTCGGAGTTCCTGGCCGACCCCGACATCGCGCTGTACTGCGTGATGTGGGTGCTGATCTGGGGCAGCGTCGGGTTCTACCTGGTCTTGTTCAACGCGGCGATGTCCGGGATCCCGAAGGACATCTTCGAGGCCGCCATCATCGACGGCGCGGGCCGGATGTCGACGTTCTTCCGGATCACCCTGCCGCTGCTGTGGGACACCATCCAGACGTCGTGGGTGTACCTGGCCATCATCGCGCTGGACGCGTACGCGCTGGTCGCGGTCATGACAGCGGGACCGGGCGGACCCGACAACTCCACTCAGGTGATGGGTCTGCAGATCGCCGACAACGGGTTCCAGTACGGCCGCGCCGGCTACGCCTCGGCGATGGGTGTGGTGCTGTTCTTCCTGACCCTGATCATCGCCGCCGTCTTGCTCCGGGCTACCCGCCGCGAGCGGATCGAATACTGAGGGGCCGACGGAAATGACCGTACCTGTACAGATCGACGTCGAGGACACCCGGTCGAAGACCGAGGCCGTGGCCCATCCCGCCGGTGGCAAGGATCGTTCCTTCAGCCCCGTGAACGTGTTCTCCCACACGGTGCTGATCGCCTGGAGCATCCTGGTCGTGGTGCCGTTCGTGTGGGCGGTGATCGCCTCGCTGAAGAGCACCGGCGAGATCTTCGGCGACAACCCGTGGGCGCTGCCCAAGGACCTGCTCTGGTCCAACTACACCAAGGCCTGGGACAAGGGCATCGGCCAGTACCTGTTCAACAGCCTGGTCGTGGTGACCGGCGGTGTCTTCGGCACCATGCTGTTCGGCTCGATGGTGGCCTACGTGCTGGCCCGCTACGAGTTCCCCGGCAACCGGTTCATCTACTACCTGTTCGCGGCCGGCATGATGTTCCCGGTCTTCCTGGCGATCGTGCCGCTGTTCTTCGTGGTCAAGGGCTTCGGGATGGTGTCGACGTACCAGGGCCTGATCCTGGTCTACATCGCGTACTCGCTGCCGTTCACCGTGTTCTTCATGCACGCCTTCTTCCGAACGCTGCCGACCTCGATCGCCGAGGCGGCGCTGGTGGACGGCGCGTCGCACAGCACCACGTTCTTCCGGGTGATGCTGCCGATGGCCAAGCCCGGCCTGATCAGCGTCGGCATCTTCAACGTGCTGGGCCAGTTCAACCAGTTCGTGCTGCCGTCGTTCCTGTCGCCGGAGAAGCCGGTGCTGTCGCAGGGCATCGCGACCCTGCTGGGCAGTCAGCGCTACGAGAACGACTGGGGCACGCTGTTCGCCGCCCTGACCATCGCCATGGTCCCGGTCATCGTGGTCTACCTGATCTTCTACCGTCAGGTCCAGGCCGGCCTGACCGGTGCCACCCTGAAGTAGCTACCCTGCCGGGGTGCTGAAACGTCGGACTGTTCTGCAGGGCGCGCTGGCCGGCGCCCTGCTGAGCGGCTGTTCCTCGGGTACGACGCCGCCGCCGGCTGTAGATCCAGCGAATCCGTTCGACGTGGCCGCCGATGCGCCGCTGGAGGTGCTGACCGGGCAGGAGTACGGCGGCTTCGGAGCGGCGGCCTACCGGAAGAAGTATCCGGCGGTCACTGTGACTCCGACCGTGTCGGACAAGCTGCGGGACCTGGTGCTGCCGCGGGTCGCGGCCGGCAACCCTCCGGATGTCGTGCTGAACACCGGCGACGGGCAGCTCGCTCTCCCGCGGCTGGTGGGGCAGGACCAGTTGGCAGATCTGCGGTCGCTGCTGGAGGCGCCGGGCTGGGACAACGCCGATGTGACCGTGCAGGACGCCGTACTGCCGGGGATGCTCGAGGCGGGGCGGTACGACGGGACCCAGCGGACCGTGAACTACGTCGCGACCGTGTACGGCCTGTGGTACTCGGCCAGCCTGTTCCAGCGGTTCGGCTGGGACGTGCCGCGGACCTGGCCGGAACTGCTTGCCCTCGGCACCGAGATGAAGGCGGCCGGGCTCGGCCCGTTCGTCTATGCCGGCGCGCACCCGTACTACGTGCTGGAGCTGGTGCTGACGCTGGCCGCGAAGACCGGCGGCCACGACGTGCTGAAACGGATCGACAACCTCGAGGACGGCGCCTGGAAGGACGAGAGCGTCACCCGGGCGATCACCGCGGTCGGCGAGCTGGCCAAGCGCGGGCTGATCGCGCCGGGCAGCCTCGAGTTCGACCACATCGCGTCGCAGAAGCGCTTCCTCGCCTCGAAGGCCGGCCTGCTGCCGTGCGGCAACTGGCTCGAGAACGAGATGAAGCCGCTGATCCCCTCGGGCTTCGTGCTGACCATGCTCGGCGTCCCGCCGCTCGACGGCTCCCCGGCCCTGGTCCGCGGCGTGCACGTCGCGGCCACGGCGCCGTACCTGGTCCCGGAGAAGGCGAAGAACAAGGCCGGCGGGCTCGAGTACCTGCGGGCGATGCTGTCCAGGGACGTCGCCGCCCAGGTCACCACCGAGTCGAACCAGCTCACCGTCGTCCGCGGCGCCGCCGACGGCTTGGAGATCGGTACGGCGCTGCGCTCCGCCCGCGATCTGCTCACCGCGGCCGGTGACCAGGTCATCACCTGGTACTTCGCCGACTGGTATCCCGACTTCGCCACCACCGCCGCCCAGGCGACCGGCCAGTTCCTTGCCGGCGGCCTCGCGCTGCCCGAGTGGACCGCCCGGATCCAGTCCGCCGCCGACAAGCTCAAGCAGGACAAGGCGGTCACCAAGTACCACCGGGACTGATTCCTGACGGCGTGCGGGAGGTGGGGACGACCGAGTGGTTCGGGGATAAGCCCGGGGCGTTGTTCCCGTGGGCGAAGGAGAAGCTCGGCGACTTCGGGTTCACGCTGCCGGAGGGACTGGACAAGGTGATCGGCGACAAGTTCGGCGGCAACGTGAGCGCCGAGCGACTGTCCGTGCTCGACCAACAGGTGCTGGTCTGGTTCCCGGCCAAGGGCGGCACCGCGAAGCTCAAGGCGGATCCGCTCTACAAGAACTTCAAGGTCCGCACCGAGGGGCGGGACGTGTTCGTCGAGGAGAACTACGACGACCAGCTGTACGGCGCGATCCAGTTCGTCTCGGTGCTGAGCCTGCCGATCGTCATCGACCAGCTCGTTCCGAAGCTCGCCGCGGCGGTCGACGGCGATCCGGCCACCAACGCGTAACGCCGCGGAAAAGATCTCGCCGGTGGGTAGGCAGCCGACGTAACCTCGTAAGAGGGTGGTGAGGTCGATGGAGTGGGTAGCTGTGCTGCTCCTGTTCGTGTTCTTGTGCGTGCTGCTGAACCTGGTGCTGCCGCAGCCGCCGGCGTCGCGCTGGCGCCGCGGCGTGCAGACGTCTGCCGGACGGATGACCCGTCGGCTGCGCCGGCCGACCGTGCCCGACCCCGACCCGTTCGACACGCTGCGCCTGCAGACCCGGCTCGGCCACCTGGCCGGTGAGATCCGGCGGATCGAGTCCGCCCCCGGGGTCTACGCGCGCGCCCACAAGCTGATGGCCGTCGAGGCGGCGTACGACGACCTCCTCGACGAAGCCTGCCGCCTGGCCGGAGTCCCCACCGAGGACGAGCTCGAACGCAGCGAAGAGAAACGCTGGCGCGAAGAACAAGCCCTGACCTCCCGCGGCTGGTCCTGGTAGCCGGTGACCCGCCCCGGTGTGGGGTGGAGCTGGGGCGCTGGCAGAATCGGGGGCATGTCTGTAGCTGCGCCTGACCCCTCCGCAGCCGGATCCCAGCGTCGCCCTCGGGTGCTGTCCGGGATCCAGCCGACGGCCGACTCCTTCCACTTCGGCAACTACCTCGGTGCGTTGCGTCAGTGGGTGGCCCTGCAGGACGACCACGACGCGTTCTACTGCGTCGTCGACCTGCACGCGATCACCGTGGAGTACGACCCGAAGGCGCTGCGGGAGCGGACCCGCCGTTCGGTGGCACAGCTGCTCGCGGCCGGGATCGACCCGGAGCGGTCCACGCTGTTCGTCCAGTCGCACGTGCCCGAGCACGCTCAGCTCGGCTGGGTGCTGGGCTGCCTGACCGGGTTCGGCGAGGCCAGCCGGATGACCCAGTTCAAGGACAAGTCCGCCAAGGGTGGCGCCGACCGGGCCACCGTCGGCCTGTTCACCTACCCGATCCTGCAGGCCGCGGACATCCTGATCTACCAGGCCGACCGGGTCCCGGTGGGTGAGGACCAGCGCCAGCACCTGGAGCTGACCCGCGACCTGGCCGGGCGGTTCAACCACCGGTTCGGCAAGACCTTCCGGCTGCCCGAGCCGTACATCGTCAAGGAGACCGCGAAGATCGCGGACCTGCAGGACCCGACCGCGAAGATGAGCAAGTCCGGCTCGTCCCCGGCCGGCATCATCGACCTGCTCGACGACCCGAAGGTGAGTGCGAAGAAGATCCGCTCCGCGGTCACCGACTCCGGCCGCGACGTCGTCTTCGACCCGGAGAACAAGGCCGGCGTGGCCAACCTGCTGACCATCTACTCGGCGCTGACCGGTCGCAAGATCAGCGAGCTCGAGGACGAGTACGCCGGCCGCGGGTACGGCGACTTCAAGAAGGACCTGGCCGAGGTGGTGGTCGAGTTCGTCACCCCGTTCCGGGAGAAGACGCTCGGCTACCTGGACGACAAGGCGGGGCTGGACGCCATCCTGGCCGCCGGGGCCGAACGCGCCCGGGCGGTGACCGAGCCGACGCTGCAGCGGGTGTTCGACCGGCTGGGCTTCGTGCCCGGGCCGGCCCTCGGATCGGGCCGGTAGGCCCGCGGATGCCGACGATCGGTGTCGCGATCCCGATTGCCGAACCCTACGGCTCGGAGCTGCAGAAGCACCGGGCCGAGTTCGGTGATCCGATGGCCTCGTCGATCCCCACCCACGTCACGCTGCTGCCGCCGACCGAGATCGACGGGGCCGACCTGGGGATGATCGACGACCACCTGCTCGAGGTGGCCGCGCGCTTCCCGAGCTTCCGGATCCGGCTGCGCGGTACGGCGACCTTCCGGCCGATCTCGCCGGTGGTGTTCGTCCCGCTGGCCGAGGGCATCTCGTCGTGCGAGGTGCTGCAGTCGCAGGTCCGCTCCGGGCCGCTGGAGGTCGAGCTGCGGTTCCCGTACCACCCGCACGTGACGGTGGCGCACGACCTGGACAAGGACGCGCTGGACCGCGCGTACGACGCCCTGGCCGAGTACGACTGCGCCTTCGACGTCGACGCCTTCAGCCGCTACGAGCACGGCGCCGACGGCGTGTGGCGCCCCCAACGCTCGTTCCCCCTGAAAGGCTAGGCCTCCGCACCTCGGGTACAGGAGACAGATGAACGTGAAGGCGGCCTGGAAGCGGTTCAGCCGGACGCAGTTGTGGCGGGCCTGGACGCGGTACGGCGACCGGCGGGGCAACCGGCTGGCGGGGGCGACGACCTTCTTCGCGTTCCTGTCGATGTTCCCGCTGATTGTGCTGGCGGCCGCGGTCGTCGGTTCGCTGCTCGGTGACGACGCGATCGAGAGACTGAAGGTGACGCTGGACAAGACCCTGCCCGGGATCGGCGACCGGATCGACATCGACGCGCTGATCAGCCACGCCAGCACCATCGGGCTGATCTCGGCTGTCGCGCTGCTGTTCACCGGCCTGGGCTGGATCGACTCGCTGCGGGCCTCGATCCGGTCCATGCACGAGCTGGACGACGAGCCCGGCAACATCGTCCAGCTGAAGCTGGTCGACTTCGGCGCGCTGCTCGGGCTGGGCGCGGTCGGCGTGATCGCCACCGGCGCCTCGTCGGTCCTCGCTGGGCTGTCGGCGCGCATCATCGACTGGGCGGACCTCGAAGGGACCTGGCTGGCGCAGTGGGGGATCGAGGCCTGCAGCATCGTGCTCGGCATCGGCGCCGGCGCCGTACTGATCCTCTACATCCAGACTGTGTTGCCGCGGATCATCCTGCCGCGCAAGGTCGCGCTGATCGCCGCGCTGGCCGGCGGGATCCTGTTCTACGCGGCGCAGAAGCTCGGCAACGCCTACGTCGACCACGTGATCGGCCGCAACGCGGCGTACGGCGCTCTGGCGTTGCCGCTGGCGCTGCTGGTGTGGATCTACCTGCTGACCAGGGCGATCATGCTGATCGCGGCCTGGAGCAAGGAGGCGACGCTCGACGCGCAAGCAGTAGCGGAGGCGGTCGCCGAGCCGGCGCCGGAACCAGAGCCGGTGGAGGTCGAGGAGCCGCTGCTCCCCGGGCCGCCTGGCAAGCGCTACAAGGTGGTGCCGGTGCCGCAGAAGAAGGCGGACACGGTTGCCGTCGCAGCTGGTGCACTGCTCGGCGTTACAGTCAGCGCTCTGGCCATGCAGGTGGCCAGAGCGGCCCGCTCCATCCGTCGCTAGCTAGTGTCGGCGCCTGCGGAGGGCGCGGGGCCGTCGGAGGAACAGGCCGAGGAGCAAGACCGGTGGTGCGGCGTAGGCCCACGGCGGGATGCGTACGACGAGGGACTGGACTGCCTGCCCCGGGTTGAGGACCGTGCGGCTGCGCGGCGGCTGCGTCGTACCGGACTCGGACTGCTTGCGGCCGGCCGGGCCGCTGGCAGCCTTCGACGGCGGTGCCGCGGCGGGCTTGACCAGGGTGCCGACCGGGTTGAGCTGGTCGTAGTTCTTGAATGTCCAGCTGAGCAGGTTGGTCGCGTCCGTGGTGATGCCGTGCGGTGCGTTCATCAGCGTGACCACCAGGGTGTGGCCGTTGCGGCGGGCTGCTCCGACGAACGTGTTGCGCGCCAGCGTCGTGTACCCGGTCTTGACGCCCAGTGCGCCGTCGTAGTTGAACAGCAGCTTGTTCTGGTTCGCGACCTGGTACGTGCCCTTGTTGCCGACGTTCGGGAAGGCCGTGTACTTCGTCGCCGCGTACTTGGCGAAGTCCGGCCGTGCCAGCCCGGCTCGCGCGAACAGGGCCAAGTCGTAGGCGCTGGAGTACTGTCCGTCGGCGTCCAGACCGGTCGGGTCGGTCACGGTCGTGTCGAGCGCACCGAGCTCCTTGGCCGTCTGGTTCATCCGCTGGATCGTGCCCTTGACGCCACCCTGGTCCTGGACGCACAGGGCGTGCACCGCGTCGTTGCCGGACGCCAGGAACATGCCCTGGAAGAGCAGGTCGACCGTGTAGCGCAGCCCGGGGTAGACGCCGACCTTGCTGCCCTCGATCCCGGCGTCGTCGTCGGTGCCGACCACCACGTTCGACTTCTTGAGCCGGGGCAGCAGGACGAGCGCGGTGAGGGTCTTGAGCGTGCTGGCGGGCCGCATTTTGGCATGCGGCGCCTTCGCGGCCAGCACTTCGCCGGTGTCGATGTCGGCGACGACGTACGCCGATGCCTGGACAGCCGGCGGTGTCGCGCCATCGGCGACCACCGTCGGCTTCGTGGTCAGCAGGTCGCCGCCGACCGGGCCTTGTGGGCCCTGGCCGGCGGCGGTTGCTGTCAGCGGACCGCTGGCCACCAGTGCGGCGGTAGCGGCTGCCGTCAGAAGCACACGCATCGGCGGCACTCTAGACGGCCTTGGGGTTAGGAGTCACGCCAAGGTCAGGCTCGGTACGCGGTCCACATGTTGCTGATGCGGGTGCTCTGGCCCGGAGTGAACTGGTTGTAGCAGGCGTCGTACGAGTAGTCCATGTAGTTGTGGATCGGGTCCAGACCGGGCAGCGAGCAGGAGTCGCGACCGGACGGGCAGCCGCTGGTGGCGCTGCCCTGGGCCGGGGTGTCGGAGACGGAGTCGTTCGTGCTCGTGCAGCCGCCCTGGAACGTGTGGTAGAGCCCGAACCAGTGGCCGGCCTCGTGCGTGGCGGTCTTGCCGAGGTTGTAGTTCGTCGCCGAACCACCCGGCAGCGAGGTGTACTGCACCCGGATGCCGTCGATCGACGGGTTGCTCGCGTAGTCCCACGGGAACGTCGCGATGCCGAGGTAGGAGAAGTTGACCAGCCAGATGTTCAGGGCGTTCGCCCCACCCCTGCGGGTCTGGGAACGGTAGGTCGTGCTCTGGCCGTCGCGGTGCCAGGTGCTGTTGTTGTAGCGGTAGGTGCCGGCCAGGTAGAAGCTGAAGCCGGTGTTCGCGGCCTGGGACGACTCGCCACCGGCGAAGTTCTGGTTCAGCTCGGCGATCTGCTGCGAGATCTGGGTGTTGGTCACGTCACCGGCGCCGGAGCTGCTGCGCATCACGTGCACGTACACGGGCACGCTGGCGGCCGCGAGCGTGCCGGCCTGCGGCGCCATTTTGCGGGCTGCCTTCGCCTTCAGGATCTGCGCGGTCCTCGCGTCGATCGCCTTCTGCTCGGCCACCGACAGCTCGCGGTGGTCGGCCTCCTGGCCACCGCGGGCCGACGTCGGGTCGGCCGGCTGGAAGCACGGGTTGCCGACCTGGTCGACCGGCAGCTTCGCCGACGCCTGACCACCGAGTGGGCTGAAGGTGAGCGCCGTACCGGCCAGCAGAACGGCCAAGGCGCGGGGACGGGTGATGAAAGATCGCATAGGAGCGTCCTCCGTGAATCGGGCCGCTTGGGCGGTGCGGCCGAATCCCCCGATTTTCCGCACGATCCCGGCAACTGCAAACCCATCCGATGACAGTTGAGTGCCACGGCACCACCGCGCCGGGCGTTGACAGCGGCGGGGTAGGCTTGAGTCAATGGACTGGATGTAGACCAATAGACCCGTGGGAGTGGCTGTGGCTTCTGGTGGTGGGAAGTTGAGCGTGCAGGAGCTGCGGGACCTGGTGGCTCGTGGTCAGGTCGACACCGTGCTGGTGGCGATCACCGACATGCAGGGCCGGTTGCAGGGCAAGCGCTGCGGCGGGAGGTACTTCGTCGAGGAAGTGCTGAAACACGGCACCGAGGGGTGCAACTACCTGCTCGCCGTGGACGTCGACATGAACACCGTGGACGGCTACGCGATGTCGTCCTGGGCCCGCGGGTACGGAGACATGGTGATGGCGCCCGACCTGGACACGCTCCGGCTGGTCCCCTGGCTGCCCGGCACGGCGCTGGTGCTGTGCGACGTGGAGTGGCTGGACGGCACGCCGGTGGTGGCGTCGCCGCGGCAGGTCCTCAAGGCGCAGCTGGAGCGGCTGGCCGACCGCGGCATGAAGGCGTACGTCGGCACCGAGCTGGAGTTCATCGTCTTCGACGACACCTACGAGTCAGCCTGGGACAAGCGCTACCGCGACCTCACCCCGGCCAACCAGTACAACGTCGACTACTCGCTGCTCGGCACCGCCCGGGTCGAGCCGCTGCTGCGCGACATCCGCAACGGGATGACCGGCGCCGGCATGTACGTCGAGTCGGCCAAGGGCGAGTGCAACCTCGGCCAGCACGAGATCGCCTTCCGGTACGACGAGGCCGTCGCCACCTGCGACAACCACTCGATCTACAAGACCGGCGCGAAGGAGATCGCCGCCAAGCACGGCAAGAGCCTGACCTTCATGGCCAAGTACGACGAGCGCGAGGGCAACTCGTGTCACATCCACCTGAGCTTCCGGTCCGTCGACGGCGCGGCGGTGCTGGCCGGTGACCGCGAGCACGGGTTCTCCGCGCTGATGGAGCAGTTCATCGCCGGCCAGCTCGCCTGCCTGTCGGAGTTCACCTACCTGCTGGCGCCGAACATCAACTCCTACAAGCGGTTCACCAAGGGCAGCTTCGCGCCTACAGCGGTCGCGTGGGGCCTGGACAACCGCACCTGCTCGCTCCGCGTGGTCGGCCACGGCGAGTCATTGCGGGTGGAGAACCGGTTGCCCGGTGGCGACGTCAACCCGTACCTGGGAGTCGCCGCGATCATCGCCTCCGGGCTCTACGGCATCGAGAACGAGCTGGAGCCCGAGCCGTTGCTGGAGGGCAACGCCTACGAGTCGGACAAGGAGCACGTGCCGTCGACCCTGCGTGAGGCGGCCGCGCTGTTCACCGGCTCGAAGATCGCCCGCCAGGCGTTCGGCGACGAGATGGTCGACCACTACGCCAACGCGGCGCGGGTCGAGCTCGACGCGTACGACGCCGCCGTCACCGACTGGGAGCGCATCCGTGGCTTCGAACGCCTCTAGGCCGCGCATCGGCATCACGACGTACCTCGAGCCGGCCACGTGGGGGATCTGGCAGCGCGAGGCGGCGCTGCTCCCGCGGGTCTACCTCGACGCGGTCGTTGCCGCCGGCGGCGTACCGCTGCTGTTGCCCCCGGTCGGCACGGATCCGACCATCCTCGAGTTGCTCGACGGTCTGGTCGTATCGGGCGGCTGCGATGTCGATCCAGGCGCGTACGGCGCTCAGTCGCATCCGGAGACGGTCGACACCAGGCCTGGCCGGGATGAGCACGAGCGGACCCTGATCAGCGCGGCTCTCGATCAGGACCTGCCGTTGCTGGCGGTCTGTCGCGGTCTGCAGATGCTCAACGTCACGCTCGGGGGCACGCTGCACCAGCACCTGCCGGAGGTCGTCGCTCACGACGCGCACCGACCCTCACCGGCGGTGTTCGGCACCACCGAGGTCAAGGTCGAGCCGGACACCCTCGCCGCCCGGATCTTCGGTGATCGCGCGAGCGGCCGTTGCTACCACCACCAGGCCCTCGACGTGGTCGCCCCGAGCTTGCGGGTGACCGCCCGGGCGGGTGACGGGACGGTCGAAGCCGCCGAGGTGGACGGGCACGACTTCGCCATCGGCGTGCAGTGGCACCCGGAGGAGAACGCGGAAGACCTGCGCCTGTTCACCGCACTGATCGACGCATCCAGGAGAGCTTCATGACCTACGACGTGATCAACCCGGCTACCGAGAAGGTCGTCCGGACGATCTCGCCGGCCGCCGAGGCGGACGCGGACGCGGCGATCGAGCGGGCCGCGAAGGCCTTCGAGACCTGGCGGAACGTCACCCCTGCGGATCGCGGCCGGCTGCTGCGCCGCTTCGCCGACGTGGTCGACGCCGACCTGGAGAACCTGGCCGCGCTGGAGGTCGAGAACGCCGGCCACACGATCGGCAACGCCCGCTGGGAGGCGGGCAACGTCCGGGACGTGCTGACCTACTACTCGGCGGCGCCGGAACGCCTGTTCGGCAAGCAGATTCCCGTTGCCGGCGGCATCGACGTGACGTTCCACGAGCCGCTCGGCGTGGTCGGCGTGATCGTGCCGTGGAACTTCCCGATGCCGATCGCCGGCTGGGGTTTCGCACCCGCGCTGGCGGCGGGCAACACCGTCGTACTGAAGCCGGCCGAGCTGACTCCGTTGACCGCGCTCCGGCTCGGCGAATTGGCGCTGGAGGCCGGGTTGCCGCCGGGTGTGTTCGAGGTGGTGCCGGGCAAGGGATCGGTGGTAGGGCAGCGGTTCGTCACGCATCCCGCCGTACGCAAGGTGGTCTTCACCGGGTCGACCGCGGTCGGCAAGCAGATCATGGCTGGCTGCGCCGAGCAGGTGAAGCGGGTGACGCTCGAGCTCGGCGGGAAGTCGGCCAACGTCGTGTTCGCGGACGCGGATCTGGAGAAGGCCGCGGCCCAGGCGCCGTACGGCGTGTTCGACAACGCCGGCCAGGACTGCTGCGCGCGGTCGCGGATCCTGGTCGAGCGGACGGCGTACGACCGGTTCCTGGAGCTGCTCGAGCCGGCGGTGAAGGGGTTCAAGGTCGGTGATCCGAGCGATCCGGCGACCGAGATGGGGCCGCTGATCTCGGCCGAGCAGCGCGCCAAGGTCGAGTCCTACGTGGAGAACGTGGCCTTTCAGGGCACGGCGCCCAGCGGTCCCGGCTTCTGGTTCCCGCCGACCGTGCTCGTCTCGCCGAGCGCGCGGGTGCTGCGGGAGGAGATCTTCGGGCCGGTCGTCGCGGTCGTCCCGTTCGAGGACGAGGCGGACGCCCTGCGGATCGCGAACGACAGCGAGTACGGGCTGTCCGGGTCGATCTGGACCCGGGACGTCGGCCGCGCGCTGCGGGTCGGCCGCGGTGTCGAGGCGGGCAACCTGTCGGTCAACTCGAACTCGTCGGTGCGGTACTCGACGCCGTTCGGCGGCTACAAGCAGTCCGGTCTCGGCCGCGAGCTCGGCCCGGACGCGCTGGACGCGTTCACCGAGACCAAGAACATCTTCATCAGCACGGAGGACTGAATGGACGTGAAGGCAAGCCGGCTGGAGGGCCGGGTCGCGGTGGTCACCGGCGGCGCGAGCGGGATCGGCCTGGCCACGGTACGGCGGCTGGCCGCGGAGGGCGCGCGCGTAGTCATCGGTGACCTCGACCCCGCCGCCGGAAAGGCTGCCGCGGACGAGGTCGGCGGCATGTTCGTCGCCACCGACGTCACCGACGCAGCCGCGGTCGACAACCTCTTCAAGCAGGCCTTCGACACCTACGGCAGCGTCGACATCGCGTTCAACAACGCGGGCATCTCACCGCCGGACGACGCGTCGATCCTGGACACCGGGCTGGAGGCGTGGCGCAAGGTTCAGGAGGTCAACCTGACCTCGGTGTACCTGTGCTGCAAGGCCGCGATCCCATACATGCAACGGCAGGGCAAGGGCTCGATCATCAACACGGCGTCGTTCGTCGCGGTGATGGGCGCGGCCACGTCGCAGATCTCGTACTCCGCGTCCAAGGGCGGCGTGCTGGCGATGAGCCGTGAGCTCGGCGTCGAGTTCGCCCGGCAGGGGATCCGGGTCAACGCGCTCTGCCCGGGACCGGTGAACACGCCGCTGCTCACCGAGTTGTTCGCGAAGGACCCGGAGCGGGCCCAGCGCCGGCTGGTGCACGTGCCGATGGGCCGCTTCGGCGAGCCGGAGGAGATCGCGGCCGCGGTCGCCTTCCTGGCCAGCGACGACGCCTCCTTCATCACCGCCAACACGTTCCTGGTGGACGGCGGCATCTCGGGCGCTTATGTGACTCCGATCTAGTCTTTGACCATGGTTGCCCAGGCAGACGACGCGTTGTTTCGGCCGGTCCGGACCGGGAACCCGTTCGAGGAGACGGTCGAACGGTTGCTGCAGGCAATCAAGCTCGGAGTCGTGGTGCCGGGGGACCGGCTGCCGTCCGAACGTGACCTCGCGGCCCGGCTGAACGTCAGCCGGGTGACCTTGCGCGAGGCAATCCATGCGCTGACCGAGGCGGGGTACGTCGAGTCCAGGCGAGGGCGGTATGGCGGGACGTTCGTCAACGAGCGGTTGCCGAAGCCTCGCCGTACTCCGGCCAAGCGACTGGCCCGTGAGCTGGGTGATGGCCTGGATGATGCCTTGGTACTGCGCGCTGCCTTGGAGACCGGGGCTGCGGAAGCGGCGGCTGCTCGCTCGTTGAGCGTCGGCGAGCAGGAGCACCTCCGCCGTTGCCTGGCGGAGACTTCGGCCGCTTCATTGGCTGACTACCGCCGTCTGGACTCGCGGTTGCACTTGGCCATCGCGGAGGTCACCGGCTCGCCTTCGCTGACCTCCGCGACGGCCGATGCCCGGATGCGGCTGAACGAGCTGCTCGACGCGATCCCTTTGCTGGAACGCAATATCGAGCACTCCAACGAACAGCACGAAGCGATCGTGGACGCGATCCTGGCCGGCGACGTCGAGTCCGCCCGCCGCGCCATGCAGGAACATCTCTCCGGCACCGCAGCCCTCCTCAGAGCCTTCCTCAGTTTCCCTTGACAGGGGTTGTGGCACATGTCTCAATGATCTCCAAAGGTCTAGGGGGAGACCATTGAGGCTGCTGCCCTAGGAGGCCCCGGTGAGCAAAGAGTCCCTTGAACCCACTGGCCTGACCGACGACGAGAAACGCCTGCACCAGCTGGGGTACGCGCAGGAGTTGTCCCGGACGATGTCGGGATTCTCCAACTTCGCGGTGTCGTTCACGATCATCTCGATCCTGTCCGGCTGCCTGACGCTGTACGGGTTCGGGATGAACACCGGCGGTCCGGTGATGATCGTCTGGGGCTGGCCGATCGTCGGACTGATGACGTTGTTCGTCGGCCTCGCGATGGCCGAGGTGTGCTCGAGCTACCCGACCGCGGGCGGCCTGTACTACTGGTCCGCCAAGCTCGCGCCGAAGAACGGCCCGGCCTGGTCCTGGTTCACCGGCTGGTTCAACTTCCTCGGCCAGGTCGCGGTCACCGCGGGCATCGACTTCGGCGCCGCGTTCTTCCTGAACGCTTTCCTCGACCTGCAGTTCGGCTTCAGCGCGACACCGGGACACACCATCCTGCTGTTCGGCATCATCCTGCTGGTGCACGGGTTGCTGAACTCGCTCGGCGTCAAGCTGGTCGCGCGGCTCAACGACATCAGCGTCTGGTGGCACATCGCCGGCGTGCTGTTCATCGTCGGCGCGCTCGTCGTGCTGCCGGACAACCACCAGTCGGCCGGGTTCGTGTTCGGTGAGTTCGTCAACAACACCGGCTGGGGCTCGACCTTCTACGTCGCCCTGCTCGGCCTGCTGCTGGCGCAGTACACCTTCACCGGGTACGACGCCTCCGCGCACATGACCGAGGAGACGCACGACGCGGCCCGGTCGGGTCCGCGCGGGATCGTGATGTCGATCCTGGTCTCGCTCGGCGCCGGGTGGGTGCTGCTGATCGGCCTGACGTTCGCGATCCAGAGCTACGACGGCGCCCTCGAGAGCGAGACCGGCGTACCTCCGGCGCAGATCTTCATCGACGCGGTCGGGCTGACGATGGGCAAGGTGCTGCTGCTGGTCGTGATCGGCGCGCAGTTGTTCTGCGGGATGTCGTCGGTGACGGCGAACTCACGGATGATCTACGCGTTCTCCCGGGACGGCGCGCTGCCCGGGTCCTCGTTCTGGCACCGGATCAACCACCGGACCCGGACGCCCACCAACGCGATCTGGCTGGCCGCCGGTGGCGCGTTCCTGCTGGGCCTGCCGTACCTGTGGAACGCGACCGCGTACGCCGCGGTGACGTCGATCGCGGTGATCGGGCTCTACATCGCCTACGTGATGCCGACCCTGCTACGGCTGCTGCAGGGATCCAACTTCCAGCCTGGCCCGTGGTCGCTCGGCCGTTGGAGCCGGCCGATCGGCATCGTGGCGATCGCCTGGGTCGCCTTCATCACGGTCCTGTTCATGCTGCCCCAGGTCAGCCCGGTCAGTGGCAGCACGTTCAACTACACGCCGGTCGCCGTACTGGTCGTGCTGGGGTTCGCCACGGTCTACTGGTTCGCTTCGGCCCGCCGCTGGTTCAAGGGCCCGAAGGTCCAGGGCACCGAGGAGGAGCTGGCCGCGATCGAACGCGACCTGGAATCCATCTAACTTTCAACCACAACGACTCGGCCGCCGGGGTTTCCCGGCGGCCGAGTCGTGCGTTGTCGTCTGTTGCCGCGCGTTGTCCACAGGGGGCGGCTGCCATCTCGTGCCCCGGCACAACAGTGCCGTCCGGACCGCTCATATCAGGCCTGCATCCGGTGACAGGATGGTGACGGGATGGTTTCCTCATGTGACACTCGCCGTGTCGAACGGTCGTTGCCTGTGATAATCGGCGAGGGCCAGTAAAAAGGATGGCGGCCTTCGAGGAGTTATGTGATCGATGACTGACGACGAGCTGGTCGGGCGCGCCGGACTGGTCGAGCGTGCGCGGAAGCAGCTCGAGACCAGCGGCAGCGTGCTGCTCTACGGCCCGACCGGGATCGGCAAGTCAGCTCTCGGCCGCGCGCTGGTCGCGGATCGCACCAAGGCGGGCTGCCGGGTGCTCAGCGCCGCTCCGTCCCAGTCCGAAGCCGGTCTCCCGTACGTCACCCTTCTCGACCTGCTGTCCAACCAGTTGGAGCTGGCCTGGCAGGTCCTGCCCGACCACCTCCGCCAGCCGCTCGAGGTGGCTCTGCTGAAGGCCAGTGCGCCGGACACTGTCCGCGACGAGCTGGCCGTGCGCCTCGCCGTACTGCATGTTCTCCGTCGCCTGGCGGCCGGTGGGCCGGTGCTGCTCGTGGTGGACGACATCCAGTGGGTGGACCCCTCCAGCCTCGAGGTCCTGACCTTCTGCGCCCGCCGGCTGACCGACGGGGTGCACATGCTCGCCACCGAGCAGGTGGCTGACGGCGACCTCCCGGTGATGGCCGATGCGTGCCCCGAGCCCGTGCTGCAATTGGAGGTGCCGCCACTCACTGAGCCCGACGTGCTCGGTCTGCTGCGGCAGCGTCTGTCCAGCCCGCTGCCGGTGCGCACGGCCCGCCGCATCTTCACGGCGAGCGCAGGGAATCCCTTCATGGCGCTGGAGCTCGGCCGCGCCGTGCTCCGGCATCCGCAGGGTGTCTCGCCGAACGATCCGCTCCCAGTGTCCAGCCGGCTCAAGACCCTGCTCGGCGACCGCTTGGCCGACCTCTCGACCGGTGCGCACGAGCTCCTGCTCCACGCAGCCTCGTCACCGCGCCCGACCACGACTCAGATCGCGCAGTCCCTGGGCCGGCCGATCGACGGCGAGTTGGCCGAGGCGGAGGCGCTCGGGCTGGTCGACGTGTCCTCCGAGCGGCTGCGGTTCACGCATCCACTGTTGAGGGAGTTCGTGTACGCCGAGGCGACGTCGGCTGCTCGTCGTCAGGCTCACGCGCAGCTCGCGGCCGTGGTCGACGAGCCGGTCGAGAACGCGACCCACCGTGCGCTCGCCACGCAGGAGGCCAACCCCGAGCTTGCCGTCACCATCGAGGAGGCCGCCGCCGTCGCGGCCGGCCGTGGTGCGCCCGGTGCGGCTGCGACGCTGTGGCGACTGGCCGCCGAGCGTACGCCGATCAGCCTGCCCGACGACCGTGCTCGACGCCTGACCCGAGCCGCCGACGACGCCGCGGCTGCCGGTCACCTCGCGGAGTCGGCCGAGATGGCGCGTCACGCCGTACAGGCGGCAACGAATCCAGAGACGAAGGTGCCGGCGCTGTTGCTGCTGGTGGACGCCGCGTGGCCCGATCGGGACCGGCGGGTGGAGTTGCTGGCCGAGGCGTTCGAGGCCGCGGTCGGGAACACGCGGCTCGAGGCGCGGGTCCGGATCATGCGCAGCCACAGTGAGTACTTCGACCGCCGCCTTGACGAGGCGCAGGAGGACGCGCGGGTCGCCGAACGGCTGGCCCGGGAGTGCGGGGACACCGAGGCGGTCGTCGACGCGCTGAGTGCGGCTTCGTCGGTGCAGATCGCGCGGGATGCCGAGCAGACCGCGGACGCGCTGCTGCAGCAGGCGGCCGAGCTGTCGCATGACCTGCCGCTCACCAAGACCGTGGTCAACGCGCGGCAGATGGCGGCGATGCGGGAGTTGTTCCGCGGCCGGACCACGGAGGCGATCTCGTCGATCAGCGCGCTGGTGGACGAGGTCCGCGACGGCGGGGCGATGCGGTGGCTGGCGTCCGTGCTGATCTCGGCGACCGCGATCTACGAACGCAGCGGGCGGGGCGCGGACGCACTCGCCGCGGGCCACGAGTGCTACCAGTTGATGCAGGACATCGGCGAAGAAGCCGAGGTCGGCATGATCATCGCGAGCCGCGCGGAGTGGGTCGGCGGTACGGCGGCGATCGGCCGGCACTTGGCCGAGGCTGCGCTGGAGCAGGTCCGCCTGGTCGGGAACGACGAGTGGACCGGGCCTGCCCTGGCTTCGCTTGGCCTGATCGGCGTGCTGACCGGGGATCCGCAGCGCGCGGTGGAGGCGTTCGACGCGATCGCGGACTCGGGGGAGGCGGCGATGCCGTTCGACCCGGCCGTCATCCCGTGGCACGCGGACTACGCGGAGGCCTTGGTCGCGGCCGGGCGGCTGGAGGACGCGGCGACGTTGATCGCCGAGATCCGCCGTCGTGCCGAGACCCTGGACCGTGCGGTCGTGCGGGTCGGGCTGGCGCGCTCCGAGGCGTTGCTGATTGCCAAACAAGGAGATCCGGCCGCCGCGCTGGACTTGTTGGAGAAGACGATCAGTACGGCGGGGGACCGCGTCTACCCGCTCGACCTGGCCCGATGCGAGCTCACGCGCGGCCGCGTCGCCCGGCAGGCTCGCCGCCGTTCGGTCGCGCGGACGGCCTTCCTGGACGCGATCGAGCAGTTCGAGGCGTACGGCGCCCCAGCTTGGCGTGAGGTGGCGGAGACCGAGCTCGCGCGCCTCGACGTACCGAGCCGCAGCCGGCAGCCGTCGGAGCTGACCGACAACGAGCTGCAGATCGTGTCGATGGTCCGCGACGGCTCCACCAACCGCGAGATCGCCGCCGCCCTCTACCTCAGCGTCAAGGCCGTCGAGTCCCAGCTCACCCGGCTCTACCGGCGCTTCGGTGTGGCCAACCGAACCCAGCTTCTGCGCATGGTCGATCGGCCGAATCCGTAGTTGAACGCCGTACCGGTCTGCAGGGAGACCCTTGAGTGACCCGCCGGTAGCTTGGCATCCCTTGCCGTCCGCTCCGCGATGGACGAAGGTCTTTCGCAGTGAGCTCGCCCCTCGCGCCGGGGCGGCCGAGTGAGGCGCGGCCGCCCCGTCTTGGGACAATGACAGCGTGAAACTCGAACGCAAGCACGCTTTCGTCCTGATCGGCATCGCGGTCTGGAACGTGGTGACCTACCTGCGCTTCATCAAGGCGCTGGCCGACACCGAGGGGCGCCCGACCGGGTACTACGTCGCGCACACGATCCTGATCGTCGTGAACCTGCTGATCGCCGGTGTGCTCGGCACCTGGGGCGTCAAGGCGTACAAGGCCTCGAAGGCTAGCGCCGTACAAAACTCGCCGGTGTGACGCCGAGCATCTTCCGGAAGTGCCGGTTGAGGTGTGACTGGTCGTAGAAGCCGGCCAGCGTCGCCACCTCGGCGGGCGGACAGCCGTCGAGCAGATACCGCCGGGCCAGGTCCACGCGCCGCCCGGTCAGATACAGGTGCGGCGGCATCCCGTACTCCCGACTGAACGCCCGCACCAGGTGCGTTGGATGTGCATGCACCAACTTCGCCGCGTCGTCCAGCGTGATCCCGGCCGGCACATGGCCATCCAGTACGTCGCGCAACCGCCTTGCCAGCCCGGGGTCGCGCCGGTCCGGTGGGTCGGCGACGTTCCGCCGGAGGTGCTGGCGCAGGCGCTCCTCGATCAGCGTGAGCCGGCTCTGCGCTTCCAGGTCTTCCTTGCCGTCTCGGAGTACGCCGTGGAGTTGGTGGATGCGGTGTCTTAGGACGGGGTCGACGTACTCGGGCTGGTCGACGGCGGCGCCGATCACGTTGTCCCCCAGGCGATCGGGCTCCAGGTAGAGGACCCGCTTGCGGAAGCCCTCGGGGCGGACCGAGCGGCCGTCGTGCGGGACGTTCGGTGGCAGCAGTGAGACCTGAGCTTGGGCCAGGCCGTGTTCGCGGTGGTCCAGGTCGTACCGTACGGCGCCCTCGTCGACGATCAGGACCGTCCAGGCGTCGTGGGTGTGGCTCGGGTACGCATGCGACGGGAAGTGGGCGTGCAGCACCTCGACGACCCCGCTCAGCGCGGGTCGCCAAGCCCTGACCTCGGCGCCACCGTTCACTCTTCAGAACATACGCTGCCTGCCGTGAAGGTGTATCTGAGTGTGGACATGGAGGGCGTCACCGGGGTGGTCGACGCGGAGGACGTCCAGCCGCCGGGACGTGACTACGAGCGCGGCCGAGTGCTGATGACCGAGGACACGAACGCGGCGATCCGGGGTGCGTACGAGGCGGGCGCGACCGCCGTACTCGTGAACGACGCGCACGGCCCGATGCGCAACCTGTTGCCCGACCTGCTCGACCGGCGCGCCACGCTGATCAAGGGCCGCCCGAAGCCGCTGGGCATGATGGAGGGGCTGACGAGCGAGTACGACGCCGCGCTCTGCATCGGTTACCACGCCCGCGCCGGGGTGCTCGGCGTACTCAGTCACAGCTTCATGGGACACGAGATCGAGGACATCTGGCTCGACGACCAGGTCACCGGCGAGATCGGCCTCTTCCACGCCGCGGCCGCCGCGTACGGCGTACCTGTCGCGATGCTCACCGGCGACGACACCGCCTGCGCCGAAATGACCGCCTTGGACCCGAACGTGGCTGTTGTTCCGGTCAAGTACGCCAAGGACCGCTTCGCCGCCGAACTCGTCCCCGTCCCCGACGCCCAGGCCGCTATCGAGCGAACCGCCGCGTCCGCCCTCGCGTCCCTCCCGCCTCTCCCGCTCAACCGCTCCACCAGCCGCGAACTGACCGTCCGCTGGCAATCCGCCTCAGTCGTCTCCCACCTGACCGCCATCCCAGACGTAACCCGCCGCGACGACCGCACCATCACCGTCCAAGCCGACATGCCCCACCTCTACCGCCTCTTCAACCTCTTCCTCCGCGTAGCCACCGCAGTAACCACCAACCCGCCCTACTGCTGAACGACACCCCAAACGACACCGCCTTCAGCGGCGCCGCGGTGGTTGGTCGCGTGGGCAGGTGTTCGGCGAGTGGACTGTGCTGTGGGGTGAACGACTGCGGTCGGCTCGCGCGAACTGGTGATGGGCGCCGCGGCAACTCCTGCCGCCCCGGCAAACTGCAGGGATAACCACGCGGGTTGTGGGTTCTCTACTCGTATGCGAGTAGAGAACCCACCATTTGAAGGGATATCCGGCTCTTGGGTTGGATGTGTGAGTGATGCGGCGGCGCGTCGGGTCAGCGTGCAGCTCGACAGGTAGTGCACCGCGTCACGCCGTACACTCGCCGACACCCACGCTCAGGTGCACTACCCAGCCCCCGGACACCACCTGTCGAACCGCCCCCTTTGCCCGATGCCGGCCCCAGTGGTGCGACAGTCACCTGGGGGGCTGGGACAGGCGCCGGAGGGGCTGGGACAGTTGCCGGGAGCTGGGCAGCTCCGGGAGTTGGGCAGTCACCGGGGGCTTGGACAAGAAGCCGTGGGCGGGGACCTGTTGTGTCCTGTCCTCACCCACCAGACGGTGTTCAAGCCCCCGCCTTCCCGCCCGCTTTCTGCCCCGGCACCGGCCAGCGTCCGGGCTGACCGGCCGCCCCGGCCAGGATTCGCGCGGGGCCCATCCAGCTCACACCCCACGGCAGACACGGGAGCCGATCGCGGTCCGCGGCCCGCGGCTCCAGGACTGCCGGGGTGCGTCCACCAACCTGCGCGGGGACAGCAGGACTTCTGCGACTCACACATCCGACACAAGAGCCGGACATCCCCTCGAACGTCGGACGGCCGGAGGGCCGGGGAGCCGGGGGCCGGGGGACGGGGAGACGCTAGGAACGTACAAGCCGGGGCGGCTCCGAGGCGGGATGGTGGTGGGGTGGACAGTGTGAGTGAGCCGGTGCGGTTCGAGACGAAGATTGCTGTGGTGCTGCGGGAGGACTTGGCGGCGTGGCAGCGGGTCAATGTGACCGCCTTCCTGGTGAGTGGGATTGCGGGGACTCGTCCGGAGGTGGTGGGGGAGCCGTACGAGGATGCGGATGGGCAGACCTACCTGCCGATGTTTCGGCAGCCGGTGATGGTGTTCGAGGGGGACAAGGAGTTCATGCGGGTGGCGCATGAGCGGGCGGTACGGCGGGGTGTGGAGTGTGCCGTGTTCACCCAGGAACTGTTTGCTACGGGCAATGACCGGGACAATCGGGCCGCGGTGAAGGCGGTGCGGACCGAGGAGCTCGACCTGGTGGGCATCGCCGTGTACGGGCCGAAGAACGCGGTCGACAAGGTCCTCAAGGGCGCGTCCAAGCACCCCTGAGCAAGTAGCGCTCGGGGGCGAAGGGTTTCAGCTCCAGCGGGCGCTCGTCCGACAGGACCAGAGGTACGACGTGGTGCGCGGTGCCCGGCGCCAGAGTGAGGCCGAGCATCCCGTGGCCGGTGGCGACGTACAGGCCGGGGTGGCCGGGGACGGGACCGATCAACGGCAGGCTGTCCGGAGTGGCTGGACGCATGCCGGAGAAAGTTGCCGTCGACAACCCTGGACGCCAGTCGGCGAAGTACGGCCGCGTGCGGTTGAGGACAGTTGTCAGTAGGCGTTCGGCGATGGGGCCGCCCGGGCGGCCGAGGTCCAGCCGTGCGGCCACGCGGACGCCGTCGGCAAACGGCGTGATCGCGATACTCGGCTCGACCAGCTTCACCGCCATCTGCGGAGCGCGACCGGTGCCCGGTGTGGTGATGCTGTAGCCCGTTGCCGCCATCAATGGGAGCCGTACGCCGAGCACAGCCAGCAACTCGGTCGACCACGCACCTGCCGCCACCAGGAGGCGGTCGCAGTCGAAACTCCCCGCACTGGTCTCCACCCGCCAGCCGCCGCCGTCCGGTCCCAGCCTGCTCGCCGTACCGAGCACCAACCGGCCACCCGCGTTCACCAGTTGATCATGCAAGGCGCGCAGTACGTGTTCCGGCCGCACTTGTACCTCGTCGACGGCATGTACGGCGCCAGTCACCGCGGCGCCCAGTGCTGGTTCGCGAGCGCGAGCCGCCGACCCGTCCAGCACCTCGTAGCCGCCCTTGTACCCGGCAGCGGTCGTAGCCTCCGCCAGCTGCGCCACCTCATCCAGACCTGCCTGCGTGACCGCGGCCATCAGCAACCCGGTCTTCCGGAGTTCCAGATCCGCCGTCTCCTGCAACCGGGCGAAATCGTCGACACACCCGGCGCCGAGGTCCAGTACGGCGCGCAGCCCAGCCGCGTACTGCCGAGCCGAGCCACTGCGAACGAACCCGACCAGCCAGCGCAGCAACGTCGACGTGAGCCGGGGAGCCACACTGAACGGCGCCTCCCGACGCAGTGTCTGGCGGGCGGAGTGCAGCAGTACGCCGGGACCGGACAACGGAGCCGACAGCGCCGGCACGACCCACCCGGCCGCAGCAGGCGATGCGAAGCCCGGCTGCGGCCCGGCGTCCAGGACGGTCACGTCCGCACCGGCCCTGGCCAGTTCCACAGCCGACCAGAGACCGATCACGCCGCCGCCGACGACGATGATCCGCATCCCGCTGCCTACTGCCCCGCCGCGTACGACGCGAGGAACGTCCGCGTCCGCAGCTCACGTGGCTTGCCGAGGACCTCGGCCGGCTCGCCCTCCTCGACGATGCGTCCACCGTCGACGAACACGACCCAGTCGGCCACCTCCCGCGCGAAGGGGAGCTCGTGCGTCACCAGCACCATCGTCATCCCGTCGTCGGCCAGTTCACGCATCACTCGGAGCACCTCCGCGGTCGACTCAGGGTCCAGCGACGACGTGGGCTCGTCGAACAGCAGAACGTTGGGCCGCAACGCCAGCGCCCGTGCGATGGCGACTCGTTGCTGCTCGCCGCCCGACATCTGCTCCGGATAGGCGATTCCGCGATGGGCGAGCCCGACCCGCCGGAGCAGCTGGACCGCCCGCTCCAGCGCGTCACGCTCTGGAATCCCGGCCCGCAGCTGCGCGAGCATCACGTTCTCCACCGCGCTCAGGTGCGGGAACAGGTTGAACCGCTGGAACACCATGCCAACCGACTGCCGTAGCTTCGCCAGGTCGCGGCAGTGCATCTCGTCGCCGGCGAAGATCGTCTCGCCGGCTACCTCCAGCAGGCCGTGGTCCGGTCGCTCGAGCAGGTTCAGGCAGCGCAGCAGGGTGGTCTTGCCGCCGCCGCTCTGGCCGATGATCGCGACGATCTTCTTGTGCCGGACGGTCAGGCTCACCCCGTCGAGCACCAGCCGCCCGTCGAACGACTTGCTCAGGTTCTCGATCCGTACGACGACGTCCGGGTGCGCCACGCTGAGCTTCATGACGAGACTCCGTCCTGCGTGGCGAGCAGCGCCCGGGCGGCCGTCAAGCGCCGGCGCCGCCGGGGAGTCAGCGGCACGCCGGCCCGGATCCGCCGCTCGAGCCAGAGCAACCCTTGGGACAGCGGGTAGCACAGCGCGAAGTAGATGGCCGCGATCACCAGGTAGACCTCGAGCGCGCGGAACGTCGCCGACGTGATCAGCCGGCCCTCGGACATCAGTTCGGCCGCTGAGATGGTGACCAGCAACGATGTCGACTTCAGCAGGTCGACCAGCATCGTGTTCGTGCCAGGCAGGGCCGACCGCAGTGCCTGCGGGAAGACGACGTACGCGAAGGTGCTGATCCGGCCGAGGCCGAGCGCCTCGGCCGCCTCCTGCTGGCCGCCGTGGACGCCGGCGATCGCGGACCGGAAGATCTCCGACAGATAGGCCGCGTAGAAGACGATCAGGCTCACGCAGCCGGCGCTGAACACGTCGAGCTTCAGGCCGGCCGAGGCCAGCCCGAAGTAGGTGACGAAGATGATCGCGAGCAGCGGGATGTTCTTGAACACCTCGGTGTAGACCGCGGCCGGCGCCCGGAGCGCACGGTGCTTGCTCACCCGGAGCAGGGCCAGCACCAGGCCGAGTACGGCGGCCCCGGCGAAGCTCGCGATCGTGTAGGCGACGGTCCGGCCGAGTCCGTCGAGCAGGGCCGGTGAGTAGTCCGACCAGGGCACCTCGAAGAGTTGGGTCAGCATCAGGGGTCCTCAGATCGACGGAGGTTGCCAGTCCGCGGGCCGGTCGACACCGCGCCGGGTGGCCGCGATCTCCGGCGCGGGCTTCAGGAACTGCTCGGGCGCGCCGCCGTACTTCTCGATCAGCTTGGTCAGCTCACCGCTGGCGTACATCGCCCGCAGTTGCTCCGAGATCGCCTTCTCCAGCGCGGTCGCCTGCTTGGGCAGGTAGAAGCTGGTCATGTACGGGCGGAAATACTCGTATTGCGGCCGCGCCTTGACTTCCGCATCGGTCGGCGGCGTGAGGTACTGCGTCTCGACCTTGAGCTCCGGTCGTTCCTTCTGCGCGGCCAGGACCAGCAGCGGGTCCAGGAACCCCACGTTGATGCGCCCGGCCCCGAGGTCGTCGAATACCCCGTTGCCGTCCGGGTACGCGTGCAGCTTGGCGCCCGGCACGGCCTGGATCGACTTGACCCAGACATAGCCTTCGACGGTCCCGAGATCCTTGCCCTGCAGGTCGTTCACGGTCTGGTAGTGCTCACCGCTGCGGACGGCCATCGCGGGTGGCGAGTAGTACGGCGGATCGGTGAACAGCCCCTGCTTCTGCCGATCGGCGGTCCAGGCGACACCCCCGATGGTGATGTCGACCCGCCGGGACTGGACACTCGCCAGCATTCCGGCGAAGTCGGTGAGCTCGGGCTTGACGGTCAGCCCGAGCTTCCCGGCCACCGCGTTGAGGATGTCGGCGTCCAGGCCGGCCAGCTTGTCGCCCACCAGCGAGGTGTACGGCGCGTACGGCTGGATGGCGACCTTGAGGACACCGGGCTCGATCGTGCCGAGCGCCGCGGCCGCGTCGGACACCGGTGCCTCGGAGTCGTCACCGCATCCGGTCAGCGTGCTGATCAGCAGTGCGGCGACGGTGAGCAGGGGAGCGACCCGCGACCGGGCCAGGAGAGTCTTCGACATGGCGTGCCTTTCCGTGTCTCACCCCGATTTCTTCAAGGCTAGAGACGTCGTCGGGCCTCGTCATTGGACGTCTGATCCAGGAGTTGATGATCATCAGAGGCCCTCCTTGTACGCTTCGTCCAAGATGCTTTCCGCTCCGCTGGCCCAGCAGATCGCCCGGGAGACCTCCGAGGTGATCGGCTACAACGTGCTCATCACCGACGACCACGGCATCGTGATCGGCAGCGGAGATCCGAGCCGGGTGGGCAGCTTCCACGAGGCGTCGGTCGACGTGCTGGCGTCCCAGCAGGCGGCCTGGCACACCGCGGCCGAGGCACAGCGGCTGCGCGGCGTCAAACCCGGGATGACGCTGCCGATCGTGATCGACGGCGAAGCGGTCGGGACGGTCGGCATCACCGGGTCGCCGCGGCAGGTGCGACGGTTCGGCCTGGTGGTCCGGCGGCAGACCGAGATCCTGCTGCAGGAGTCGGTCGAGCTCCGGTCGCGACTGCTCCGCGAGCGGGCGCTCGAGGAGCTCGTCCGCGACATCGGCTCCTTCGACGCCGACGTCGTCGACCCGGCGTTCCTGGCCGGCCGGGCGAACGAGCTCGGCTTCGACCTCGGCGTTGCCCGCACGGTCGTGATCGTCGAGGTGGACGAGCCGGTGCCGGCCGCCGACGGCGGCAGATCGGACGTCGCCACCCTGCGGCCGGAGCTGCTCCGGACCCTGCGCCAGACCTTCGGCTCGGCCGACCTGGTGGCCGCGATGACCGCCGGGCGGTTCGCCGTACTGCCGGTGCTCGGACGCCGCAGCGGTGGCACCGCCGAGGACCGGCTGCGGTTCGGGCAGGCCGCCGTACGGGCGATCGCGGCCGGGCACGGGTTCGGATCGCGGGCAGGCATCGGCGGAGCCGCGAGGGGGATTGCGGCCTTGCAGGAGGCGTACGCCGACGCCGGTGATGCGCTCCACCTCGGCAAGGGGTGCGCGCCGGGTGAGACGTCGTACGTGATCGACGGCTTGCGTGCGCATCAGGTGCTCGCGGCGGTCGGTCACCGAGCCCGGTCCCGGCTGGTGTCAGTCGTGGCAGGTCCGCTGGCGACCCACCCGGACTGGCCGGAGCTCCGGGCTACCCTGATCGCCTGGTGTGAGAGCGGCTTCAACCTGGTGCGGACCGCCGACACCCTGCACATCCACCGCAACACGTTGATCTACCGCCTGGAGAAGATCGAACGCCTCACCGGCCGCCCTTGGCGCGACCACCGCAGCACCCTCACCATGTACCTGGCTTGCCACGCGTCCCAGCTCGACAGTCCTCAACGCGGCTCGAAGTAGCGCCAGGTGGCCGTCCGGGCAGTTGGCCGGCGTCGCGTCGACGTACAGGCTGCCGCTGTAGTCGGGGTCCTCCCACATCCGCACGTTGCCGGCGGTCGGCGCGCTCTCGGCGGCCGCCGCCGGGGTGATCGCGGCGAACGCCGCCAGTGCCAGTCCACAGACCAGAGTCGCTGCTACCCGCTTGCGGTTCATCTTCGTCTCCCTCGAGTTGGTGGTGCTGCAACACCTCCAGCGAAAGCGCCCCCGCTTTCAGATCACTTTCAGTCAGCTTTCGCAATCCCTCCGTGACGAAGCCGAGACGGAGCCGACGGACGGCCGTCACCCAGGCGACGAAAAGGCCCCTGGACCGGACCGGTCCAGGGGCGTCGGGCTGCCGCGGGGTCAGACGCGCCGGAAGATCAGGGCACGCTTCACTTCCTGGATCGCCTTGGTGACCTCGATACCGCGCGGGCACGCGTCGGTGCAGTTGAAGGTGGTCCGGCAGCGCCAGACGCCCTCCTTGTCGTTCAGGATCTCCAGCCGCTGCTCGGTGCCCTCGTCGCGGCTGTCGAAGATGAACCGGTGCGCGCCGACGATCGCCTGCGGGCCGAAGTACTGGCCGTCGGACCAGAACACCGGGCAGGACGTCGTACAGGCCGCGCACAGGATGCACTTGGTGGTGTCGTCGAACCGGTCCCGGTCGGCCTGCGACTGGATCCGCTCCCGGGTCGGCTCGTGGCCGCTGGTGACCAGGAACGGCATCACCGAGCGGTACGCGTCGAAGAACGGCTCCATGTCGACGACCAGGTCCTTGAGCACCGGCAGGCCCTTGATGGGCTCGACGGTGATCTCCTTCTCCGGGTTCAGGTCCTTGATCAGCGTCTTGCAGGCCAGCCGGTTGCGGCCGTTGATCCGCATCGCGTCGGAGCCGCAGACGCCGTGCGCGCAGGACCGGCGGAAGGTCAGCGTGCCGTCCTGGTCCCACTTGATCTTGTGCAGCGCGTCCAGGACGCGGTCGGTCGGCTGCAGGGTGACGGAGTACGTCTTCCACTCGGCCTCGTCGACGACCTCGGGGTTGTACCGGAGGATCTTGACCTTGACGTCCATCAGTACTTGCGCTCCATCGGCTTGTAGCGGGTCTGTACGACCGGCTTGTAGTCGAGCCGGATGTTGATGTTGCCCTCGGCATCGACCTCGCGGTACGCCATCGTGTGCCGCATGAAGTTGACGTCGTCGCGCTTGTCGTAGTCCTCGCGGAAGTGACCGCCGCGGGACTCCTTGCGTGCGAGCGCGCCCACCACCAGCACCTCGGCCAGGTCGATCAGGAAGCCGAGCTCGACGGCCTCGAGCAGGTCGGTGTTGAACCGCTTGCCCTTGTCCTGCACGGCGACCCGGGCGAACCGCTCCTTCAGCGCCTCGATGTCGACCAGCGCCTGCTTCAGCGAGCCCTCGGTCCGGTACACCTGCGCGTTCAGGTCCATGGTGGCCTGCAGGTCGGCGCGGATCGCGGCCACCCGCTCGTCACCGGTGGCGTTCCGCAGCCCCTCGACCAGGTCGACGACGAACGTCTCCGGGGCGTCCGGCAGCTCCTCGAAGACCGCGGTCTCGGCGTACTCGGCGGCCGCGATGCCGGCCCGGCGGCCGAACACGTTGATGTCGAGCAGCGAGTTCGTGCCCAGCCGGTTCGCGCCGTGCACCGACACGCAGGCGACCTCGCCCGCGGCGTACAGACCGGGGATCACGTCGTCGTTGTTGGCCAGCGCCTCGCCCTTGATGTTGGTCGGGATGCCGCCCATCGCGTAGTGCGCGGTCGGGAACACCGGGATCTGCTCGGTGTACGGCTCCACGCCCAGGTAGGTGCGGGCGAACTCGGTGATGTCCGGCAGTTTCGCGTCGATGTGGGCCGGCTCCAGGTGGGTCAGGTCGAGCATCACGTACGCGCCGTCCGGCCCGCAGCCGCGACCCTCGCGCACCTCGTTCGCCATCGCCCGCGCGACCATGTCCCGCGGCGCCAGGTCCTTGACCGTCGGCGCGTAGCGTTCCATGAACCGCTCGTTGTCCTTGTTCCGCAGGATCCCGCCCTCACCACGGGCGGCCTCCGACAGCAGTACGCCGAGACCCGCCAGGCCGGTCGGGTGGAACTGGAAGAACTCCATGTCCTCCAGCGGCAGGCCCTTGCGCCAGACGATGCCCATCCCGTCGCCGGTCAGCGTGTGCGCGTTGGACGTCGTACGGAAGACCTTGCCGAACCCGCCGGAGGCGAAGATCACCGACTTGGCCGAGAACACGTGCAGCTCGCCGGTGGCCAGCTCGTAGGCGACCACGCCGCTGGCCCGGCCGTCGGTCATCAGCAGGTCGAGGACGTAGAACTCGTTGAAGAACTCCACGTTCTGCTTGATGCACTGCTGGTACAGCGTCTGCAGGATCATGTGGCCGGTGCGGTCGGCCGCGAAGCACGAACGCCGTACGACGGCCTCGCCGTGGTTGCGGGTGTGGCCGCCGAAGAACCGCTGGTCGATCTTGCCCTCGGCGGTCCGGTTGAACGGCAGGCCCATCTTCTCCAGGTCGAGGACCGCGTCGACCGCCTCGCGGCACATCACCTCGGCCGCGTCCTGGTCGACCAGGAAGTCACCACCCTTGACCGTGTCGAAGGTGTGCCACTCCCAGTTGTCCTCCTCGACGTTGGCCAGCGCGGCGCACATGCCGCCCTGGGCCGCGCCGGTGTGCGAGCGGGTCGGGTAGAGCTTGGTGAGCACCGCGGTCCGGGTCCGCTTGCTGGACTCGAGGGCGGCGCGCATACCGGCTCCGCCCGCGCCGACGATGACGACGTCGTACTGATGGCGCTGCATTTTCAGAGATCCTTACTTGCTGCAGACCGACAGCGTGCTGTTCGGGTCGAGGCAGGGGTCGAAGGTGAAGATCACCAGGGTGCCGAGCACGACGATCACGATCGACGCGGTGATCAGCAGGGACTTCAGCCAGAACCGGGTCTGGTCCTTCTCGGCGTAGTCGTTGATGATCGTGCGCAGTCCGTTGGTGCCGTGCAGCATCGCCAGCCACAGCATCAGCAGGTCCCAGACCTGCCACAGCGGGTTGGCCCACTTGCCGGCCACGAAACCGAAGTCCAGCGCGTTGATCCCGTCGCCGAGCATCAGGTTCACGAACAGGTGGCCGAGCACCAGTACGACGAGGGCGAGACCGGACAGCCGCATGAACAGCCAGCTGTACAGCTCGAAGTTGGTCTGCCCGGACCGGTTCCGGCCGCCGCCCTTCAGGTTCCGCGACCGGCTGCTGGACCGGGGTGCCGCGATCTCCGACATCTCAGCCTCCGAAGACGTGGGTGAGGTGACGGATCACGAACGGCACGAACAGCACCACCCAGATCACGCCGACGCCGATCATCAGCTGGCGCTGGTAGCGCGGCCCCTTGGCCCAGAAGTCCACCAGGATCAACCGGATGCCGTTGAAGGCGTGGAACAGGATGGCGGCCACCAGGCCGACCTCGAGCAGGCCGACGATCGGGTTCTTGTAGGTGCCGATGACCTCGTTGTACGCCTCCGGGGAGACCCGGACCAGCGCGGTGTCGAGCACGTGCACCAGCAGGAAGAAGAAGATCCCCACGCCGGTGATGCGGTGCGCGACCCATGACCACATGCCCTCCCGGCCGCGGTACAGCGTGCCGGCTGGTTTGCTGGGCAAACCGATCCTCCGATCGGATCTCGGACCAGAGCCGTGCGGCTGCCGCGACCGGCTCGGCCGGGCGAAAACCAGGCCGGTTCGATGCTAGTCCTGTGATCAGGCTCCAAATGTCCTGACAGGTGTGACATCGCTCTCCAAGTGGCCCAACCGGGCAGCCTCTCAGTGGCCCTCGACGGGTGTGCGCCTGGAGGAGTTGACTTCAACCTGGCTTGACATTCGAGACTGCCGCATCGGCCCGGGATGTCGCCCGGGTCACATCGAGGGGAGAACACGGTGAGTTTCTGGATCTGTGCGACCTGTGCGGTCGAGCACTCCGAGCGGGTCGAGGTCTGCGCGATCTGCGCCGACGAACGCCAGTGGGTGCCGGCCGACGGACAGCACTGGACCACGCTCGAGGAACTGGCCGCCGCCGGGACCACGGTGGCGATCGAGGAGGTGGAACCGCGGCTGTACGGCATCACGTCGAAGCCGCCGACCGGGATCGGCCAGCAGTCGATGCTGGTCCAGACCGACGGGGGGAACCTGCTCTGGGACCCGATCGGGTACGTCGACGACGACGCCGTACGGCGTCTCCGCGAGCTCGGCGAGGTCGTCGGGATCATCGCCAGCCACCCGCACATGTACGGCGTTCAGGTCGAGTGGAGCCATCGGCTGGGCAACGTCCCGGTGTACGTGTCCGAGGCGGACGCCGAGTGGGTCGCGCGGCAGGACCCGGTCATCCAGACCTGGTCGGGCAAGCTCACGCCGCTGCCGGGCCTCACCGTGATCCAGCCCGGCGGCCATTTCCCGGGCAGCGCGATCACCCACTGGGCCGAAGGTGCCGAGGGCAAGGGTGTGGTGCTGTCCGGCGACACCATCTTCGCCAACCCGGACCGCACCTCGGTCAGCTTCATGCGCAGCTACCCGAACCGCATCCCCCTGTCCGGCGCGGTCGTCGACCGGGTAGCCCGCTCCGTCGACGTCTTCGACTACGACCGCCTCTACAACAACTTCGGCTCCGTCATCCCCGTGGACGCCAAACTCGTCGTACGCCGCTCCGCCGACC
>NZ_JBITJU010000037.1:0-61000 GCF_044460355.1 Kribbella sp. NPDC050124
TCTTGAGTCCACACAACCCGAGATCATCAACCGGTGGCTGCGCTACGTCCGGGACCGCCACACCGCCAGATCACGAACTACGGCTGGAGTACTAGCTCGGCAAACCACGCCAGCGCCGCGGCGGCGAGTAGAGCCGCCCCCCAGTAGTCACCGCCGATCAGATTCGTCACGGCACCGATTCCCATCAGGATCGCCAGGATCACGAACAGGATCCGCGCGCGCCGCAATGACTCGAGCCTCCGCCGAGCCACGCGAGCCGCCGCTGACCGGACGAGCGGGTCATCCGGCATCGGACCACGAAACGCAGCCCGATACGCCTCCAGGAGCTGCCGCGGCGGCAGGTCCCCGGCCGCGGCGCGCAACTCGCGCCGCTGCCTGTCGAGGCCGAACGCCATCGCCGACCCAAACAAGACACCGGCCACACCACCGATGACCGCCGCCTCCCGCCAGGAGGCCGGTGGGCTGCTGAACCGGATCAACGCGGCCATCCCGAGTCCGAAGACCAGCCCGCTGAACAGCCCGACCACCCACCGGGGAGTCGTCAGCAAGTACGTGCGCATGCCGCGCATCGTTCCACGCCTGGTATCCCGACAGCCACAGCTGGGCTGTCAGGGTGCAGCAACTACGCCGGCTGCGGACTCAGACGCCCCCGTCGGTGCGGGAGCGCGAGAACGCTGGCTGAAGGCCAAGATGAATGAGAGCGTCAGGTTGACACTGGCGTACCCGCACATCCGGAAGTGTATGGCCGAGGCACGTCGATGAGAGGAGCGAGGTTGAACGGGTCGTGATGGACGACAAGTTGCGCCGATCAATCAGAATCTCAACGAAGATGAAGTACTTTTCGGACAAGATCCACGGGGACGAATTAGTCTCCAGCGACGGGCGCGTGTTCACCGAGGAACGTGACGAGTGGCTGGACGCTGTGGAGGTAGGAACTCTCCTGCGGAACAATCCAGACCTACCTCTGGTGATGGTCGACAGGAGCGAGCCCATGCCTGTCGTCTATGAGCTCCTGGCATCCGGCGTCGAGGGTTGGTCAACTGTTGTCGAGCCGCGCTATATCTCAATCGACGGCCTTCCGCCAACTGGAACTGACGTCCATTTTCTGGCCCACCTGTGGGCAGACTCGAGCGGCGACAAACTGCTTCTGCTCGAGTTGGAGTGCTGAATCCTGAACCGCAGCAGAACGATTTACTCCGACCCGCGCCTAGACGCCTCAGCCCAGTCGAAATCCACGGGCGCCTTTGAGCTTGGCGAGTCCGCCGGATCGCGGCGCCCGTACCCAGCCACCTGGGGCAGCGGACTCAACGGCTATGAGCCAGCAGATCGTTGGAGGCACCCGACCCAAACGGCCTGATGCTCCGCACCTGGAGCCAGGCCGCAGGAGTTGCCTGTCACGCTCTGAGGAGTGAGGCGCAAGCGCCGTAACGCCGGCGCCGCTGGGACGATGTAGTCAATGCATGCGGTGCGGCGGTTCCCCGAGCCGCGTAGATCGCATGTCGTAGCGATGCGCCGCCTGATGGCGAGGCATCGCTACTGGAACGTTCGGCTGTTCTGGTGTGCCGGGAAGTCTGGTCGGCGACGCCTGACCCATGCCCGCACACCAGGAGAAGCTGATGATCAAGTCCCTCCGTGCCGCCGCTTGCGTTGCTGTCGTGATTACGCTCAGCGCCTGCTCCGGCGGCTCTGACACCTCGACGTCGGCACCCTCGACCACGGCCTCGTCGACGCCGGCTCCGACCACCACGACGCCGTCGGCGACCACGCCGAGCGCCGTACCGTCGGCGCCGCCTGCGAAGCCGGCGCGGACGGCGGCGCAGCTCGCCAAGGCGCTGCTCGCGCTGGCCGATCTGCCGCCGGGATTCTCCGTCGAAAAGGACGAGGGCGGTGACGACTCCGATGTCACGGTCTCGTCGAAGGACGCCCGCTGCGCGAAGCTGGTCGCCTTCTCCAACGCGGACAACCCGCCCGGATCGAAGGCGTCTGCCGGCCAGTCGTACTCCGGCGGCGCACAGGGCCCGTGGATCGACGAGAGCATCGACGCGATGGGATCGCCCGCGGCCGTCCGGGCACTGCAGAAATCCTTCAAGCAGGCCGTCGCCGCGTGCCGCACGATGACCCTGAAGGTCCCGGGCGAGGGCAGCTCGCCGATCAGCATCCGCGAGGTCGCCGCGCCCGACGCCGGCACCGACCCCGTCGCCGTACGCTTCACCGCCACCGCCGGGCCCCTGGAGGGCTTCGAGGTCACCATGATCACCACCGGCGTCGACGACGTCGTCCTCGCCATCACCGTGATCAACGGCCTGCCCGAAGACATCGACGGCGCGACCGCCACCGCGGTCGAGAAAGCCCAAGACATCCTCGGCGCCACAAAGTCCGGCACCTGACCAACCCTGGGCGTCGGGCAAACTCCTCTCGACGGGCGTAGCCTGGGGTGGTGCAGTACACCGACTGGGGTGAGCGCGCCGCTCGCTGGGTCGGGGATTCGCAGCGAGACAGTCCAAATGCGCGGCACGAAGGTGCACTACCTGGTGACGGATCGGACGCGCACGTCGGAAACGCCGGTTCACCTGCTCGTTCCCAACCCGGCCAACAGCGCCTCGAACTGGCTCGACGTACTCGCGGAACTGCGACCACATGCGCACGCGATCGCGGTAGACCTGCCCGGCACGATCGCCGGCCACACCGCGTTGCCGAATCGGCGCGCGGCAAGCATCGAAGCGAACGTCGGGTTCCTGCGCGATTTCGCTGACGCGCTCGGGCTGGATCGGGTCACGGTTCACGGCTGGTCGGCGGGCGGGACGATCGCGTTGCTGTTCGCCGACCAGGCACCCGAACGCGTTGACAGGCTCGTGCTGGTGGTGCCGGCACTTCCTCCCCCGCTGAGCGCCGGCGAGGCGCGCAGCTGGCAAACCCTCGGCAGGGTCGGGTTGGCCATCGTCGCACCGGTCGCCCGGGTGCTGCTCCGCGTTGCGGGGCGGCGCATCCTCGCTGCGAAGCTGCGGGTCCTGGGCGATCCCGCGTCGGTTGCGGGCAGCAAGTGGAACTTCGGCGGTGACCTGACGAGAATGTCGCCGGAACTCGCCGACCTCTTTCGGGACGAGATGACGACGGTCGAACCGACGCGTTTGGGAAACGCGGTCCCGGTGTATGCGTCGCTGATGTCGCTGATGTTCGTCCGCCGGCGACCCGTGCTCGACGCAATGCGCCGGGCAGCGTCGCCGACCCTCCTGGTCTGGGGCGATGACGATCGCCTCACCCCTCGCGCGTCGATCGATGACTGGACGGCGCAGCGACCGGACTGGAACCTGGTGGTCCTCCACCGCGTGGGTCACGCCCCGCCGTTCGAGGTCCCCGCCGAGTACGCCCGAGCGGTCCTCGACTGGTGTGGTCCTCGGGTTCAGGACCGGTGAGCCCTGCATCCGGTGGCCTGTACGTGGACGGCGGATTGAGGGCGCTTTGAGACTCTGGACGGTCTGGCACAGGCGGCCACGGATGGCGAGGCTCGCCCTATAGTCGCAGCGAGACACAGGCCGGACGGGCTTCCGGCGGACGTCTGACCCGGCCGGACCGACACCCCACCCGGCCGGGTCACCTCAAGTCTCCCGGTCGGTGGCGCAGCGTGGCGCTCGAGCAGCTTGCCAGTGAGGAACCGATCGTGGAAGACGACCCGACCCGAACGCCGCTCCCGACGGCTGCGCAGACTGTCGCGCTCTGGGTCGCTGGAGCATTGCTCACACTGGCCTGCTTCGGGATCCTGCCTCGTCTCGCCCAGGACTTCGAGGGGCTCGACCTGGGTGGATCCGCGGCCGGTGGCCTGCTGTTCGGGCTCTTCCACGTTTCGCCGCTGCACAACGTCGTACATCTGCTGCTCGGCGTAGCAGCTGTGATCAGCGCCGGAACGCCGCGGCGCTGCCGGCTGTTCCTCGGCGTGACAGGTGCGGTGTTCATCGCCCTCGTGCTGTACGGGCAGCTCGACGACACGCCAGTCGTGCCAGACCTCGTTCCGACGAACACGGCGGATGCCTGGCTCCACACCTTGCTTGCCCTGACCATGATCACCGCCGCCGTCCACGGCGCCGTACGACAGCGGTCGAGAGGCTAGTGCCGCGTCAACCAAGGTTGGGGAGGTAATCCCGGAGC
This sequence comes from Kribbella sp. NPDC050124, assembly GCF_044460355.1. NCBI lineage: Bacteria > Bacillati > Actinomycetota > Actinomycetes > Propionibacteriales > Kribbellaceae > Kribbella > Kribbella sp. NPDC050124. The sequence continues at coordinate 4,144 of NZ_JBITJU010000037.1, forward strand.
CGATAACTGCCATCTGGCCGACCGAGCCGTCACCGAGTGCGCCGCCTGTGGAGCCATTTGCCGGGTTCTCCCTTGACCTTGCCCCTTCTCCCCCGGTAAGCGCGGGGGAGAAGGGTGCAGTTGCGGAATTCTCCGCTGAAATTGCCCCGGTCAGGCGGATGCGGTGCCGGGTGGCGTTGCCCGTGGCGCGGAGGCGGACCGGGAGCGTGGTGGCCTTCGGTGCAGCTCGACAGGACGTATACACCCACCTCCGGCCGCTCCCCGCCTGAACCGACCGGAGATCGGGCGCGAGGACCGGACACCTCCTGTCGAAATGCACACAAGCCGGCGTTACGACCCCAACGATCGCTGACGCGGCACTAGCTTGCCGAGGTGTCGCGATTGTTTGACGCCGCCATTGAGACTTCTTGACATTCGCCGCGGCGGTCAGGGCGGCCCTGGATGCCGGTGCCGGAGTGTTCTAGTGGTCCGTGTTTGAAGTGGTCTGACGGTTGGTTTTCCTGAGGATCTGGTCGGCGGTCTTGGTCCAGACGAAGGGGTGGCAGCGGTCGTTCCAGCCGTCGATGAAGGCGCGGATCTTGGCGTTGAGATCACGGACTGAGCGGAAGGTACCGCGGCGGATGGCTTGTCGTTCGATGATGCTGAACCATACCTCGTCGGGTAGCCCCGGCGCATTGCTGCGCCGGGGCCCCTCAGAACCGGCCGTGCCCGATTTCCAGGCAACCGGCTCAAGCAAGCCCTGGGGGCTCGCGGGTTTGCAGTAGTGCTGTTCCGTTGCCTCCACTGATGGTGCGGCGGTGGCATTGGGCGTGTATGAGACGGGTTGCGACGCGTTCGTCCGGTGTGCCTGCTCCCCAGGCGGCGACCGCCTGTTTGCGAATCGCTTTGCGGGTGGCCGTGAGCCATTGTTCCCACTCGCGCGGGCTTTGTGGTTCACGGTCGGCGTGCAGCAGCAAATCCCGACAGAGTGGGCATCGGCCGTGCTGGGCTCGCAGAAGCCGCAGCACGGTGGTGCCCATCGGGGGTGGGCTGCGGCGACGCCGCAGGTACCAGTAGTCGATCAGGGACGGGTCGTCTGGGGACGCCGTTCCTGCGACCATCCGGTGCCGGACGATCGGTGTCCAGGCGAACTTGCGGAGGTAGAAGCCAGTCTCCTGGCTCCCGAACACCCACTTGTCTCGCCTGGCGGGGTTGAACATTCCGAAGTGCTGGGCGATCGCCCAGCGCGTCGACTTGTTCGGATGCGTGAACCTGGCCCACTTGTAGACCAGCCTCCACAGGTGGGCGTCCAGCGCACCGAAGGCACGTTTGGACGCCCCGATCCGGTAGTAGGCAGCCCACCCGGTGATGATCGGGTTGAGCTTGGCGATCACCGCGTCGGCGTTGGACCCGCGCAGGGCCCAGACCTCCACGGAGAGCCGTTTCCGGATCCGCCGCAACGCATCGTTGCTCGGCTTGGTCAACAACTTGCCGTTGGGGAAACGGCGGATGGTGAACCCAAGGAAGTCCACGCCCTGGTCCAGGGTCGTGATCTGGGTCTTGTCCTCGTTGAAGACCAGACCCCTGGGTGCCAGCCACCCGGCAAGCCGTTGTTTGACCTGCTCGGCCTGTTCACGGGTGTGACACAAGGCGAGCAGATCGTCGGCGTAGCGGATCACCACCGGACAGTCCGGCACCGTCTTACCGGCTCTGGTGCCGGTGACGTGATACCTGACTCCGGCGGCGGCCTCCATGCCATGCAGAGCAACGTTCAGTAGCAACGGGCTGATCACCCCGCCTTGTGGCGCGCCCTCCTCGGTGGAGGCGAACCGGCCATCCTCGATCACTCCGGCCTTCAGCCACTGCCGCACCAGCCCCCGTGCGGGGAAGGTGCCCAGCGACTTGCAGATGTGGTCGTGGTTGAGGTGATCGAATGCCGCCGCCAGGTCGGCGTCAAGCACCCACCGGCGTTTGGCGTCGGCGCGGCTCGCCGTCGTATGGATGGCCACGATCGCGTCGTGGCAGCCACGACCCGGCCTGAACCCATACGATTTGGGTTCGAACCGGGCCTCCCACTCGGGTTCCAGCGCGTTGACCGTCAGCGCCTGCAGGCACCTGTCGGCAATCACCGGGATCCCGAGCGGACGACGACGCCCGTTGCTCTTGGGCACATACACCCGCTTGACCGGACGCGGTGACCACGGCTTCGCGTGACGGTGTGCCCAGTCGGCCAACTCGGCCTTCTGCTGCGACTCCACCACCCTCACGCCGTCGACCCCGGCCGTCTTGCGGCCAGCATTGATCTCCGTCACCCGTCGCACCGCAACGAGTGCGTTACTGCGGGAGCGAAGCATCAATTTCTGCAGGTTGCGGACCCTTTTGAGGTCCCCGTCCCGCGATGCCGCGAAGATCCGCTGACGTAGCCGCCGTACGTTGTCCTCCTGGGTCCGCCAGTCGACGGTGTCCCAGTCAGCATCTGCGCCCTCCGGTCCGTTCACTCCGATAGCCGCCGTCGCAACCGCGGTGGCGTGTTTGCCGTCATCGTGTCCAACTTGCCCTTCGGTTCCGGTGCCTTGCCAGCATGTCCTCGCAGGCTCACCCGACCCGCGTCGGCACCCTTTCGGGTCGGAGCAACAGCCCCTATCCGGCCGGTTATGCGGGAACCGCTGGCGGAGGAGCCAGCAGCACGGTTCCCGGTTTCCCGTTGCCTTTCGGCCACCGGCGTTCGCTTCTCGGGTCGTCCTGCGCCCGCTGCGGCGTCGGTCGTCCTCACGGCCGACCTACCAGACGAGAATCCCTGAGCGAGATGCTCAGCCTGGACCCCAACGGGGTTGTCACGTTCCACATCCAGCAGATACGACCGGGTTGGGTGCCCTCTGTACCCCGGGGACGGTGGTGCGCTCCCGCCCGGCCAAATCCCCCCGGACGGCACCCGCCGCCCTACAACGGCCGGCCCCTATCTCTCGCTGAAACATCCCATCGGCGAGAGTGCTAATGACGAGGCGTCAACGAGGGTTCACGTCCTTCACCCGTCCGGTCTTCCCCAGCCTGTGACCCTCGGATGGAACGGGAGCCCTTGGGCCTTCAACCTCGGGCTTCGCACCCCGCGGTTACCCGCGACGCACGCCGAGGCGGGGACGGTCCCTGCGCACTGGACCGAGCACTACACCTTCGACAACGGTCGAACCTCCTTCGATGTGTGCCGCTGCTCTGAAGCGGCTTCGTGTCGCACGACCAGGTTGAGCCACGATCCGGAGGTCGGGGTGAAGTGGACCTGGATCCGCGGGTTGGCGGCCAGCCAGGCCCTGATCTCGGGGCGCTTGTGGGCGGCGTAGTTGTCCATCACCAGGTGCAGCTGGTCGTCGGGGTAGGCCTTGGCGACCTGCTTGAGGAAGGCCAGGAACTCCTGGTGCCGGTGCCTGGGTTTGACCGCCGCGGTCACCGTGCCGGTGGCGATCTCCAGGGCCGCGAACAAGGTGGTGGTGCCGTGCCGGACGTAGTCATGGGTACGCCGTTCGGCCAGTCCAGGCTGCATCGGCAGCGTCGGCTGGGTCCGGTCGAGCGCCTGGACCTGTGACTTCTCGTCGACGCACAACACGATCGCGTTGTCCGGCGGCGCCAGATACAACCCGACCACATCGGTGACCTTGGCGACCAGCTCGGGATCGGTGGAGAACTTGAACGTCTCCACCCGCCACGGCTGCACCCCGTAATCACGCCAGGCCTTGGCCACCGTGCCATTGCTCACTCCCAACCGAGTGGCCAGCAGCCGGCTCGACCAGTGCGTCACCCCCAGCCGCTTCGGCGGCGGCTTCAGCGTCTCCGCCACGATCTTGCGATGATCGACCACCCGCGGCCGACCCGACCGCGGCTCATCATCCAGCCCCGCCAACCCCCGCGCCGTATACCGCTCCCGCCAGCCGATCACCGTCGGCCGCGAGACCCCCACCCACTCAGCGATCACCGTATTGGCCTCACCATCAGCCGCCAGCAGCACGATCCGCGCCCGCTGCGCCAACCCAGCCCGCCCCGCCGACGACCGCGCCATCCGCACCAGCCGACCCCGATCACCCTCACGCAGAACCAGCGCAGCAGCAGGACGATTCGCCATACCCCCATCCTGACGCAAACCAACCGTCAATCAACTAACTACACGCGACACTAGGGTGAGAATCCCCAGCCCCGGAGAACTCGATGCCTGTACGACGACTTGCGCCGGCGACCGCCTTCCTTGCACTCCTCCTGCTGACAGCCTGTGGCGCCGAGGCCACGCCACCGGCCGGCCAGGCGGGTCAGCCAGCCGTCACCAGTCCCAGCCAGGCAGTGCAGCCGTCCGCGACCACGCCGTCGGCAACGGCGAAGACCTCGGTGCCGCGCTCCCCCGCCGGGTCGGCGTCGGCCGCCGTACCGGAGAAGCTGCGGTTCAGCGGTACGACGCTGGACGGCATGGCGTTCAACGGCGCGACGTTGGCTGGGAAGCCGGCCGTCTTGTGGTTCTGGGCTCCGTGGTGCCCCAAGTGCCGTGCACAGGCGGCTGAGACCGCGAAGGTCGCGCAGGATTACAAAGGGAGGGCCTCCGTCGTCGGCGTGGCCGGACTGGACGACCCAGAGGCCATGCGGGGATTCGTCAGGGATCAGCGCGTGGGCGGATTTCCGCATTTGTCCGACGAGGCGGGCGACGTGTGGGAGCGGTTCGCGGTGACCGAGCAGAGTACCTATGTCGTCTTGGATGCGGCGGGCAACAAGGTGTTCGCCGGGAACCTGCCCGCCGGCAACGGCCTGTCGGACAAGATCGCCGAGCTGGTCGGCTGAGGGGTCGCGGCCGGATGAGCGACGTACCCCTGGCGTTGGCGCTCGCGGCGGGGATGCTCGCGGCCGTCAATCCGTGCGGATTCGCCATGCTCCCCGCCTACCTGACACTGCTGGTGGTCGGTGACGACTCGCCGTCGCGGGGTGTCGCGATCGGCCGCGCGCTGGCGGCGACCGCCGCGATGACGGCCGGGTTCGCTGCAGTCTTCGGCGTCTTCGGCCTCGTCGTCGCCCCCGCTGCGGGCCAGATTCAACAGCATCTGCCCTGGTTCACCATCGGCCTCGGCCTTCTCCTGGCCGCCGCCGGTGCCTGGCTCTTGGCCGGCCGCGAGCTGCCTGCGCTCGTACCGAAGCTCCGTCGAGGTCCGGCGGTCACCCGGTCGGCTACCTCGATGGTGTTGTTCGGCGGCGCCTACGCGATCGCCTCCCTCGGGTGCACGATCGGACCGTTCCTGGCGATCGTCGTCTCGGCCTTCCGCACCGACTCGACCGCGGCCGGGGTCGCTCTGTTCGGCGCGTACGCCGCCGGCATGGGCCTGATCGTCGGCGTCGCCGCCCTGGCGCTGGCCATGGCACGGCGCGAGACGATCGGCCGAATCCGCCGACTCGGCGGCGTCGCCTCACGTGCCGGCGGAGGGCTCCTGCTGATCGCCGGCGCCTACGTGGCCTACTACGGTTGGTACGAGATCCGAGTCTTCCGTGGAACGACGACCACCGACCCCGTCATCGACGCAGCAGGCAAATTGCAGACCCGCATCGCCGACATCGTCAGCGACCTCGGCGTAGCTGCGATCGCCGCCCTCTTCGCTGCTCTGATACTCGCCGCCGCCCTCACAATTCGCCACACCAGAAGTCAACGCCGGCGCCGGACCAGCCTGTGAGCAGGTTGCAACGCAGCACCACTTCATGCAACGCACCACCACCCTGCGCCAAACCCACGCACGCAAACCCAGCCTCATCGAACGCCTCAACCGAGCCGGCATCTAAGCCTGGCCCAGCGGCTGAGGTGCGGCGCCCGGATCCCGCAGAGCGATCCTGATCGGACTTCTCGGAGAGAGCCGAAGCCGGTATCAACTCGCACCCTTCGGTGCTATCACGGGGCAGGATTTGATATATGGCGCCCGTGGATCCACCTCGCGCACGCCAACGGCTGGCGGTACTGCCGCCCACTTTCACCACGGCCCAGGCGCGCCAGGCCGGCCTGTCACCGACCTACTGCAGAAGCGCGACTCCCTGAAGAAGCAGCTGGCCGACCTCAAGGCATGACTCACGAACCTTGCCGACACCTTTACGGATCGTGACCATCTTCGAGGCACCGCGATACGATCCATGACAACATTTGTCCCTGGAATTGGGTACAATCGTTGCTGTGGCTGATTCGACGCTGGTACGGCTCGGCTCTATCGCGGAACGCCGGTGGGGCCTGGTCACCACTGCCCAGGCCGAGGACGCCGGTGTCTCCCGCAAGCAGCTTTCCCGGATGGCGTCGGCCGGTGCGATCGAGCGTGTGGCACAAGGCGTCTATCGCATGGCCGGAGCGCCACCACAAGATCACGAGGCGATCTACACAACGTGGCTGGCCCTTGGTGGAGCGACCGCGCCCCGCACCAGCGCCGGTGTCGCGCCGGTCGTGGCGGCCGGCATCACGGCGGCGATCGTTCACGACGTCGGTGACTACTTCCTCGACGGCTTCGACTTCATGGTGCCTGCACGCAAAGGAACCCGGCTTCCCGGCGTGCGTCTGCGCATCCGGCAACTGACCCGTGACGAGGTGGTCCCCGTCGATGGACTCCCCACCCTGACCGTCGAGCGCACGATCGCGGATCTGGTCGAGCTCGGAACCGACCTGTCCCTGGTCGCCGGCGCCGTACGCGACGCCGTACGCGCCGACAAGCTCGTGGCACCCGGCCGGCTCGCGTCCTACCTCGACCCTTTCGCGGCGCGACGCAGGAGCGACGGCAACTCCCTGGCGAACGACCTGTACGAGCTGGCGGGCGTGCAACCGGAAGGATGAGACCATGACTGAGCATGGCGGCTACGCCGACTGGCGATCCCTGGAGCTGGCGATCAAGGACGCCGCGAAGAAGGCGGCCCGGCAAGCAGGCCCCGGTGTCAACGCCGCCAGCGTCGATGCCCAGATCCGGCAGGCGCGCTTCGACCGGTTCCTCACCCGCGTCTTCGCCGAGGGCGAGCAGTCCGAGTGGCTACTCAAGGGCGGGATGAGCATGCTCGCCCCGTGCCCCGCTCACGCACCACCAAGGACATGGATCTGGCAGCACAGCACGCGACCAATCTGACCGAGGCCGTGAAAGAGCACTGACCGGACTGGTCGATGTCGACCTCGGCGACCATCTGACGTTCCGGATCATCCGCTTCACGGCGCCCGAGCACTTGACACCGCTTGACTTCTCACAACTCGTAAGGCAGATTACTAGTTGTGAGAGTAGCGCCGCTGTTGCCTCTGCTGCGGTCGCAAACGTTGGGCAGCCTGCTGGCCCAGCTCTACCTGCATCCTGACGACGAGTACAGCCTGACCGATCTGGCCCGGCTGCTCGGGGTGAGCGTGAAGACCATTCATCACGAGGCCGACCGCCTGACCGAGGGCGGCCTTGTGCGTTCGCGCCGTGTCGGCAATGTCCGTCTGCTCGCCGCGGACACCAGCCACCGGCTCACCCGCCCGCTGACCGATCTACTTGCCGCGACCTACGGCCCGGTGCCGGTACTCACCGACCTCCTGTCCACCGTCCCCGGCGTAGCGCAGGCCTACATCTACGGTTCCTGGGCGGCCCGGCACGCCGGGCAGCCCGGCCCGGTACCCGCTGACCTGGACGTGCTCGTCATTGGAACGACCGACCTCGACGATCTCGATGAGATCGCACGAATCGCACGAGACCAGCTGGGCCTGGATGTCAACATCCACCGGGTCAGCAAGCAGAGCTGGGCGTCCTCGACGCAAGACCCGTTCCTCACCACTGTGCGCTCACAACCGCTCGTCGAACTACTACTTGACCGAACCAGTCAACCCGACCAGGAGGATGCGTGAAGCGTTGGGAACAAGGCCGCACCACCATCGACAAGCTTTTGGCAGAACAACGGCTCCAACGCGTCACCGCCAGCCGCGAGCACGCCGACGCGATGCTCGCCCAGGCACGCCGCTACGTCGCCTCGGCACAACTCGTCGCACCGACCGACCCTGATGCAGGCTACGTCCTCGCCTACGACGCCGCCCGCAAGGCACTCACGGCCGTGCTCGAGAACCAAGGCCTACGCACGACCAGCCGCGGCGGACACATCGCCCTGATCGACGCCGTCACCGCCCAACTCGACCCACCCCTCGGCACCACGCTGCGAACCGCCAACCGGATGCGCACCCGCCGCAACCGCATCGAATACCCAGCCCCCGACGTACCACCCGTCACCGAAGACGAACTCGCCGAAACCCTACCCAAAGTCGAAGCCATCCTCGACATCGCCACCAAGGTCATCGACACAATGCCGCCCTGGACTTGAGTCCCACCGAAGGGCTGCCGAACGCGGTCGTCATCCGCCGCCCATGAATCAGCGTGCCGCCCCGCTGGGCGTTCGCGAGGTATGGCAACGTCATGCGCTCAGTTCGGTGAGGCGGTTTTGGAGAAAGCGTCGTTCAGGATCGGTTCTTGAGGCGGAGGCCCGAAGTCTGTATCAAATCGCACCCCTCAGCACCATCGCAGGGCATGGCTTGGTACATGACGTCCTCAGAGCCGCCTCGTGCACGCCAACGGTTGGCGATGCTGCCGGCCACTTTCACCACGGCGCAGGCGCGCCGGGCCGGCCTGGCGTCACGGGATCTGGCGACGCTGGTCAACGAAGGCGCCGCGATCGAACTCTCGCGTGGTGCCTACCGACGGTCGGACGCCCCCGAGACTGCACACCTCGATCTGCTGGGTGTCCACACCCGAGCATCCCACGCAGTCATCTGCGGCGAGTCCGCCCTCGCACTGCGCGAGCATCGACGACATACCAGCCGCCGTACACATCGCCGTACCGCGAGGCACCCGCCGTCCGACGATCTCATACCCGCCCATCGTCGTCGCGCAGTACGCGGCCAAGACCTTCAACCTCAACATCGAGCAGTACGAGGCTGCACCGGGCGAGTTCGTGCCGGTCTACGACGCAGCCCGCAGCGTGGTCGATGCCATGCGCCACCGCAACCGCATCGGCCACACCCTCGCCCTCGCGGCACTCGGCCGCTACCTGCGAACCAGCGGGCCCGACGGCGTCGCGGATCTCCAAAGCATCGCGCGCGAACTGCACGCCCTGTCCGTCATCCGGCCGGCCGTCGAAGCGGTGCTCGCCTGATGGTCAACCCTGCCCGCGACACCACTGCCGGCCGCGCCTACAACGACCTGCGGAACTCAGCACGCCGGGCAAAGGCGCGCCACCAACGAAGTCATGGTCGAGTACGTCCTCGAACGACTCCTCTACCGGCTCGCCATATCTCCAGCCGGCCGCGAACACTTCGTCCTCAAGGGCGGCCTGCTCCTGGCCCAGTTCGGCGCCCGCCGCACCACCCGCGACATCGACATCCTCGGGCGAGCCTTCACCGGCGACGACACCGAAATCACCCGACGGGTCAGGGCAAACGCCGCGACCGAAGCCGACGACGGCGTCGCGTTCGACAGTGCAAGCCTCAGAACCGCGCCGACCCGTGAGGACGGCCGCTATCACGGGCTCCGACTCATCATCCCCGCCTCGATCACGCGTGCGCAACTCAAGCTCCAACTCGACATCAGTCTCGGTGATCCCATCACCCCCGCGCCCCAACCATGGCTACGACGTCAAGGCCCAGCCGCGGCTACCCAACCAGCTTCGCGGACGCAGCCGCCGTGATCACAGCCTTCGCAGACCCACTCATCAGCGGTGAGGCCCGCGGCAGGCACTGGGATCCAGACAACGCTCGGTGGACCTGAACAACAGGTCACCCCACGGACCGCCTGGATGACCTTCTTCGACAGGTCCGCCAACGGGCCGACCAACCGGCGACTCACCTCTTTACGCACCTCAATCAGCGCGAGAGGATGGTTGCCGATGAGAACTTATGTGCAACATGACACCACGAAACCCGTTGCCTATAAGAGGTTTCGCTCATCGTCGGCAAACGACGATCAATCTCAGCTGGAATTCAGCGGGTTCGGGGTTCGAGTCCCTGGCGGCGCACAAAAGCCCAGGTCACACGAGTGCCCTGGGCTTCTTCATGCCCACAGGGCACCTTTTATTCGACCTTTTCAGCCACACGGCTCCACCGCCGACTGGGCGGTGCGGCCTTCGGCTGATCGTGACTGTGCGTCACATCATATCGGCTCGCGACCCTACCGACCACGCCGATCGTCCACGCCGGCCGGGCGTTGAACAACCAACCCGCTCACCGGTTGGAGACATGCCGAGGCCACCGCTGCGCATCGAACCTGGGGAGAGATCTCCACCAGGACCACAAAGACCAACAAGTACGGCAAGCCCACCAAGATCAGTCAAGTCCGCGCGGCGGACTTGGTTGCGCCGACGGCCGTGACTGCGCGGACCTTGCCTTCGTGGTCGCGGAACTTGGCGTGTGCCACGCGCCATGAGACTCGCCGTCGCTACGGCGCCATCACCGTCAACCCCGCCCGCGAAGTCGACACCATCGAAGGTCCACCTAAGACCCCACCCCGAGCCCTCACACCGCCAAAGAAGCCACCCTCCTCCACAAGAGCCTGACCGCCGACGCCCAGCGGAGCTGATGGACCTCGAGCAACGGCAGCGCATCATCGACGTCGACCTCACGTACGACGCGCTGTGTCGGCGCTCCCGCAGCGCTGCACACACCCGCCGGGCGAGCGTGGTCGTCCTGATGACCACGAAGCGACGGCACGCGTCGGGGGTCATCGTGTCCGATGCGATCGCCAGATTGTCACCGAGCCAGGTAGGGGTAGGTCCAGTCCGTTGCGGGGGTGAGGGTCTCCTTGATGAACCGTGGCGAGATCCAGCGCTGCAAGGCGAGACGGGAGCCGGTTCGGTCGTTCGTCCCCGAGGCACGGCCGCCGCCGAAGGACACCTGGCCCATCAACGCGCCGGTCGGCTTGTCGTTGATATAGGTCATGCCTGCGGCGTTGCGGAGTGCGTCGAGGGCCGTCGAGACGGCTCGCCGGTCGGAGGCGAAGATCGACAGCGTCAGCGCGTAGTCGCTGGCCCGGTCGACTTCGCGCAGAACCGTGTCCCACTCGCTGTCGTCGTACACGTAGACCGTGAGCAGCGGACCGAAGAACTCCTCCGACATGCTGAACGCGGTCGGGTCGGTGGTGGTGTAGACCGTCGGGTCGACGAACCAGCCAGTCGAGATGTCGGTGGTGCCACCGACCAGCAGTTCGTGGCTGTCGAGCGCGTTCGCGCGGTCGAACGCCGACCGCAGGCGATTCGCCGCGGACCTGTCGATCACGGCACCGACGTACGTCTCGTGCTTGGTCGGGTCTCCGACAGGCAGTTCGCGGACGAGGTCGACGAATTCGTCCCGAAGCTTGTTCCATACCGACCGCGCGATGTACGCACGCGACGCGGCAGAGCACTTCTGGCCCTGGTACTCGAACGCCGCACGCACAAGCGCGGTTCGTACGGCGGCGACGTCAGCGGTCGGGTGGACGACCACCGCGTTCTTGCCACCGGTCTCGCCGACCAGGCGCGGGAACGATCGATAGGAGTCGAGGTTCTCGCCGACCGCCCGCCACAGGCTCCGGAAGACCTCGGTGGAACCGGTGAAGGTCAGTCCGGCGAAGTCCGGATCCGCGACTGCGGTCGCCGAGACCGCGGCCCCCGACCCGTGGACCAGGTTGATCACGCCCGCCGGCAGGCCGGCCTCCTCGAGCACGCGCATCGTGACCTCGGCGGCCAGCGCGGCCATGCCGGACGGCTTCCACACCACGGTGTTGCCCATCAGCGCCGGAGTCGTCGGCAGGTTCACGCCGATCGCGGTGAAGTTGAAGGGCGTCAGGGCGAGGACGAAACCCTCCAGCGGGCGCTGGTCGAGGATGTTGATGTCACCGGGCAGGGACACCGGCTGGTCGGCGTAGATCTGCTGGGCGAGGTGCACGTTGAAGCGCATGAAATCCGCGAACTCGCACGCCGCGTCGATCTCCGACTGATGGAACGTCTTCGACTGCCCCACCATTGTCGCGGCGACCAGCTCGTCACGGTACTTGCCTGAGGCCAGGTCACCGGCGCGCAGCATGATGGCCGCGCGTTCCCACCATGGCGTCCGCGACCACTCGTGCTGTGCCTCGAGTGCGGCCGCGATCGCCTTCTTCGTCACCGTCTCCTCGGCGACCGCCATGGCGCCGACAACGCTGGCGTGTGCGTGCGGCTCGACGACCCGCGTGGTCTCGGCGGTCATGATTCGCTCGCCGTTCACGACGTGCGGGATCTCCCGCGGGCTGACCCGGAAGTTCTCGATCGCGGCGGCGACCGAGCGCGCCTCCGGTGATCCGGGCGCGAAGTGCCGGGCCGGCTCGTTCTTCGGAGCGGGCACGCGCGGGTTGGCGGCAATGCTGACAGACATGATGTGAGGGTTCCCTTCGAATGCGGTGCTGATGGCGTTACGACCCGACGACCGAACGCAGGAAGAGCAGGAGATTGGCGGGCTTCTCGGCCATCCGGCGGGTCAGGTACGGGTACCACTCGGTGCCGTAGGGCAGGTACACGCGGACCCGGTAACCCTCACGGACCAACTGCTCCTGAACGTCCCGCCGTACACCGTGAAGCATCTGGAATTCGAAGGAACGCTTGTCGATGCCGAGCTCTCGCGCCGTCTGCTTGACGGTGTCGATACAGGCGTCGTCGTGGGTCCCGAACGCCGGATCGGGCAGGTTGGCCAGCGCCCACCTGGCCAGGTACTGGTACTGCGCGGTGACGTCGTCGCGGTCGAGGATCGCCAAATCGACCTTCTCGTCGAAGGCTCCCTTGACCAGGCGGATCCTCGGCGGGTTGGCACCGAAACCGGCGAGGTCCTCGAAGGTCGTGCGCAGGTACGCCTGGATCGCGACCCGGGTCTGCGGGTAGTCCACCTGGATCCGCCGGAAGATGGCCAGCGTCTCGCGGCCCACGGAGCTGTGCTCCATGTCGACCTCGACCTCGCACCCATGGGTGCGGGCGGCCTCGAGCAGGCGCCGGAGGTTCTTCTCGCACCGCTCGGCCGAGATCACGATCCCAAGCTGCGAAAGTTTGACCGAGACCGTGGCGTCCTGGCTGCGCGGCGCCATCCCCTCGATCACGCGCAGGTACTCCTCGGTGGCCGCGTCCGACTGCTTCAGGTCGTGCACCGACTCACCGAGCAGGTCGAGGCTGACCTCGATCCCGGCCGCGTTGAGCTCCGCGGTCACGTCGAGCGCCTCGGCGAGCGTCGTACCGGCGACGTATCGCTGGACGATCGGGCGGGTGAGCTTGCTCTTCGTGACGATCCTCCCCAGCTTCTTGTTCTCGGACGCCAGCAGAAGCAGCTTGTTCGGCATCGGGAGGCCCTTCCGGTCGATGATGCGGCGCAGCTCCTTCACCGTAGTTTGTGATCACAGAATGGCGCAAGAGGTCGGGCTCAAGCGTGAACCCCGATCGACAGAACCCCATAGACAGCAGTTGTGATCACATGAGACTCTCGTTTTCATGGCACGAGAGCACTCCACGTACGTCGTCGTCGGCGCGGGCCTGGCCGGCGCGGCGACCACCTGGCGCCTCGCGGAGGCCGGCCACGACGTCACCCTCGTCGAGCGGGGCGAACCCGCCGACCACCGGGGAAGCTCGCACGGTTCGGCCCGGATCTTCCGCTACGCCTATCCGTCGGCGCTCTACACCGATCTCGTTCTCCGCGCCCGGCCGCTGTGGTCCGAACTGGAGGCGGCCGCGGGAGAGCGGCTGATCACCCGGACCGGCTGTCTGGACTGGGGTGAACGGCGCGATCCACTCGCACTCGCCCGCTCGCTGGAAGAGATTGGTGTCGAGCACGAGGTGCTCACCCCGGCGGCCGCCTCGGAACGGTGGCCGATCCGGTTCGAGTCGACCGTGCTGTGGCACGCCGACGCGGGCGTGATCGACGCGGAGCGCTCGGTCAACGCGATGGTGGCGCTCGCCAACTCCCACGGTGCCCGGCTGCGCACCGGCTGGGACGTGCGGAAGGTCGAGCGGACGACGACCGGGTACCGCCTCCGCACGTCCGCAGGTGACACCATCGACGCCGAGCACGTGATCCTCTGCGCCGGCGGCTTCCTGCCGCAACTGCTGCACAACCTCGACGTCGACGCACGATTCGTCGAGGCAATGCCGGCACTCAAGGTCACGCAGGAACAGGCCTACCACTTCCCGTACGGCGACAGCGACGACTGGCCGACCTTCATCCACAAGGCCGACGCGATCCAGACCTACAGCCTGCCCGGCGGCCGGGACGCGGAGTTCCGCGGTCAGAAGCTGGCGGAGTACGCCGTCGGGAAGGCGATCGGATCGGCGTACGAGCAGGACGGCCGGATCGACCCGGCAAACCGCGAGCGGCTGATCGCCTATGTCAAGGAGAACCTGCCGGGTCTCGTACCCGAGCCGTACGCCGAGACCACCTGCCTGTTCACGACCACGCCCACCGAGGACTTCGTGCTCGACCGCACCGGGAACCTGACCGTGATCTCCCCTTGCTCGGGACACGGCGCGAAGTTCGCGCCGCTGATCGGGCTCTTGGCCGCCGCTCTCGCCGGCGCTCGCACTCCGGCCGCGGGTCGTGCTGTGCTGCCCCGCGAATTCCTGGTCGGTGGCAGCCTGCGGGGGGCGCTGTGACGGCATCATCGATGCTGGCCGCCCTCGCCGACGTCGGCCGCGATCCGGCCCGCGGTGGCTACAGCCGCCCCGTCTTCGCACCGGCAGAACTCGAGCTCCGCGAGTGGTTCGTGGCCGAAGCCAGGCGCCTGGGCCTCGACGTCGAGACCGACCGGAACGGACTGATCTGGGCCTGGTGGGACGCGCCCGGCCGGCCGCGGACGAACGCGGTGGCGACCGGGAGCCACCTGGACTCGGTGCCCGGAGGCGGCGCCTTCGACGGTCCGCTCGGCGTGGTGTCGGCACTCGCGGCCGTCGAGCAGCTGCAGGCGATCGGGCACACGTCGGATCGCCCGATCGTCGTGGTCGTCTTCCCGGAGGAGGAAGGGTCGAGATACGGAGTGCCCTGCCTCGGCTCCGGGCTGCTGACAGGCACGATCTCCGCCGACCGGGCGCTCTCCCTCAAGGACGAGTACGGCGACACACTCGCCGAGCTCCTCGATCGCAACGGCATCGACCCCGCACGAGTCGGGCCCGATCCGGATGCGGTCCGGCGGATCGGTGCCTTCGTCGAACTCCATGTCGAACAGGGCCGCGGCCTCGTCGACCTGGCCGAGCCGGTGGCCGTCGGTCGCAGCATCATCGGCCACGGCCGGTGGAAGCTGCGCTTCGAGGGCCACGGCAACCACGCCGGTACGACGTTGATGTCCGATCGCAATGATCCGATGATTCCCGCGGCCCAGACCGTCCTCGCAGCCGAGACCGCCGCGCGTGCCGTCCCGGGAGCTCGTGCGACCGTCGGCAAGCTGGTTCCGGTTCCGGGCGGTTCGAACGTCATCGCCTCGACGGTGGATGTGTGGCTCGACGTACGTCATCCCGACGAGTCCACCTTGGCGCCGCTGGTCGCTGAGATCAGTGCGCAGGCCGACCGGCTGGCAATCGCAGCCGGCTGTCGAACGCAGGTCAGCTGCGAGTCCTACAGCCCGGCAGTCCACTTCGACCCCGACCTGATCCGGCGCTGCCGCGAGATCCTTCCGACCGCAGCGCTGCTCGACACCGGAGCCGGACATGACGCCGGCGTCCTGGCGCCGTACACGCCGTCGGCGATGCTGTTCGTCCGCAACCCGAGCGGGGTCTCCCACTCCCCCGAGGAGTACGCCGAAGACGATGACGTCGATGCCGGGGCCCACGCCCTCACCGAGGTCCTGGCGAAACTCTCGGCCACGGCATGAGCCGGTTATCGTCGTCGTGTCTTGCTGCCGACGCGATGGAGTTCTCAGTGGTCACAGGGCCCGGCGACGTGAGCGAGAGCGCCAACCCGACGCTCGTTGCGGACCAGGTCTACGAGATCCTGGCCCAGCGCATCTTCGACGGCGATCTCGCCGCGGGCGATCGGTTGCCGGTCCGCGACCTGGCCGAACAGGTCGGCACGAGTGTGATGCCGGTTCGCGAGGCCATCCGGCTGCTGGTCGAGAACGGCCTCGCGGTGACGCACCCGCATCGGGGCGCCCGGGTCCGGGCGTTCACTGTGCACGAACTGCTGGACCTGTACGAGGTACGGACCGTTCTCGAGACCGAGGCCGCCCGCAAGGGCGCGTTGTCCGTCACCGGCGAGGACCTCGAGGAAATGCGCGGCGCGTGCGAGCGGATGTACCGGGCCGTGGTCCAGGGCCGGGTCACGGAAGCGCTCGACGAGGACGAGAATCTGCTGCGACGGCTCTATCGTGCCGGCGGCAACGACGTACTGATCGCGACCATCGAGTCGCTCTGGACCCAGTGCCGGCCGTACAAGGTGATCGGCGCGCGGGCGGCTCTCGAGGCTCGCGACTCGTCCTTGTGGACTCCCCAGCCGGCTCTCATCGACGCGCTCAAGGCCGGCGACGCCGACCTGGCCGTCATGATCACGCGTGATTCACTCATCAGCGCGCGGCAGCGGCTCGAGCGGGAGATCCAGTCACCGGAAGAGACCGATGGAGACACCTGACGTGGTCGACCTGTCCCGAAGAGAGCTGACTGCGCTGTGCGAGCAGGCGCTCCTCGGCGCCGGCGCCACCTCCGCGCAGGCGGCGATCCTTGCGGAAGCAACGGCGCAGGCCGAGTTGCTCGGCCGGCGCGCAGTGGGTCTGTCGCATCTCCTCGACTACCTCGACGGCTTCGGTACTGGACGCATCTCGGCGACCGCCGTACCCAAGGTCGAGCAGCGCACCACAGTGATCTCGGCCATCGACTGTCGAGAAGGTCTGGCGCAGCACGGGTTCGAGCTCGCGCTCCCCGGACTGTGCTACGCCGCCGCCGAACACGGGCTGGCCGTCGCGGCGCTTCGCCGGTGCTTCACCGCGGGCGAGCTCGACTACTACGTTCGCACGCTGAACCGACAGGGGCTGATGGGACTGGCGTTCGCTAACTCCCCAGCGCTGATGACCGTTGCCGGGGCACGAGGTCCCCTGCTCGGGTCCAACCCGCTCGCGTTCGGCATACCCCTGCCCGACGACCGCCGGCTCGCCGTCGACCAAGCCTCCAGCGCAACGGCCTGGGTGTCGCTGCGGGAGGCCGCGATGGCTGACGCACCCATCCCCGCCGGCTGGGCCGTGGACAGCGACGGTACGCCGACGACCTCTGCGTCAGCCGGCCTCGACGGAGCGTTGTTGCCGTTCGGCGGCTACAAGGGCGGAAACATCGCCCTGCTGGTGGAACTGCTCGCCACGCTCGCCGGGGGCCTCTTCTCCAGCGACGCACCGCCGTTCAACAGCGGTACTGCCTCGCCTTCGGTCGGCGTGGTGATCGTCGCGGTGGCGATCGCAACGCTCGACCCAGGCTACGCCGACCGACTCGAGGCGCAGTTGGCTCGCTGGAAGACCGAGCACGGCGCCGATCCCGGCGTCTGGACGACCCACGACGAGGCGGAAACCTGCTCGGTGTCTCGCGAGGTGTACGACCAGCTGCGCGCATTCACCCCTGGCCGCGCGGGAGGCTGAGCTCATGCCGATCAGCGTCACCGTCACGCGCCTGTCGATCACTCCTGTCAAGGGACTGGCCCTCCACCATCCCGATTCGATCGACCTGACGTCCCAGGGCGTCGTCGGCGACCGGCTGTTCTACCTCGTCGACGACAGTGGAAAGCTGCAGAGCTGCACGGGCAACCCCAGCCTGTACGGACTCCAGGCGACGTACGACGACGAGACCCGTCGCCTCGAGATCGCCCGCGGGGACGAGCTGATGTACGGCGGAACCGTCGAACCGGCCGTGGCTGTCGAAACCGACATGTGGGGGCTTCGCACGATCACGTCAGACGTCGTCGCGGACCCCGTCTGGAGCACCTTCTTCTCCGACGTCGTCGGGCGGCGGGTCCAACTGGTCCAGGCCCGTGCGCCGTCCTATGACGTGCAGCCCGCCACCCTGCTCGGGATTGGTTCCGTCGCGGAGCTGGCGCGGCAGTCGGGCCTCAGCGAGGTCGACTCGCGGCGCTTCCGGATGCTGATCGAGTTCTCGAGCGGCGAGCCGCACATCGAGGATTCCTGGGCGGGGAAGCGTCTTCAGGTCGGCGACGCGGTCCTGCGGGGCGGCGGTCCGGTCAAGCGCTGCGCCGCCACCACCCGCAACCCCGCCTCCGGCGTCGTCGACCTGCAGACGCTCCGGCTGATCACGGCGTACCGCGGTCGCCAGGACTCCGTGCTCGGCGCCGGCGCGATCTTCGGCGTCTACGCCGACGTACTCGAACCCGGCACGATCTCAGTCGGCGACACCGTGGAAGTCCACGACGAGGCCTGAACATCGAAAGGATGCGCCATGCGCTTCAGCAAGGTCATGAACGTCGTGGGCTGCCACGTCGGCGGAGAGGTCGGCAACGTCGTCGTCGGCGGAGTCGGTGATGTCCCGGGCGACACGATCTTCGACAAGCGCCTGTACCTGGAGCGGGAGCGGGACGACATCCGGCAGCTGCTGTTGAAGGAGCCGCGCGGATCCATGATCCGGTCGGCCAATGTCGTCCTCCCGGCCACCCATCCGGACGCGGCCATGGGCTTCGTGATCATGGAGTCGGAGGAGTACCCCGCGATGTCCGGCGGCAACACCATCTGCGTGGCCACCGTTCTCCTGGAGACCGGCATGGTGCCCATGCAAGAGCCCGTCACCGAGCTTGTCCTGGAGTCCCCGGCCGGTCTGATCAGGCTTCGTTGTGAGTGCCGGGACGGAAAGGTTCTCAGTGTCCGCTTCCGCAATCAGCCTGCCTTCGTATATCACCTGGATGCGCACGTCGAGGTGGAAGGGCTGGGCACGGTGACACTGGACGTGGCGTGGGGAGGGATGGCCTACGCGATCGTGGACGCCGCCGGCGTCGGGTTCGACATGGTGCCTGACGAGGCGCGGGATCTGTGCGTTGTCGGGCAGCGCATCAAAGCAGTGCCGCGGAGCAACTGGACGCCGTACATCCCGAGAACCCACTGTTCGCAGGCGTCACCATCACGGAGTTCACCAACCCCGTCCGCCGGGAGAACGGGATCCTGCATGCCCGCAACGCCGTTGTCGTGTCACCTGGGCGTATCGACAGGTGCGCGTGCGGCACCGGCACCTCGGCGCGGTTGGCCGTCATGCACGCGCGCGGGGAGATCGGCGTGGGAGAGACCTTCGTGCACGAGTCACTCATCGGGAGCCGGTTCGAGAGCACCATCGAGTCGCTGACCACGGTGGGAGACTACGAGGCGGTGATCCCCAGCGTGGCGGGCCAGGCCTGGATCACCGACATGTCGCAGGTTGGCCTGGACCCGACCGATCCCTTCCCTCTTGGTTACACGCTCTCGGACAGCTGGATGAACCTCGGCGCCGAGTCCTGAGCTCAGAGCGCCCAGACCGTGGGTTGGCCGAGAGCGGCCTCGTCCACGTCGATGCCCAGACCGGGGGCATCGGGGGGCAGGACGCCGCCGCCCTCGCTGCGGGCGTCGAAGGTCGCGATGCGCGGTGTCACCATGTCCTCGCAGTTGAGCACCCCCCGCAGCAGCCGGGGTGGGACCGTGGCACCGAGGTGCACGATGCCGGCGTACGCGATCGTCGAGCCGACGGTGTCCTGCACGCTCAGCGTCAGGCCGGCCGCGCGAGCCATGTCGCGATGCCGCCGGGCCCGGGTCAGTCCACCGGCCTTGGAGATCTTGATCGAGATGCCGTCCGCGGCATCGTTCGCCACCGCGAGGGCGATGTCGTCATCCTGCTGTGCGAGCTCGTCGAGGACGATCGGGTACGCGCACCGCCGGCGAACCGACAGGGTTTCCCGCCAGGTCGCGCACGGCGCCTCGAGGACGAAGTCCAGCCCAGGCGGCAACAACCGGAGCATCCTGAGGACATTCTCCGGTGGGAGGCCACCGTTCGCGTCGACGACGTAGAACTCGCCAGTCCGCCGGTCGGCCAAGCACGCGGCGATCCGCTCGGCGTCCAGCGCGGGACCGCCCTCGCTGTCGAGGGCGCCGATCTTGACGGAATGGCCTTGATACCCGCGCGCTCGGTGATCGGCCACCCGGCTGCGCATCTCCTCGGGATCGCCGGCGTGAATCGACGAGATCAGCGGCATCGGTACGCCGGTCGACCCGCCGAGCAGCTCACACACCGCAAGACCGACGGACTTGCCCAAGATGTCCCAGCACGCCACGTCCAGCGCGGTCTTGGCATGGTTGTGGCCCAGCAGCGCCTCGTCCATGGCGTCGCTGATCCGGTCGAGCCGGCGAGGGTCCCGACCGAGGAGATGCGGCGCGATCTCGGCGATACCGGCGCGGACGCCGTTGGCGTGCGCCGCGATGTAGGTGGAGCCGAACGGTGTGCTCTCACCCCATCCCTGAGTGCCGTCGTCACAGGTGATCCGGACGATGGAGGCGTCGAACGAGGTATAGGTGCGACCGCCCGACAGCCGGTAGACGCCGCCGGTGTAGGGCAGATCGACCTGGAAGAGTTCGATGCGCGAGATCTTCATGTCGATCCTCCAGGTGGCGGGACGAGAACCAGCTTGCCGACGTGCTGTTTGGTGAGGAAGGCATCCTGGGCCCGGACGATCTCGGCAAGCGGATACGTCCCGGCGATCACCGGTCGGATCTCGTCATGCTCGACGTACCGAATCAGGTTCTCGAACACCTCGTCGGTCTGGAAGGTGCACCCGAACAGGGTGAGATCCTTCAGATAGAGCGTGCGCAGGTCGATCTCCGCGATCGGCCCGCCGATGGCGCCGGCGATCGTGTAGCGACCGCCCCGGCGCAACACCTCGAGAAGTTGCGGCCATTGCGGGCCGCCGACCAGATCGACGACCACGTCGACGGACTCGGTGCCGAGAACCTCGGCGAGATCCCGCCCGCGCTCGACGATCTGGTCCGCCCCGTGCTTGCGGACCTCCGTCGCCTTGTCGGCCGAGCAGACGGCGATCACCGTGGCGCCACGACGTTTGGCCAGTTGTACGGCGGCGAGACCGACACCTCCCGATGCCCCGGTGACCAGCACGCGCTCGGCCGCGACGGAGGCACGGTGCAGCATGTTCTCCGCGGTGGAGTAGGCACACGGTATGGCCGCGAGTTCGGCGTCGGTCCAATCGGACTCGACCGCGTAAGTCTCTCTCGCCGGAGCAACGGCGTACTGCGCGAAACCGCCGTCGCACTCGCTGCCGAAAGTCCAGCACTCGAACGGCCGGTAGTCGACGTAGCTGCGCAACATGTTGCGCACCAGGACCCGCTCGCCGATCCGGTCCTGCGGCACCTGGTTGCCGACCGCAACGATGCGGCCGCAGACATCCGCGCCCTGGATCCGGGGGAACTCCAGCGGGATCCCGGACCAACTGGAGTCCTCCCCAGCTGTCTTGGCGTACCAGCCAATCCGCGTGTTGATGTCGGTGTTGTTGATCGCCGCGGCGGCGACCTCGATCAGCACCTCGCCCGCGCGCGGGCGAGGTACCGGTACGCCGGATCGGTACTCCAGCTTCTCGAGGCCGCCATGGCCGGTCAGCAGAACCGCGCTCATCGTCTCCGGCAGCATCACTGCTTCTTGAGGTACTGCGCCAGGTTCGTGGCGAAGTCGGGGTTCTCCTTGAGCCACGCCGCGACCGCGTCCGCCTCCTTGCCCGGACCGAACTTGTTGACGATCGTGTCCTCCAGGCTGCCGTACTGCTCGTCGGTGAGCTTGAAGTGCTTGATCATCTCGGCGACCTCAGGAGACTCCGCGGAGAAACCCTTGTGCGCCAGCGTGTGCAGGGCCTCAGTCGAGCCGTACGCCTTCTTCGGGTCCTCGAGCGGACGGACCGGGAACGCCTGGTTGGCCCAGAACGGCTTCCACAGCGTCACCACGATCTCCTGCTTCGCCGTGGTGGCCTTCTTCAGCTCCGTCAGCATCGCGGTGGTCGAGGAGAGCACCAGCTTGTAGTCCTTGTCCAGCCCGTACTCCGGGAAGGCCTTCTCCTTGGTCAGCTTCGTCAACCCTGCCCCGGGCTCGATGCCGATCACCTTGCCGTTGAAATCGCCGGCGTGACCGGGCAGGTCGGCGATCGACTTGATACTCGAGTACGTCGGGACGGCCATGAAGAGCCCGGCGTTCGGGTAGTAGGTGGACAGATCCTCGAGCTTGTCGCCGTACTGGTCCATGTAGGCCTTGTGCGTGCGCTCCGGCCAGGCGGAGCCCATGATGTCGATGTCGCCCTTGGCCATCCCCGCGAACAACGGCGCGTTGTCGCTGAGGTTCACCTGCTTCACCTTGTAGCCGGCCTGCTCCAGGATGTTCCCCAGCAGGTACGCCGTTCCGGTCTGGTCGGTCCATCCCTCGACCGAGCCGATCGTGATGGTCTTGTCGTCGCCGGAACCAGAACCGCTACTGCCACTGCTACTTCCACCGCAGGCGGACAGGAGCAGCGCGAGCGCTGTGACGGCCGCTCCCAGCCGCACCGGAATCCTCAGGTGTCGCTTCTTCATCATCGTCCTTTCTCGGGGTTTCGGGTGGTCGCGGCGCTAGCCGCCGACCTTCACTGCCACGACGTCCGTCGTCTCTCCGGCCTGGTCTTCCGCCCCTTCGGCAGTCGGCTCCTCGTCGTCGGTGGGCCGTTCCTTCCGCGGCCACAAGCCCAGGCCGCGCCGGCCGTCGGCCGGGCCGATCGAGGCGGTGACGCGATCCAGATAGATCGCCAGGATCACGACCGACAGTCCCGCCTCGAAGCCGAGACCGAGATCCAGCGTCGCGATGGCGGATGTCACCTGGCCGCCCAGCCCTTCGGCCCCGACCAGACCGGAGATGACTGCCATCGACAGGGCCAGCATGATGACCTGGTTGACGCCGGCCATGATCGTCGGCATCGCCAACGGCAGTTGTACACCGAGCAGGGTCTGGCGGGGCGTGGCACCGAACGCGTGCGATGCCTCGACCATCTCCGCGTCGACGGTGCGGATCCCCAGTTCGGTGAGCCGGACGCCGGGCGGAAGGGCGAAGATGATCGTCGCGACGACGCCGGGGACGACGCCGATGCTGAACAGGGTGACGACCGGCACGAGCCACACGAACGCGGGCATCGTCTGCATCAGGTCCATCACCGGTTTGAGCACCGCGCTCGCCCATCGCTTCCTGGCAGCCAGTACTCCCAGCGGGAGTGCGATGACAACCGCCACCACGGTGGAGACGAGCACGAGCGCCAGCGTCTGCATCGCGGCCTCCCACTGGTCCATGCCGATGATGAGCAGCAGGCCGAGCAGCGCGACGGTGGCGAACTTCCACCCCCTCAGGACCAGGCCGAGCAGCGCGAAGACCAGCGCGAGCACGACCGGGTCGGGAAGCTGGAGCAGCGAGATGAGGTTGTCGACGGTCGCGCCGACGACATCGCTGACGCCTTGGAAGAACCCGGCCAGATTGGTGTTCAGCCAGTCGAAGAAGTCCTTGATCGCGTCGCCGACGTGGACCCTGGGAACGTCGATCAATCCGGAGATACTCATCGCGCGGACACCTCCATCGCTGACCGCGGTACGCCGTTGACGTGCGCCGCGCCGTTGGTCTGGCCCAGAGCCTGGAGCAGGGTGACCCTGGCGAGCACGCCGACCAATCGGCGATCGTCGTCCACGACGGCAAGGGCCTTGGGAGTGCCCGCACTCACGGCGAGCAGTTCGGACAGGTGGGTGTGCTCCGGCACGCTGACCACCTGGTCGTCGATGATGCCCTCGAGGCTCTGCGCCCCACTGGCCACGGCGGCCACGACGGCTTCCTCGTCGACCGCGCCGCACAGCCGCTTCTCCCGATTGACCACGAACAGGCGCGCGGTCTGGTGCTCACGCATCAGCTTGTGCACGGATCTGGGTCCTTGCCCGGATCCGATCAGCGCGACCGGCGGGGTCATCACCGCGCCGGCGGTCAGCACCCGCGTCCGGTCGACATCCTGGACGAACTGAGCGACGTAGTCGTTGGCCGGATCGTTGAGAATCTGCTCGGCGGTCCCGATCTGGACGATCCGGCCGTCGCGCATCATCGCGATCCGGTCCCCGAGCCGCATGGCCTCGTTCAGGTCGTGGGTGATGAACAGAATCGTCTTGCCCAGCTTGTGCTGGAGCTCGACCAGCTGGTCCTGCATCTCCCGCTTGATCAGCGGATCCAGGGCGCTGAACGCCTCGTCCATCAACATGATGTTGGTGCCCGCGGCGAGCGCCCTGGCCAGACCGACCCGTTGCCGCATACCTCCGGAGAGCTGCCCCGGGAGCGAGTCCTCCCAGCCCTTGAGCCCGACGAGCCGCAGTGCCTCCTTCGCCCGGCGCTCGTACTCGTCCCTTCCGATGCCCTGGATCCGCAAGCCGTACGCCGCGTTCTCGCCCACCGTGTGGTGCGGGAACAACGCGAAGTGCTGGAAGACCATGCTGACTTTCTCGCGACGCATCCGGCGCAGCTGCTGGTGATTCATCGTCACGACGTCGTCGCCGTACACGCGCAGCTCACCGGCGGTCGGCTCCAGCAGGCCGTTCACCATCCGGATCAACGTCGACTTGCCCGAGCCGGACAGGCCCATGACCACGAAGATCTCGCCTTCGCGGACCTCGAAGGACGCGTCGATCACCGCGGCGGTGATGCCCTCCTTGCGAAGTTCGTCGCGGGTCGCGCCGTCTCGCAGTCGCGCGACACCACGCTCGGGGCGTTTACCGAAGACCTTGTAGGTGCTCTTGGCAACGATCGCGTTCATAGCGGACTCCCTGTGCTGTCACTGGCCGGAGGCTTGGGTGAGCATGTTCAACTGCCGGCCGCCGAGGCCGAAGTGCGCGCGCAGGCGCCCGATGTACCAGTTGATGAGCGCCTCGACGTCGTCTTCGATCAGCCCGTAGGGGCCAGGCTCGTAACCGGGGTCGGCCGCTCCCCGCTGTGCCATCTCGACGAGCACTCGGTCCTGGTCGTTCGTCGCACGCCAGGTGGCAGTCAGCGACTCGACGTCGTAGTCGACGCCTTCCACGGCGTCGGCGTGGACGAGCCAGGTGGTGCGAACCAGAGTCTGGTCCGGGGCGACTGGCAGGACGGTGAAGACCACGGCGTGATCGCTGAGCAGATGGAACCACGAGTTGGGCTGCAGGTGCAGCGACATGTCACCAAAGGCGGAGACCGTGAGGTCACCCATCAGCTTGCGGCTGAGTTGCGCACCCGCTGGCCCGAAGGAGGCGCCGTCGCCTTGGAGCGGCAGATGGGTGAGCTGGTACCCGCTGACGCGGGTGTCGAGCTCGCGATGAGCCGCCCGCGGGATCTTGACGACGCTGCAGGCCGAGTTCAGTTGATCACCAGCGGCCAGATAGCGCTCGAACACCGGGCGCAACCGCGCAGCGATCCCCTCCTCGGAGGAGCGGACCAGTGGCACAGCCGGACCGAACGGGAAGTAGGCGTCGATCAGCTCAGGGTGCGAGGCGTCGCAGTGCTGACACTCGCGGTTGTTCTCCATCACGAGCTTCCAGTTGCCGCCCTCCACCAGGTCGGTCTGGTGCGCGACCTTCGCGTCCTGGAGCCGGTACGGCGCCAGGTACGGCTCGATCACCGCGGCGACCTCGTCGAAGTCGGCCGGCGGCTCGTCGGCCAGGCACACGAAGATCAGGCCGCCGACGGTCCGGACGTTGACCGACTTGAGGCCGAACTGGCTCTTGTCGAAGTCGCGGCTCTGTCCCTCGGCGAAGATCAGGCTTCCGTCGGTGCGGTAGGTCCACTGGTGATAGGGGCAGACCAGGTTTCCGACGGCGCCACACGGGTCCTGCAGGATCCGGGCGCCGCGGTGCCGACAGACATTGCGCAGCGCACGGACCTGCTCGTCGTCGTCGCGAACGACGATGACCGAGTGCGGCCCGATATCGACCGTCACGTAGTCGCCCGGCTCGGCCAGCTCCGCCTCGGCGGCTACGAACAGCCAGTGCTTACCGAAGATGACGCCCAGGTCGAGGTCGTAGACCTCCCGGCTGGTGTACAGCGGCCCCTCGAGGCTGTAGCCGACGGCTCGACGCTCGACCAGCGCGGCGATATCGGCGTGGCCGGAGTGGTCGGCCGGAGAGGTGGCGGGGGGCTCGGTCGCGAAGTTCACGAGTGGCTCCAGACAAGACTGAGGTGGTAATTTTGTTGCACATTGTGGGACAGTCGTGCAATACGAGACGACGCTAGGTGTGTCTCACTTCACTGTCAAGAGGTCCGCCATGAGAAATAGTCGCGCTCCGCGAGACAATTCGGTTCACTCGGTCGACCGGGCGATCTCGATCCTTCAAGTCCTCGCGCGTCTGGGAGCGGCCGGTGTCACCGAGATCGCCGCCGAGCTCGACGTCCACAAATCCACCGTGTCCCGACTGCTGAGTACGCTGGAAGCGCGAGGACTGGTCGAGCAGAGCGCGAGTCGCGGCCGGTACCGCCTCGGCTACGGAATGGTTCAGATCGCGGCGGGTGCGACCCATCAGCACGACCTGTCCGTCATCAGCCGGCCGATCTGCCGTGAGCTCGCCGAGGTCGGAGGTGAGACCGTCACCGTGGCCGTCCAGGACGGGCACGACGTGGTCAGCATCGACCAGGTGATCGGCTCCTCGACGGTCACCACGGTGAACTGGGTCGGTCAGCGCACGCCGATGCATGCCACCTCGGCCGGCAAGCTCTTCCTGGCGAACATGACTCCCGCAGAGCGGACGAGCATCCTGGCCGGCGAGCTCGAGCGATACACCGAACACACCATCGTGGACGCCGACATCCTGGAACGGGACCTCGAGGTGGTGCGTCAGGAGGGCTACGCCCACACGCTGAACGAGCACGAGGTCGGTCTCGCGGCGATCGCGGCACCCATCCGTTCTCTCGACGGCGAGGTGATCGCCGCCTTGTGCATCTCCGGGCCGTCGTTCCGCATCAACGAGGAGAGCAGGGCGACGATCGCCAAGCACGTGGTCGCCGCCGCCGCGGAGATCTCGACCCGTGTCGGCTACCCCAAGGTTGGCTGAGGGCTTTGCGGAGGGGCGCCCTGTATCTTCGCTCTGTGAGCGAAAGTGGCGGAACCGCGCGAGACAATTCGGTCCAATCCGTGGACAGGGCCATTTCTGTCCTGCAAGTCCTGGCCAGGCTCAAGAAGGCAGGCGTCACCGAGATCGCCACCGAGCTGTCCGTGCACAAGTCGACGGTGTCCCGGCTGCTCGGCACCCTGGAGGCCAGAGGCCTGGTCGAGCAAGCCGCCAGTCGCGGTCGCTACCGACTCGCGTACGGCGT
This sequence comes from Kribbella sp. NPDC050124, assembly GCF_044460355.1. Lineage (NCBI taxonomy): Bacteria > Bacillati > Actinomycetota > Actinomycetes > Propionibacteriales > Kribbellaceae > Kribbella > Kribbella sp. NPDC050124. The sequence goes on from NZ_JBITJU010000037.1 coordinate 31,411, forward strand.
CGTACAGCTGGCCGAAGGCGCGAGCAAGAAGCACGACCTCGCCGTCATCAGCCGCACCGTGTGCGACGCACTCGCGGAGGATGTGGGCGAGACGGTCAACGTCGTCGTCCACGAGGGCCGCGCGGTCGTCACCATCGACCAGGTGATCGGCTCGGCGTCGATCACCACCGTGAACTGGGTCGGCCAGCGTGATCCTCTGCACGCGACGTCGGCCGGCAAAGTCTTCCTCGCGAACATGCCCCGCGCGGAGTTCGAGACCTATGTCAGCGCGGAGCTGGAACGCTTCACCGACCACACGATGGTCGACCCGGGCGTCCTGGAGGCCGACCTGGCGCGGGTGCGTGACAACGGCTACGCCTCGACCTTCGAGGAGCAGGAGATCGGGCTCGCGGCCGTCGCGGCACCGATCCGGTCCCTCGACGGCGAGGTCATCGCCGCGCTGACCGTCTCCGGCCCGACCTTCCGCATCGATCGCGCGAGCATTCCGAAGATCGCCGAACGCCTGCTGCCGGCCGCCGCCCAGATCTCCGAACGCAACGGGTACCCGAAGGCCGGCTGATCGAGCCGCTCAGCTGAACGACAGGATCGGAGCCCCGAACCTCGCCACGTCTGGGACGACACCGAGACCGTCTCCGGTCGGCACCTTGATCCGGCCGTTCTCGATCCGCGGCCCGTTCTCTTCATCGTAATGTTCCTGGATGTACGGCGCCGCGATCCACGCGCCGTCGAATCGCGAAGGCGCGACCGTTGCGCCGACGTGCACGCAGGCGGCAGCGATGATGTCACCACCCCAGGAGTCGTCACAGGTATGCGGCATCGATCCGGCCGCGCAGATGTCCCGGATCGTCCGCATCGCGGAGATTCCACCGACTCTGGTCAGCTTGTGGCCGAAGCCGTCGACCAGGCCGGACGATACGGCGTGCATGACCGCATTGACGTCCGTGCCGAGTTCGTCCAGGTAGAGCGGATGGTGCAGCCGGTGGCGCAGTCCGGCCAGCTCCGCGAGCGAGCCGCAGGGCTGTTCGAGGACGAACGGAATGTCGCGGCACTGCTCAGACAGCGCGATCGCGTCGCGCGAAGTGAGCGCACGATTCGCATCCGCCGCGAGTTTCGTTCCGGGTTCCCGCACTTCCGCGACCCGGCGAATGGTCTCGATGTCCTCCTCGACGTCCCGGCCGCCGATCTTCAACTGTAGTCGTTTGAACCCCTCAGCCTGTCGCTCCTTCGCCTCCCTCGCGGCCTCCTCCGGCTCTTTGACACTGATCGAGTAGTACGTCGGAACCGTTTCGCCGGTTGCTCCGCCGAGTAGATCGCAGACGCGGCGGCCGTAGCTCTTACCGCAGATGTCCCACGCCGCGATGTCGACTGCTGCTTTGGCGTAGCGGGACCCGTTCAGGGCTCGGTCCATGGCGTCGTGAAGGAGGCCCAAGTTCCGGGGATCCAGCCCGATGAGGTGTGGACCGATCTCCGCCAACGCCGCCCGCGCCCCGAGGACATGTTCGGGCGCGTACGTCGGCCCGACCGGGCAGGTCTCGCCATAGCCGACGGTGGCGCTGTCGGTGATGACTTCGACGACGGTGCTCTTGAGCAGCGACACGGCGGACAGCGACATCCGGTAGGTGCCGCCGACCACTGGCAGATCGACATTGTAGATGTTGATGGTCGAGATTCTCATGATTCGCTCCTCGATCAGCGGCCGTGGTAGTGCATGACGTGCTTGGTGCGCGAGTAATCGTCGAGCGCGTACACCGACAGATCACGGCCATAGCCCGAGCCCTTGAACCCGCCCCACGGCACCTCGTTGGCGAGCACCAGGTGGGAGTTGACCCACACGGTGCCGGCGTCGAGCCGCGCGGCCACATCGTGGCTGCGACGGGCGTCGTTCGTCCAGACCGATGCGGACAAGCCGAGCGGTACGTCGTTCGCACGCTGCACGGCCTCGTTTTCGTCGGAGAACGTCTCGACCGTCACCACGGGCCCGAAGATCTCTTCCCGGGTGCACGCGGCACCGGCGGGTACGTCGACGAGCACGGTCGGCTGGACGAAGTAGCCAGTCCCCTCGATGGCCCCGCCACCGACAGCAGCCCGGGCTCCTTCGGCGAACGCGCGGTCGAGGTGTCCGAGGACCCGGTCGTAGTGTGCCTTCGACACGAGCGGACCGACCTCGATGTCGTCGCCGGCGTCCGGGGTACCAACGGCCAACTCGCGCACCTGTGCCACCAAGCGTTCCACGAGTTGGTCGGCGACGGACTCATGCACCAGCACCCGGCAGGCGGCACCGCATTCCTGTCCCGAGTTGTAGAAACCCGCCGTGCGCAGCGAGGTCGCGACCAGATCGAGGTCCGCGTCTTCGAAGACCACGACGGGGGCCTTGCCGCCGAGTTCCAGGTGAACGCGCTTGAGAGTGTCCGCCGCGGCGCGCGCGACGGCCCGGCCGCTGCCGACCGATCCGGTCAGCGCGATCATGTCGACCTTGGCGTGCGCAGCCAGAGCGGAACCCACCATGGGGCCGAGACCGGTCACCACGTTGAGCACGCCCGGTGGCAGCAAATCGGCGACCAGTTCGGCGAATTTCACCGTGGACAATGGCGTCTGCTCCGACGGTTTGATCACGGTGGTGTTGCCCGCGGCCAGGATCGGCGCGAGCTTCCATGCCGCCATCAGGAGCGGGTAGTTCCACGGTGTGACCACGCCGACCACACCGAGGGGTTCGCGCAGGATCACCGAGAGGTGCGACTCGGCGTAGTCGCCGGCCGCCATCGTCGTGGTCGCCCGGAGCGCGCCCGCCATGAACCGGAAGGTATCGATGGTGCCGTCGACATCGTCGCGCGCCACCGAGAGCGGCTTGCCGGTGTTCGCCGACTCCAACCGCACGAGGACGTCGTAGTTCTTCGCCACCCGATCGGCGATGGCGTGCAGGACCTCGGACCGCTCCTTGGGTACGACGCGCGCCCAGGACTCCCTGGCCTCGACCGCGGCCGCGACCGCCCGATCGACGTCCGCTGCCTTGCCTAGGGCAACCTTGGCGATCGCCTCTTCGGACGCAGGGTTGACGATGTCGAGCAACTCGGCCCCCGGGGCCTCCCGGAAGGCGCCGTCGATGAAATGGCCGGCCGGTGGCAGGTCCGACGCGTCGAGTGTGATCGCGTTCGGCGGACGCCGTACGACGCTTGCAGGGTGATCGGTGACGGACATGTGCACTCCTCCGGCGGTGGGCTGATCAGACGGTCGCGGACAGCGAGAACGGAGCCGCAAGCCGGGCGATGGTCTCGGCGACCACCGGCTCGAGGGGATTGGCCGGCAGTCGCGGGTTCCCGATGGCGAAGCCCGTCGCGCCGAGCGCCGCCTTGACCGCCGGGGCGAACGGTGCGGCCATGATCGCGTCGACGAGCGGGTAGATCTGGTCCCAGACGCGGCGCGCTCGATGGAGATCGCCCTCGCTCATGGCCGCGTGGATCGAGACCAGCTCGGCCGCGAGAACGTTCGCCGTACCGGCCATGATTCCGGCCGCGCCCTCAGCGAGCGCGGCAAGGGCCAGAGCGTCCCAGCCGACCACGGTGGCGATGACGTCGCCGTACAGGTGAATCAGTTGCCCGGCCTGGGCGATGTCGCCGGAGGTGTCCTTGATGTACTGGATGTTCTCGACCTCGCGAGCGAGTTCGCCGACTAGTGCGGGGGTCATGTTGACCCCGGTGGCGATCGGGAGGTTGTAGAGCATGATCGGCAGGTTCACCGACGCGGCGACGGTGCGCAGGTAGCGCTTGGTCTCGTCGATCGTCAGCGGCTCGTAGTACGGCGCCACGATCATCAGCGCCGACGCACCCGCCTGCTCCGCATGGCGCGAGAGCTCGATGGCTTCGGCAGTTGACTGGGCACCGGTTTGCGCCACTACAGGCACCCGGCCTGCCGTCTGATCGATCACTGTCTCCACAACGTGCCGGCGCTCGGATGCACTGAGGGTGGTGAATTCGCCGGTCGAGCCGCAGGCAACGACACCGTGGACACCGCCCTCGATGTTGCGATCTACGACCCGACGCAGGGTGGCCTCGTCGACCGCACCGTCGTTGTCGAAGGGGGTGAGGAGGGCGGAGAGTACGCCGCTCAGACGTGCTGACATGCTCGGACTCCTTGAGGGTTTGAAGAGGGCAGGGCTTTACGACGCTGAGCTCGGCGGCACGGGAGCAGCGCAGCGATCGGTACGCAGGAGTTGCTCCACGGTCTGCGCGGCGACGAGTCCGGTATGCACCGCGGTCTCCGTGTACTGGGTGCCGAGGTAATCTCCCGCCAGCATCACCCGGCTGTTGCGCCGTGTGAGGATCGGCTGGAGCTTGCCGCGACCGGGGAAGCAGTACGGCGATGCCTCCGGCCACCGAGCGATCTCCGCCTCGACCAGTTGAGCCGCCGTTCCCGGCAGCACCTGATCGAGGTCGTCGACGAAGGTCTTGAGAATCGTCTCGTCGTCCTGTTCGAGGAGCCGGCGGGCGACGCCGGCCGGTGAGAACGCCATGAAACTGCTGCCCGGCTGTCGCTCCGGCGAGTTGCCGCGCACGTTGTTGGACATGTTGAGCACTACGGTGAACGAGCGCTTGGGGGTGGCGACCGCGTAGGTGTCGTCCCAGGGCTGGCGTTCGGTTTCGCCGGTGAGGAAGGCCGCGCTCACGAACGGGCCGTACTTGACCTGCGCGAGCGCATCCCGGAGGCCGGCGTCGAGATCGACCCCGATCCGGTGGCTCACGCTCGCCGTGGTGGCCAGGACGACGCTGCGGGCCTCGACCTCCTGCTCGACGCCGTACTGCCGATAGCGAACCACCACGGAGTCCTTCTTGTGCACGACTTCCTCGACCGTCGCACCGAGTTGCACCGCTTCACCCAAGCCCTCGGCGATTCCCTCGGTCAGGGTGGACGGACCCCCGACGATGCTGTGCGACAGGCCGGCGCCGATGTTCCACACCAGGTTGAAGTACCCGACGCCGGCACCCGCGGAGATCTGGTCCATCTCGGCCGAGGACCTGGTCACCGTCGGCTTGAAGAGGGCCTCGGCGTCCTGGGGAAGATCTCCGATGAAGTCCGCGAAGGAACGGTCGTTCATGAAGTCGTAGACCCGCTGCTGACGAGCGGCCTCGTCCTCACCGGGGCGGCGCTTCGAGAGCCGGGCGTAGCGCGCCACGGCGAGGCGGACCTTCGCGCCGGCCCTTACCAGACTGGCCCGGTCGTGCCACGACATCGGAACGCGGAACGGGAACGTCTCGACCCGGCCGGTCAGCAACAGGCGCCCGTTCATGCTGAGGCCGGCCAGGTTGCCGGGCACCGGGCGTGACTCGAACCCGGTGTCCTTCAGCAGCGACTGGGTGGACGACGCGGGACTTCCGTCGTACACGTGACCGCCCCAGTTCAGCCAGTACGGACCACGACGCTCGGATCGGATCCGGCCGCCGACGCGGTCGCCGGCCTCGAGCAGCAACAGGTCGCGGTGGCGAAGCCGCCACGCCGCGGCCAGGCCGGCGATACCGCCACCGACGATCACCACGTCCTTCATACGTCCTCCATCAACTGTCGATCCGCAGATCGCTGAGGGGCTTGGAACAACAGATCAGGACCTTGTTCGCTGCGATCTCGCGGGGCCGGATGCCGCCGTTGTGCCGCATGTCGACCTCGCCGGAGAGCATCGTCGTCTTGCAGGTCCCGCACATGCCCTGCGCGCAGGAAGCCGGCGGCCTTAGGCCCGCGGCATAAGCAGCGTCCAGCACGTACTCGTCCGGACCGCAGGTGACCGTGACGCCGCTGCGAACGAACTCGACGCTGAACGTCGTACCCGCATCGGCTTCCCCTGCGGACAAAGGGGAATCGTCACTGTCGATAGCGGGAGGAACCTGCGCAGCCGGGAGATCCTCGAACGAGAAGCTCTCCTCGTGGTACTTGCGCAGGTCGTAGCCGACTTCGCCGAGGATTCTCCGCACGGACGCCATGTAGGCAGCAGGCCCGCAGGTGTAGGTCTCGCGCTCGTGGAGATCTGGTGCGAGGTCTTGGAGCATGGCCGTGGACAAGCGCCCGCGGAGTCCCGTCCAGCGTTCGGAGGGATAATCTCCCTCGCACACATGGACGACCCGGATGCTCGGCATCACCGCGGCGATCGCGTCGAGCTCGCGCCGGAAGATGATGTCCGCGGGAGTGCGGGCGCTGTGCACGAACAGCACGTCCGCGTCCGAGCCGAGGTCGAACAGCGTGCGCGTCATCGACATGACCGGCGTGATCCCGCTGCCCGCGGACAGAAACAGGTACTTCGGCGCCGGCGGGGCCGTCAGCGTGAAGGCGCCCAAGGGTGCGTCCGCGGTGATCCGGGCGCCGGGGACCATGGTGTCGTGCAGCCAGTTCGATACCGGGCCGCCCACGACGCGTTTGACCGTGATCGAGATCAGGTGCGGCCGGGTCGGCGGCGACGAGATCGTGTAGGAACGACTGACCGTCTCACCGTCGAGCTCGATCAGGAGGGTGATGAACTGACCGGGTTCGAAGGTGAAGGCGCGCTCGCCCTCGGGTTCGAAGTGGAAGCTCTTCACGTCGTGGGTGATCTCGAGGACGTTGCGGCACACGAGAACCGCGCGGTCCTCGTCACCCCAGCAGTCCGGCGCCCACGGCGGCGGCACCAGGCGAGACCGCTGGTCGGCTTCCGCAACCACCATTTCACTAGCCTCCCGTAGCTCGGTCACGCGCTGATGTGCTCGTGCAGTCGGCCGATGTACCAGTTGACGAAGGCTTCGACGTCGTCCTCGACCAAGGAGTACGGACCGGGCTCGTAGCCTGGGCTCGTAATACCGTCCTGAGCCTTCGCGATGAGCGACCTGTCCTCGTTGTTCGTCGCTCGCCAGACCGTCGTCAGGGACTCGACGTCGTAGTCGAGGCCTTCGACCGCATCGCTGTGCACCAGCCAGGTGGTCCGCACAAGCGTCCGGTCCGGCCCCAGCGGCAGCGCCCGGAAGACCACCGCATGGTCGCTGAGGAAGTGGAACCAGGAGTTGGGCTGCATGTGCACGGACAGGTCGCCGAACCGGGGCTCGGCGATCGAGCCCATCAGCTGCTTGCAGACAGACTCACCACCCGGCCCGAAGGACGCTCCCGCTCCATCGAGTGGCAGGTGTGACACCTGGAACCCGGTCACCCGGGTGTCCAGTTCACGTCGCTCGTCCCGCGGGAAACGGGTCGCGGCGCAGACAGTCCACAGCTCTGTCGCGGCCGCCTGGTAGCGCTCGAAGACCGGTCGAAGGCGAGGCGGTACGTCGTCCTCGGAGTACCCGAAGAGCGGGAAGTAGGCACTCACCAGTTCCGGGTTCGAGGCGTCGCAGTGCTGGCACTCGCGGTTGTTCTCCAGCACGAGTTTCCAGTTGCCCTCGACAACAAGATCCTGTTGGAACCCGACCTTGGTGCTCCTGAGCCCATACCGAGTCAGGTAGGGCTCGAGGACGCCGGCCACTTCATCGAGGTCGGCCGGAGGTTCGTCCGACAGGCAGAGGAAAACCAGCCCGGACACGCTCCGCACGTTGACGGGTTTGAGGCCGAAACGTCCTTGGTCGAAGGTGGGCGGTTGTGACTCGGCGAAGATGAGGCTTCCGTCAGTGCGGTACGTCCACTGGTGATAGGGGCACACCAGGTTGCCGACCGCTCCGCAGGGCGCGTCGAGAATCTTCGACCCGCGGTGCCGGCAGACGTTGTGCCAGGCCCGCAGGTTGTCGTCGTCGCGTACGACGATGACCGAGAAGGGGCCGATGTCGACAGTGACGAAGTCCCCGGGCTCGGGGATCTCCGCCTCCGTCGCACAGAACAGCCAGTGCTTGGCAAAGATGGCCGCTACGTCGAGGTCGAAGATCTCACGGCTGGTGTAGAAGGGCGCGTCGAGGCTGTACCCAACGGCGCGACCCTTCACCAGGGACTCGATGTCGCTCAGCGACGTAGCTGTGTTCAAGGCAGTCAACCAGGCCGATCCGTTGTCTCGCTATGCGCAACTTCTACATCTAACGAGACAACTGTCAGTCGTCCCCCAAGGTCTTGTCAACCCTTCGATCAGCCGTCGAGCGACCAGTCCCGCGCGCTGAGTGGTGCTTCGATCGCGGCCGGGTCAGATGACGGCTATGCCCGGCCGGGCTTGCCAGGGATCACGTCGGTCCCGCGCACTGCTCGTGTCCGAAGTCAAAGCTCAGCATGAACGGAAGGCTCGCCCTCGGCGAAAGCCGACCTCGTGCGGTTCGGGCAGCGGCCGATTCCTTTGGTGGTGGCCGGGGTCTACATGAGAGAGATCGGGGCGGTCTCTCTCATGTATGCCGAGAAAGAAAGGCTGATCGCCAATGAGCGTTCGCGCGTCGATGCGCGCGCTGCAGCAGACGTCCCTCAACTGCCCGCAGGACATGTGCCTGATCACCGACGCGCCGGTGCCGAGCCCTGGTCAGGGCGAGGTCCTGATCCGCGTCACCGCCGCCGGCGTCAACTTCGCCGACATCTAAGGCCACGGCACGTTCGGGACCGGCCGCGGCCACCGTACCTGGCCGGTTTCGAGCCCGCTCCGAGCGGACGGCCGGTGGTGCTGGCCCCTACCGCCACCGGCATCTCCCGCTTGATCAAGTTCCACGATCCCGCGCTCGTCCCGACATTCGGCTTCCCGGACGCGCTCGCGGGCTGACCCGCTGACGAGTACATCCGGAGTCAGCCTGCTCGAACTCCAGACGTGTCGCGCCGCCTCGGCACGTTCCCGCAGCCAAGTGCCACTCCCCCGGATTTGCTCGAGAGCGGGCTACAACCTGCTCGCGTCGCGGTGTTGCTGCCGTCCACCGAGACGAGGGCGCCGGTGACATAGGCGGCCGCGGGGGAGGCGAGGAACGCGTACGGCGCCGCGATCTCGTCGACCGAGGCCCCTGCAGACGATCGAAGCCACGCTTGGCGTCGCCGACGTCTGCTAGTGGGCGTAGATGGAGGCGGTTTCGCTGAGGCTCTTTCCCTTGGTTTCGGGAGCCAGCCATTGCGACAACCCGGCTCCGGCAGCAGCCACGCCGGCGGCAACGAGCATGCTCGGGCCGGTCCCGAGGTTCTCCATGGACCATGGCAGGAGGAACGTGCCGAGGCCGGCCCCGATCCGGCTGACGGCGGCGGCGAAGCCGGTCCCGATGCCGCGGATCTCGGTCGGGAACACCTCACCCGGGTAGATGCTCGTCAGCGTGTTGTACATAGCGTTGAAGAACGAGAACAGGAGGAACAGGCACAGGACGACGATCGGCGGAGCTCCCGCCCAGAGGCCGATGATCGCGAGGAAGCCGGTGCACAGCCACTGCGGGGGGACGGTCAGCACGCGCCGGCCGGCCTTGTCGATCAACAGGACCGTGAGCACGACCCCGGCGGCAGCCAGGGCGGAGAGCCCGACCCCGCCCGCGAGTCCGCCGCTGAGGCCATACTTCTCCAGCACGCTGTCGGCGAACGTCGCGATCGCGAAGTACGGCGCGACGGCGCAGAACCAGAACCCCGACGTGAAGAGAGTCGCCCGCCAGTTCTGGCTCGAGAACAGCATCCCGAAGCCACCCGTCTTCGAGTCCTCGTGCTCGACATCGCTCATCTCGGCAGAACTCTCCATGTACCTGTGTGCCAGGACCCGAGCCTCCTCTCTGCGCCCCTGAGTCCACAGCCAGCGCGGCGACTCGGGCAGACCGAGCCGAGCCAGGAACAAGACCACCGCGATCAGGGTGCTCGAGCCGAGGATGGTGCGCCAGTGCAGGTCCGTCGCCTCGATCAGCAGGTGACCCATCAGGAACGCGACCATGAACCCGACGTACCACGCAATGATGGTCAGCCCGAGCATCCGTCCCCGCAGCCGGGCCGGAGCGAACTCGGACATCAGCGGCCAGCCGATGGAGTACTCGCCGCCGATCGCGACGCCCATCAGGAACCGCACCAGGACCAACTGCAGGGCCGAGTCGACGAAGAACTGCATGGCACCGGCGAAGAACTGCGCCGTCGACGCGACCACGAACAGGGCCATGTCGACCAGGAACAGCGGTTTGCGACCGAACTTGTCGGTGAGCCAGCCGCCCAGCGGTGAGCCGATGAAGATGCCGAACAACGGGGCGGCCGCGATCAGGCCGATCCAGAGATCCGAGAGGCCCAGATCGTCGCGCATCTCACTGGTCACCGGACCGACGATCCCGAGAATGTAGCCGTCGAGGAACATGCCGCCGATGAGTACGGCGATCAGTCTTCGCATGAAGCGTCGCTTGAACGCCGTGGAGACGTCGCTGGCCTCCGGAGTCTTGTCCTTCATGTTCGATGACATCAGCTCTTCTCCTTCTTCGATATTCGGTTGTCGCGAGGGGAGAGAAAAGGGTCAGCCGGCGATGGACGGGCGGCGGGCGGGTTGGTCGGTCGTCAACGCCGTCGACCGTGCTCAGCAGCGTGCAGTCGGGTCAGAACAGCGTCAACCGCCAGGACCGTCTGAGTCAGAACATGTTTCGCGTCGGCGCAGCTACGCGATCGCTGACAGGTGCGCGAGCATGAAGCGCCCGCAGTTGTCGATCTTGCTGCGCCAGGCTTCGACGGCGGTGCCCGGATCGTGGCGACGGATCTCGCGCAGGATGCGCTGGTCGTCGGCGAGGATCTCGTCCGTCGGGTAGCGGTAGCTCAGCCCGAAGATGGTGACGAAGATTCGCAGTTGGAGGGTGAGGCGGATGAACATCCAGCCGATCCGCGGCATGGCCGCCGCTCGCGCCAGCTCGTCCTGCAGATCCAGGTCGGCCATCCCGGCCTCGGGGAGGAGCCCGAGCTGATCGCAGCGGATGAGCTCCGCATAGTGCGCGTCGACGACCGGCGGCAGCATGATGCGAGCCGCCGCGAGCCGGCGAGCGATCGCTGTGCCCAGCAGGCCCCGTGCGGTGTAGGTCTCGATGACGTCGCGGGGCGTGGGAACGGGGAGCCGATACCGGCCGGCCCGTTTGTCGATCAGCGCTTCGTCCGCCAGCTGGGCGAGGACATCGGCGGCACGTCTGGACGAAAGACCTGACCGTTCGGCGATACTACGCACCGGGATGATCTCGCCGGCGCGCAGTGCGCCGGCGCTGATGGCGGCGCAGATACCTCGGCCGACCTGCAGGATGTCTCCGGCGGAAGGCTCGGTCTCCGCGAGAGCGGCCGTGCCCACGTCGGACGTCGACGAATCGGAGCTTCGTGACCAGACGAACTCGCGGGCACCCTCGCTTCTCGCCCGCCGAACGAGTCGCTGAAGGTCGCGGAGTTCTGCGAACTGCTGTGGTTCGATGGCATCGGCGACCTGGTGCACCATGCGTAACCAGCCCTCCCGGCTGACGGAGTGGGCTGTGATCTCCGGGTAGCGCGACAACCATTGCTGGGCCGCCCGGTCGAGTTCCACGTCGACGACCAGCGTGACGGCTTGCCTGGATGGGAGTCGTTCGGCGGCTCGGCGGAGCACGGCCGTGGCGTCCGTACCCTCACCGGAATCGCTCATCGCCGGCTGGCGGCACAACAGCGGGGCGCAGACGATGGTCTCCACGATGTCCACTCGGGCTGCCGGTGCCGGCGCGAGACTCGTGGCGGACCCGCTCGTCTCGTGGAACCCCAGAGCACATCCGAGCGGGTGGACGTCGACGTAGGTGATGATCGAAGGCGACAGATCCGGGCCGAAGGCAACAACGCCCGGTTCGAAGTAGCGGCGGCGGATCCGGCTCACAGTGGCCTGGCTGACGCCTACTGCTTCGGCGACTGTGCGAGTGGTCCACCGTCTCGCGCCTGGCGGCGGCTCGTCGAGCGTGCAGGTCAGGACGCGCTGAACGACATCGTCGGATGCCGAAGGGCGGCCGCTGCGAGCGGCGTCGTCGAGGCCGCCCATACCCGCGATCAGATAGCGCCGCCACCACTTCGCGGCCGTCGCCCTGCTCACTGAGGCTCGCCGAGCCGCCTCGGCCACACCTAGGTCGACGCAGTCGACAACGAGTCGGGCCCGGATCGCCACGCCTTGGGCAGTCTGCCGGGACTGTGCGGTCCGCAGCAGGATCTCGCGGTCGCCAGGTGAGAGTTGACCGGCCACGCAAACAGCATACTTTCTTTTGACTCAATTCGGCGGTGACGTCGAGCTGTGAGGCCAAGTGATACAAGGCGTCGCGCAACGGCTTACAGCCATGTCCCGCCCCAGACGTCGCCCATGGCAAATCCCTGGGGGCCCACACATTGCGGGGTGGCCTCGCGGCTCGCCAAGGAGGAGCCTGCGCAGGTCGTTGAGGTGCTCCTGGCACCAGGCGAGGCGTTCGGCCCTTTCAAATACGTCAGCGGAGGACGACAGTGCGGTTGCCGTGTAGCAGCACGCGCCCTTCGCAGTGCCAGCGCACGGCCTTCTGCAGCGCGCTTGCCTCGGCGTCCCGGCCGACGGCGACAAGATCTTCGGCGCGGTGCCCGTGGTCCACTTCGATCACGTCCTGAGCGATGATCGGTCCCTCGTCCAGGTCGGCGGTGACGTAGTGCGCGGTGGCACCCACCAGCTTCACGCCGCGGGCGTGGGCCTGGTGGTAGGGCTTCGCGCCTTTGAAGCTCGGCAGGAACGAGTGGTGGATGTTGATCACCCGGCCGTCGAGCCGGCGGCACAGCTCGTCCGAGAGCACCTGCATATAGCGCGCCAGCACCACCAGCTCCGCCTGGTACGTCGCCACCAGGTCGAGCAGCGCGCGCTCGGCATCGGGTTTGTTCGCCGGTGTCACGGGCAGGTGATGGAACGGTATGCCGTGCCAGTCGACGAGGCCCGCGTGATCACGGTGGTTGGAGACCACCGCGACGATCTCGATGGGGAGGTCACCGGTGCGGGCGCGGTAGAGCAGATCGTTGAGGCAGTGGTCGAGCTTCGAGACCATGACCAGCACTCGCCGGCGGTGGTCGGACCGCTCCAGCCGCCACGACATGGAGAACCGGGCGGCCACCGGGCCGAAGTCCTCCCGCAGTTGGTCAGTCACGTGCACACCGTCGGCCGCGGAGACGACGTGGACTCGCATGAAGAAGTGGTTCTCGAGGCGGTCACCGAACTGGAGGTTGTCGACGATGTCGCAGCCATGGTCCAGCAGGAACCCGCTGACGGCGTGGACGATGCCCGGCGACTCCGGGCAGTCGAGGGTGAGGACGTGTTCCACGGTTGCATCACTCATAGCAAACCTGCCGATCAGCACTCGATCACATTGACTGCGAGGCCGCCACGCGCGGTCTCCTTGTACTTGGTCTTCATGTCCCGGCCGGTGTCCCGCATGGTCTTGATCGCCTTGTCGAGACTGACCTTGTGACTGCCGTCGCCCTTGATGGCCAGGCGCGCGGCGTTGATGGCCTTGACCGAGGCGATCGCGTTCCGCTCGATGCACGGGATCTGCACCAGGCCGCCGATCGGGTCGCAGGTGAGCCCGAGGTTGTGCTCGATGCCCACCTCGGCGGCGTTCTCCACCTGCTCCGGCGTACCTCCGAGTACCTCGCACAGGCCGGCCGCGGCCATCGAGCAGGCCGAGCCCACCTCGCCCTGGCAGCCGACCTCGGCACCCGAGATCGAGGCATTGGTCTTGAACAGGACCCCCACCGCCGCGGCGGTGAGCAGGAAGCGCACTATGCCGTCCTCGTCGGCGCCCGGCACGAACCACACGTAGTAGTGGAGCACCGCGGGAATGATGCCGGCGGCACCGTTGGTGGGGGCCGTGACGATCCGGCCGCCCGCCGCGTTCTCCTCGTTCACCGACAGCGCGAACAGGTTGACCCAGTCCATCACGTGGAGCGGGTCCGGACCGGAGGATTCCGAGAGTGCCTGGAAGAGTCCCGGTGCTCGGCGCGGGACCTTCAACCCTCCGGGCAGAACGCCCTCGCGGTGGAACCCGCGGTCCACGCACTCCGACATCACGGACCACAGGTGCAGCATGCCGTCGCGGATCTCCTGCTCCGATCGCCAGGCCTGCTCGTTGGCGAGCATGACGTCGCTGATCGAGAGCTGCTCGCGGGCGCAGATCTCCAGCAGCTCATCGCCGGTGCCGAAGGGGAACTTCGTGGGGGTCTCGTCGTGCACGATCCGGTCGGAGCCGGCGGTCGACTCGTCGACCACGAACCCCCCGCCGACCGAGTAGTAGGTCTTCTCCAGCAGCGGTTTCCCGAACGCGTCGTACGCGGCGAAGGTCATTCCGTTCGGGTGTGCCGGGAGGCTGCGCCGGCGATGCATGACCAGGTCCTCATCGAGGTCGAACGGCACGGGATGAGTGCCGCCGAGCTGGAGCACAGGCTCGGCTCGTAGCCGGTCCAGCCGCCGGTCGGCACTGTCGGTGTCGACCGTCGCCGGATCCTCGCCTTCGAGCCCTAGGACCACTGCCTTGGGCGAACCGTGCCCGTGGCCGGTGGCGCCGAGCGAACCGAACAGCTCGGCACGCACGCGGGCAACGCCTGCCAGCAGGTCGGCCTCCGCGAGTCGTTCGGCGAAGATCTTCGCGGACCGCATCGGCCCCACCGTGTGAGATGAGGAGGGGCCGATGCCGACGGAGTAGAGGTCGAACGCGGAGAGCGCCATCAGGTGGTGAACTCCTGCATCGCATCCAGCAGCCAGCGGGCGACGTACTCGGCGAAACTCGAACGCGGCAGCAGCCGGTAGTGGTTGTCGTCGGTCTGCCAGAGCAGCACCGGCACCCTGGCGAGAGTGGTCATAACTGCGCGGCCCGGCCCGAACGAGCGAGGGTGAAGGTCCACGGGACAGCCCTTCTCGAGCACGGTGCGGGCCTGCGGACCGGTGAGCTCGATGACGGTCCGGTTGGCCGATACGTCCAGCGCCAGTCCAGGGTCCGCTCCGAGGGCGGCATCGAGCTGGTCGACCAGAGCAACCGGGTCGTTCGTGGTGACCACGAGCCACTCGTCCGGACCGAGCCACAGGATCTGCAGATCGCCGGTGCCGGTGGTCTGCCCGCACCCGGCCGGCGGCGGGGCCCCAAGGACGGCCGCGACCGGCACGGACGGGTCCACCCGCAGGCTGACCATCCCGAGGAAAGGCACCTCCGACAGGCTCACCGTGCCTTCGGCCGAGGCCGCGGCCATCCGGTCGGCAAGATGCGTCAGCGGGCTGCGCCGCAGCGTACTCAGGTCAGCCATCTCGCTTCGTCCCTTCGGGGTCGTACAGCACGGGTGAGGTCACTTCGACCTCCACCATCCGGTCGCCGACAGGGGCCAGGAGTACCTCGCCGAAGCGGTCGCGGCCGGACTTGACGAGCGCCAGACCAAAAGGCCGACCGAGCGCCTCACTGTGGTAACTCGAGGTCACGTGCCCGAGCATCGGCACCGGGCCGTCCGCCGCTGTCGTGGGCGAACCGGGAGCGACGAGCTGGGTTCCCTCGGGCAGCCGGGTGCTGCGGTCGACGGGCAGCACACCGACCAGGTGCTTGCGGTCGGTGCGCGAGGTGTCCGGGCGACTGTAGGAGCGTCGGCCGACGAAGTCCTTGACCTTCGAAACGACCCACTCCATGCCGGCATCCTGCGGAGTGACCGTGCCGTCGGTGTCCTGGCCGACGATCGGATAGCCCTTCTCCGCGCGCAGTACGTGCATGGTCTCGGTGCCGTACGGCGTGATCCCCAAGTGCTGCCCAGCGCCGTACACCTCCTCCCAGACTGCACGCCCGTACCAGCCCGGCACATTGATCTCGAAGGCGAGCTCACCGGAGAACGAGATGCGGCAGATCCGGGCCGGGATGCCGGACGCGAGCGTGGTCTCCCGGAAGGTCATGAACGGAAAGGCGTCGTTGGAGACATCGAGGTACGGCGCCACCTGTGCTACCACCTCGCGCGAACGCGGGCCGACGACAGCGACGGTGGTCCACTGCTCCGTGACCGACGTACAGACCACGTCCAGGTCGGGCCACTCGGTCTGCAACCACTCCTCGAGCCAGTCCAGGACGCCGGCGGCGCCACCGGTGGTCGTGGTCAAGAAGTAGCGGTCCTCGGCAAGCCGCAGCGTCACGCCGTCGTCGAACATCATCCCGTCCGGCGTGCACATGACGCCGTACCGCGCCGAGCCGATCGGTAGCTTCTTGAATGCGTTGGTGTAGATCCGGTTGAGGAACTCCCCCGCGTCCCTGCCGCGGATCTCAACCTTGCCCAGGGTGGAGGCGTCCATCATCGCCACGCCCTGGCGGGCGGCCCGGCACTCGCGCGCCACGGCCGCGTCCAGGTCTTCTCCGGCCTGCGGGTAATACCACGGGCGCAGCCATTGCCCGACGATCTCGAACTCGGCGCCGTGCTCGACGTGCCACGAGTGCACGGGCGTGGTCCGCTCGGGGTCGAACAGGTCCCCGCGCTCGCGTCCCGCGAACGCCGCGAACGGAATCGGGGTGTACGGCGCCCGATAGGTCGTCGTGCCGATCCCGCCGAGATCCGATTCGTTCAGGGCGGCCGCTATCACCCCGATGGCGGCGACGCCCGAGGTCTTGCCCTGGTCCTGACCAGTCCCGATCGACGTGTACCGCTTGACATGCTCGACGTTGCGCATGCCTGCTCCGGTGGCGCGCCAGACATCAGCGACGGTCTGGTCGCGCTGCAGGTCCACGAAGTGCTGGTCCCACTCGCCCGGCTCACCGTCGATGCCGGGGACCAACCAGACCGGTCGTACCGCTCCGTTCCAGCCGCCGGTGCCCCGGGGTGTGATCACCTCGGAGGGATATCCCTGACGACCGGCCGCCGCAATGCCGGCGACGCCTCCAGCGCCGAGGATCGCGTCGAGGCTGAACTCGCCGGCCGCGGAGCCGACCACGAACTGGTTGCGTACGGCCCCGAACGGGACGAAAGCGGCGATCCGGGCGTTCCAGTTCAGCCGCCCCTGCCGCTGACTGTGCAGGTGCACGACCGGGCTCCAGCCACCCGACACCGCCAACGTGTCGCAGGTGATCGTGGAGCATTCGCCCGCGAGCTGGCCTTGGGCGTCGAGCTTGCTGATCTCCACCGAGGACACCCGGGGGTCGCCATGGGTTGCCACCACAACGGCTGCCAGCTCCACGTGGACGCCGCAGGTGGCGGCCCGGTCCGACAGGGTCGGCCGCGTATCCAGTACGACGGGCACGTCGACGCCGGCCGCGACCAGGTCGGCGACGAGCTCGTACGCGCTGTCGTTGGTCGTGGCCACGACCACGCGGTCGCCGACGGTCACGGCGTACCGATTGAGGTAGGTACGCACGGCATCGGCCAACATGACGCCTGGCCGGTCGTTGCCGGCGAAAACGAGCGGCCGCTCGTGTGCACCGGTAGCGAGCACCACCTGACCCGCCCGGATGTGCCAGAGCCGCTGCCGCGAGAGATGAGCCGGGGGCTCGTCGAAATGGTCGGTCCGCCGCTCGACGGCCAGCACGTAGTTGTCGTCGTAGCTGCCGAACGCCGAGGTCCGGGCCAGCAGGGTGACCTCCGGGGACGCCTCGAGCCGGGCGATCACGTCGGCAACCCAGTCCAGCGCCGGCTTGTCGTCCACGCGCTCCCGGCTGCTGGACAACAGCGATCCGCCGAGCTCTGCCTGCTCGTCGAGGAGGATGACGCGCGCACCACCGGCCGCGGCCGCGTCGGCAGCCGCGAGACCGGCAGGGCCGGCGCCGATCACCAGGACATCCGTGTGGACGAACCGCTTGTCGTAGCGGGCCTCGTCCGGCGCAGGATCGAGATGTCCGAGTCCAGACAGAGTTTGCGCGCTGAGTCCATCCACCAGCGCCCGCACAGTGGCAGGCACCATCGGCTCAGAGCAGTCGCCGCCGATCTGAAGCAGTGCGTTCGGCTCCTCGACGCCCGCCGCCACGATGCCGCGGGGTCGGCCTCTGTAGATGGAGTCACCGACCCGACCCTGCCCATTGGCGAGCAGAGCGGACGCCACGGTGTCACCGGGATGGCCGACGTACTCCACGTCGTCGACGGTGAAGCGAAGCTCCCGGCTGCGGTCGATCCGACCGCCAACGGACAGCCGGTGGGACTGGGTCCCGGTCATTTGGCTCCTCCTGGCTGGGCGGCCGGAGCTGCCCCGATGTAGACCGCGTGCACCTCATACGTCGCGGTGTCACGGACGACGTTGAACCAGCGGCGGCAGCCGGCGCTGTGCGACCAGCGCTCCGCGAACCTGCCCTTGGGGTTGTCGCGGTAGAAGAGGTAGGCCGCCCACTCGTCGTCGGAGAGCGCGGACGGGTCCTCGGGATACGGCACGTGGGCTTCGCCGCCGTAGTGGTATTCGGTCTCGTCCCGTGGTCCGCACCAGGGACAGGTCAGCAGGAGCATCGGTCCTCCGCTCGGGCTTCAGTGGGCGACGGCGGCGGCGCCGTGCTCGTCGATCAGGGCGCCGGTGACGAATCGCTCCAGCGCGAACGGCCGGTTCAGCTCGTGCGGCTTCCCGGTGGCCATGGTGTGCGCCATCGCCCAGCCTGCCGCCGGCGTCGCCTTGAAGCCGCCGGTCCCCCAGCCACAGTTGACGTACAAGTTCTCGACCGGCGTCGGCCCGATGATCGGCGAGGCGTCCGGCGAGACATCGACGATGCCGCCCCAGGTGCGCAACAGGTGCGCGCGGGCGAAGATCGGGAACAGCTCGAGCGCCGCGGCCATCTGGTGCTCGATCACGTGGAACGAGCCGCGCTGTCCGTAGCCGTTGTATGAGTCGACGCCGGCGCCCATGACGAGTTCGCCCTTGTGCGCTTGGGAGACATAGACATGTACGTGGTTGGACATCACCACGGTCGGGTGAACGGGCTCATAGAGCTCGGACACCAACGCCTGCAGCGGGTGGGACTGCACCGGGAGCCGGAACCCGGCGAGTCCGGCCAGCACACTGCTGTGGCCGGCCGCGTTGAGCCCGATGACGTCGGCGTTGATCCGCCCGCGGGTGGTCTCGACGCCGACGACCCGGTTGCCGTCCTTGACGAAACCGGTCACCTCGCAGTTCTGGATCAGGTCGATGCCGAACTGGTCACACGCCCGGGCGAGCGCCCAGGCGACGTGGTCGTGCTTGGCGATCCCGGCCCGCGGCTGGAATGTTGCCCCGAGCACCGGATAGCGCACGTCCGGCGAGACATTGACGATCGGGCAGATCTTGGCCACGTCGTCGGGCTCGAGCCACTCGGCGTCGACCCCGTTGAGCCGGTTCGCGTTCACCCGCCGGTTGCTGTCCCGGACGTCCTGCAGGGTGTGCGCGAGGTTCAGCACCCCCCGCTGGCTGAACAGGAAGTCATAGTCCAACTCCGCGGGCAGCTGCTCCCAGAGCTTCAGGGCGAACTCGTAGATCGCAGAGCTCTCGTCCCACAGGTAGTTCGATCGGATGATCGTCGTGTTGCGGGCCATGTTCCCGCCCGCCAACCAACCCCTCTCGAGTACTGCGACGTTGGTGATGCCGTGGTTCTTCGCCAAGTAGTACGCAGTGGCCAGGCCGTGACCACCACCGCCGACGACGACGGCGTCGTACGACGACTTCGGGTCGGGATCGCGCCAGAGCCAGTCGGGGTGCTCCGGCAGATGTGGGCTGCTCATGCCGAGGCCTCCTCGACGGTAGCGAGGTGCGAGTAGAGGGGAAATTTGTCCGCCAGACTTTCGACCCGGCCACCGAGCTCCGCCGAACGGGCCTCATCCAGCGGGGCCGACAGGGCCGCCGCGATGACGTCCGCGACCTCGACGAAAGCAGTCGGGTCGAAGCCACGCGTCGCGAGCGCGGGGGTCCCGATTCGCAAACCCGAGGACACCATCGGCGGGCGGGGATCGAACGGCACCGCGTTGCGGTTCACTGTGATTCCGATCGTGTGCAGCCGGTCCTCCGCCTGCTGGCCGTCGAGCTCGGAGTTCCGCAGGTCGACAAGGACGAGGTGGACGTCGGTGCCGCCGGTCAGGACGGAGATGCCGGCGCGGGCGACATCGTCGGCGCTGAGCCGGTCGGCGAGGATGCGGGCGCCCTCGAGGGTGCGCTCCTGGCGGTCCCGGAACTCCTGGCTCGCGGCCGCCTTGAAGGCGACCGCCTTGGCCGCGATGACATGCTCGAGCGGTCCGCCCTGCTGGCCCGGGAAGACCGCCGAGTTGATCTTCTTCAGCAGCTCCGGCCGGCACAGGATCACGCCGCCGCGCGGGCCGCCGAGAGTCTTGTGCGTGGTGGTGGTGACGACGTCGGCGTGCGGCACGGGATTGGGGTGCAGGCCGGCGGCGACCAGCCCGGCGAAATGGGCCATGTCCACCATCAGGTAGGCGCCGACGAGGTCGGCGATCCGCCGGAACTCGGCGAAGTCCAGTTGGCGCGGGTACGCCGACCAGCCGGCCACGATCAGCTTGGGCCGATGCTCGAGTGCGAGCCGCTCGACCTCGGCCATGTCGACCCGGAAGTCGGTGTCGCGCACGTGGTAGGGCACGACGTCGTACAGCTTGCCGGAGAAGTTGATCCGCATGCCGTGCGTCAGGTGACCACCGTGGGCGAGGTCGAGGCCGAGGATGGTGTCGCCAGGCTCCAGCAGGGCGACCATCGCGGCAGCGTTCGCCTGGGCCCCGGAGTGCGGCTGGACGTTCGCCGCTTCGGCACCGAACAGCGCCTTCACCCGGTCGATCGCGAGCTGCTCGACGACGTCGACGTGCTCGCAACCGCCGTAGTACCGCCGGCCCGGGTAACCCTCGGCGTACTTGTTCGTCAGCACCGAGCCTTGAGCCTGCATCACGGCGAACGGTGCGAAGTTCTCCGACGCGATCATCTCCAGCGTCGACTGCTGCCGGTGCAGCTCGGCGCTGATGGCGTTGTGGATCTCAGGGTCGAACGCGGCAAGGTCGAGGTCGAGGGATGCGGTCACGATGCGGGCCTCCACTGATGCACGATTGAAAACCTACTGATATATCAATTGTTCAGGTAACGTACGGCACATGTCGGAGTCCGTCAACATGTCCCACGGCCTGAGCAGCGGCGCCGCGGCAGGCGATGCGGCCGAATCGCTGGCCGGCCGTGCGTACCGTGAGATCCGCGACCGCTTGGTGATGCTCGACATCCGTCCTGGCAGCCCGATCAACGAGGATCAGTTGGGGGCCTCGCTGGGCATCGGCCGCACGCCGGTGCGGGAGGCCCTGAAGAGGCTCGCGCATGAGCGGCTGGTCGTCGCCTACCCGCGTCGCGGGACGTTCGCCACGGACGTCAACATCACCGATCTGGCCCACATCTCCGAGGTGCGCCAGCATCTGGAGCCACTCGCGGCCGCGAGCGCCGCGCGCCGAGCCACTGCACCTGAGCGTGCCTCGCTCCACGAGTTGGCCGAAACGCTCCGATCGGAGGCAGTGTCGCGGATGGGCGCGCGGGACCTGATGCGCCTGGACCTGGAAGCACACCGCGCGCTGTACGCGGCGACGCACAACCCACACCTCGAGGACACCCTCGTTCATTACGACAACCTTGCGAACCGGATCTGGTGCCTGTTCATCAACCGCCTGCCCGGCATGGCCGGCCACATCACTGAGCACAGTCCACTCCTGAATGCGGTGGTCTCTGGTGACGCGGACGCAGCAGCTGGGCTGGCTCGCGAACACGTGGTCCACTTCGAGCAAGAAGTCCGGGCATTGCTCTGACCCCGTATCGCCCCACGGCGGCTGGCGCCGCAGGGCAACACAGGGACAGGCGCTACTTCTTCGCGGCCCAGCCGTCGACGGCGGCCTGGTTCTCGGTGATCCAGCCCTGGACGGCGGTGTCTTCCTTGCCCTGGCCGGCGTCGGTGATCTTCAGCATGAGCGTGGCGAGCTGCTGTTCGGTCATGTGGAAGGTCTTCCACTGGTCCACGACCGCCGAGTTGCCGGCGAAGTCCTTGCTGACGACGGTCTTGTAGGTGTCGTTGCCCGGATAGGCCTTCTTGTCGTCCTGGAGCATGGTGATCGGATACCGCTCGAACGCCCAGTGCGGCGTCCACAGCGTCACGGCGATGTTCTTCTTCGCCTTGATCGCCTTGTCCAGCGCGGCCAGCATCGCCGGCGTGCTGCCATCGATGATCTTGTAACCGGACAGGTCGTAGGTCTTCGTCGCGTCCTGACTCGTCTGCCGCATCAGCCCGGACCCGGCCTCGATCCCGACGATCTGGCCGCCGAACGTGCTGGCCTTGCCCTCCAGATCGCTGAGCGTCTTCAGGCCCGAGTAGTTCGGTACGGCGATTCCCTGCAGCAGAGTGTCGTACCACTGGCGGATGCTGGTGAAGTCCTTGCCGAACCGGTCCCAGTAGTCCTTGTGCGTGATCGGGACCCCGCCGAAGAAGACGTCGAGCTGGCTGTTGGCGACACCTTGGTACACGGTGGCGACCTCGAGTTGCTGCATCTCGACCTGGTAGCCCTGTTTCTCGAGCATGTTCTTCCACAGGTAGCTGACCGCGATCACTTCGTCGAACGGGACGTACCCGATCGTGACGGACTTGTCGTCGCCGCCGCTGTTCGAGCCGACCGACTGCGTGTTTCCGCTGCAGGCGGCGAGCAGCATGGCGACCGCGAGAGCGAGCACCGCCATCAGCCGCGGCGTACGTCGCCTTCTGAGGTGGGACATAGGTGTTCCTTTCAGGAGTTTGGTGCGCGACCGGGTCAGGGGTTGGTGCGCGACCGGGCGTTCAGGCGTGGATCTGGGCGGGAGCCGCGGCCGGCTGTGGGTCCGGCGTCGGCTCGGGCTCCGCGACCTTGGTGACACCGGTACGGCGAGTGCGCCGGCGGCCCCGCTCACGGGGGAATGCCCCGGTGACGCGGTCCAGGTACATGGCCAGGAAGACCACGGCCAGGCCGCCTTCGAAGCCGACGCCGATGTCGAGCCGGCTGATGCCGGTGACCACCACCGAGCCGAGGCCGCCGGCACCGACAAGCCCGGCAATGACCACCATGGACAGGGACATCATGATGACCTGATTGAGGCCGGCCATGATGGACGGGACGGCGAGCGGGAGCTGCACCTGCCGCAGGGTCTGGGCGGGCGTCGCACCGAAGGCGGTGGCCGCTTCCACCATCTCCTTGTCGACCTGGCGGATGCCGAGCTCGGTCAGCCGCACCGCCGGCGGGATCGCGAAGATGAAGGTGGCGACGACGCCGGGGACGAGGCCGATACCGAAGAAGAAGACCGCCGGGATCAGGTAGACGAACGCGGGCAGCGTCTGCATCAGGTCGAGGATTGGGCGCATGACGTGGTTGGCCGCGCGGCTCCTGGCCGCCCAGATCCCGGCCGGGATCCCGACGGCGACCGCGAGCATCGAGGCCACGATCACCACGGCGAGGGTCTCCATCGCTTGCGTCCAGAGCTGCATGCCTTGGATGAGGAGCAGCCCGGCGAGCGAGAAGACAGCGAGACCGATACCGCGGGCCCACAGCGCCAGACCGGTTGCCGCGGCGGCGATGACGAGCGGGTGCGGTGCGGTGAGGGCCTGCAGGATGATGTCGACGCACCACAACATGACCGCGGACACGGCGTCGAAGAAGGGCGCGAGGTTCTCGCGCATCCAGTCGACGACCTGCTCGGTGGCGTCTCCTACCGGGATGTCACGCATGGCTGACACTCCTGTCCGTGGTCAGGGCCTGGAGGAGGGCTGTACTGGAGATCTCGCCGACGAGCCGGCCGGAGTCGTCCAGCACGCACACTGGCGTACCGTCCTCGCCGACGAGGGGGAAGATGTCCATCAGCCGGGTGTTCCTCTCAACAGTGGCGAAGTTCGCCAGATCCAGACCGCGCAGCGAGCTCGATGGCTCGCACATGACACGTTCCGCGGTGACGACCCGGGAGCGGTCGACATCGGAGACGAAGTCGGCGACGTAGTCGTCGGCCGGGTTCGACAGAATCTCCGATCCGGTGCCGAGCTGGATCAGCTTGCCGTCCCGCATGACCATGATTCGCTCGCCGAGCCGCATGGCCTCGTTCAGGTCATGGGTGACGAAGACGATCGTCTTCTTGAGCTGGCTCTGCAGGTCCAGGAGCAGGTCCTGCATGTCTCTGCGAATGAGTGGGTCCAGCGCGCTGAAGGGCTCGTCCATGAGGAGCACCTCGGCATCGGTGGCCAGCGCCCTGGCCAGCCCGACGCGCTGTCGCATGCCGCCGGACAATGCGGACGGCAGCTCGTGTCCCCACTCCTTCAGGCCGACCCGGCTCAGCGCCCAGTTCGCGCGCTCGGCCCGCTCGCCGGCCGCGATGCCACGGATCTGCAGGCCGTACCCGACGTTCTCCACGAGTGTGCGGTGCGGGAAGATCGCGAAGTGCTGAAACACCATGTTGAGGGTGTTGTTCCGCAGCCGGCGAAGTTCGCCAGGGGCAGCCGAGCTGATCTCGACACCGTCCACAGTCACGGTCCCGGCGGTCGGCTCCACCAATCGGTTGAGCATTCTCAGCAGCGTCGACTTGCCTGATCCGGACAGGCCCATGATGACGAACAGCTCGCCGCGGGCCACATCGAAGGACACGGAGTCGACCGCCGGCCGTCGCCCGGTGTCACTCGGCTTGCGCCGGCGCCAACTGCGCTCGCGCTCGGCCTGGTAGACCTTCGTGAGGCCGCGCGCCTCGATCATCGGTGTGGGCGATGCCATCTCGTTCTCCCTGGTCGTTTCCATCGGCGCGGCGCACCTGGGCGGGCGCTGCACCGTCCTGGCGGCGTGGGGCGGGCTGTGATGCGCGTCTCAGCCATGACCATAAGATGTGATCACAGATCTCACAAGCGCTAACTCAATCTTTCTTCGCATCGGTTTCCGGAGTGACAATTTGGGTCCGGTCAGCGGCACGCAGTAGCCGGGTCACGCGCACGTCCAGCCAAAGCTCAGGGTGCGACCCGCGGTATGGGGCGCGACCGCAGCGATGACTCGGGGCGCGACTCAGCGGCGGCCCGCGACTGAGTTACGCCGCTGGGTCGCGCGGAGAGGCCGCCATCACCCGTTGGTGGCGGCTCCGACTCTGGTCAGGTCGCCGCGCTCAGAACGCGCCGACGTTCTCCTCGTCGTCCTGCACGGCCAGGAGCGCCCTGATGCGCAGCGTCGCGTTGTCGAGAGAGGCATCGGACACCGTCCGGGCGGCGACGCCGTCCTGCTGACGCGCAGCAGCGACCAACCGCTTCTGGTACCGCCACAGCGAGTCCTCGCCTTCGGCGTACAGCGTCCCCTGGGCACCCACGATCTTGTAAGCGCGACAGCGCTGCCAGAGCGTCCTGATCATGTTGACCAGCACGGGATTTCCGGCGGCGTCGTAGAGAATCGCCAGCAGCGACTCATCATGGTCGAGGATGTCGACCACACGCCGCTCGGTGATTGCAGTCACCATCGCGTCGTACTCGGCCTGCATCGCGTCGCAGTCTTCGGCCGTGATCCGCTCAGCACCCAGCCGTGCCGCTTCGCCCTCCAGCAGCCGGCGTACGCCGTACACGTGCACGAGCTCTTGCAGCGTCAGCCCCTTCACCACCGCCCCTTTGTGGGGCTCCCGCTCGGCCAGCCCCGCTTCCTCGAGCCGACGGATCGCCTCACGGACGGGCATGACGCTGGTGCCCACCTGGGCGGCCAGATCCCGGACCCTCAGGCGGGAGCCGGCGGGCAGTTCGCCGCTGATGATCGACTCGTGGAGAACGGCGTAGACCTGGTCGGTCAGCAGGGTCGGCTCCAGCCGCTTCGAAAGGGTCACAGGATCAAAGATAGACACTTCCGGGCCCTCGCGTCTCACCTCTTGCGTGATCTGTGATCACAAACTACGGTTCCGTGGGAAGCACCACCGGGGAATTACGTAGAAGGGCACCTCATGAGAGATGTCGTGATCGTTGGGGGCGGCATCGCCGGTCTGGCCGCGGGCTGGCGCCTTCGGCACTGGGACACCCTGCTGCTCGAGTCCGGGGACCGCGTCGGCGGCCGGATCCGGTCCGAGCGCCGGGGCCAGTACTGGCTCAACTGGGGCGGGCACATCTACGCAGGCGGCAACTCGTCGACGGCCTGGCTGTTCCAGGACACCGGCATCGACTCGGTCGCGGTGCCTGGTTCACTCACGGGCCTCGCGATGAACGGCAAGTTGCTGATGAACGGCCGCGTGGAGACCTACCCGTTCCGGATCCCGATGTCGTGGTCCTCCCGGCTGGCGCTGATCAAGGCCGGAGCCAAGGTCAGGCTCGCGGTGGCCAGGTACGCGAGGATCGTCGAACTCCGCGCCGGCGAGGACGAAGCCGCCCGCCAGCAGCGCGTCTACGACTTCATGAACGACCGCAGCTTCGCCGACTTCGTCGGGGAACTCTCCGAGGACGCCGAAGCTTTGTTCAAGCCCACGGTCACCCGCTCGTCCGGGGATATGCACGAGATGTCCGCAGGCGCCGGCGTCGGCTACTTCAGCCTGGTCTGGAACATCGGCGCCGGACTGTCCCGAAGCATCCTCGGCGGCCCGTCGACGCTGACCGAAAGCATCGGCGCGGCCCTCTCGGACCGTGTGCAGTTGGACGCCACGGTCGCCGAGGTGGTCCAGAAAAGGCACTCTGTGCTCGTCCGCTACCGGCAGCATGGGGTCGAGCACGAAGTCGAGGCTCGTTGCGTCGTCCTCGCCACTCCCGCGACCGTGAGCCACCGCGTAGGGGTCGACCTGGACCTCGACGTCCGGGAGGCGCTGTCGAAGATCGTGTACGGGCCTTACGTGAGCGCCGCCTTCCTCACCAACGAGACCGAGCACCAGGTCTGGGACGACGCCTACGCCATCGCGACGCCGAAGCGCTCGTTCAACGTGGCGCTCAACATGTCGAACATCGCCCGCGGCTACGAGGCCGAGCGGCGTCCCGGGAGCAGCATCATGACGTTCTCACCGGCGAGCCTGGCGCGCGATCTCCTCGAACTCGACGACGACGAGATCCGCAAGACCTACCTCGACGACCTGGACCAGGTGCTACCCAACTTCGCCGACCACGTCGTCGAGGCCGAGATCCAGCGCTGGCCTACCGGTGCGCCGTATTGCTTCCCGGGGCGAGGCACGCTGCAGCCGGTCCTGACCCGAGACACCGGCCGTGTCTTCCTGGCCGGCGACTACCTCGGGACGCTCTACACCGAGACCGCCATCCACACCGGGCTCTCGGCCGCACAGCAAGCCCAGAGCCTGCTCGCCACGGACAGGCAGGGCGTCCGCCACCTGTCCTCGTCCGGACGCTAGGAGACAACGAAATGACCGCACAGCTGAGCGGAATCCTGACCGCCCTCCTCACCCCCTTCACCTCGAGCGGCCAGATCGACGAGGAGAACCTTCGCCGATCGGTCGACCGCAACATCCATGCAGGCGTCGACGGCGTCGTCGCCTGTGGCTCCACCGGCGAGTTCGCCGCGCTGAGCGCCGCGGAACGCCGGTTCGTGGTGGAGACCGTGGTCGACCAGACAGCCGGCCGGGTTCCGGTCGTCGCACAGACCGGAGCCGTCAGCACCGCTGAAGCGGTGGAACTCTCCCGGCACGCGGAGGAGGCCGGAGCCACCGTCCTGATGGTCGTCACGCCGTACTACGAGCCCCTGACGCTCGACGAGACACTGCGGTACCTGCGGACCGTTGCCGGCGCCGTCGACATCCCGATCATGCTCTACAACCTCCCCGTTGCCACCGGCATCAACCTGGCTCCGGCGACCGTCGGCGCACTGGCTCGCGAGGTCGAGAACATCCAGTACATCAAGGACACCAGCGCCGACCTGGCGCAGGCGGGCCAGCTGATCCACAACTACGGAGACGTCGTCTCGACCTTCGTCGGCTGGGACAGCCTGCTACTGGCCGCCTTGAGCGAGGGCGCCGCGGGCGTCATGGCCGGCACCGCCAACGTGATGGCCGCCGAACTGGTCTCCATCCACCGGGCTCTCGCCGCGGGTGACCTGAACCGGGCGCGGGCCGAGTGGGAGCAGATCTACCCCCTGATGGACGCGATCATGAACGCCCCCTTCATCCCCGCCGTCAAGGCGGCGGTCGCGGCCCAGGGATTCCCGGCGGGAAGCCCGCGCGCGCCGTTCCTCGACCTCGACCCCGCCACCGCGGCGACGATCTCCGCCCTCGCCGCGGCTCTTCCGCAGCCGGCCCCGGCCCTCTGAAGGATGGAATTCCGATGACGATCACCAACGACATTGCGGTACGACGCGTCCAGGACGCCACGCCCCTGATCGACGCAACCGATCTGCCGCCGGCGCAGCACTTCATCAACGGCTCGTTCGAGGCGGGCCGGGCGAGCGAGCTGATCACGATCGTCGACCCGTCCACCGCAGAGATCATTGCGCACTCCCCCGCCGGCACGGTCGAGGATGTCGACCAAGCGGTGGCGGCCGCGGTTGCGGCCCGGGCGGAGTGGGCGCAACTGGTGCCGAAGGCCCGGTCGGAGGTCCTGCACCGGATCGCGGACCGCCTGGCCGAGAACGCCGACCTGCTCGTCCGGCTCGAGTCGGCCAATACTGGCAAACCATTTGCGGTCTCCCAGGAGGACGTCGACGGCACCGTCGACACCTTCCGCTTCATGGCAGGCGCCCTCCGCGCGACCACCACGATGGCCGCCGGCGACTACGCCGAGAACCACCTCTCGGTCATTCTGCGCGAGCCGCTCGGGGTCGTCGGCGTGATCACGCCCTGGAACTACCCGTTGCTGATGGCGGCCTGGAAGATCGCACCGATCCTCGCGGCCGGAAACACCCTGGTCATCAAGCCGTCGGAGCAGACTCCGCTGACGACGCTGAAGCTCGCTGAGCTGGTCGCCGACCTCCTGCCGCCCGGCGTTCTGAACGTGGTGACCGGCTACGGGCCGGTGGTGGGCGCACGGCTGGCTGCTCACCCCGCGATCGACATGATCGCCCTCACCGGCTCGGTCAACAGCGGCCGGGCCGTGGCGCGCAGCGCCGCGGACACCCTCAAGCGGGTGCACCTCGAACTGGGCGGCAAGGCGCCGGTCGTCATCTTCGAGGATGCCGACCTCAAGGCAGCCGCGGCATCTCTCCGCGTGGCGAGCTTCTGGAACTCCGGCCAGGAGTGTGGCGCGGCCTGCCGCGTGCTGGTGCACGAATCGGTCGCCGCCAAGTTCGTGGATCAGCTCGTCGCCGAGGTGGCGGGCATCGTCGTCGGCGAACCCGGGGCCGGTGACGATGTCGAAATCGGCCCGCTGGTCTCCGAGGCCCACTTCAACCGCGTGATGGGCTACCTCGACCGGGCCAGGCAGCGCGGTGTCCGCGCCGCCATCGGCGGTGGCGCCATCGAAGGCCGCGGGTACTTCGTGGCCCCCACCGTGCTGGTCGACGTACCGGACGGCGACGAGTGCACCCGGGCGGAGATCTTCGGACCGGTGGTCACCGTCGAGACATTCGCCGACGCCGGCGAGGCTGTCCGCCGCGCGAACGACGTACCGCTCGGCCTGTCCGCCTCGGTCTGGACGGAGAACGCCCGCCGCAGCCACAACATCGCCTCACAGCTCGACGCCGGCACGGTCTGGGTCAACTCCCACCTCGTCCTGGCCAACGAGGTCCCCTGGGGCGGCTTCAAGGGCTCAGGCTACGGCCGCGACCTGTCCATCTACGCCCTCGACGACTACCGCTGCGTGTCAAGATTTTTGAGGCGGGTTGGTTAGGGATTCATTGAGTCAACCGAGTTCTCCTGCTGCTGGCCTTCGGTGGGTTTGTTGATCCA
>NZ_JBITJU010000038.1:0-58648 GCF_044460355.1 Kribbella sp. NPDC050124
GACACCACCACCGAGGCCCGCGATGCTCACTGACACCTCCAGGTGGTCCCATGCTCGTGGCAACGAGGTGGTCCCATCACGCTGGCAAGCGACAGACGACTTCTTCGAGGATGCTGAGCAGGGGAGGTTGCCCACCTACTCGTTCATCGAACCGAATCTGCTGCACGCGCACAACGACTACCACCCGGCCTACAACGCGCTCTTCCCCGGGCTCTCTGCTGATTCCCCGTCGTCGATCCTGCGCGGGGGAGGAGCTGCTCGCTCGCGTCTATTCGGCCATCCGCACCTCGTCCACTGAGGATGGGTCGAACTTCGCCAACACGCTTCTCTTGGTCGCCTTCGACGAGCACGGCGGCAACTACGACCACGTCCCGCCTCCGAGCGCTCCGCCACCCGACCCGGCGGCTCCTGCCGGGAGATGGGATTCCGCTTCGATCGCTCGGGCGTCCGCATTCCGACAGTGGCAGTCTCCGCCTACATCGACCCGAGACCGTCGTGACCGAGGAATATCGCAACACGTCCCTGATCCGGACTCTCAGGGAGCGCTTCTCCCTCGGGCCACCTCTCACCGGACGCGATGCGGTCGCCGCCGACATCGCCCGATCCTGACCCGCGACACCCCGCGACCCCAAGAGGACTGGCCCGAGGTCACCGCTCGCGCGGTACCCCCGCTGCTCGACCCGATCACCCCGATGGACCAGCAACTGCCCCCACTCGGCCAGATCCTCCTCGGCGCCTTCATCGAAATGGACACCCTCAACACCGGCACCGTGCCATCAATCAACCCGAGGACCGCCACCGGCCAACAGGCCCACGACTACCTGCTAGAACGCACCACCCGAATCTGGCCCGCCCTCGCCCACCCGACTCACTGACCACCGCCAACCTCACGCGCCCAGAACGCCCGAGCCCAACCTCTAACCTGCGATTCGGTAGGCCCCGTGGGACTCGAACCCACAACCCGCGGATTAAAAGTCCGCTGCTCTGCCAGTTGAGCTAGAGGCCCTCTCACGAGGGGTGAGGGGAATAGTGTGTCAGGTTTGTCCAGGGGTTTGGTGGTGGGGTGGGGGTTGGGCGGTGGAGTAGGTGGTGTGGAGGTGGCGGGAGAGGGTGACCAGGTCGCCTCGGGGTGCTGGGAGTACGTCGGAGGTCCAGCGGGAGAGGTAGTAGGGGGTGAGTAGGCCGGAGTAGTGGCGGGCGGCGTAGTCGTTGAGGTGGGGGGTGGGGCCCCAGGTGGTGAGGATTTGGTGGGCGTTGCGCTCGAAGAGGGCGCGGTCTTCAACCGACTCCGCCCAGCGGACCGCCTTCGATTCCCAGGTGGTGAGGCGGAAGTCGGGGTGGGTGGCTAGTAGGGCATCGAGGGCGGGGAAGAGGGACAGGAAGGCGTTGCGGTCTGTGAGGTAGTAGTGGTCGGCGAGGCGGGTCAGGTACGCGATGGCCACGGTGACCAGGTCGTGGGCTAGTGGGCCATCCAGCAACACAGGGTTGTCCTCGGCTGCGGTGATGAGGGCGTCCCAGGCGCGTGCCAGGACGGTCGGGTCGTACCAGAGGGCGCCTTCGATCACAGACCTCGAGTGGTACGACGGTTCCTTCGTCAGCACCCCGTGGAAGTGTTCGGGGAAGATCGGGATCTCGCAGGAGTAGATGGTCGCCAGCAGATCACGCCAGGCATGCCCTAGAGACGAGACGCCGTAGCGACAGGCGGCCCAGGAGTCGAGCCAGGTCTCGAGGTCGACGGACGTCCAGGCCAGGTCGGCGATGAGCTCGAAGAAGACCGGGTTGTTGTGGATCGCCTCCATCGACAGGCCCAGGCCGGTAGGGGGATTGGCGGAAGCGAGGGCGGCCTCGACGGCCGGCGGGACGGCGGGGAGGTCGGCGGCGGGGTCGGTGCGGCCGCCGAAGTTCAGGAGGCCGCACCACAGCCAGGGCTTCCCGCCGAAGCCGTCGAACCGCTGCCACTGCGGATCCCGCTCGGCCCACAGGTCGGCCACCACCATCCCGTCCGCAGCGGCCAGAAACTCCCGAACCCGCGCATCGGTCCAGAACTCCTTGTGGTACGAGAACGGCCACGCCTGCATCAACCACACCGCGGAATGATCCGCGCCGCGCAGCCCAGCGAGCGTGGCAGCTGCAACAGCTGCTGGATCCGCGTCGACCGGGATCATCTCGATGAACGGGTCCGCCGCATAGACGTGATCCGTCCCGAGCAACTCGATCTGCGTCGACGTGATCGCCGTACCGAGCGATACATACAACGGATCGCCGGCATCGAGCACCACCGTCTCGAACCCCTGCCACGTGCGAACCCGCCCCGGCGCCAGCTCCCGCGGGATGTGCCCGGTGAACGCCGGCAGCACCGGCGTCATCCCGAACGCCCGCTCCCGCTCGAGAATCCGCCGGCCCAGCTCGAGATGCGAGGAGATCCAGTACGACGGAAGCGGCCCGGCGAAACTGTCGAGGCAGCCCATGTAGACGAACGGCAGGTACCCCGGACCGCCCAAGAAGGACCGTACGGCGTCAGCCGGCAACCCCAACCGGGTGTACGCCGAGAACAGCACCGCCTCGTGCCCGGTCAGCGCGAGCGGCATGGTCACGCCGTGCAGCGCCATCCAGTCGATCTCGCGCTCCCACTCCGGCCAGTCCCAGTACGCCATCGTGTAGCTGAACGTGCAGAAGTTCAGGTAGTAGAACTCGCTCACCCGCGCCTCGCCGCGAGTCATCTCGCAGTCCGGCAGCGAGCCGAGCCGAAGGGGCAGAACCGTGTCCCAGCCGACCGAACGACCGCACACATTCCGCAGGTAGTGGTGGAGGCCGACGGCCGCACTCACACCGTCGGTCGCGGCCACCGCGAGCTCGCCGCCGCAGGCGCCGTACTCGAAGCGGCGCCCGTCACCTGCCAGCCCGGTGAAGCTGACGGAAGCCCCGAGCACGCGCCGCGCCAGCCCCTCGAGGGCAGAAATCCAACCCGCCTGACGGCTTGACGGAGTTAGTTTCGTGCGATCCATAATAAATACCCTCGCACACCGGACAGCGCAGCGGGAAGGGTGATGATGGACGAACTGGTCGCCGTGGGCACCGAGCTCATGCGTGGGATCAACGCGGACGCCGTCCTGCGGCAGCTCCGGGCCGAGCCCAGCATGACCGTGTCCGCGCTGGCCAAGAAGGTCGGACTCAGCCGGCAGGCGGTCACCCGTTCCCTGGTCGCGCTGGAGGCCGAGGGGCTGGTCGAGTTCAGCGCCCCCGAGCGGAACGCGGCCAAGGTCGGCCGTCCGGCGCAGCGCGTGCGGTTCCGGGCCGAGTCGGGCCGTCTACTCGGCCTGTCGATCAGCCCGCAGGACGTCCGCGTGGCGGTGTCCGACCTGGCCGGCGCGATCGTCGCCACCAGCACGGTCCAGCTCGACGCGGGCACGAGCGGAGCGGACGGCGTAGAGGTCCTGGTGGCCACGGTGCAGCAGGCGACTAAGGATGCCGACATCTGGTTCGCCACCGTCGGCGCGCCGGGCATCGTCGACCTGGACGCCCAGGTCATCAAGCTCATCCCGAGCAAGCCCGGGCTCGCCGGCGACATCGTCGTACGGCGGCTGAGCGAAGTCCTCACGTGTCCGGTGCATCTCGACAACGACGTGAAGCTGGCGACACAGGGCGAGCGGTGGCGTGGTGCGCAGCGGCGTGAGGACTCGGTGGTGATGATCCACTGGGGTGAGCGGGTCGGCGCCGGGATCGTGCTGCAGGGCGAGCTGTACCGGGGCGCCTCGAACGACTCCGGTGACATCGGCTTTCTCGACCTGCTGGCCGGCGAGACCCGGACCAACCCGGACGGCCTCGGACCGTTCGAGGACTGGGTCGGCGCCGACGAGATCGTCCGGCTGAGCGGGCTGCAGACCACGTTCGAGGAGGTCCTGGACGCGTACGTCGCCGGTCATCCGGCCGCGGTCGGCGCGATCGAGACCGTGGCCGGCCGGTTCGCGAAGGGCGTGGCCGCGATCCGGTCGATCCTCGATCCGCAGCTCGTCGTGATCGGCGGCCCGATGGCCAGGTGCGGCGAACCGTTGCTGGAGGCAATCCGCCGGCACCTGGACAGCCAGGCCCTGAACCAGCCGCCGCTCGCCGTGTCCTCGCTGGGCGACGACGCCGTCGTGTACGGCGCTCTGCACCACTGCCTGGCCGAGATCGAGCGGACCCGGTTCGAGCGCGTCAGGAGCAGTATCCGCCGAGCAGCCGCTCGCGGCCCACTACCGGCCGAGGCTCCACCGGCCGCCATCGGTGAAGGAGAATCCCATGCGTAGGACTGCCGCGAAACTGCTCGCGCTCGGGGCCGCCGCCGTACTCACCACGAGCGCCTGCGCGGGCGCCGGCGGACCGCAGGCCGGGCCGGCGACGCAGGCGAGCGTGGCCACCACGGTCCCCAGCGACCCGGTCACCCTGACGCTCGCCTACACCGACGACCCGCCGACCAAGGCGCTGATCGAGGGCTTCCGGAAGAAGTACCCGAACGTCACCATCAAGCCGCAGCAGACGCCGTTCAACGACTACATCAAGTCGATCAAGCTGGCGATGGCCTCCGACCAGCCGCCGGACATCGCCGAGTACAACCCCGGCGCGATGAACACGCTGGTCCCGGCCAAGCTCATCCTGGATCTCAACCCGTACGCCGACGCGTACGGCTGGGACACCAAGTTCCCGCAGTCCAGTCTCGAGGTGCTCAAGTCGGACCAGTCGGCCAAGCAGTTCGGCACCGGCAACCTGTACGCCGTACCGGGTGGACTGTCGATCCTCGGCGTCTTCTACAACAAGTCGATGGTGTCGAAGGTGCCGACGTCGCTGCCCGAGTTCGAGGCGGAGCTCGAGCGCCAGAAGGCGGCCGGGCGCGTGCCGCTGAGCGTCGGCGCGCTCCAGGTCGGCGGCTTCCACCTGTGGAACGCGCTGCTCAACGTGATCGGGTCGGTCGACGACTACCGCGCCTGGGTCTACGGCAAGCCGGACGCGACGATCGCGACCGACAAGGCGAAGCAGGCCACCGAGACGCTGCAGCAGTGGGTGCAGAAGGGGTACGTCGCCAAGTCCGCCAACGCCACCGCGGACCCGGACGCCCAGGCGAACTTCGCGCAGGGCAAGAGCGCGTTCCTGGTCACCGGCAACTGGGCGGCGGCCGCGCTGGAGACGCAGTTGAAGGACAAGGTCGGCTTCTTCCCGATGCCGACCCCGCACGGCGGTGCGGTGAAGGTCGCTTCCGGCGCCAGTGTCGCGTACGCGATCTCGTCCAAGACGAAGCACCCGAACGTCGCCGCGGCCTTCCTCGACTACATGAGCTCGCCGGAGGCGGCGCAGATCCAGTTCGCCGGCGGGTTCATGCCGGTCGACACCAAGGCCGGGCTGACCGCGACCGGGCTGCGCGCCGACATCGCGGAGCAGTTCGCACCGATTGCCCAGAGCAACGGCATCGTGCCGTTCCCGGACTTCGCGTCGCCGGGCATGATCGACAAGCTGACGCCGGGGATCCAGGGCCTGATCAACGGGACCACCACGACCGACCAGTTCCTCGCGTCGCTGCAGGAGTCGTGGACCGCCCACCATGCCGGCTAGACGCCGGGCGCGCGGGTGGGTCTATGTCCTGCCCGCGCTGCTCGTCTACTTCGGGTTCGCGATCTGGCCGGCGCTCAACACGGTCAGGCTCTCGTTCCTGAAGTGGGACGGCATCCTCGCGCCGACCTGGGCCGGATTCTCCAACTACACCAGGATCTTCCAGGACCCGACGCTGTACGAGGCGATCCTGCACAGCCTGGTGCTGATCGTGTTCTTCTCCTTCATCCCGGTAGTGCTCGGGCTGCTGATGACCGGGCTGCTGCTCGGCAAGGTCCGGCGTGGGATGACGTTCTTCCGGGTGGTGTTCTTCCTGCCGCAGGTGCTGCCGTTGGTTGCCGTCGGCATCACCTGGCGGTGGCTCTACAGCGAGGACGGGGTGATCAACCAGATCCTCGCCGGTGTGGGGCTTCGGGGCATCACCCGGGCGTGGCTCGGCGACTACGACCTGGCCCTGATCGCGCTCGGCCTGATCGGGACCTGGGTGATGAGCGGGCTCTGCATGATGCTGTTCCTGGCCGGCGCGCAGAAGATCGACACCTCGCTCTACGAGGCCGCCACGCTGGACGGCGCCGGGCCGTTCCGGACCTTCCGGCACGTCACGCTCCCCGGCGTCCGCGAGGAGGTCACGATCGCCGGCGTGATCACGACGATCGCCGCCTTGGCGAGCTTCGACCTGGTCTTCGTGACGACGAACGGCGGTCCGGCCGGGCAGACGAACGTCCCGGGTCTGCTGGTGTACAGGTTGGCCTTCAACGAAAGCCGAATCGGTGACGCCAGCGCGCTGGCCGTCGTACTGACCGTCCTGGTCGTGGCGATCGTGACCACGATCCGCCGAGTCGCGAGGGTGGGCCGATGAGGATAGGGATGGGCCTGCGGTACGGCGTTCTGCTCGTGATGGCGACCATGGTGCTGCTGCCGTTGGCGGGGATCGTGCTGACCGCGTTGCACTCGCCGAGTGAGCAGGTCAGTGGCCTCAGCATCCCGGACCACTGGTCGTGGCAGAACTTCAAGCTGGCGTGGAACCAGGGCAACTTCACGAACCTGATGCGCTCGAGTGTGCTGATCGCGGTCTGCGTCGTACCGCTCGCGGTCGTGCTGGCGACGTTGGCGGCGTACGGGCTGGAAGTCCTTGAGGTGTGGGGGAATCGCGGGTTGTCGGCCGGGTTCGTGCTGGGGCTGACGCTGCCGGTCGAGCTCGTGGTCGTTGCCCTGTACTACAACCTGCAGCAGGTCGGCCTGACGAACTCCTACCTCGGCATCATCCTGGCTGAGGTCGCTCTGTTCATGCCGTTCGGGGTGTATTGGATGCAGTCGCACTTCTCCGGACTGCCCGGTGAGTTGGTCGAGGCGGCGCGGGTCGACGGGGCCCGCGATCTCGCCGTACTGGTGCGAGTTCTGCTGCCGATCTCCTGGCCGGCGGTGACGACGCTCTCGGTGCTCTACTTCATGTGGTCGTGGAACCAGTTCCTGCTGGTGCTGGTGATGATGCAGGATCCGGACCGCCGTACGGCGCCTGCCGGGCTCGGGCTGTTCGTCGGGCAGTACTCGACGAACATCCCGCTGCTGTCGGCGGCGAGCCTGATCGTGATCGCCCCGATCGTGCTGGTCTACCTCACCTTCCAGCGGAACTTCGTCAACGGGATCACACAGGGAGCAGTCAAGAATTGACAGCTGGTCACTGTTCGTGAGGGCCCGTACGGCGTACTCTCGTGCCCAGGGGAGACGATCGCGCAGGGGGAGGCGCGCTCGGCGTTAGGGGACAGGCATGAGTGTTGTGGGGCGGTCTGCAATCGCACCGGCGCACGACGAGGTGGTGAGCGCCTGGCGGGAGATCCTCGACCTCGCGAGCACCATGGATCTCGCCGACCGGATCGTGATCGGAGTGAAGCTGCGAGCGCGTGCCGACACGCTGGCGGCGCAGGAAGAACTGGCCCGGGGTGCGGAGGATCTGGCCAGGGACGCGCGGGCGTTCGCGGCGGCGGTGCGGCTGCAGAACCCACTGACCAAGGTGTTCCTGGCGGTCGGCATCGCGTCGGGCGCGCTCGGATTCTTCGGCCTGTGGTCGCTCTCGGCCCTGAAGAACACCTTGTTCGCCGACGCCTCGATGCCCCAGACAACGGCAGCCCTGCTCGGCGTGCTGACCGTAGCCTCCGGAGCCGTGGTCGTGGGAGTTCTCCGCGGCGCCGTAGTAGCTGCCCAGACCGCGGTAGAGGTTGTTGAAAACGTCAAGCACCCGTGCACCGTCCTCCTCCGGGAAGTCCGCCCAGCCGAAGAACGCCTGTTCGCACTCTTCAACCAACGAGTCCCAGAACCACCCATCACCGCCGGCCCACTGATCGTCCTAGGCGTAGTAGGCCTCCTCAACGGCATCCTCCTCGCCACCCTCCTGAACGTCGGCTGACGTGCGCCAGGGCGGCTGCGACCGCCAGCGCGCCGAGGAGATCCTTCCGCGGCAGCGCGTTCACGACAGCAGTAGTCGTGGGGTCGAGAGTCGGCCGGCGGAGTCCGCGGCTGGAACGATTTAGGGGAGGGCTACATTGACGGGGTGCTGACCTACGAGCTGACCGGGCAGGATCTGGAGGACATCCGGTTCGCGATCTCGCCTGCGGCGGAGACTGTGCTGTCGTTGCGGGCGTTGCAGGATCCTGGTCGGTTTCCGTTGCAGTTGCCGTGGGTTCGGGCTGTTCAGCCGGTGCTGGAGCAGCTCGACTGGGGCGTGCTGCGGTGGTTGGTGAACGACACCATGGGCAGTCCGGATTTCCTGACGCCGCGCCCGACGTCGCCGCTGACCCAGTTCGATGAGGAGCTCGCGCTCGTCGGGGCGGTCGATCGCGAGACGTTCGAGCGGCAGGTTGTCGCGGTCAACGGGCTGGTACCCGACGAGCTCGCCGGGCCCGATGGCGTTGCGAGGATCGTGGATGCGCTGGGCGAGTACTGGCGGACCGTGATGGCGCCGTACTGGGACCGGATGCGCACGATCCTGTCCGCGGACATCAGCTACCGCGGTCATCTCGTCACCCAGCAGGGGACCGCGGCGATGCTGAACGACCTCGCCCCGGTCATCAGCTACCAGGACGGTCGGTTGCGGATCGACCAGGTGAGCAATCCCAGTCGTACGGAAAGCATCGACGGTCGCGGGCTGGTGCTGCAGCCCACGCTGTTCGGCCCGCATGCGGTGATCCCGTTCGACATCGGCGCCGAGCCGTTGATCGGTTATCCGCCCCGCGGGCAAGGCAATCTGTGGTCGGTCGTCGAGCCGCCGTCGCCACGCGATCTGGATCAGCTCATCGGTACGCCGCGTGCCCACATCCTTGCCCTGCTCACCCATCCACGGACCACCAGCGACCTCGCCGCCGAGCTGAAGGTCACCCCGTCCGCGGTCAGCCAGCACCTGCAGCTGCTTCGTCGTACCGGTCTGGTCGAAGCGCAGCGCACCGGCAAGCTCGTGCTCTACCGCCCGACCGAGCTGGCCGACCTGCTGACGGGCAGCAGGTCGGCCAACAACCCCTAAGCCTTGAGCAGTTGCACTTCGGCCAGGTTGGTGAAGCCGCCGTGGCCGTCGTACACCCGGATCATGGGCACGCTGACCGTCGAAGTCAGCGGGAACACGTACCACTGGTTGCCATCGACAACACCGTTGATCGTGGCCAAGGTCGTCCACGTGGTCCCGCCGTCAGTGGAGGACTGGACGACCGTGCCGTTGGCCCGGCTCGGGAAGTTCGTCCGCGGATGGACCCGGACGGCGTTGAACTCCAACGGCGCGGTCACCTTGACCCAGCCGTTGCCGCTGGTGGTGTCGGTGAAGGTGTTGATGTTGCCGTCGAACATCCGCCACCCGTTGTCCTCCGCCGTACTGACCCCCGGGAAGACCACGCTCGACGCGACCACCCAGCCCGGCTGGATCGCAAGCGTCTGTACGGCGCTGTTCCACAGTTGGAGCGTGGATCCGTCCGTCGAGGACACGATCGTGGCACCGGGGTCGCCCGCAGCCGTCGTGTAGTCGACCGCGAACTGAAGCGCCCGCCCGTAGCCGACGTCGTCCGGGAGCACCAGCTTGGCCGTCCAGTGCTGACTGTCCGAGCTCGTGACCGTGGCGGCGCGTCCCTCGATCGTCGCCGTGACCGCACTGAGTGGCTCGGTAGCGGTCAGGGTCAGCGTGACAGTGTCGCCGTTCTGGGCGAGCTTCGGGTCGCTGTTGCTCGACGAGATCGACACCGCGTTGAGCGCCGTACTCATCTCGATCCGCTCGCCGTGCACCCGGAACTCGCTGAAGCTGGACAGACCCGGGTACGCCGGATCGGTCGGCACGCCGGGGTGGTCGACCTGGAGCTTGAGGAACCGGAAGCTCTGATCCTTGACCTCGTCGCGGACCGGGATGGTCTCCAGCTCGAACGCCCGGTCGCTGGTGTTGGTGGTCTCCCGCGACGTCAGCAGCGTCCAGGTCCGTCCGTCGTTCGAGCCGTACACGTTGGCGCCTTCCGAGCGGTTGGCGAAGTTGTACCGCGCCTGCAGCCCGAACGCGTCGGCCCGGACCCGGAAGCCGCTGCCGTAGTCGAGGATCGCCGGCGCCCGGAGATCACCCGAGAAGGTGTTCATGTCGCCGTCCAGCATGTTGCCAATGGCAACCGGTGTGATCGTCGCCGAGGTCGCGCGACCCCAGTAGTCGAACGAGCCGTCGTCCGCCAGCGTCGGCGTGAGCTTCTCCAGTGCGGCGACTGCCTTCTGTACGGCGACGAGGTCGGCAGCGAACGTCGCGGTGTCGGATTCCAGGTGCGAGGTCGCCAATGCCGCAGCCGAGGTGACGGCGGCTGCGCTCGACCGGACATAGGCGGTCCCCGGGTCGTAGCCCTCTAGCGCCGCGGCGATAGCCTTCTGGCGGTTGGCGGCGACTGTGACCGACACACGGAGTACGGAGTTCGTCCTGCCGTCGTCGGCCACGATGAAGGTCTTGTGCTCTCCGACCTGACTGCTCGTCGGGGTCCACGTGAGTGCGCCGGTCTGCGCGTCCAGGGTGGCTTGGCTCGGGAGCGCCGTACCGGCGGTGTAGGTCACCGGGTCGGTGTCGGTGGCGGACAGGTCTGTGGTGAACGGCTCGCCGGCGATCGCGACGAGACGGGTGTCCGCGCCTTCGGGGAACGTCGGGGGTGTGAGTTGGCTCTTGGTCTGCAAGTTGACGGCATCGATGTCCACGGCAACCTTCGACGACCCGACAACCGTGTAGTACGCCAGCGACTCACCGCCTGCGCTACCACGTAGCTTGGCGGTGTCCATGTCGTAGGTGAGGTAGCGCCAGGCGCCCTTCGTGTC
The DNA here is from genome assembly GCF_044460355.1 of Kribbella sp. NPDC050124. Lineage (NCBI taxonomy): Bacteria > Bacillati > Actinomycetota > Actinomycetes > Propionibacteriales > Kribbellaceae > Kribbella > Kribbella sp. NPDC050124. The sequence continues at coordinate 10,891 of NZ_JBITJU010000038.1, forward strand.
CGGCACGGTCAAGGAGTAGTACGGCGCCAGCGTCCGCTCCTTGCGCAGCTGCAACGTGGCCGTGCCGTTGGTGCGGACGAGGACCCCGACCGGGCTGTAGCCGTTCCGGTTGTCGTAGAGCAGCGACCGTACGGCGATCGTCGTACCGGCTCGACTCGCGTTCATCCGGACATAGCCGTCGCGGATCGACGTGCCGGGAGTGATCGGGAAGGTTCGAGTCTCCGCTTGGATGAGTGCGTCCTTCTGCACCGGTGGGACTGTGCCGGCGACCGAGGACGGGAAGGACAACCAGGAGTCCGGATTCCAGTCCGGGTTGCTGTTCCAGTAGTTGTACGACGCCGTGCCCCAGTAGAACCGTGCGGCCGCGTCCTGCCGTGTCGCGATCTCGGTGATGCTCGGCGCGATCACCCGGATCGCGGTGCCGAGCTTGTCCTTGTAGAGGTGGTACAGCTCATTCGTGGGATCGAAGATCCGGCCGCGGTACGCCTGGGACAGCACCCCGCCGCGTTCGGTGGTGTCGATCCACGGGATGTCCTTGCCGAGCATGAACGCGAAGAACTGCTCCGAGCCGCGCAGCAGGCGGTAGTCGCCGAACTCCCACGGCGAGACCGCGTTCCGCTGCGTGGAGACGGTGCCGCGCAACGGGTCCAGCCGGGTGCCCTGGATGTCGATCACGCGGGCGAGCTGGGTGAGCATGCTGACGTCGTCCCAGGCGTGCGCCTGGTCGCGACCCATCTCCTGCAGCTGCACGAACGACCGCCCGTACGGGTTGCGCGGGTCGTTCTTCGCGATCACCGGCATCACCTTGGCGAGTGCGCCGTTCGTGTCGTCGTCGGGGTTGGTGGAGTTCACCGAGAACCACTCGACCGCCTCGGTGTAGCGGGGCAGGTTGTCGGTGAAGACGTAGCCCGCGAGCGCGCCGATCAGCGAGTAGCTGTGCTGGTTCATGAAGTTGCGGTTGCGGTACAGGAAGGTCTGCGTCATCGGTACGATCAGGTTGGCGGTGAGATCGGCGGTGTCGGCGTCGTTCCACTGCAGGTCGTAACCGTCGGTCCCGGGGGTGACGCTCGAGTACCGGAGGATCTCCGCGGCGGCCAGCATCCGCATCAGCGGTGGGCCGCTGTGGATGTGCGCGTCCGGGTAGTACGCGTACGCGGCCGGATTCATGTGACTCCAGATCCGGACCAGCTTCAGGCCGTTGGCCCGGTGCACCGGGTTGCCGGTGATGACGTAGAGAATCGCCTGTGTGTAGGCGCGAAACGCGTCGTCGATGAACAGCGACTGCACGCCTTGGGAGTTGAACGCGCTGTTCGCCGGCCGGTCCACGACCGGGCCTTGGTTCCGCGAGCTGAACGTCGCGGACGCGTACGCCGTCGCGGTCATGGCGGCGTAGTACGACGCCCAAGGCTCGACGCCGGCCTGCACTTGAGCGCGGACGCGTTCCAGCGAGTCCGCGCTGACCGCCAGCCCCGGATGCACGAACCCGGCGCTCGAAGTGACCCGGTTCAAGGTCACCGCCGGGTACTCCGTGACGGCCGCGGACGCCGTGGACGGAACGGTCAAGATCGCCACGATGATCGCCAGCGCGCTCACCAGAGCCGCGCGGCGAAGTCTTCCCAGAACAGCCAACATGGACCCTCTCCTCCAGTGGTGTGCCCGCGAGCCTCGCACCGCCTCCGCACCACGGCAAGCGCTTACCAACCACCGAAATTTTCAGATTCCAACGCCGTTCGGGCCTCGACTTCAAACAGGTCGTGGTGGTACAGATCGGAACTCATCCGGGAGGTCCGGGTGCTGACAATCCCGCCGCGGGGGGAAACTGCGGCGGGTTGGGGGGAATTGTGCGTTTGTCTCACGCTGCGCTGGCGCCTGCGCTCCTACTGGTCGTGGCCGGCTGCGGATCCACTGGTACGTCGGAAGTCCCCGAGCCGGCTGCGGTCGCGGGAAGCCGGGCCGTGGTGACACCGACGGTGACTCCGACTCCGACTCCTACACCGACTCCGAAGGCAGTCACGACGCCGGCGACCAAGCCGAAGCCGGTGACGACCAAGAAGACCGTGGTGGAGTTCAAGGTCATTCCGTTCAAGACGAAGACCGTGACGGACTCCTCGCTGCCGAAAGGCGAGAAGTCTGTCACCACACAAGGCGTGAACGGCACGCGCCGGCTCACCTATGAGGTGACGATCGTCGACGGCGTGCAGACGGCGAAGGAGCTCGTCAAGCAGGAGGTGGCCAAGCAGCCGCGGACTCAGGTAACCACGGTCGGCACCAAGGTCGAGGAGGAGTCGGGCTGCGACCCGAACTACGGCGGTGGCTGTGTCCCGATCGCGAGTGACGTCGACTGTTCAGGGGGAAGCGGCAACGGGCCCGAGTACGTGCGCGGTCCGGTCACAGTCATCGGTGACGACGTCTACGACCTGGACCGCGACAACGACGGGCTGGGTTGTGAGGACTAGACGGCCTTGGGCCAGGAAGGATTGCGGCCCAGGTGGGCGAGGATCTTGTCGAGGGGGTCGGCGCCTGACCAGGGGATGTCGGGGCCGAAGGGCGAGCCCGGGGTCAGGCGGAGGTCGCCAGTGGGGACGAGCTGGGCCACCTCGCGCGCCGCGTCCAGGACCTCGGGAGTAAAGGTGACCGTGGTGCCGAGCGACTTCGCGACGTCCCAGGAGTGCACCACGTAGTCGATGAAGTGGAAGCTGATCGCCTGCTGACCGGGGAACGGCTGGTCGGTGCCGAACTCCGGCAGCGGGAACTGGCGCTCGGTGACGCTGTCCTCGGCGAACGCGGCCAGGACGTGCTCGGCAGCGTCGAGGTACGCCTTGACTGGGTCGGCGCCCAGGTCGCGGACCTTCCACAGCGCCGCGTCGCCGTCGCCGCGGGAGGCGGCGGCGAAGCCGTAGTGCTGGGTCGCCATGTGCGCGAGCAGACCGTACAGCGTCCAGGACCGGCAGGGCGTCGGCTTGGCGAGATCGTCGTCGGTGACACGCGTGACCAGCTCCATGCTGGCCCGGACCGCTTGCGCGTCGGGGGAAACGTAGTCAACTGTATGCATGTGCTGATCATATGCGTCTGCTTATGATTGCGCCAGTGCTATCTTCCGTGGCGTGACCGACGAGCGCCCCGATCTCGCCGCGATGATGGCTCCGTTGGTGCGGGCGCTGATCGCGGCGGAGACGCCCGTGCTCGAGGCGAACGACATCTCGATGTGGGGTTACGCCGTACTGACCGCCCTCGACGACACCCCGGTCCGGACCCAGGCTGCGCTCGCGGAGGCGATCGGCGCGGACAAGTCGCGCATCATCGGCACCCTCGACGAGTTGCAGGACGCCGGCCTGATCGAGCGCACGCCTGATCCGGGCGACCGCCGGGTGCGGCTGCTGTCGATCACTCCCAAGGGCCGCCGGGTACGGCGCTTAGTGCGCAAAGGCATCCGGGTCGAAGAGGAGCGCCTGCTCGCCAACCTGCCGGCCGCCGATCGCCAGGCCTTCCTCCGGACGCTCCGCGCGCTGTACGACGTCTGCTGAGCACTTCCACCGACCGATGGAGCCGGTTCCCCCGCCGGAGGGATCCGTGCCGACGCGTGACCGACTGAGATTGGTCCTATGGCAAGAACGGCAACTCTCGTCTGGGCAGCGGCGTACGGATGTGTCCGCATCTGGTTCGCGACCGGCCACGCACCGAACTGGAAGTTCCCGGGCGGCGACCTGCTGATCCCCCACTGGGCCGCGGTCCTGCTGTGTGTGCTCAGTGCTGCGGCAGTCCTGGCTTTGGATCGCCGACCGAGCTCCCGGCTTCTGATCCGGACGCTGTGGGCTCTCGCTGCCGCCTGGGTCGCAGCCGCCGCGCTTGCCTTGCTCGATGTGGTCGGTGGTGTGCTGCCAGGTCTTGGACTCCCGTTCGATCTGCCCGGGATGCTGAGCAGATTCGCCGCGCTCGGTGGTGCCGCACTCCTCGGCCGGACCGCACTGACCTGCCAACGCCGACTCGGCCCGGCGCGTACGCTCGCGGAGATCCCGCGCTGGGCTTTCGTCGGCGCATGGGCCGCGGTCGCCGGCTGCCTGATCCGGCTGGCCGCGCAGGCAGTCGTCGGCTTCGACAAGACGCCGTACGGCGCGAACCTCTCGCTGGTGTTGTTCGAAGGCGGCTTCCTGCTCGCCGGCATCGCGTTGCCGCTGCTGCTGGTCTACCGCCTCGGCCGGATCTTCCCGCGCTGGATGCTGCTGCTTCCCGGCGCCGGGCTCGGCGGCGGCATCACGGCGTACTTCGGTGTCGGACTGCTCCAGATGATCGTGGCCGCGATCCAGGGCAAGCCCGCGTACGGCGACATCGGCCTGCCGGACGCCTTCTTCTGGGTGGCGGTCCCGGCGTACCTGGTCTGGGGCGTCGGCCTGGCGACCGCGACGTACGGCTTCCATCTAGCAAAAGCCGGAGCGGCAAGCGCAGCCGATTCGGAGTGTGATCTGAAAGTCACGATGTGTTGACCCCGGCGCCGGCCTGTCTCGTTCGGAAGGGCGACGACCCCTGTTCGAGCGTGCTCGGGACCAAACAGGCCGAGTTGTTCGCCTGGCCGTCCTGGTGGGCGGCCGCGATCCAGTTCGTGGGCGGAGCACTGGTGCTGATCGGCCTGGGCACCAGGTACGCTGCGCTGCTCTGCTCGGGATCAATGGCCTACGCGTACTTCACAGTGCACCAGGTGGATGCTTTGCTTCCTGTGCAGAATGGTGGCGAGAAGGCGGCACTTTTCTGCTTCGCCTTCCTGCTGATCGCGTTCCTGGGCAACGGCGCCTGGGCGGTCGAGCAAGCAGCACCGGAGAAGGCAACCGTGACAGCGGAGTGATCCCGGCCGGGACCGCCCGATGCCTGACAGAGCAGGAGCGCCGATGGCCGATGACCGGGCGGCGCTGTTGCGTGAGTTGCACGACGTGCACGCACCGGCCTTGTGGCGGTTCGTGGTCCGGCTGACCGGTGACGACCGGCTGGCCGAGGACGTCGTGCAGGAGACGCTGCTGCGCGCCTGGCGCCGGCCGCAGATCCTGACCGAGGACGAGGCGGGGGCCCGGGCCTGGCTGTTCACGGTGGCGCGCAATCTCGTCATCGACGACCGGCGCAGTGCCCGGGTCAGCCGCGAGGTGGCCAGTGACGATCTGCCGGAGAACCCGAGTGCCGACCACGCGAACGCCGTCCTCGACGCGTGGCTGGTGGCCGAGTCCCTGGCACAGTTGTCGGAGGAACATCGGCAAGTGATTGTTCGTGCCTACTACGGGCGTCGTACTGTCACTGATATCGCCGAGGAGCTGGACATCCCGTCAGGCACCGTGAAGTCGCGGCTGCACTACGGGTTGCGGGCTCTCAAGCTCGCGCTGCAGGAGAGGGGGGTGACCAGCCAGTGAGCGATCCGTACCGGGAATGGGATGCGGCCTATCTGCTCGGCGCGTTGTCGGTGCAGGAGCGGGACGAGTACGAGGAGCACCTGCGAACCTGCGACGAATGCTCGGCCGAGGTGGCCTCGCTGTCCGACGTGCCCGAGGCGATGTCCGCGCTGCCGGACGACCGCGCACTCGCTACCATCACCGCCACCCCGCCGAACCTGCTGCCCGGTTTGGTCCGCGGGGTCCAGCGAGACACCCGGAAGCGCCGGGTCCGGATCGGTATGGTGATGGCGGGAGTCGCCGCGACGGCAGCCGCGGTGAGCGCGCTGGTCGTGATCCCGCTGAGCCGCGAGGAGCCGCAGGGCGACTACGTCGTACTCGCGCAGACTGTGGCCAGCAAGCTCTCCGCGGACGCGCGATTGGTGCCGGAGCGTTGGGGTACGACGATCGAGATCAGCTGCCGGTACGACGAACTGGCCACGCCGAGCGAACGCGCCCGAGGCTACGAACTTTACGTCACTGACGCGTCCGGAAAGGCGCAGCTGATCGCGAGCTGGACGGCGGCTCCGGGGACGACGGTGAAGCCCGCCGCGACCACAAAGCTGCAGCGCAACGAGATCCGGGCGCTGGACATCCGCAGCTCGGAAAGCGGACGGGTGCTGCTCGCGGTGCACTTCTAGCGCCTGTCATACATACGCGTGAATGCCTGATTACCAGTGGGGCACCTGACAGTTACGAGGGGCGGTCGCTCGAGAGGCCGGTTACTCGAGACCCCGGTGTTCAGGGACGTGCACCGGGGTCGCCGCTTGTCCGGCTCGCCAACGGTCGGCGCAGAATTTTCCGGCGATCCTGTAACACTCGGCCCGTCACCGGCGATACACCGTGTGTAACGCCACTGAGGATCCCGTCCCAGGTCAACCGCCCGAAGGGCCTGGGGCGGGGATCTCGTTGTCGAGAGGCGCCATGGCCGCGTTACGCACGAAGGCCCCCGGTGAGCACCGGGGGCCTTCGTGCTCTATCGCTGCCCTCCCTACGCTATGACGCTTGTTCGCTCGGTTGGTGCGACTCCGGCAGGGCGATCCGGTCCGCCGGGAGGCGTTCCGTCCGCTCGGCGCCGTCGTCGCCCTCGTACTGCACCAGACCGGTCCATCCCGTCGCCTCGTGCTCACGGCCGATCAGCCAGCCGGGACGCCACTGGCCGTCCGCTAGGACGACCACATGGCTGGGCAGCGGCAGACGGGACACCAGTTCGGTGCCGGGCTCGAACTCAGTCATGGCCGAAGGCTAGGTGGTTTCCGGGCCCGGCGCCTCTTGGGAGCGTGTTCACAGTCTCAGACTGTGGGCAGAAGTTCTCGCACGACTCCGGTCGGCAGGCCCAACTCGCGCACGGAGCCGGTGACCTTCAGCGCGCGTCCGCCCGTGATGTGGCTCACCCACCCTTGCTGCAAAGCATGTTCGCACACGGCCGCGCCGACCGCGCCGGCCAAGTGCGGCCTGCGTTCGGTCACGTCCAGGCAGGAGCACAGTGCGGGCCGGCCGCGCCGCCGTTCGACCACGATGCCGAGATCTTCCAGCCAGGCGGTGCCTTCCGGCGTCAGCGCGACGCCCTCCGACCAGTCGATCAGGCCGCGCTCGGTCATCGCATCCGCCAATGCCACTCCCAGTTTTCCGGCGAGATGGTCGTAGCAGGTCCGGGCCCGGGCGAACGCGTCTCGCTTGCAAACAGCGGACAGGCTGCTCAGCTGTTCGGTGCGGTGAGGTGCCAGCGACGCAAGCCCTTCGATCAACTCGGCTGTATCCGGACCGGCCAGTTTCAGATAGCGATGCCGCCCTTGCCGGACCTCGGTCAGCAGGCCACCGTCGACCAGCAGGTTGAGATGCTCGCTGATCGTCGGCCGCGACACCTTCGCCACTCGTGCCAACTCGGTCGCGGTCCAAGCCCGCCCGTCGAGCAACGCCAGGCAGACCGTCGCCCTGGTGGCATCGGCCAGCATCCTGGCCCAGGCAGCCAGCTCTTGCCCCTCCGTTTGCGTGCTCATGCTCCCCATGATGCCGTCCTGACTGTTCGGCGCCCGCCGAAGCAGTCGCGACCTAGCGTCGGGACTCATGACGCACCTGACGATCGAACCGTCCATCCTGTACGTCGGAACGCCGGTCGCCCTGCTGTCCACCGAGAACGGCGACGGTTCGGCCAACCTGGCCCCGATGTCGTCCGCCTGGGCGCTCGGCGATGTCGTAGTCCTCGGACTCGGCACCTCCGGCCAGACCGCGGACAACCTGCGGGTGGCCGAGTGCCCGTTGCAGTTCGAAGCGACCGCGGTCCAGGTGGACATTGGTGCTGACGGCACCTTCTTGGTCATCCAGGCGAAGGTGCTGCGGGTGCATGCCGACGAGCGGATCGTCGTACCGGGGACGTCGTACGTCGATCCGGGCGCGTGGTCGCCGCTGGTCTACAACTTCCGCCACTACTTCGGCCTCGGTCCCGAGCTCGGTGAGTCGTTCCGGACCGAGACGCCCAGATCAGCCTGAGCCGATCATTTCACTTCTGGTTGACTTGAAGGTCAAGGTCGGTGAAGAGGGTCAGCTGGATGCCGCCGGGGGTTTCCAGGCGGGCGTTGAGTGAGTTCCATGGTGTGCGGGTCGGCTCGGCGAGCACGGCGGCGCCGGCGTCGGCGAGCTTCCGGGTGGTCGCGGCCGAGTCGTCCACCTCGAGCGCGACCCGGTACTTCCCGGCCACCCGCCGGCCGACCTCGACCTCGTCGATGAAGTCGGCCTGGCCCGGGTCCGCGATCTCCAGGGTGGCCCGCTCGACCTCGAGGATCACCACCCGCCCGTTCTCCGACGAGTACGACGCCCGCTCCGGCAACCCGAGCACGTCCCGGTAGAACGCCACCGCCTCGTCGTAGTCGTCCGCCGTCACGACCAGCCGCAGTTCCTTCACAGTCATGGGGTCAAGTATCAGACCTCCTCCTGCCACACCAGGAAGATGTTCGCCCGGTCGAAGCGCCAGCCTGCCGGCGTCCGGACAGCGGTGTACTTCGCGTTCAGGCCGACGCGGTGGTGCGGCGCCGCCCCCTCGTGGAAGAAGAACGCCAGTTGGGTGGCGGACGCTTCCGCGCGGTCGCCGTCGACGGTGACGACGATGTTGCCGTGCAGGTGCTGCGTCTTGGCGTCCGCCGAGGCTGCGACGTAGGCGACGACGTCGTCGATCCCGTGGATCTCACCACCGCGCGGCGACTGCACCACGATGTCCTTCGCGTAAACGTTCCGCAGCTCGTCCGGCGTTCCTTCGTCCAGCACCCGGGCCAGCTCCGCGAACAGGTCGGCAATCTCGAGCCGATCGGCAAGAGCGTTCATGATCTCCTCTTTCGTTGGTAGCGCCAACGTTGGCGCTACCAACTATAACCGGGAAACCTGGTAGTGCAAGATCTGCCCGGAGTCGCCGACCTGCCGGACGATCAGGCTGAGGTAGACCGAGATGGCCGGCCGATCGGTGAACGTGAAGTCGACGGCGACGTACCCGAGGATCACGTCGTCCGCGAGCCGCCGGGTCTCCAGGACGCCGTACGACGCCTGCAGTCCGAGCGGCTGTGAGTCGTAGTACGTGGCCACGTCGTCCGGGCCCACGCCGTACAGGTGCAGACCCTGGAAGATCGCGTCGTCGGCGAAGAGGGCGCTGACCTCCTTGGGTTCGTGGGCGTCGACGCCCGCCTTCCACTGGTCGAGGACGGTGTGCAAGATCTCGAGGTCGGTCATGAGAATCTCCTGGTTGGAATGGCTGCCGCGGTGACTGCTGCGGCGGCGACCACGCCGGCGCTGAGCAGCAGTGCCTGGTGGTAGCCGTTGTGGATGAGTGGACTGACGGCCAGCGGGCCGACGATGAGTAGGAGGGCGGGTCGGGACCAGGTCCGGCCGAGCCGGGCCCACAGCGCCGCCGAGGGGATGGCGGCCAAGCCGACCAGGTCCATGCATTGCTGCCGACCTGCTCGGAGGCCGTCTCGCCGATGGCTGCGACGAGGAACGTGCCAGCCACGATGTAGCCGAGACCTTCGAGTGAATAGCTGGTCAGCAGGGCTCCGAATCCGCTGCGCGGCTCGCTCGCTGGTGCTGCTTCGGTCGGCGCGGCGCTGGGGAGGTGCCAGGCCAATGCGGTGCTGACGAGGATGGCTGCCGCGGTGATCCACCACGCTTGTCGCCAATCGCCGGGTACCAGTCCCGACAGTGCGATGCCGGCGCCGATCCCTCCGAAAGACCAGCCGGCCTTGTGATGAACGTGGGTGAGCACGGCGCTGACGGCGACCACGAAGATCAGCGCACTCGCGATCCCGGCAATGGCTCGCAAACCGAGCCAGGCGGCGCCGCTCCGAGTGGTCGGCATGAGGGCGAGCGTTGCGGCCAGGGCGAGTAGCGAGAGGCGCAGAGTCCAGCGGGAGTGGGTCAGGCGTGGCGTGACGATTGCGGCCAATGAGCCCGCCAGGTAACCGGCGTAGTTGGCGGTCGCGAGCGTCGCTCCCAGGCGGGGCGACAGACCCGCCTGGGAGTGCATCAACGGCAGGATGGGGTGTAGGCGAACCGGCCGATCCCCATCCCGCCCGCGAGTGCGGCGGCAGCCTGGGCGACCACGCGCCACTCGGTACGGACGGCCACGGCTCAGTGACCCGCCCTCTGGCCGCCGTCGACGTGCACGATCTCGCCGGTCACGAAGGCGGCGCCTTCGAGGAACAGGACGGCGTCGACGATCTCGTCGATCTCGCCGAGCCGGCCGACCGGGTGCAGCGCCGCGAGGAACTCGTGGGTCTCCGCCGGGTGCATCGGCGTCCGGATCACGCCGGGGGCGACGGCGTTGAACCGGATGCCGCGGGTTGCGTACTCGGTGGCGAGCGACTTGGTGACGGAGTTGAGGCCGCCCTTGGTCAGCGAGGCGAGCGCGGACGGCACGTTGCTGTTCGCGTGATCGGCCAGGCTGGTGGTGATGCCGACGACATGGCCGGTGCCCTGGGCAACCATCGCGGCGACCGCCCGCTGGGTGATCTCGAAGAACCCGCGGACGTTCACGCCGGTGACCAGGTCGAAGTCCTCGGTGGTGTAGTCGGTGAACGGCTTGGCGACGAAGACACCCGCGTTGTTGACCAGGGTGTCGACCCGGCCGAACGTCTCGATCGCCCGCTCGACGATCCGGCGGCCGACGCCCGGCGCCGCGATGTCGCCGGCGACGGTCAGCACCAGCGGGTCGTCGGACGGCTCGATGGTGCGGGAGTTCGCGACCACGGCGTACCCGAGTTTCCGGTACGCCGGGACGAGTGCCGCGCCGATGCCGGAGGACGCACCGGTGACGACGGCGACTTTCTGGTGGCTCATGAGGCTCTCTTTCTGGGAGTTGTTTCTGGAGGCGCTGTACTTCGATCGTTGTCGAACCATCGGTGGTTTTCCACGACCGGTTTGCTCCCAGCTGAGAGGCCCGGCCTACTACGATCGAGCCCGTGGAACTGCGGCAGCTGGGCTACTTCGTCGCCGTGGCCGAGGAGCTCAACTTCGGTCGCGCCGCGGCTCGCCTGCACATCGCCGGCCCCTCGCTGTCGCAGCAGATCAAGTCGCTGGAACGTGACCTCGGTGTCCGGCTGTTCGACCGCGATCGCCGTACCGTCACGCTGACCGCGCAGGGCGAGGCGCTGCTGCCGCGGGCCCGTGCGTTGCTCGACCAGGCCGGCGAGTTACGCCGTACGGCGGCCGGCCTCGCGGCGACCGAACCGGTGCGGCTCGGGTACGTGAGCTGGCGGCCGCCCGATCTCGTCGAGCGGACGTCCGGGGTCGCGCAGCTGCTCGTCGACGCCTGGGTGATGCCGTCGCACACGCAGGCGGCGCGGGTGGCGGACGGCAGCGTCGACCTGGCGATCTGCTGGGTGCGCGCGACCGACCTGGCCGAGCAGGATCTGGCCGGTCGGCTGATCGGGGCGGACCAGCTGTCCGCGATCTCGTGGGGTCGCGACGAGTCCGCCGTACGCGCGAAGGACACCGCCGTACTCGTCGACGCCGACACCGGGACCTGGGCGTCGTGGAACATCTATGCGGTCGAGTTCGCCCGCGAGACCGGTGCCGAGGTGGTCCGCATCGACGACCACGGGATCACCGGTCCGGCCTTCTACGAGCATGTACGGCGGTTGCGCCGGCCGGTCATCAGATCGCCGAAGCGGGACGAGACTCCGCTGCCTCCCGACCTGGTCCGGCGGCCGGTGGTCGAGCCGGTGCCCGTGTGGACGTGGGCGCTCGTGACCCGCCGGGACGAGCCGAGTCGCGCCGTACAGGCTGCCTTCGAGGCTCTGACTCGTGGTGTCGTTTTGGACCTCGATCTGTCGGTCTCGTGGGTCCCGGCCGACGACCTGTTCCGGATGGGGTAGTCGCGGGGCCGCCTACAGTGTGGGGATGCGTGACGCGGACGTTCCCGGGTGGTGGCGGCGGCTCGGCCTTGAGGGGTTGGTCGACGTACATGTGCACTTTCTGCCGGACCAGGTGATGAACGCGGTGTGGGCGTACTTCGACCAGGCGTCGGAGCACTACGGGACGGCCTGGCCGATCAACTACCGGACGTCGGTGGAGGAGCGGCTGAAGACGCTCGAGGCGCTGGGGGTGCGGGCGTTTCCGGCCTTGGTGTACCCGCACAAGCCTGGGATGGCGGCCTGGCTCAACGCGTGGGCTCGGGACTTCGCGTCGGTGACGCCTGGGTGTGTGTCGAGTGGGACGTTCTTTCCTGAGGCTGGTGCTTCGGCGTATGTGCGGGAGGCGTTGGAGGCGGGGACGCGGATCTTCAAGGTTCATGTGCAGGTGGGGGATTACGACCCGCGCGATGGTGAGCTCGACGATGTGTGGGGGCAGTTGGCGGAGGCCGCCGTACCGGTGGTGGTGCATTGTGGGTCGGGACCTATTCCTGGGCGGCACACCGGGCCCGGGCCGTTTGGTGAGGTGTTGCGGAAGCATCCGTCGTTGACCGCGGTGATCGCGCATTTGGGGATGCCGGAGTACGTGGAGCACTTGGCGCTCACGTCGTACCCGAACGTGCATCTGGACACGACGATGGCGTTGACCCCGTTCACCGAGGCCCTGATGCCGTTCCCACGCTCGCTGACCTCACGGCTTGGTGACCTGCAGGACCGCATCGTGCTGGGATCGGACTTCCCGAACATCCCCTACGACTACGCCGTCCAGCTGTCGGCACTGGAGTCCCTAGACCTCGGCGACACCTGGCTACGCGCCGTCTGCTGGGACAACGGCACCCGCCTACTCGGCCTGTAGGGGGACCGGCTGGGTGGGGTCGGCTGTGGGGAACGTAGTTCTGGATGTGCCGTTGCTGGGGCTATTCCAACGTTGTAGTGTCTGGTCGACCGCCTGACTTCAGCTTCCGGGAGCTCTTCATGACCCAGCCTCGCCCTGAACACCCGCGTCCGCAGTTCGTTCGGCCGGAGTGGTTGAACTTGAACGGGGAGTGGCAGTTCGAGATCGATCAGGCCGACACCGGTCTCGAGCGTGGGGTGCGGGACCGCGAGTTGCAGCAGCGGATCGTCGTACCGTTCGCGCCGGAGAGCAAGCTGTCCGGGATCGAGAACGTCGACTTCCTCGAGGCGGTCTGGTATCGGACGACTGTCACGATCCCGGCGGACTGGACCGGCAAGGACGCGGTGCTGCACTTCCAGGCCGTCGACCAGGACGCCACTGTCTGGGTCAACGGCGTCGAGGTGGTCAGGCACCGGGGTGGGTTCACGCCGTTCAGTGCCAACCTGCGCGACGTCGCCCGCCCGGGTGAGGAGGCGCTGGTCGTGGTCCGCGCCCGCGACACCCGGCAGGGCGTCCAGGCGCGCGGCAAGCAGACGTCGGTGTACTTCAACCACGGCTGCCTCTACACCCGCACCACCGGGATCTGGCAGACCGTCTGGCTCGAGGCGGTGCCGACGACCCACCTCGGAAGGCCGCGGATCACACCGGACCTGGCCGGCTCCAGCTTCCACCTCGAGGTGCCGGTGTCGGCGAACAAGCCGGGCTGGAAGGTTCGCGCGATCCTCAAGGACGCCGACGGCGAGGTCGTGAGCCAGGAGGTGCGCGCCGATCTCGACCTGGCGCCGCGGCTCACGCTGCGGGTTCCGACCGACCGGGTCCGGGTCTGGGACACGACCGACCCGCACCTGTACGACGTACGCCTCGAGCTGATCGATGCCGACGGCAACGTTGTGGACGGAGCCGACAGCTACGCCGGACTGCGATCGGTGTCGATCAACGGTCAGGCGATACTGATCAACGGCAAGCACGTGTACCAGCGGCTGGTGCTCGACCAGGGGTACTGGCCGGACAGCCTGATGACGGCGCCGTCCGAGGAGGCGCTGCTCGCGGACATCGAGCTGAGCCTGGCCGCCGGGTTCAACGGGGCGCGGCTGCACCAGAAGGTGTTCGAGGAGCGGTTCCTGTACCACGCGGACCGGCTCGGGTACCTGGTCTGGGGCGAGTTCGGCGACTGGGGCTCGGGTACCGGCGACACTGGCCACGACAACCAGCAGCCGGCGGCGAACTTCGTCACCCAATGGCTGGAGGCCGTCGAGCGCGACTACAGCCACCCGTCGATCATCGGCTGGTGCCCGCTGAACGAGACGCACCAGCTGCTGCACGACCGGATCACCCAGCTGGATGACGTCACGCGCGCGATGTTCCTGGCGACCAAGGCTGCTGACACGACGCGCCCCGTGCTGGACGCGTCCGGGTACTCGCACCGGGTGCCGGAGACGGACGTCTGGGACTCGCACAACTACGAGCAGGTCCCGGAGAAGTTCGCCGAGCAGATGGCGGGCCTCGCGGACGGCAAGCCGTACGGCAACGTCGGCGGGCACGACGGCAAGCCGATCTCCCAGCCGTACGCCGGTCAGCCGTACTTCTGCAGTGAGTTCGGCGGCATCTGGTGGAACGCCGAGGCGGCTGCCGCCGGCGCCGCGGGCAACACGAACGAGTCCTGGGGTTACGGCCAACGGGTCGCGGACGAGGAGGCGTTCTACGTCCGGTTCGCCGGTCTGGTCGATGTGCTGCTCGACAACCCGCTGATGTTCGGCTACTGCTACACGCAGCTCACCGACGTCTTCCAGGAAGAGAACGGCATCTACCGCTTCGACCGCAGCAGCAAGTTCGACGTACCGCGGATCAAGGCCGTGCAGACCCGGTCCGCCGCCTACGAGAAGGACTGAATCGCCAGGCTGCCCGCCGCGACCAGGACCCACAGGATCGCTCCGAGGAGGAGCGGCCGGGGTCCTGCGTCGCGCAGCTCCTTCGGCCGCAGTGAGAGGCCGATCGCGACCAGCGCGGACGTGATCAGGAACGTGCCGATCGTGCTCAAGGCGGGCAGCCAGCTCAGTGGCACCAGGCCGGCCGACCGCAGGCCGGAGGCGGCGACGAACCCGATCAGGAACAGCGGGACGAGCTTCCGCCACGGCAGGCGCTGCGTGGCGGAAGTCCGAGCGTCGCGGCGCGACTTGAGCAGGACCAGCGTCAGTACGATCGGAACGAGCATCAACGACCGGGTGAGCTTGACGACGATCGCCTGGTCGCCCGCCTGCTGGCTGTAGGCGTAGCCAGCCGCGACCACCGACGACGTGTCGTTGATCGCCGTACCCGCCCACAATCCGAAGGCTTCCGGGCTGAGGCCCATCAGGTGGCCGAGCGGCGGGAACGTCAGTACGGCGACCACGTTGAAGGTGAAGATCGTCGCCAGCGCATAGGCAACCGATGAGCGTTTGGGGTTGATCGCGGCCGTGGTGGCGGCGATCGCCGACGCGCCGCAGATCGCCGTACCGACGCCGATCAACGTCTGGGTGTCGCCCCGGACGCCGAGCAGGCGGCCGAACAGCCAGGCGCCGCCGAGCGCGAGCGCGAGCGTGCCGAGCATCACCGGCAAGGACGAGCTGCCGACGTGGGCGACCTGTTGGAGAGACAGACCGGTTCCCAGTACGACGATCGACAGCTGGAGCAATGTCTTTCCGGCGAAGGTGTAGCCGGGTCGGCAGCGCTCGGAGCGCACCGCCGGGATCAGCAGGCCGGCCAGCACGCCCAGCAGGATCCCGAACACCGGACCGCCGACCACAGGCACCAGCCGCCCGAGCGGAACCGCAGCCGCAGCAAGCGTGAGTACGACGGCCAGCCCAGGCAACCGCCGGGACGCTGCACGGAACGCAGCGCGCAGCGGGTGGTCGAGAACGGCGGTCGGGGCGACTGGTGGCCTAACCTCGACCTGCACCATCGACCGGTTCTCCTCCCGTTAGAAATGTACGCACATTTAAGCTAGGAGATGACCGGACATTTGGCAACCCCGGTGACCGACGGAGGCAGGACCCAGATGACCGAGCGCAGGCTCGACCGCTCCGGCGGCCAGCCGCTCTGGAAGCAGCTGCAGCAGGAACTCGTCCGCCGGCTGCGGGCCGGGGAGTTCGACGACGTCTTCCCCGGCGAGCTCGCGCTGGTCGAGGACTACCAGGTCAGCCGGCACACGGTCCGCCAGGCGCTCGCCAAGCTCCGTGCGGACGGCCTGATCGTCGCCGAACGCGGTCGCCAGCCGCGCGTCGCCACTGCGCCCGAGATCCGGCAGCCGATGGGTGCGCTCTACAGCTTGTTCTCCTCGGTCGAGGCGTCCGGGCTGACCCAGCACAGCGTCGTACGGGCGCTGGACATCCGGGCCGACGGCGTCATCGCGGCCCGGCTGGACCTGGAGGCGTCCATCCCGCTGCTGTACCTCGAGCGCCTCCGCTTCGCCGGTGACGAGCCGCTGGCACTGGACCGCGTCTGGCTGCCCGCATCACTCGCCGAACCGCTCCTGGATGCCGACTTCACCCACACCAGTCTCTACAACGAGCTCGCCGCCCGCACCGGGCTCCACCTCGACCACGGCCGCGAGGACATCCGGGCCGTCGTACCCACACCCGCCGAGCGGACGCTGCTGCACTGCCCGCCGGAGGCCGCCGCCTTCTCGATCAATCGGCAAGGTACGTCGCAGAACACCCCGATCGAGTGGCGTCACACCCTGGTCCGGGGCGACCGCTTCGCACTGTCGGCCGAGTTCTCCGCCAAGACCGGCTACCGCCTGACCGCGACGACGTGATCGCTCAGAGGTTGGTCATCCGCTCCTGAGCCTCGGCGTACCGGCCACCCTGGATCCGGATCTTCGCGCCGGCCTCGTCGATCTCGGTCAACTCGTCCGCGGACAGCTCGATGCCTGCGGCGCCGAGGTTCTCGTCCAGCCGGTGCAGCTTGCGGGTGCCCGGGATCGGCACGATCCACGGCCGCTGGGCGAGCAGCCAGGCCAGCGCGATCTGCGCGGGCGTCGCGCCCTTGCGGTCCGCGATGCCGGTGAGCAGATCGACGATCGCCTGGTTGTGCTCGCGGGCGTCCGGTTCGAAGCGCGGGATCGTACTGCGGATGTCGTTGGACGAATCGAAGTCCGTCGACGACGTGATCGTCCCGGTGAGGAATCCCTTGCCCAGCGGGCTGTACGGGACGAACCCGATGCCCAGCTCGGCGCACACGGCCAGCACCTCCTCCTCCGGGCGGCGCCACCAAACCGAGTACTCGCTCTGGATCGCGGTCACCGGATGAACGGCGTGCGCCCGCCGGATCGTGGCGGCTGCCGCTTCGGACAGACCGAAGTACTTGACCTTGCCTGCGTCGACGAGCTCCTTCACGGTGCCGGCGACGTCCTCGATCGGCACCTCCGGATCGACCCGGTGCTGGTAGTAGAGGTCGATCACGTCGACCCCGAGCCGCTGCAGTGACCCGTCGACGACCTGCCTGATGCTCTCCGGCCGACTGGTCACCCGGCCCCGCGGCTTCCGCTCCACCGGGTCGATGTCCCAGCCGAACTTGGTCGCGATCACCACCTGATCCCGGTACGGCGCGAGCGCTTCGCCGACGAGCTCCTCGTTCGCGTACGGCCCGTAGATCTCGGCGGTGTCGAAGAACGTGACGCCGCGCTCCACCGCCGTACGGACCAGCCCGATCATCTGCTGCCGATCGGGTCGGTCGCTGTACCCGCCGGTCATGCTCATGCACCCGAGTCCGAGGGCGGATACCTCCGGACCGTTCGTCCCCAGGACGCGCTTCTCCATGCCCCTACTCCCGTCTCCACAGCCGATTCGGTTCGACCGTAGGCCGGTCTGCCGCGGCCAGGGAGGCACTGCCAGTACACCCTTGGCTTTTCAGAAGTTACGTAACTACGTACTATCCACAGTGTGGAAGACCCTGTGGATAACCGGCTCGCCGAGCTGGAACGGCGCATCGCCGCGCTGGAATCCGCAGCGAGCGTGCGACGCCGGCCGGGGCGTGGGCAGGCCGAAGGGACCCGGGCGCTCGAGGCGCTGCGGGATCGGCCGGAGTGGTCAGGGATGGCGCCGACGCTGGCGGCGCTCGGGAACCCGGTGCGGTTGAGACTGTTGCGCGAGATCGTGCGCGGTCATGCCACCGTCGGCTCGTTGAGCACCCTGGACGGGCTGGGCACGAGCGGGCAGGTCTACCACCATCTGCGGCAGTTGAGTGCCGAGGGCTGGCTGCACAACCCGAGCCGCGGGGTCTTCGCGATCCCGCCGGCCCGGGTCAGCGCACTGCAGGCGATTCTGGCCGCGCTGGATCAGCTGGACTGATCGGCGAGCCAGAGGTTGGTGAGGCCCCGGAAGTGGGCGAAGAACTGGTCGTGCTCGTTCTCGGGGTAGGTGGTCGTGACGGTGTCGCGGAGCAGGCGGTCGAAGTCGGGGCCGGCGACCCAGTCGCGGAGCCGGGCGTCGAAGTCGCCCAGGTGTTCCGCGCACCACTCGTGGTACTTCGTGGTCTCGAAGTGCTCGTCGGCCAGCGCGAGGTACCCGTTCAGCTTGGCGTCGTAGTCGAGCGACTCGTCGTCGGCGATCTCGAAGTACCGCTCGGTGTGCAGGTCGACGCTGGTGCGCCGACTGGTCGCGAGCGAGAAGACCGACCACTTGACCAGGGCGCTGATCGCCCACGGGAAGTAGTAGTGCAGCGAGGTGACGGCGACGTCCGGGCAGGCGTTGGCGTAGTCGATCGGGTGCACCGAATCGCCCTTGACCAGCATCTCGCAGGAGTTGAACTCCCAGCCAAAGAACGCGTTCACGATCCGGCTGATCGCCACCGCCTGGTGCCCGGCCGACGGGCTGAGGAAGTCGTGCGAGACGGCGTACCGGTTGTGCATCGGCTCGTCCGGACGGAAGTCCATCACCATCGTCTCGGCGCCGATCGACAGCGCCCGGGCGAACACGTCGTACTCGATCGTCGCCTGCAGGTGCATCAGCATCTCGCCGGACTGGTCGTACGCGCGGTGCAGGTCGACCTTGTCGTTGATCCGGGACACGCCCCGCCAGCCGCCGCCGTCGAACGGCTTCATGTAGAGCGGGTAGCCGAGGTCCTCGGCGATCGCGTCCAGGTCGAAACCCTTGTTGTACTTGGCCGACGTGTACGCCCAGCGCACGTTGTCGACCGGGTTCTTGTACGGCACCAGCACGGTCCGCGGGATCTTCAGGCCGAGCCTCAGCATCGCGCAGTACGCGCTGTGCTTCTCCATCGCCTGGAAGGTGAAGGGCGAGTTCAGCAGGTACGTGCCGTTCATCAGCGCGGCCTTCTTCAGCCACTCGCGCGGGTGGTAGTACCAGTACGCCAGCCGGTCGATCACCAGCCCGACCCGGACCGGATCGGTCAGGTCGAACGGCTCGATGGTCAGCCGGCGGGACCCGAACTCGTGCTCGGTCCCGTCGATCGTCACCGGCCCGACCCGCTGCAGCAGCGCCTCGAACGCCTGCGGCCAGTCCTCCTCGGCCCCCAGCAACAACCCGATCAAATGCCTCGAACGGTCAGCCATGGCGCTCCTTAAGGTCAGGGAAGGAAGGAAAGAAAGGAGGGGAGGTGGGTGGACTCCTAACAGAACCGGGGCAGGTGGTGGGCGATCTGCTGCCGCCACCAGGGCCAGTCATGCGCTACGTCGTACCCCCACAGGTCCAGCTCATGCGGGATGCCCTTCTCGGCCAGTACGGCGGCGGTCGCACGAGCCGACGGCAACGACCCGGTCGGGTGCGTCTCCCAGTCGCCCTGACCGACCGTGAGCAGGATGAAGATCCGCTGCCGCAGCCACTCCAGGTGGTCGCCGTCCAGGTTGGGCAGGTAGTCGGCCGGGTTGTTGAAGTACGTCGCGTCGCCGCGCTCACCCCAGGCGTGCCAGCTGGCCGCGTCGTAGTTGCCGGACTGGCAGATCGCGATCGGGAACAGGTCGGCCCGCTTGAACGCGAAGTTGAGCGCGTGGAAGGCGCCCAGGCTGCAGCCGGTGGTGATGATGTCCGAGACACCGGGCGAGTCCGCGCCGATCGTCGGCACCACCTGGTTGACGATCCACGACTCGTACAGGCCGTGCCGCCGGGCCCGGTCCTCGAGCTGGATGCTGCGGTCGGACCAGCTGACGTGGTCGTAGGAGTCGACGCAGTACAGCTTCACCCGGCCGGCCTCGATCAGGTCCTTGACCGCGTCGACCATGCCGTTGTTCTCGTAGTCCCAGGCACGGCCCTGCTCACTGGGGAAGACCAGCACCGGCCGGCCGAAGTGGCCGTAGCGGATCACCGTGCCGGGGCGGTCAAGCCCCGGCGCCTCCAGCTCGACCTGTTCCCGCTCCATCAGCCTCACCCCAGGCGCGTCGCAGTAGATCCGTGAGATCAGGATCCAGCACATCACGCCAGGCTGTGAAGTTGTGCATGTCCGGCGTTTCGCCGAACTCCACCCGGAGCCCGAGCTCGGTCAGCTTGGCGGCCATCACCCGGTTGTTGTGGACGTTCTCCTCGGTGCTGCCGGCGGTCATCCCGATCGCCGGCGCACTCGGTGCCGTGGTTGCCGACAGCACCTGCTCCACGAACCCGCTGACCTGGGCGAAGCGCTCGAACTTCGACTCCTGCGGGTCGGTCTCCAGCGTGAAGAACGAGCCCGACTGCAGGAACAGCCCGGCGAACGTGCCGGGATGGTTCCACTCCGCGTGCAGCGCCGCGAGCGCGCCCAGGCTGGCGCCCGTCAGCACCGGCTTCCGGCTCCGGTACTGCGACTCGACTGCAGGCAGCACGTGTTGTGTCAAGGCCTCGGCGTACTGCGGATTCGCGGCGTACCAGAGGTTTCGGGAGGTCGGGTGGATCAGGGCGAGCCGGAACGGCGGGAGGGTGCCCTCGGCGACCATCGCGCCGGCGTAGTGCGTCAGACCGGCGTACGAGGCGAACTCGGGCCCGTCGTGGGCGAGCAGCAGCGGCAGCTCGAACGTCGGCGCGATGCCCTCGGGCGCCCACACCTGGACGTCGACCTGACCGACCGGGGAGCTGATCGACTGCGCGGTCAGCGTGGAGGCGATCGGAGGCGTGGCGATCCAGGCGGGCTCGACGTACCCGGGCAGTGGGAGCCAGGAGTGCTCGCCGAACGCGCCGCCGACTACGCGCGGGTTGGTCGGGTCGGTGCGCATCCCCAGGTCGGCGATGTCGAACAGGTACTCCATCCGGTGCACGGACGGTCGGGGCAGCCGCAGCTCCCAGCCGTAGGCGACCGGCTTGAACTCCAGGAGCTCGGCGGCGAGGCCCAGCTCCTGCCACAGCTTGACCCCGGTGAAGGCATGCGAAGCATCGCCGAGGCGGAAAACCACCTCGGCGCCTTCGACCGCGCTCACCACACTGGGCATCAGACCACCGTACAGCCGGAATCACTGACATAGGTTGTCAGTGATGACGGTCTATCGTTGGAGCGTGGTCGATCTCACGGATATCCGGGAGCTGACGGCGGACCTGCCGCGCAGCTACGAAGTGCTGGTCCGGGACCAGATCAAGTTCCGCGTCGGCCAGATCGTCTACCTGGCGCTGTCACGAGACGAGAAGACGATGGGGATCGGGTTCCCCAAGGAGGAACGAGAGACCGCCCTGGCCGCCGAGCCGCACAAGTTCTTCCCCCCACGCCCCGCCGACGAGCGCTACCGCTGGATCCAGGTCCGCCTCGACGCCCTCGACTACGACGAGCTCCGCGAACTGATCCTGGACGCCTGGGCCATGTGCGTCCCCAAGAAGGTCCGCGCCGCCTACTTCGGCGAGTAGGGGGCCAAGGGCAACCATCTCATCTACCTGCTTGCCTAGGAGTCCCAGCGGAGGTTGGCTTCGCCGGGGCGGACTACGCCGGCTTCGTAGGCGACTACCACGGCTTGGACTCGGCTGGAGAGGCCTAGTTTGGACAGGACGCTGCTGACGTGGGTTTTCACCGTGGTCTCGCTGACGAAGAGTTTGGTGGCGAGGTCGCGGTTGGACAGGCCGCGGGCCATCCAGACCAGGATCTCGCGTTCGCGCTCACTCAGTTGGCCGAGCAGCCCGGTCCAGCGGGCATCCGGCTGGGGTACGGCGGGCGCCGTCGTACCGCTCCCGACCTGGCGCTCGAGCTCCATGCACCGCTCCAGCAGCACCCGCGTCGAGGCCGGGTCGACCAGCGAGTCGCCTCGGTGCACCGCGCGTACCGCTGACACCAGCAGGTCCGGGTCGGTGTCCTTGAGCAGGAACCCCGAGGCCCCGGCACGGACCGCACTCAGCACGTAGGCCTCGTCGTCGAACGTCGTCAGCACCAGTACGGCGGGACGCGAACGCCCGGCCGCCTGGTTCGCAGTCGTGATCCGCTCGGTCGCGACCAGCCCGTCCATCACCGGCATCCGGATGTCCATCAGCACGACGTCCGGGTCGTACCGGTCGATCAGCCGGAGTGCCTCCTCGCCGTTCTCGGCCTGGGCGATCGTGGTCAGGTCGGGCTCGTGGTCGAGGATCATCGCCAGGCCCATCCGGATCACACCCTGGTCGTCGGCGACCAGCACCTTGATCTCGTCCGTCACGTCTGCGGCGGCAGCCATGCCTGCACCCTCCATCCACCCAGGGGACCGGCCGCGACCGCCAGCGTGCCGCCGACCGCCGTCGCCCGTTCCCGCATCCCGATCAGCCCGTTGCCGCGGCCGCTCTCGCTCCGCCGGGCGGTCTCCAGCACGTTCACCGGCGGCGGTCCGCCGCTGCCGTTGTCGTCGATGGTCAGGAGCTCACCCTGCGGTCCACTCTGCCAGGTCACCTGAGCCGCGGTGGCCTTCGCGTGCACCATCACGTTGGTGAGCGCCTCCTGGATGATCCGTACGGCGGTCAGGTCGGTGACCGACGTGAGTTCCCGCTGCCGCGCGGGCAGCGTCATCGTCACGTCGACCCCGATCGCCTTCAACCGGTCGCCCATCCGTGCCACGTCGGCCAGGTCGGGAACCGGCGTGGTCCCGCCGCCGGACCCGGTCGGCGCCTCGCCCGCTCCCGGCGAGGCCGTGTTCAGCACCCGGACCGTCTCCCGCATCGCGGTCAGCGCTTCCTTGCCGCTGGCAATGATCCAGCGGATCGCCTCGCGCAGCACCTCGGGCCGCTGGTCGGCCACCCGGTCGGCGGCCTGGGCCCGGATCACCACGGCGCTGACATGGTGCGAGATCACGTCGTGCAGGTCGCGGGCGATCCGGGTCCGCTCGGCGACGGCGGCTCGCTCGGCCTCGACCGCGCGCAGCCGGACCAGCTCGGCGTTCCGGTGCTCCAGCAGCGCTACGCTCTTGCGCCGTCGGCGGGCGTCCGCGCCGAGCAGCACCATCCCGCAGATCAGCGCCTCGGCGAACACGAACAGCGAGACGTCGATGTAGCTGTAGAGGCTCGACAGGTCGCTGGGTAAGTTCCGGTACCGGTCGCCGTACAGAATCGCCCGGTTCGCGTTGCCGAGCACGATCGCGACCACGGTCGGCAGGCCGATCATCAACCCGGCCAGGCTGCCCATAGTGAAGAACAAGCAGGTGAATCGCCGTACGCCGCTCGACGCGGCCAGGTACCCGACGACCAGGAGCGGGACCAGGTGGATCTCCGACTGCAGCGCGGCGTCGCTGATCTCGGGCTGGCCGAAGATCGTCAGCCCGACCTGCGCGGCCAAGCCGGTGCCGACCGCGGCGTACAGGAACGGGTAGAGCACCGAGACGATCACCAGCATCGTGCGCGGCGTCCGCCGGCCGAAGGCGACCGTGGCGACCAGGAAGATGCCGGTGACCACCGAGACCATCGGGTTCTGCGGGCGCAGTCCGCTGTCGTTGATCAGGCTCAGCGCCGCGAACCAGCCCAGCCCGATGACCGCAGCGAGCAGCAGATCCTGCTGCGACTGCGGTAACCGGCGCCAGACACTCCACACGTCGCCCAGCGTAGTCAGCCCGTGTTTGCCGAAGCTTCATCTGCGCGGACGGGCGTCCTCTCCAACTTTTGGAGGAGGCTGGGCGTCCGATTTGATACTCAGGGCCTACTTCCGGGTCCCGATGACGGTCCCTGGGGCCGATGCGACCGCCGCCGGAATCCGAAAGGCTGTACCCCATGAGAGACGACCAGCCGCCGCGCCCGACCGGCTCGGTGCGGATGCGGTTGCTGTCCGTGACGGGGTTCGGTGGGGTGGTGCTGGCCGTGGGCTCGCTGCTGCTGTGGCACGGCCAGATGGGGGAGCTGTTCGGGCTGGCCGCGGACAAGGAGCCGGTCGTCTCGAGCGTCAACGCGCCGGCCGTCTCCATGCCGCCGGTCACACTCGTCACGCCGACGCCCACCCGGACCCGCAAGCCGGTCAAGACACCGACGAAGACTCCGACCAAGACCCCGACGAAGTCGCCGACGAAACCGACGTACGGCGAGGAGAGCATCAACGGACTGTCTCCGACGCTGAAGTCGCGGCTGAAGAGGGCGATGACCGCCGCGAAGGCCGACGGCGTGACGCTGCGGATCACCTCCGGCCGCCGGACCAAGGCCAAGCAGCAGCGGCTGTTCGACGAGGCGGTCCGGAGGTACGGCTCGTACAAGGCGGCGACCCGATGGGTGCTGCCGCCCAAGTACTCCGCGCACGTCGAGGGCAAGGCCGTCGACATCGGTCCGGCCGTCGCCATGCAGTGGCTGAACAAGAACGGCTGGCGCTACGGCGTCTGCCGCCGGTACGACAACGAACCCTGGCACTTCGAAGCGCTGAGCACCCCCGGCAAGAAGTGCCCGCCGCGCGAACCGTACGCGCGGCCTGTGGCCGACTGACCCGACACCCAGAACAGGAGCCGACCATGACTATGACCTACGCTCGGCCGCTTCCGCGGCGCTACACCCGCACCCGCTTGACCGTCCCCGCGTTGTGGCGGCAGGTGATCGGCGGAAGCGAGCAAGGAGCTGAGGCGATCATGCCGGAGCCGGACCGGTCCGCGTACACGCAACTGGAGATCTACGACGGCGTGCTGGCCGCGTTCGAGCGCCGCGACGAGGTCGCCGAGGTGCTGCAGAGCTCGCCGGACCGCGCGACAGCTGTCGACCGGCTGCGGGAACGGCTCGGGCTCGGGCACCTGCAGGCGACCACTCTGGTCGACCTCCCGTTGACCACCGAGTGCCGCGACCGGATCGCTCAGCGTGCCGCCGAGCTGCGTGCTGCCCTGAACCGCTGACCCCGGCGGCTCGCCGGGGACCTGCGAGGTTTGGATCCCTTGGGGAGGATGGAGGGGTGATCACGATCGAGCAGGCCGG
Source organism: Kribbella sp. NPDC050124 (assembly GCF_044460355.1). NCBI lineage: Bacteria > Bacillati > Actinomycetota > Actinomycetes > Propionibacteriales > Kribbellaceae > Kribbella > Kribbella sp. NPDC050124. Next base: position 35,864 of record NZ_JBITJU010000038.1, read on the forward strand.
GCGACTGCGTAAGGCCGGGGTGCTGTGGGCGCCCGCGGCCGGGGATCGTTTCGTCGTACCGGACCGGGGCATGGACGAGGACGTGTTCGTGGTGAGCGACATGACCGTCGAGGTGCACGACTACCAGGGCAGCAAGGTGATCGGCTTCAACGGCACCACCGAGTGGGCCTTGGACAGCATCGAGCAGCGCGAGGTGATCTGGCTCCCGCGCGAGGAGCAGCTCCGCGCCCTCCTCGGCGACCACTTCCGCACGCTCGAGGCGGTCCCCGACGGCTACCGGGTCGCGCTCACCGACAGCGCCCACACCGCCGACGACGCCGAACAGGCCTACGCCAAAGCAGTCATCCACCTACTCGGCGCCTAACGCGGAGTCGTAGGCCTCCAGTACTGCTTCTTGTCTTTGTCCTTCACCGTGAAGCCGAGCTTGGTCACCTCGTCGCGGAGCTCACGGAGATCGGCTTTGCCCTTGTCCCCGTCGTCGAAGGCCTTCGCCCGCGCCTTCAGTACGGCGTTCACCGCCGGCGGCAACTCGGGTTCGTCCGGCACCCACCGGCGGAACCGGTCGGCGTGCGGATCACCGCTGTCCGACCATGGGTAACCCTGCGCCCGGAACGCCGCCGGGATCTGCTTGGCCTCGGACTTCAGCTGGTCGTGCTTCTCCCTCGCGAGCTCCCGCGATGTCGAGTCCTGCAGCACGATCTCCTTGCCGTCCAGGAACGCGACAGCCACCTTCTCCCGCGGCACCGTCACCGTCTTCTGGTTCTTCAGGAACTCCACTGACTGCCTGGTGACCGTCACCTTGAGCGTGTCCTCGAGCGCCATCGCCGCGAGCAGCACGCCGGCGAGCAGTCCGATCACGATGCAGATCGCGCCGACCCACCACTGGTCCCAGCCCGCGATCAATTTCAGCGGTCCCTGGAAGGGCACCCAGTCCCGGTCGGCGGCCCAGTCCGCGATCCGCGGCAGGAAGAAGCCGAGGACCAGGCCGGCCAGCGGCAACCCGCCGTACAGGAGGACCTTGTCGGTGGTCGAGTGCCCGATCACGGTGCGGTCCGGTGTCTGTGTCGTCGGGCGCATTGCCTGAACATAACGCGGCGGCGTGAAACTTTAGTATCGAGTCACGACGACTGGAGGAGCCCTTGACGGACGGGATCTGGCTGCGGTGCGGCATCGGCCATTTCAACGTCCTGCGCGGTCATCTGAACGGCCTCGGCGAGCACGGCGTCAGCGGGATCAAGGTGGTCGGCGACTTCGTCCCGAACTATAAGGTCGGCCTGCCCAGCGAGCTGGCCATGGCGACCCTCTTCGACCCGACCACGGGCATCCCGCTCGCCGTACTCGACGCGACCATGATCACCGCCGCCCGGACCGGCGCGATGACCACGGTCGGCGCGCGTCACCTGGCCCGCCAGGACAGCAAGGTCCTCGGGCACGTGGGAGCCCGCGGTACGGCGTGGTGGAACGTCACCATGCTCGACGACCTGCTCGACCTCGACGAGATCCGGGTGACGTCACGCCGTCCCGAGTCCCGGGAGAAGTTCGCCGCCGAGTTGTCCGCCGAACTGTCCACGCCGGTCCGCGTGGTGGCGACGGCCGAGGAAGCCTTCGACGGGGCCGACGTACTGGTCGAGGCGACCCGGCTGACCGAGCCCGAGCCGTTGCTGCGGACGGCCGCGGTGCGGCCGGGCGCGTTCGTCGTACCGTACGGAACTGTCAGCGCGGTCGAGCTCGATCTGCTCGACGTGATGGACAAGGTGGTCGTGGACGACTGGCGCGAGGCGCAGTCCGGCCGGTTCGGTTCACTGCGCCGGCACGTCGACACCGGTCGGCTCTCCCCGGAGACCTTGTACGGCGAGATCGGCGAGATCGTGGCCGGGCGCAAACCCGGCCGGGAGAACCTGGCCGAGCGCACCCTGTTCTGGCATCGCGGGTTGTCGTTGCTGGATGTCGCGATCGCGCACCTGATCCTGCGCAAGGCCGAAGCCGCCGACGCCGGCACCATGCTGCGGTTCCACTGATGCTGATCCACGATCCGTCGGACCTCGACCCCGCCAGCGTTGAACGGATCGAGCTCTCGTCTGCGCTGCTCGACCGCCTCGCCGCGATCCGAGCCGAGGTGCTCGCCGCGCTCGCTGGCGGCGATCCGGTCTACGGCGTGAACACCGGGATGGGTGCCCTGAGCAAACGTCGCCTCACTGTGGACGAGCAGCGCAGGCACCAACGCAACTTGCTGCTCGGCCGCGCCGTCGGCGGTCCGCCCTGGCTCCCGGCCGACGAAGCTCGGGCGGTGCTCATCGGTCGGCTGCGCACGTTCCTGACCGGGGATGCGGGCGTCTCGGTCGAGCTGGTCCAGCAGTTGGTTTCCTACCTCAACAGCGGCCAGCTGCCCGAGATCCCCGCAGCTGGGTCCGGTTCGGCCGGGGAGATCATCCCGCTGGCCCACGCGTTCGGCCCACTCGACTTCGACCTCGGACCCAAGGAGGGCATCGCGCTGCTGGCGGGCATCCCGGGTGCGACCGGACGGGCAGCCCTCCAGGTGACCCGGACCCGGCGGCTGGCCGACCACCTCACCGCGGTCGCCGCCGGGTCGATCGCGGTGATCGGCGCGAACCGCGACCCCTACCACCCCATCGCGGCGCGCGGCGACGACGTGCTGGCCGACGAGCTCGCTCGCCTCCGCGAACTGGCAGGCCCCGAGCCCGAGCCGCGGTCGTTGCAGGCGCCGGTCTCGTTCCGGGTCGCCGGACACGTGACTGCGCACGTACGGCGAACCCTCGGCCAGCTCGCGGAAGCGGTCGACCGGGCGTTCACCGGGGTCACCGACTCACCGGCGTACCTGGACGGCGAGTTCGTCGGCACCGCGGGTTTCCACGGGATCGACCTCGCCGCGCACTGCGATCACCTGACCGCGGCGCTCGCCCATGCCGCCGAGGTCTCCACGGCGCGACTGCACCGACTATTGGATCCGGCCGTGACCGGGCTGCCCGCCCAGCTCGCTCACGATCCCGGTCCGCAGGCGGGACTGGTCGCCGTACACAAGCGCGCCGTCGCCACCAGCCACGCGCTCCGCCGCCTGACGTTGCCTTCGGCAATCAGTACGGCGGAGACGTCGAACGGGCAGGAGGACGTCCAGAGTTTCTCCTGGGAAGCTGTCGGCGGACTCGCGGACGCCGTACGCCTGACTCGTGAGGTCACCGCCTGCGAGCTGCTCGCCGTACATCAGGCCTTCGCGCTGTCGAAGCGCCCGGTCCCGCCCGGGCTCCGGGAGCTGCTGCAGGCGGTGGCGGACGTCGTACCGCCGATCGAAGCCGACCGGCCGTTCGGGCAGGACCTGACCAGGCTGCTTGAGTCGGTGCTCTGACGGCCGCCGGCGGCGGAAAGCCAGCGCGACACGCGGGTGAGGTGAAGTCGCAAGTAGCCTGCGCCGGGGTTGTGTCGTTGGACCAGGTGCCACCCACTAGCCTGATCCGGGCTTTCGTCGGCGGAGATGGAGGAGTTCGTTGAAGCGGTTCGTGGTCCCGCCGACCTGGCCGTCGCCGCCCCGCCGTAGCTGGGTCCCACCCAAGACGTGGCGTCCCGACCCGTCCTGGCCGCCGCCGCCCGAGGGCTGGCGATTCTGGGTCGACGGCAAGGGCAACCCGGTCCGCGGTCCGGTCGGCCGGTACGGCGGCCCGTCCCGCAGGGCGATGTACGCCGGAGCCGGCGCGATGGTGCTCCTGCTCGGCGTCAACTGCTGGGCGTTGTCCGCGATCGGCGTGTTCGGTGGCGACTCCGGTGGCACGCGGGCGGTGCATGTCGTCGACGACAGTTCGCCGACGCCCACCGCCGTACCGCCGAAGGTCACGCAGTCGACGCCGGCGCCGCCGCCCGTGCAGAAGACGACGGTGGCCCCGACCAAGAAGCCCACGCAGACCCCGACCCGGCAGCCGACCAAGTCGCGGACCACCGAGCGGGAGTCCGAGGATCGCTCCGAGCCCACGCCGACCCGGACGTCGACCGCGACGAAGACCGTCCGCCCGCCGCGACCGAGCACCAGCACACCGCCGTCCCGCGAGGAACTGATCCGCCAGTACTGCATCCAGCAGGGCTACGACCCCGAGTGGTGCGACCCGGACAACTGGCCCACCAACCCAGCCGACGACCCCCGCAAAGAGGAGCCCTGAGCTTCAGTCCTGCGGCGGTAGCTTGCGGTTCGGGTAGAGGTCCGGGATCGGGATGGGCATCCGCCACAAGTGGTCGGCATCGGCGCCATGGCGATCACGGCGCTGACAAGCCTCACTCTCGCCCGCCGACGCTCGTCCGAGTCCAACCCGTAAGTCAGATGCACTTATCCCAACACTGGAGGTTCCATGTCCAAGGGCTACTGGGTCAGCGTCTACCGCACCATTTCAGACCCTGAGAAGCTGGCTGCCTACAACGAGTTGGCCGGTCTGGCCGTCCGTCCAGCGGGCGGGCGGACCCTCGTCCGTGGCGGTCGGGTCGTGGCGCATGACGCCGGAATCGCCGAGCGCACCGTCGTGGTCGAGTTCGACAGCTTCGAGCAGGCCGTCGCGGCGCGCGAGAGTGCGGCCTACCAGGAGGCGCTGGCCGCACTTGGTGACGGGGTCGAGCGCGACTTCCGCATCGTCGAAGGCATTGACTGACTCCTTGTGACTGCGTTCACAAGCCGGTAGGCTGAGGGCTGGGAGGTACCTGTATGACCGAGCGCAAGCCACCGGGCATGAGTACCCAGGACTGGGTCGAGGCCCAGCTCAAGCGGGCCCAGAACGCCGGTGAGTTCGACGACCTGGCCGGTGCGGGCAAGCCGCTGACCAAGCTCGGCGACCCGCACGACCCGGACTGGTGGGTGAAGGACTTCATCCGCCGGGAGAACATCGAGACCGAGGCGCTGCTGCCGCCGGCGGTGCTGCTTCGCAAGGAGAAGCAGCAGGTCCACGACAAGGTGCGCGGGATGCGTCGCGAGTCCGACGTCCGCGACTACCTGGCCGACCTGAACCGGCGGATCCTGATCAGCATCCGCGACACCACTGGCCCGGTGGTCCCGGTCGGCGCGATCGACGAGGATGCGATCCTCGCCCAGTGGCGCGCCGAACGGTCCGACCCGGCCCAGACGCCCGAACCCGAACCCGAGCCGGAGCCGAAGCAGAAGAAGTCGATCTGGCAGAAGCTGTTCAGCTGAGCAGTTCGCGCGCGGCAGTCTCGATCTCGCGCTCGCTGACCAGCACCTGGTGAGCGGCCGCGCCGAGCGGCACGTAGGAGTCGTGACTGGCGACGCGCGCCAGCCGACCGGTGTACCCGTAGTCGATCAGGGTGGCCAGGACGCCTTCGGACACACCGCCGGACCGGCGCGTCTCGTCGACGACCAGTACCCGTCCGGTGGCGTTTGCCTCGCGCAACAAGTCCTCGACGGGCAGCGGCGCCAGCCAGCGCAGGTCCAGTACCCGGATGCCGGGGACGCGAGCAGCCACCCGAAGACTCATTGGGACGCCGTTTCCGAAGGTCACGATGGTCAGCCCGGCACCGTCGCCGTACGTCCGGCCGCTTCCGATCGGCACCGGCTCATCGCCGTACGGCGCCAGCCACGCGTCGTCGCCGTCGTCGTACAGGTCGCGGCGGTGGTAGAGCGCGATCGGCTCCAGGAAGACGCTCACCGTGCCGGACGAACGGGCCGCCGCGGCGCAGGTGTGCAGCATCGCGGCTGCGTCGTCAGGCCGGGACGGTGACGCGATCACGATGCCGGGGATGTCGCGCAGTACGCCGATCGCGTCGTCGTTGTGGAAGTGGCCGCCGAACCCCTTCTGGTAGCCGTAGCCGGCGATCCGCAGCACCATCGGGTTCGAGTACTGCTCCTGCGAGAAGAACTTCAGTGACGCCGCCTCGCCGCGCAACTGGTCCTCGGCGTTGTGCAGGTAGGCCAGGTACTGGATCTCCGGAATCGGCAGCAGCCCCGAGACCCCGGCGCCCAGCGCCAGCCCGAGGATCGACTGCTCGTCCAGCAACGTGTCGAAGACGCGCGCCGGGCCGAAGGACTTCTGCAGTCCGCGGGTCACGCCGTACACGCCGCCCTTGCGGCCCACGTCCTCGCCGAAGACCATCGCCTCCGGGTAGGACGCGAGCACGTCGGCCAACGCCCGGTTGATGGATTGACTCAGAGTCAGGCGGTCAGTCGTTGGGCGGCGGTCGGGCAGCGACTCCTCGACGCGTTGGGAATCGGGGAAGCGCAGTGGTGCCGCGACTACCTCTGCGGAGGACAGCTGTGGCAGGCCGGAGACCTCGGCCGCGATCCGCATCACCTCGGACCGCTTGTCCTCGTACAGCTCGATCACGTCGTCGGGCGTGTAGCCGGCTCCCAGCAGGAGTCGCGCCGTACCGAGCAGTGGGTCGAGCTCCTCGTCCGCGACCAGTTCGGCAGGGGAGCGGTACGCCGCCTCCACGTCGGAGCCGGCGTGGCCGAGCAGCCGGACGGTGCGGAGCCGGAGGAAGGCCGGGCGCCGGTTGCGCCGGACGAAGGTGGCGGCCTCGGTCGCCATCGACAACGCGGCGGCGAGATCGGTGCCGTCGGCATCGAAGTACCGCAGGCCGGGACGCTGCCCGTACGCCTGCCGGATCCAGCCCTCCGGAGTCCGCACGCTGATCCCGATCCCGTTGTCCTCGCAGACCAGCAGCAACGGCATCGGCAGACCCTGGTACGACGCGTGCAGGGCGGCGTTGATCGCACCGGTCGCGGTCGAGTGGTTGGCGGACGCGTCGCCGAAGCTGGTCACCACGATCGCGTCGTGCGGCCACGGCGACGGTACGCCGAGCTTCGCCGACCGCGAGATCGAGAACGCGACGCCCATCGCGCGCGGCAGGTGGGACGCGATCGTCGACGTCTGCGGGATGATCGCCAGGTCGTGCCGCCCGAAGACCTTGTGGCGGCCGCCCGCGATCGGCTCGGCGGTGGCAGCTGCGACGCCGAGCAGGATGTCCCGCAGCCCTTCCTTCGAGCCGCACTGCTCGGCGCGGGCCAGGTAGAAGGCGCCGGACCGGTAGTGCAGCAGAGCCGGGTCAGTGGGCTGAAGAGCAGCGGCCACGGCGGCGTTGCCCTCGTGGCCGGCCGACCCGATCGTGTAGAAGCCCTGGCCCTGGGACTGCATCCAGCGGGCGGCCAGGTCGGCATGCCGGCTGCCGAGCTGGGCGTCGTACAGGCTGCGCAGCAAGTCGTCCGGGAGGTCGCCCGGGGTCGGCTTGAGCCCGCGGACCCGGTCGGCGAACCGCTCGTCGACGCTGGTCACGACCGGCCGTCCGGCGTCTCAGAGCCCGCAGTCGAACCCGTCGTCGTTCGGGTTCGCGTCGGCCAGGACGTCCAGGATTCTGCTCGCGCGGCGAAGGTCCTCATCTGATACATGATCGGCGAAGAACGTCGACACCACAGCCTCGACCACGGGTTGGGCAGCCGCGAGCGCCGCCCGGCCCTCCGGGGTGAGCTCGGCCCAGGTGGCCCGGCGGTCCTCGGGAGTGTTCCGGCGGACCACCCAGCCGTCCTTGTCCTCGAGCTTGCCGATCAGCCGGGTGCAGCCGCTGCGGGAGATCATCAACTGCTCGGCCAGCGGCGCCATCCGCAGCCGGCCACCGGCCTGGTCGAGGATCCGCAGCACCTCGTGCTCGAAGTAGCCCATCTTCAGCCGGGAACGCAGAGTGTTGTCGAGGTGCGTGAACAGCAGCGTGTCCGCGCGGTACATCGCCCGCCAGGCACCGAGCTGCTCGGTGCTCATCGTCGTCGGCATGCTCAGCAGTGTACGACGTCGATGCGTATCGCAACAGTTGACATGTGAACTGTTCGCCTGTGTATGCTCACTCGAAACGACCTTGGGGAGGGCGACGTGAGCTGGAAGGCGGTTCAGCCGCTGCGGCATCGGGACTACCGGCTGCTGTGGACCGGCCTGGCGGTCGCGCTGCTCGGCAGCGGGCTGTGGCTGGTCGCGCTGGCCTGGCAGGTGATCGAGCTCGGCGGCGGGCCTGTCCAGTTGTCGGTGGTGACGACGGCGTACAGCATCGGGCTGGTCGTCTGCGTGCTGTTCGGCGGGATCGCGGCCGACCGGCTGTCCCAGCGCAGCGTGATCATCGCGGCGGACGGCGTACGCGGCCTGGTGCTGCTGGTCGTCGCCGGACTGGCGTTGACCGAGACGCTCGAGGTCTGGCACCTGGCTGCTGCGGCGGTCTTGATCGGAGCCGGTGAGGCCTTCCTGATTCCGGCGTACACGGCGTTGGTGCCAAGGCTGCTTCCGGCGGAGGAGTTGCTCGCGGCGAACGGTCTGGAGGGCACGTTGCGGCCGCTGGCGCAGCAGGCGACCGGGCCAGCGCTGGGTGGTCTGGCGATCGCGGCGCTGTCGCCTGGGATCGCGATCCTGGTGACCGCGCTGACGTACTTCTTCTCCGCCGGGTGCGTGCTCGCGATGCGGATCCCGTCCAGCGGGTTCGAGCCGGTCGAGCCGGGTGACGTCGACGAAACCGCCGAGAAGCCGGAGGCGCGGACGATCTTCGGTGACCTGCGGGAAGGCTGGCGTTACGTACGGCGGACCCGCTGGCTGCTCGCGTCGCTGCTGTTCGGCACGGTGTTCGTGCTGCTGATCCTTGGACCGCTCGAGGTGCTGCTGCCGTTCGCCGTACGGGATCAGCTCGGTGGTGGGGCGAGTGACTTCGGGTTGGTGCTGGCCGCGTTCGGGATCGGCGGGGCGGCGGGGGCGTTGCTGATCTCGTCGCGGAGCCTCCCACGGCGGTACCTGACCGTGATGACGCTGCTGTGGGGTGTCGGGTCGCTGCCGTTCGCGGCGCTCGGGTTCGCGCGTGACCTGTGGGTCATGATGGCCGGGGCGGCCGTGGTGGGACTGACCAGCTCGGCGGCGATGGTGATCTGGGGGACGCTGCTGCAGCGCCGAGTGCCGGACCACCTGCGCGGACGGATCGCCAGCCTGGACTTCTTCGTCTCGCTGCTGCTCATGCCGGTGTCGATGGCGCTGGCCGGCCCGGCGGGCGCCGTCTTCGGGCTGACCGCGGTGTTCCTGGTGGCCGGGATCGGGCCGGCGCTGGTGTCCGTCCTGGTCGTGTACTTCGGCCGGATGCCGTCGGACGAGATCGCCCACCCGCTCGACCACGCGGAGCCGGCGCCGACCGCTGCCTGAACCAGTTGAGGCCGGGGTACCGGGGCGGCATGCGATGGATCCGACTGCGGGCGCTGCTCACGGCGAACCTCGTGCTGTTCTTGCTGTTCCTGGTGGGCCTGCTGCTCACCGGGCACGCTCAGGAGAACGCTGAGCTGGCCGATCACGGGCAGCCGTCGCAGAGCCTTGGGCAGTACGTCGTCTCGTCGTCGTTCGGCGAGGCGGTGTTCGAGAACTGGGAGTCCGAGTTCCTGCAGATGGGGATGTACGTCCTGCTGACGGCGTACCTGGTGCAGAAGGGGTCGGCGGAGTCCCGGCCGCTCGACGAGCCCGCTCCGCAGGACGAGGATCCGCGGGAGCACCGGGACGACCGGGACGCGCCGTGGCCGGTCCGGCACGGGTCCGAGGCGCTGCTGTGGTTGTACGAGAACTCGCTGGCGATCGCGTTCGGGCTGGTGTTCCTGCTGTCGTTTTGGCTGCACGCCGTCACAGGGGCGGCGGCGTACAGCGAGGAACAAGGGCTGCACGGTGGCGAGGCGGTGACCACCTGGGGTTACTTGCAGACGTCGCAGTTCTGGTACGAGTCGTTCCAGAACTGGCAGAGCGAGTTCCTCGCGGTCGCGGCGATCGTCGGTGGGTCGATCTACCTGCGGCAGCGCCGATCGGCGCAGTCGAAACCCGTCCACGCGCCGCATTCGGAGACCGGCGGCTGATTGGCAGCGCCCTCGGGTGGGAACGGTGACGGGCAGCCGTTCGTTCTGGGGGTAGGTCTGTGGTGTGGGGCGGGTTCGCGTGAGGTGCGTCGTGAGTGAGGTCCGGTGATGCGTTCGCCGCTGGTGCGGCGGATTCTGATCGCAGGTGGTCTCGGAGTCGGGACCACTGGTGTGCTCGCCGGAGTGTTGTTGCTGGGGCCGCTGGCTGCCTCGATTCTGCTGGCCGTCGTGTTCGCGCTCGTGTGGCCGTTGGCGGCGGTGGTACGTCATGTTGCGGACGATGCGCCGTACCAGTCCGCTGTGATCGTCGCGGGGGCCGCGGCTGCCGGGGTGCTGTGCATGCCAGGGCTGGTGCGGTTGCTGGCGTGGGGTGCCGTCGGGATCGCGGTGGCGCTGGTGGTCGCCGGGCTGTTCATCGTGATCGACCTCGCGACGCCGGAGCGCCGGGAGCGTCCCTCGCGGCAGCAGCGGGCGCTCGAGCGGTTGACGGAGGCGCAGTTCCAGGAGGAGGAAAGGCTCATCGCGGCCCTGCAGTGCCCGCTGAGCATCGAGGAGCTGTGCGGAGTGTGGACCGAGACCGCCACCACGCTCGCTCAGGGGGCGGGGCCGCGCGACCGCCAGGCAGTGGCCGAGGTACGGCGGATCTGCCTGGACGAGTTCGAGCGCCGCAACCCCGACGGCTTCAACCGCTGGATCGACGCCGGCGCCCCCGCCAACCCGAGCAGCTACCTGCTTCCTACGCCTGGCGAATGACCTCGACGACCGCGCGGGCCGTCGACTCGGCGGACTGCGGGTTCTGGCCGGTGACCAGCCGGCCGTCGGTGATGGTCTGCGGCGTGAAGTTCGCGGCCGGGTGGTGGATCGCGCCGCGCGCGGTCAGGGCGTCGGCCAGCAGGAACGGTACGACGTCGGTCAGGCCGACCGCCTCCTCTTCGGCGTTCGTGAAGCCGGCGACGTTCTTGCCGTCGACCAGGTACGAGCCGTCGGTCAGCTTCAGGTTCACCAGCGCGGACGGGCCGTGGCAGACGGCCGCGACCACGCCGCCGCGCTCGTAGATGGCGGCCGCGAGGGAGGCGAGCGCCTCGTCGTTCGGGAAGTCCCACATCGTGCCGTGACCGCCGGCGAAGAGGATCGCGTCGTACGACGAGGCGTCGAGCTCACCCGCGGTCGGGGTGTGGTCGAGGTCCACGGCGGCGAGGAACTTCTGCTGGATCGGGTCGTCGGCGTTCAGCCCGTCGAGCGGCGGGCGCCCACCGGCGACCGAGACCAGGTCGACGTCGAAACCGGAGTCGGTGAACACCGCCCACGGCTCGGCCGCCTCGGAAACGTAGAAGCCGGTGCTGCGCCCGGTGTCGCCGAGCTCGGAGTGGCTGGTCAGAGCAATCAGTACGCGAGTCATGCCACCCATGATGTGGTGTTCCTGCGATCGGAAACCAATAGGAAGATCGGCAGGAAGCCATAAGATTCCTGATATGGCTCCGTCGCTTGACCTGCTCAGGACGTTTCTGGCCGTGCACCGGGCCGGGTCGATCACCGCGGGCGCGGAGACGCTCGGGCTGTCCCAGCCGACCGTGACCGCTCAGCTGAAGTCCCTCGAGCTCGCGCTGGGCCGCCCACTCTTCGAGCGGCTGCCTCGCGGGGTCCGGCCGACCAGCGCGGGCGACGAGTTGGCGCGGCGGATCGCCGAGCCGATCGATGCTCTGGATGGGCTCGTGCGCGACGAACTCGAAGCGCCGATCGCGGCGACGGTCCATCTCGGTGGGCCTGCTGACTTCCTGTGTCACCAGATCCTGCCTGCGCTCGCCGACCGGTTCGCGGATGGTTTGCAGGTGCGTACGACGTTCGGGATGCCGGACGACCTGCTCGATCGCCTGCTCAACCGCAGTCTCGACCTGGTGATCAGCTCGGTACGCCCACGCCGGCCAGGTCTGCGCGTGACGCCGTTCTACGACGAGGTGTTCGCGCTGGTCGCCGCACCTCGCTGGTTCACCGGCACACCGGTCACGTCACCCGAACCGCTTCGAAAGATCCCACTCGTCGCCTACGCCGAAGAAGCCCCCATCATCCGCCGCTACTGGCGCAGCGTCTTCAACACCCGCCTGACCCGCACCGCAGACCTCGTCGTACCAGATCTCCGCGGCGCGTTGGCCGCCGTACGCGCCGGCGCAGGAGCGAGCGTCCTACCCACCTACCTCTGCGCCGACGCTCTGGCCGCCGGCGATCTCGTCCTCCTGGCCGACCCCGAGCTGCCACCCCTGAACACCCTGTACCTGGTCACCCGCTCGGACGCAGGCCCCCGCAGCGCGGCCGCCGTCGTACGAGACGACCTGGTCAGACGCCTAGCGCGCCCTTGACCATCGTGGAGACGCCGCCGACCAAGGCGAGCAGGAGTACCAACTGCCGGGCGCGGTTCTCCGGGACTCGACCGGATAGGGTCTTGCCGATGATCGCGCCGCCGGTCAGACCGACGGCTGCCGCGGTCCAGGTCCCGCCGTCGAGCCGGGGGACGCCGTTCGTGCCGACCGAGAAGATGTTCACGACCACGCCGTAACACAAGGCGTTCGGGACGAACTCGCGGATCGTCCAGCCCGCGTTCACCGCGTACAACGAGACCGGCGGACCACCGAGCCCGGCCGAAGCGTTCATGAACCCGCCCGCCGCGCCCGCGCCGAGCGCGCCTTTGAGCCCGCTGAGCGAGGGCACCCGGACACCGCGCATGATCACGAGTACGGCGACCGTCACGAGCGCACCCATGGTGATCAGCAGGGCGGGCTCGGGCAGGTGGTTCGAGAACCACGTCCCGAGCGGCACTGTGCACGCGGCCGCGAGGATCAGCGGGACCATCGCCCGCAGCCGGACCATCTGCCAGCCACTCGTCAGCCCGACGAGGCAGATCACGCCTGCCGCGCAGTTCGCCAGCGCGACCCCGTCACTCGGCCCGAGCAGGAGGACCAGAGCCGGTACGGCGACCAGCGCAAAGCCCATGCCAGTCAGCCATTGGACCGATGCGCCAAGCAGGACGATGCCACCGAGCAGAAGCTCAGCGCGCATATGTCCGCATCCACCTCACGAGCGGCGACTATAGCGAAGAAAGATGCGCGGTCAGGCGGCCTTCCTACGGCTGGACGGCTTCTTGGCGGTGGACTTCCTCCGCGCACCGGCCTTCTTGGCAGCCGCCTTCTTCTTCGGCGCCGCCTTCTTCGCAGCGCCGGAAGTACGGCGGCTGCGGGCATCCTCGACGCTCGCGCGCAGGGCCGAGACCAGGTCGGTCGACGAGGTGGCCTCCGGCTCCTCCTCGTTGAAGACGACCTCCTTGCCCTTGCGCTTGTCCGCGACCAGCTTCTGCACGCGTTCGGTGTAGGTGTCCTTGTAGGCGCTCGGCTTCCACTCGCCGCTCATCGCCTCGATCAGGTCGGCTGCCATCGTCAGCTGCTTGCCCGCGGTCGACTTCGCCGGCAGGTCGCCGAGCTCCTTGGCCGGGTCGCGGATCTCGTCGCCGAAGTACATCGTCTCCAGCACCAGGACCTTGCCCTGGGCCCGGATCGTGGCCAGGTACTCCTTGCCGCGCATCACGAACTTGGCGATCCCGGCCCGGTTGGTCTTCTTCAGCGCGTCCCGGAGCAGGGCGTACGAGGACTTGTTCTCCTTGTCGGACGGACCGAGGTAGTAGCTCTTCTGGAAGTAGATCGGGTCGATCTCGTCCAGGTCGACGAAGGTGGAGATCTCCAGCGAACGGGACTTGCCGGGGGCGATGTCCTCGAGCTCCTCGCGCTCGACGATGACGTGCTCGCCGCCGCCGACGTCGTGGCCCTTCACGATCTTGTCGTAGTCCACCTCGCGCCCGGTCCGCTCGTTGACCCGCTTGTACCGGATCCGGTCCGACGTCCCCTCCTGGAACTGGTGGAAGTCGACCTCGTGCTCCTGGGTCGCGCTGTACAGCCCGACCGGGACCGAGACCAGGCCGAAGTTGATGTATCCACTCCAGATCGACCGTGCCATCGCGCGCTCCTCTCCGAGATGCGCCCGACCCGGTACCCAGCTCAGAGGCGGTTGTACCGCTTTCGTGCCTCCCGGCTCTCCTTCTGGGCGTCCCGGGCGGCCCGGCGGGCCTCGTCCAGCTCGGTGCCGACGCGCCGTACCACCTCCTGGGCGTCGGCGAGCGCCTCGCGCGCCTCGTCGAGCTGGTTGTCCAGGTCCTCGACCTTCGCCTCGGCCTCCTGGGCTGCCGCGACGGCCTCTTCCAGCGCCTTCTTGGCCTTCGCCTTCTCCGCGGCCTCGCGTTCCTCCTCCTCGCGCTCCGCCTGCTCCCGCTTGCGGCGGGCGGCCGCCGACTCTTCCTCCTCGGCCGCCGTCTCCGCCTTGCGCCGGTCGCGGGCGCGCTGGCGGCGCTCGTCGGTGAGCGGGGTGACGTTGGTCGGCTCGCCGCTCTCGTCGACGACGCCGAAACCGACGTGCCGCAGCGCGCTGCTCAGCCGGCCTTCCCGTACGGCGTCGCCCGCCGCCGGATCCACCAGCGCTGCGTCGAGGGTCTCGCGCAGCTTCTGCCCGACGTCCGCGCTGACCTTCTGCCCCTCTTTCTCGGACAGTTTCGTGGCGTCCTTGGCCAGTTTGTCGAGCAGCTTGTGCCGCTTCGGGGTCAGCTCGCGCAGCCGCTCGCCGTCCAGGTCGGCGGTCGCCTCGCGGAACTCGTCACCGAGGGCCAGCAGGTCGTCCAGCTCGTCCGGGAGCTCGCGGGCGACCAGGTTCGCCACCCAGGCGGCGACCGTCGGCTTGCGCATCGCCTTCAACCGGGTCGACCCCAGCTGGTCGCCGTCCGCCTTCAGCTGTTTCGCGAGCTCGTTGCGGGTAGCAATGAAGTCGGCAGCCGCGGCCGCGTACAGGGCGTCGGCTGCCTCTTCGAAGTCCACCCGGCCGACGGTACCGGAACTCCGCCGTCCGCAGAACCACCCCAGCGCGCGGGGGATCTGCACCGGGGTGGCTGCTCTACGTGGCGGCTACTTCTTGAAGGCGTCCTTGGCCTTCTCACCGGCCTGCCTGAGCGCGGCCACGGACTGCTCGGTCTCGCCCTTCGCCTGCAGATCGCGGTTGTCGGTCGCCGCGCCGGTCTCCTTCTTGACCTTGCCCTTGGCTTCCTTGGCGGCGTTCTTGACCTTGTCTCCGATACCCATCGGTCTCTCCTTCACGGGTTCCGGGCTACCTTGCCCCTCCGGGTGCCCGCAGCTCGCGGATCCATGCATGCAGGGCGGGTATCGGACGGTATGCGGTTACGACGCAGCGATCCGGACGGTACCGGGCTGACCCGGCGGGGCCACGGGCGGGGGTTCGCCTACCTCGATCCGGACGGGAAGCGGGTCACCGACGAGGAGACGCTGGAGCGGATCCGCACGCTGGCCATCCCGCCGGCCTGGAAGGACGTCTGGATCTGCCCGTACCCGAACGGCCACCTGCAGGCCACTGGCACCGACGACGCCGGCCGACGGCAGTACCTGTACCACGAGGACTGGCGGACGACGCAGGACGCCGACAAGCACGACCGGGTACGGCGCCTCGCCCGCAAGCTCCCCGAATTCCGCGAGGCGGTGGACCGCGACCTGTGCCGCAAGGGGATCGACCGCCAACGGGTGCTCGCGGTCGCGCTGCGGATGCTCGACTACGGCGTCTTCCGGACCGGCAACTCCGAGTACGCCGAGGAGCACGGCAGCCGTGGCGCGGCGACCCTGCTGCGCGACGACGTCTGTGTCCGCAAGGGCAAGGTGGTGTTCGACTTCGTCGCCAAGGGTGGGGTGGACCGGGTGGTCGAGCTCGACGACGACCACCTGGCCGACGCGGTCTCCTCGCTCAGACGCTCCCGGCACGACGAGCCGGGGCTGCTGGTCTACCGGGACGGCGACGGCTACCACGGGATCGACGCGACCATGATCAACGAGCGCTTCCAGGAACTGGTCGGCGACGACTTCACCGTGAAGGACCTGCGCACCTGGACCGCCACCGTGCGCGCCGCGGTGGATCTGGCCGAGGCCGACCCGCCGACCACCAAGAAGGCCCTCAACGCCGCGGTGAAGGACATGCTCGCCGAGGTCGCCGACCATCTCGGGAACACACCGGCTGTCGCGCGGTCGTCGTACGTCGACCCCCGCGTCGTCACGCAGTACGAGAAAGGCCGCACGATCGCGGCGGCGGTCAGCCGGCACGGTGACGACCTGACCGACGAGGACACCCGCGAGGCGCTGGAACGCTCGGTGGCGCGGCTGCTCGGGAAGGCGTGAATGTGGTGTGCGGGCATCGGGTACCGGGCAGACGGTGTGAAAGGAGCAGACAATGCCTGCAGGATCGAGCCCGAAGCGTGAGCGGCAGTACGAGCACATCAAGGCCGGGCTGAAGAAGCGTGGCCGGAGCGAGGACACCGCGGAGGAGATCGCGGCCCGCACCGTGAACAAGGAGCGCGCGCGGTCCGGCGAGGCCAAGGAGAAGAGCCGCAGCTCCACCCACGACATGTCCTCGAGCCGCCGCGGCGGGCTCCGCTCCCACAGCGGCTCCCAGGGTCGCACCAAGGAACAGCTCTACAACGAGGCCAAGCAGAAGAACGTGAAGGGCCGCTCGAAGATGACCAAGGCCCAGCTGGCGAAGGCCGTGGGCCGATAGCGCTACTTGGCCATCGTCGTCGACAGCTCGCTGCGCAGGCGATCCAGGATGCTGCGCAGCAGCCGGGAGACCTGCATCTGGCTGACGCCGAGCTCGTTGCCGATCTCTTCCTGAGTGAGCCCGTTGCGGAACCGGAGCTCGAGGATGCGCTTGTCCCGGTCACCCAGCGAGGCGACTGCCGGCGTCAAGGTGTGGACGTTCTCGACCAGGTCGTAGCCGTCCTCGGAGTCGGCGACCGTGTCGAGCAGGCTGGTGCCGCCGTCAACTGTGCCAGGCGCGTCGAGGGACAGTGTGGTGAAGCAGCCGCGAACCGACGCCGCCTCGATCACTTCGCCGGCGTCGGTGCCGAGCGCTGCGGCGGTCTCCTCATCCGTCGGGACGTGCCCCAGCCGTTGGGTCAGCTCCGGCTCGGCGGCGGCGATCGAGCCCTGCATCTCCTGGACCCGACGCGGCGGGCGGACGGTCCAGGCGCAGTCGCGGAAGTACCGCTTCAGCTCGCCCCGGATCGTCGGTACGGCGTACGACAGGAAGGCTGTGGACGCGTCGAGCCGGTAGCCGTTCGCGGCCTTCACGAGCCCGAGGTACGCGACCTGCTCGAGGTCGTCGGGATCGACGCCCTTGCTGTGGTAGCGCGAGGCGATCGACCGGGCCACCGGCGCGTTCAGCAGCACGACTTCGTCGAGCAGTTCCTGGTGGCGTGGGTCCGGGGTGCTGTCGGCCTCGATCAGCAGGTCGTGAGTGGTTTCGGCGATGCGCTGCTTGCAGTCGGGAGGTGTTACAGGTGCGATCGTCACGGTGAGGGACCTCGTCGTGTGTCGTCCTGCAGGAGTGGCGTCAAGGCTGAACCACTTACCTCCACCAGATCAAACTCGGCCGTCGCTTTCAACCCCTGAGGTGTTACAGGTGTTTGAACTGGGCACCGGCGGGCCGTGACAAAGTTCACTGGCGCGTCGCAATGGGTGCCGCACGACGGCGGTCTGCGGAAGGTCACCGCGACGTTGCCCGAGTGTCGTGGTTGCGACCTCGTCGAGGACGCCGAGCGTGTCGTACCGGGGGAAGGACCGGCGAGGGCGCGGATGATGTTGATCGGTGAACAACCGGGTGACGTGGAGGACAAGGAAGGGCATGTCTTCGTCGGACCGGCCGGACGCCTGCTGGACAAGGCGTTGGCGGAGGCGGGGATCGATCGCTCGTCGGTGTTCCTGACCAACGCGGTCAAGCACTTCCGCTTCGAACGGCAGGGCAAGCGGCGGATCCACAAGACCCCGTCCGCCGGTCACATCACTGCGTGCCATCCGTGGCTGGAGCGCGAACTGGAAGTGGTGAGGCCTGCTCTCATTGTGGTTCTGGGCGCGGTCGCGGCCCGTGCAGTGTTCGGAACCGGGTTCAAAGTCACGGAACAGCGCGGTCTGCCGCAGCAACTCCCCGACGGCCGATCCGCGCTCGCGACGGTACATCCCTCAGCGGTGGTCCGGTCGAGAGAGTACCGCCGCGACTTCGCACTCTTCGTCGACGATCTCAGAGTCGCCGTCGACCTACTAGCGAGCGATTCGGCGTAGCTCGGGGAGCACCTCGGTGCGGTAGAGGTTCATCATGTCGACCGAGTGCGGGCCCATGTTGGCCACATAGATCTCGTCGAAGCCGGCGTCGATGTAGGTCCGGAACGCGTCCATATGCACGTCCGGCTTCGACCCCGCGGCGACCGATTGCGCGGTCGACTCCTTCGTCACCAGTTGACTGGCCTGCTCGAAGTGCCGCGGCGACGGCAGCACCTGCGCCAGCTCACCGGGCAGACCCGCGTTCCGCCAGATCCGGTGCGCCTGCTCGATGCCCTCTTCCTCGGTCGGCGCGTAGCTGACCTTGAGCCCGACCTGCGCGGGCTTGTCGCCGCCGCCGTTGTCGCGGAAGCGCTGGAGCAGTTCGGCATCCGGCGACGTGGTGATGTAACCGTCCGCTATCCGCGCCGCGACATCGGTTGCCTCCGGCCCGAACCCGGACATGTAGATCGGCAGCGGCGTCTCCGGGCGGGTGTAGATCCGGGCGGTGTCGACCGTGTAGTGCTTGCCGTGGTGCGTGACGAAACCGTCCTCGGTCCACAGCCGGCGCATGATCTCGACGGCTTCCTCGAGCATCTCGAGGCGTACGTCGACCGTCGGCCAGACGCTGCCGAGGTCGTGTTCGTTGAGTGCTTCGCCCGTACCGATGCCGAGGGTGAACCGGCCGTTCAGGAACACCGCGCTGGTCGCTGCCGCCTGGGCGATGATCGCGGGGTGGATCCGCACGGTCGGGCAGGTGACCGCGGTGGTCACCGGCAGTTCGCAGACCTGGGAGATCGCCCCGATGGTCGACCAGACGAACGCGCTCTCACCCTGCTCGTCGTTCCAGGGATGGAAGTGATCGCTGATCCACAGCCCGTCGAACCCTGCCTCCTCGGCCAGCCGCGCCTGCTCGATCAGCTGGGCCGGGGCGTACTCCTCACTGGACAGGAAGTATCCGATCTTCATCTCGTCTCCCGCTCACATCGGCTGCACTACCGGCCCGGTGCCCCGGACCTGCGGTGCTATGCGCGGGCCAGAGCTTGGCCGAGCTTGCCGTCCGCGGTCACCAGCACCCGGTCGAGCTCCAGCCAGCGAGCCATCAGGTCGAGCTCGTCCCGCAGTGGTTCGACGATGTCGGGTACGCCGTCCTCCGCGGTCACCGTCGGGACGACCAGGGCCGAGTTCCGGCGATCCGCTGTGAGATCGACCCGCGCGACGATCCGATCGCCCAGCAGGAACGGCAGCACGTAGTAGCCGTGCACGCGCTGCGCCGCGGGCGTGTAGATGCTGATCCGGTAGAAGAAGTCGAACAGCCGATGCGTCCGGTCCCGGTTCCAGATCAGGGTGTCGAACGGCGACAGCAGCGCCCGTGCCTGGACCGGCCGGTCCTCGGCTGCGGACCACAGATAGCTCTGCTGCGGTACGCCGTCCACGCGAACCGGCACCAGCTCGCCGGCATCGACCAGCTCACCGATCACCTGCCTCGCGGTTGCTGCAGGCAACGGAAAGTGCCCGCTGCCGCCCTGGCCGCACAGCTCGCGGGCCGTGGCGATCCCGAGCGTCCGGGCCGAGATCCGGACCAGGTCCCGGCGAGCTTCCTCGGCGCTCAGCTCCGGCTGCGGTGGCAGGACCCGCTCGGTCAGGTCGTAGAGCCGCTCGAAGTTGCGCCGGCCCGCGATCGTCACCTGACCCGAGCAGTACAGGTACTCGATCGCGATCTTCGCGTCCTGCCAGTTCCACATCTTCCCGGTGCTCGGATCCGGGTCCGGGTCGGTGCGCTTCCGCCGTACCCCGTCCGGACTGGCCTCGCCGGCCGTGACAGGCCCGCGTTCGGTGACCAGGGCGAGCACGTCGTCGACGTACCCGGGCCGTTCCTTGGTCAGCCTGCGCATGCCGGTGACGACGGACCACGGCGCGGTGAGCCCGGGATCCAGGTCGGCTGCGGCCCAGTCCTGGCGCTCGGCGGCACGCATTCGCCAACGAAACAAGGGGTAGCTGGTCAGCGGGATCAGGCTCGCTTTGTGTCCCCAGAAGTACTCGAACAGGTCCCGGTCCGGACCCCACGACATCCGGTCGAGCGTGGTCCGTGGGTAGGACCCGAGTCGGGCGAACAGCGGCAGGTAGTGCGAGCGGCACAGCACGTTCACCGAGTCGACCTGCAGGACGCCGATCCGCTGAATGGCTCGCCGGAGATGCCTGACGTCGGCCCGGACCGGCCGCGGCTCGGCGAAGCCTTGCGCAGTCAGCGCGATCCGCCGCGCCTGGTCGATCGAGATCGTCTCTCCCGCCGCTGCCATGCCCTGAAACTACCGCGACCGCTGTGTCACGACGATGCACAGCAGTACGACGACTGCCGTGATCGGAGCCGCCACCGGCAGGTGTTCGCCCATCAGGAGAACGGACCACACGAGAGTCAGCAAGGGCTGGGCCAACTGGAGCTGACTCGCCTTGGCCACCCCGATGATCCCCATCCCGCGGTACCAGACCACGAAGCCGCCGAGCTGCGATATCCCCGCGATGTAGGCCAGTCCCACGAGGCTGATCGGGCTCAGGTCGATCGGTTCCAGAGGTGCGGCGATCAGCGTGATGGCGAGGCTGATCGGCAGGGCGAGCACCACGGCCCAGGCGATGACGTGCCAGCCGGGGAGGTGTCCGGCCAGGCGACCGCCCTCGGCGTACCCGAGCGCGCAGACGATCAGCGCCGCGACCAGGTAGAGGTCGGCGATCGAGACGGCGCCGTGGTGCCGGGTGAACGTGAACACGACGACAGCCGCGGCACCGATGACGGCAGCCGTCCAGAACCTCCACGACAGCGTGCGCCGAGTCAGCAGCGCCGCCGCCGAAGCCGTTGCTATCGGCAAGAGACCGGTCACGACCGCCGTGTGCGCGGTCGTCGACGTTTGCAAGGCCAGCGCGGACAGCAGCGGGAACCCGATCACGCAACCGCCGGTGACGACCAGCAACCCCCGAAGGTCCTCGCGACGAGGCCGCGGGACCCGCAGGCCGGCCAGCAGCGCGATCGCGAGCATCCCGGCCAGCAGTCCACGTACGCCGGTCGCCGTCCACGGACCCATGCCCTGCGTGGCCCAGACCGTGGCCGGCGCGCTCAGCGAGAAGGACGCCACCCCGAGCAACGCGGCGACGGTGCCCCCGCGCGCGGTCGATATCGCTTCTCGGTCAGGAGCGGTAGCGCTATTCTGTATCGTCATGAACGACGATAGCAGTTTGGATGTTGTCGTCGGGCGGTTGCGGGCCGAGGCGGCCGCGTCGAGCCCGGGGGATCGACTGCCCTCGAGCCGGCTGCTGGTCAAGCGGTGGGGCATCAGCCCGGTCACTCTTTCCCGGGCGGTGACCGTGCTGACTGCCGAGGGCGCGGTGGTCTCGCGGCCGGGCGCTGGCGTCTTCGTCAGCGATCGAGGGCCGCGCCGAGCTCGGGTTGCGGCTGACCTGTCCTGGCAAGAGCACGCTCTGACCGGTGAGCGGCCGTCGATCACCGCGATGATGCGAATGCTCGCGAAACCGGCGGACGAAGTGGTCGACCTGTCGACGGGCTACCTGCACGAATCGCTCCAGCCGAGCAAGGCGCTGGCTGACGCGATGGGACGGGCAGGACGTCGACCGGGGACCTGGACGCGTGCGCCGGCGGATGGGATTCCCGAGCTCCGGGCCTGGTTCGCCGCGGACATCGCCGGTCGGGACGGGCCGCTCGGTGCGAACGATGTGCTGATCAGTTCGGGTGGGCAAACCGCGCTGGCCACGGCGCTCAGAGCCCTGACCGACCCTGGTGGCAGTGTGCTCGTCGAGTCACCGACGTACCCGGGAACGTTGGCCGCGGCGGGTGCTGCCGGGGTGCGTTGTGTCGGCGCCCCGGTTGACGGGGACGGCGTACGAGTGGAGTTGCTCGAGGAGGCGTTCGCGAGTTCGGGTGCACGCGTGCTGGTGGTCCAGCCGCTGTTCCAGAACCCGACCGGTGCAGTCCTCGCGCCCGGGAGGCGGGCGCAGCTGATGGACGCCGTACGAGCTGCCGGGGCGTTTGTCATCGAGGACGACTTCACGCGTCGCCTGGTGCACAGCGACGCTCCCGATCTGCCGCAACCATTGGCTGCCGACGATCCGGACGGTCACGTCGTCCACATCCGATCGTTGACGAAACCGGCGTCGCCGAGTCTGCGGATCTCGGCGTTGACTGCGCGCGGCATGGCGTTCGAGCGGCTCCGCGCCACCCATGTGATCAACAGTTTCTTCGTCCCCAGGCCGATGCAGGAGACCGCGCTGGAGTTGATGACGGCGCCGTCGTACGCGACGCATCTGCGCCGGCTGGCGGCTGCGCTACGGGACCGCCGCGAGACGACGACACGAAGCCTGGCGGAGCATTGCCCGTACCTGACCGTGCACGCTGCCCGGCCCGGCGGCTATCACGTCTGGACCTCACTGCCCGACGGCGTACCGGACGACGAAGCCACGGCCGAAGCCCTGCGGCACTCGGTCTCGGTCAGTCCCGGAAGTGCGTTCCACCTCCCGGGCGGATCGACGCGGCATCTTCGGCTCAGCTACGTGGCTGCCGCGACGCCCGAGGAAATCGTCCGGGGTGTCGAGCGGCTCGACCAGGCGCTGCGCCGGCTGCGCTGAACCGGGCGTGGGGGGGGGGGGGGGGGGGGGGGGGGGGGGGGGGGGGGGGGGGGGGGGGGGGGGGGGGGGGGGGTGGGGTTGTGGGGGGGTTGATATGCGCAGACACCCGGACCCGACACCAAC